>CAXSDP010000058.1:0-25277 GCA_964235705.1 uncultured Beijerinckiaceae bacterium | reverse complement strand
ACGGCCCGGTCGGCTGCGAGAACCTGCCGGTCACCGCCGTGCTGCACTACACCGATGGTTTGCCGCCGCACGAACTGCCGATCGTCGTCACCGGCCTATCGGAGGAAGAACTCGGCAAGACCGGCACGGAGGGCGCGATGCGCCGCGCCCACGCGAGCCTCGACCCGGCGCTGCCGGCGGTGGTGGTGACCGGCTCGATCGCCGAGATGATCGGCGGCGGCGTCACGCCGGAAGGCACCGCCATCAAGCGTTTCCTGCCGCGCACCATCGACGAGGACCAGTGGCAGGCGGCCGATCGCGCGATCAACTGGCTGTGGACCGAGTTCGGGCCGAAGAAGGTCGCCCCGCCCAAGCCGCTCAAGGAGGGTGAGCGCCCCCGCGTCAACATCATCGGGCCGATCTACGGCACCTTCAACATGGCTTCCGACCTCGCCGAGGTGCGTCGGCTGGTGGAGGGCATCGGCGCCACCGTCAACCTGACGTTCCCGCTCGGCTGCCACGTCGCCGACGTCGCCAAGCTGGCGAACGCCGACGTCAACGTTTGCCTGTACCGCGAATTCGGGCGGCTGCTCTGCGAGGGGTTGGACCGCCCCTACCTCCAGGCGCCGATCGGCCTGCACGCCACCACCAAGTTCCTGCGGGCGCTAGGCGACCTGCTCGGCCTCGACCCCGAACCGTTCATCGAGCGGGAGAAGCACACCACGATCAAGCCGCTGTGGGACCTGTGGCGCTCGGTCACCCAGGACTTCTTCGCCACCGCGAGCTTCGCGGTCGTCGCGACCGAAACCTACGCGCGGGGCGTCCAGCGCTTCCTCGAAGGCGAGATGGGGTTGCCCTGCGCCTTCGCTGTGGCGCGCAGGCCCGGCGCGAAGACCGACAACGACCAAGTCCGCGCGCTCTGCCACGCGAGGGCGCCGATGGTCATGTTCGGCTCCTTCAACGAGCGCATGTACCTCGCCGAGGTATCGTCGCGCGCGACGTTCATCCAGGCTTCCTTTCCCGGCGCCATCATCCGCCGCCACACGGGAACGCCGGTGATGGGCTATTCCGGCGCGACCTGGCTCGTGCAGGAGGTGTGCAACGCGCTGTTCGACGCGCTCTTCCACATGATCCCGCTGGCGAGCGCGATGGACAAGACCGTCGCGACGCCTGCGCGGCTCGCGGGACGGCCGGCGCCCTCGCTGGCCTGGGACGACGACGCGCGCGCCGCGCTTGAAACCTTGGTCGAGGCGCAGCCGGTGCTGGTCCGCATCTCCGCCGCCAAGCGGCTCCGCGACGCGGCGGAGCGGGCGGCGCACAGCGACGGCGACACCCGCGTCACCGCCGGCCACGTCGCGGACTCCGGCCTCGCCTTCGCCGCCGGCGGCGCGGCGTGAGCGCGCCGAGCCCCGCACCGACTTCGACGACGGCTTCAGCATGGAGGAACGACCCATGACCGCACAGAGCATGAGCACCTATGGGATCGGCGCGCGACGCGAGACGACGCGCCGCCCCGCCGCGCCGGCCGCCGAGCAGTACCGCGACGGCCTGCAATTCAAGCTGATCTTCTCGTTATGCCTCGCCTTCCACTTGGTGGCGGCGGTGCTGGTCCGGCTCGACCCGCGTTTCTGGCGCCGGGCGGCGCCCCGCCGCTCCGCCTTCGCGGAAGCCTGGGAAGCCTCCGGCACCACCACGCGCATCGCCTTCTCCGGCTAGGCGCATGCCCCGATTCGCCCGGTCGCCCGGGCGTTTGCCCGTCTTGGCGGGGGAACCCGCCTCGACGATCCCGCCGCATGGATCATCGCGGTAACGGCCGATCCGGCCAAACGACAGGAGGGTAACATGGCTGAAGTCCAGGGACGCGACGTCTCCATCTCAGGCATGACGGAACCGGAGGCGCGTGAGTTCCACTCGATCTTCGTGACCAGCTTCATCATCTTCACGAGCGTGGCGATCGTCGCGCACATCCTGGTCTACCTGTGGCGCCCCTGGCTCCCCGGGCCGAACGGCTACAAGACCTCGATGGACCTGGTCCACCACGTCCTCACCGCGCTCGCTTAAGGAGACACGCTCATGTGGCGCGTATGGCTGCTCTTCGATCCCCGCCGGACATTGGTCGCCCTGTTCACGTTCCTGTTCGGCCTCGCCCTGCTGATCCACTTCATCCTGCTGTCGACCTCGCGGTTCAACTGGCTGGAAGGCCCCCACCCCCAGCCGAGCAACTCCGTCACGCAATCCTCCGCGCCGAAATAGCGTTGGCGGATCGCCGATCGACTTAATCCCTGACGCGTCGGCGACGGCTTCCGGGCCGCCGCCGACGCGCCTCATCGGTTCCAGACGCGCTGGATCCAAGGTGCGCCGGTCGCCCGAAGGCGCCCCCGCGTTCAATCGGCAGCTTGGCTGTTCCCGTTCCGGCTGATATGGGCGCGGCATGGGACATCCTTCCGCCCCGTTCGACGGTTCCGCCCCGTCCGCCGTCGCCGCGACCGGCGCCGGCCCGCGCTTCTCCGCCGCGCTGCGCGAGGCCACGGCGGACGTGCATCGACGGGCCGAGCGGACCGGCTTCCTCGCCGACCTGCTCCGCGGTCGCGCCGCTCGCGAGGGCTACACCCTGTACCTTCGCAACCTCGTTCCCATTTACGCCGCCTTGGAAGCGGCGCTCGACGCCCACCTTGGGCGGGATGGGTCCGGGCGGAACGGGTCCAGGGGGAGCGGGACGGATGTGCCGGCCGCCTTCACCGATACGCGTTTGCGCCGACTGCCGGCCCTCCTCGCCGACCTCGAAGCGCTCGCCGGTGCGCGATGGGAGCGGACGTTGCCCGTGCTGCCGCAAGCCGAAGCTTACGCGCTCGCGATCCGCGCCGCCGGGCACGGCCACCGCCTCATCGCCCACGCCTACGTCCGCGTCCTCGGCGACCTCAGCGGCGGTCAGATCTTGAAGCCGTTGCTCGCCCGCTTCCACGACGTCGGCCCCGAGGCCCTCGCCTTCTACGACTTCCCCGCGCTCGCCGACCTCCGCACGCCGAAGGTCGCGATGCGCGAAGCGCTCGACGCCGTTCCGCCGGACCACGAGGGTGCGATCATCGCGGAAGCGCTCGACGCGTTCGGCCACAACATCGCCGTTTCGGAGGCGATATCGGCGGCCACGCGGCGGGAGGCGATGGCCGCCTCACCCGCCTGAGCGCGAAACCCGCAGCATGGCGTGAAGCCTTCCGCGAGAGGCGAAGCCTACGGCGGGACGGCGTGTCTCACAGGTGGCGGCGCTTGACGCCGGCGTCGAAGGCCGTGAGGCAGGCGGGGCTGAGGGAGGTGCGATTGTCCTTCATGCAGGACAGCAGCTTCTCTTCGTCCGGGTAGGCGGAGATGCACAAGCGCGCGGCATCCTCCGTGCAGGCCGCCTTCTCCTGATCGGTCACATGGTATCGATCGGCCGAACCCGCCGCCGTCGAGAGGCCGAGGACGATTGAAGCGCCGAACACCGCAATTGATCGCATGAAGTCCTGCCGCGTTCCCTATCCGAGCGTTAAATCAATTTCCGTTTGGGGAAACAAGACACGCCCCGACGATAAGGTTAGCATCGCGGCGACGCGCCCGCTCGCCGCCGGGCAGGGGATACCAGCCCCATCCGCGTCCGGCGGGTGCCTCAGCGCTCCTCGTCGTCCTCGATCTCGCCGTCGATCAGGTCGGCGACATCGGCATCGTCCTCCTCCTCTTCCTGGAGGAAGGTGTCCTCGTCGTCGCTGGCGGCATCGTCCTCGATGATGTCGGCGTCGTCCTCGACGGCCGCAGGGGCCACCTTGCCGTCATCGATCGCGTCGGCGTCCTCGAGGGTCACGACCTCCGCGCCGGTTTCCGTTTCGGCCTCGTCGTCGTCGCGGGTGGCGGCGGCGCGCGACGCGCGGCTCGACAGGGCGACCGCCTGGAACACGGCCCCGCATTTCGGGCAGGTGATCGGGTCCCTGCCCATGTCGAAGAACTTGGTGCCGCAATTCTGGCACGTACGCTTGGAGCCAAGCTCAGGCTTCGCCACGGGTGAACGACCTTTGAACGAGAGCGGGATCGGCCCCTGTCAGGCCCCCGTCGGGAGTGTGGCGGCTCGACTAGTGGGGGTTGGTGCCCGTGTCAATGGAAGCCTTGGCGCCGAGGGAAGGCCTTGGCGCCGGGGGAGGGGCCAAGGAGGCGCCAAGTCAGGCCAGGGCGGGCGGGAAGGGCCCGGTGCGCGTGGTGACAGGTCGCGGCGCGCCATGTTAGGGCGTCCTGACCCGCGGCCCCCATGTCCGCAGCCCTCATGTCCACCGCAGGGAACCGCCGCTTGACGTCCCAGCCCAGCCCTGCCAACGCCCTGACGGCGGTGCCTGGCCAGCCGCTCCGTGGCCGCCTGCGCCCGCCGGGCGACAAGTCGATCTCCCACCGCGCGATGATCTTCGGCCTGCTCAGCGTCGGCACCACGCGCGTCGAGGGGTTGCTGGAGGGCGAGGACGTCCTGCGCACGGCGGGAGCCTGCCGCGCGCTCGGCGCCACGATCGAGCGGGACGGCACGGCCTGGGTCGTGCGCGGCATGGGGGTCGGCTCGCTGCTGCCGCCCCGCGACACGCTGGACTTCGGCAACGCCGGCACGGGATCGCGGCTGATGCTCGGCGTCGTCGGCGGCCACCCGCTGCGCGCCCGCTTCGACGGCGACGCCTCGCTGCGCCGCCGGCCGATGCGCCGCATCCTCGACCCGCTCGCCCTCATGGGCGTCGAGGTCATCGAGCAGGCCGAGGGCGGCCGCTGCCCACTGGTGATCCAGGGCACCGCCGAGCCGACCCCCATCGAGTACCGCACGCCGGTCGCCTCCGCCCAGATCAAGTCGGCCGTGCTGTTCGCCGGCCTGAATTCGCCGGGGCGCACGACCGTGATCGAGGCGGAGGCGAGCCGCGACCACACCGAGCGGATGCTGGCCTTCTTCGGTGCCGACGTCACCGTCGAGCCGTTCGGTGACGGCGGCCGCAAGGTCACGCTGGTGGGCCGTCCCGAACTGCGCCCGCGCACGGTGATCGTCCCGGCCGACCCGTCCTCGGCCGCCTTCGCCCTCGTCGCGGCGACGATTGTGCCGGGCTCCGACGTCGTCGTGGAGGGCGTGATGACCAACCCGCTGCGCACCGGCCTGCTCGCCACGCTGCGCGAGATGGGGGCGGACATCACCGTCCTCGATGAGCGGGAGGAGGGCGGCGAGGGCGTCGCCGACCTCCGCGTGCGCGCCGCCGCCGGGCTGCGAGGCGTCGACGTGCCGGCCGGGCGCGCGCCGGCCATGATCGACGAGTACCCGATCCTCGCCGTCGCCGCCGCCTTCGCGACCGGTGAAACGCGGATGCGCGGGTTGGGGGAACTGCGGGTGAAGGAATCCGACCGCCTCCAGGCGGTGGCCGACGGGTTGGCCGCGGCCGGCGTTTCCCACGCGGTCGAGGGCGACGACCTCGTGGTGGCCGGCGGGGCGGGCGTCGTCGCCGGCGGCGGCTCGGTCGCGACCCACCTCGACCACCGCATCGCCATGAGTTTCCTGTGCCTCGGCCTGGCGGCGATGGCGCCGATGCGGATCGACGACGCGGCGACCATCGCCACGAGCTACCCGATGTTCCGCGCCGACATGGCGCGCCTGGGCGCGGTGTTCCGATGAAGGGCTTGGTCGCGATGAGGGCACCCCTGCCGAGGCACCCACGATGATCATCGCGCTCGACGGGCCGGCGGCGTCCGGCAAGGGCACGCTGGCCAAGCGCCTCGCCGCGTCGTTCGGCCTGCCGCACCTCGACACCGGGCTACTATACCGCGCGACCGCGCACGCCGTGCTGCGGGCCGGGCGCCCGCTGGCCGACGTCGAGGCGGCGGTGGCGGCGGCCACCGCCCTCGACCTGCTGCGCCTCGACGAGGACGCGCTGCGCGGCAAGGACATGGGCGAGGCGGCCTCCGTGGTGGCGGCGCTGCCGGCCGTGCGCGCCGCGCTGATGGCGGCGCAGCGCCGGTTCGCGGGGGCGCCGACCGGTGCGGTGCTCGATGGTCGCGACATCGGCACGGTGATCTGCCCCGACGCCGACGCCAAGATCTTCGTGATCGCCAGCGCGGAGGCCCGCGCGCGCCGGCGCGTGCTGGAGCTGGAAGGGCGGGGCGAGGACGTCGACCCCGCCGCCGTGCTGGCCGACATCCTGCGCCGCGACGCGCGCGACAGCGGACGCTCGGCCGCCCCGCTCAGGGTGGCGGACGACGCGGTGACGCTCGACACCACCGCGCTCGGCATCGAGGAAGCCTTCGCGGCGGCGCGCGACATCGTCGATGGTCGTTTGGCGGCGGCGCGGGGGTGCTCCCGATCGGCCTGACAGAAGCGGCCGGCGGGGACGGACGCCGATGACGCGCGCGCCGCGAAGGGGGAGGCCGGCAAGGCCGTGGCACCGGATCACCGGCCCCGTGCGGCTCACCGTCGGCGCGCAGGAGTTCATCAAGACCGGGCTGACGCGGTTCGATCCCCAGGATCCCTATTACTTCGCCGTCTCGCTGAACTGGCGGCGCTTCGGGCTGCTGTTCATCGCCGCCGAGGTGGCGATCAACACGCTGTTCGCCGCGCTCTACGCGCTCCAGCCCGGCGCCATCGCCAACGAGCCGGCCGGCCATCCCTTCGTCAACGCCTTCTACTTCTCGCTGGAAACGCTGGCGACGGTCGGCTACGGCGAGATGTACCCCGGCACGCCCTACGGCCACGTCGTCTCGAGCCTGGAGATCGTGACCGGCACGGTCTTCACCGCGATCATGACCGGCCTCCTGTTCATCCGCTTCTCCAAGCCGCGCGCGAAGATGCTCTACGCCGCCCATCCGGTGGTGACGACGAACAACGGCCGCCGCACCCTGATGCTGCGCATCGGCAACGCGCGCACCAGCCTGCTCCACAACGCCACCGCCACCATCCATGTCCTGGTGCGCTCGATGTCGGCGGAGGGCCAGGCCCAGGTCAACATCGTCGACCTGCCACTGATCCGGAACCGCAACCCCGTCCTGGTCGTGCTGTGGACGCTGATGCACGTCATCGACGAGGACAGCCCGCTCCACGCCTTGAGCCCAGGGGAGTTCGCCTCCATTCGCCTGGTGGTCGCGGTGTCGGCTTGGGACCCGGCGATCGGGCAGGAGGTCAGCGACGTCCACACCATCGCCGGGGCGGACATCCGCGTGGGGATGCGCTACGTTCAGGCGATCCGCTCGATCGGTTCGACGCGGACCATGGTCGACTACGCGAAGCTGAGCGTGATCGAACCCGACGGCGTCGCGACCGACGGCGCCGGGGCACACGCGTGCGAGGCGTGAGCGTGCGAGGAGTGAGTGGGATGAACCGTCGTGCCTTCGGCTTGGCCGGCCTCTTCGCCGGCGCGCTCGCCCCCGTGACGGCGCGGGCGGCGGCGGTCGACGCCGAGGACGTCGCTGGCCAACCCAACCCCGGCAGCCCCAATCCCGGCAGCCCCAAGCACCGCTTGGTGATCCAGGTCAGCACGGACGACGTCAAGGTGCAGCGCACGGCGCTCGGCAACGCCGGCAACTATGCCGCCCATTACCAAGCCTCGGGCGAGCCGTTCGCCATCGAGGTCGTCGCCTTCGGCCCGGGCTACGGGATGCTGGCGGTCGACACCTCGATGGTGAAGGACAAGATCGCGAGCCTCCAGCGGTCGCTCGGCCCGGCCGTCACCTTCGCCGCCTGCCAGAACTCGCGCCGCGGTGTCGCGGAATCCCAGGGCAAGACGGCCGCCGAGATCGTTGAGCTTCCCGGTGTCACCGATACGCCGGCCGGCATCGTCCGCGTCGCCGAGCTGCAGGAGCGGGGCTGGGCTTACGCGCGGCCCTGAGAAGGCCACCGATGATTTCACGCCGATGCCGGCGTGTCCCACCAGCGGCGCGGCGTTCCATGACCGATGCCGCGCCGGGCATCGGTGGACGGGGCGGGAACGTTCGGGCTGCTGCCGCGTAATCCCTCCGCTGACTGAGGGGTTCGCACATGAAGACGTTCGGCGCTGCCGTCGCTGCGGTTGGTTTCTCCTTCGCCCTGTTCCAGGCGCCTGCCCAGGCCGCCTCGCCGATGACGGAGGCGTTCCTGGCCAACGTGGCTGCGAACCTGTCGATCCTTGACGCGTCGAGCCGGATGGCCCGCTCGCAAACGAGCAGCGCCGCCATCGTCGCCTATGCCACGGACGAGACAAGCGAGGCCAAGCAGGTCGCGACCGCGCTGGCCGAGGCGACGCCGGCTGGCCATGGCGCCCGCTCGCAGGTAGCGGACGCCGATGGGGTCATGACCGGTCGTTCGGTGGCGGTCGTCGGTATGACCGGCAGGGTCGAGCCGGCCGCCCAGGCCTCCGTGCTGGAAGCCGCCAACTCGCGCATGCCGGCCACGGCCGACCTCGCCAAGTTGAAGACGTTGCACGGTCGCGCCTTCGACAAACTTTACTTCGTCCTGCAGCTCGACGCGCTCAGCCAGGTCGAGAGCGACTATCGCACCTACATCAGCGAGGGTGACGACCCGGCCGTCGCGACGATGGCGCATGAGCAGCTGCCGATCCTGATGCGTCGACTGGAAGCCCTGACACGGATCTGAGGCTGCTGCCCGAGGTTCCTTTGAGATACGTGGAGCCCTGAAGGGCGCATGGAGTAATCGTGTAGAGCCGCACCAATCCCCTTCGACCATGATTTCCAATGAATTGAAGGCATGAATGCTGGGAGATCATGCATCCTGGCGCTTCCCTGCTTATAAGCCCGTTCGATGGGGCGCCCCGCCGACGAAACGCTGGGTATCTTGTCGTCGCGATCTTGCAAGTTGATCGCTGTGCCCGAACCGTCATCGAGCCTGCGATCGCCACAGGCGAATTCTTAGGTAGCTGTACCCCTCGGGTCTGAGCTGCCCTTGACGGATGCAATCGCCAGCTTCGTTTCCTCATGCATGATGCGCGATGACGCAGAGTTATGTGTGGCCGTCCATCCCTGACTTGGCCGGTCGGACGCCGTGGATGGCACCTCGCGCCCTTGCCCGTCGCCCACGCCGCTGCTACATCCCCCTCGCACCCCGCTCCCATCGGCCGTCCACGCGTCGGCCCGCGTTTCGACGCGGTGGTCTCGCCTCCCTTGGCGAGGCCCCGGCCGGTTCGAGCGATCCGCAACCCCGAACCGCCGGCGCCGGCCTCCACCCGAGGCCCCTCCAGGAGAATGAATGTCAGACGTTTCCACCTATTCGCCCTCGCGCGACGATTTCGCGGCGCTGCTTGACCAGAGCTACGGCGAGAACGAGGCCTTCGAGGGTTCGGTCATCAAGGGTCGCGTCGTCGCGATCGAGAAGGACGTGGCGGTCATCGACATCGGTCTGAAGACCGAGGGTCGCGTCGCCCTCAAGGAATTCATCGGACCCGGCCGCGAAGGCCCGCTCGTCGTCGGCGACGAGGTCGAGGTTTACCTCGAGCGCATCGAGAACGCGCTCGGCGAGGCGGTCATCTCGCGCGACAAGGCGCGGCGCGAGGAGTCCTGGGTCAAGCTCGAGAAGGCGTTCGAGCGCCAGGAGAAGGTCGAGGGCGTCATCTTCAACCAGGTCAAGGGTGGCTTCACCGTCGACCTCGACGGTGCCGTGGCCTTCCTGCCCCGCTCCCAGGTCGACATCCGCCCGATCCGCGACGTCACGCCCCTCATGCAGGTGCCCCAGCCGTTCCAGATCCTCAAGATGGATCGCCGTCGCGGCAACATCGTCGTGTCGCGCCGCACCGTGCTGGAGGAGAGCCGCGCCGAGCAGCGCCACGAGATCGTCGCCAACCTCGAAGAGGGCCAGGTGATCGACGGCACCGTGAAGAACATCACGGACTACGGCGCCTTCGTCGACTTAGGGGGCATCGACGGCCTGTTGCACGTCACCGACATCGCGTGGCGCCGCGTCAACCATCCGACCGAGGTGCTCAGCATCGGCCAGACGGTGAAGGTCAAGATCATCAAGATCAACCACGAGACGCACCGCATCTCGCTCGGCATGAAGCAGCTGCTCGACGATCCGTGGCAGGGCATCGAGGCCAAGTACCCCATCAACTCGCGTTGGCAGGGCCGGGTGACCAACATCACCGACTACGGCGCCTTCGTCGAGTTGGAGGCCGGCATCGAGGGCCTGATCCACGTTTCCGAGATGAGCTGGACCAAGAAGAACGTCCACCCCGGCAAGATCGTCGCCACCAGCCAGGAGGTCGACGTGCAGGTGCTGGAGGTCGATTCGATCAAGCGCCGCATCTCGCTCGGGCTCAAGCAGACGCTGTCGAACCCGTGGGAGATCTTCGCCGACCAGCACCCGATCGGGTCCGAGGTTGAGGGCGAGGTCAAGAACAAGACCGAGTTCGGCCTGTTCATCGGCCTCGACGGCGACGTGGACGGCATGGTGCACCTGTCCGACCTCGACTGGCAGAAGCCGGGCGAGCAGGCGATCGAGGACTTCAAGAAGGGCGACATCGTGCGCGCCCGCGTGCTCGACGTCGACACGGAGAAGGAGCGCATCTCGCTCGGCATCAAGCAGGTCGGCGGCGACGCCCACGCACCGGCCCCGAGCGAGGACGCGTCGGCCGGTGACGTCCGCAAGGGCAGCGTCGTCACCTGCGAGGTGATCGACATCAAGGAAGGTGGCATCGACGTCAAGATCGCCGGCACCGACATGGTGGCCTTCATCAAGCGCAACGACTTGGCCCGCGATCGGCCGGACCAGCGTCCCGAGCGCTTCGCCGTTGGCGAGAAGGTCGACGCGCGCATCACCCAGTACGACCGCCGCGCGCGGAAAGTCTCGGTGTCGATCAAGGCGCTGGAACTGGCCGACGAGAAGGAGGCGATCGCCGCCTACGGCTCGGCCGACTCCGGCGCCTCGCTCGGCGACATCCTCGGCGCCGCGCTGAAGGCCCGCGACAAGAAGGGCGACGAGTAACCCTCGCTCCCTCGACGACGAACGATGGAGGGTCCGGCGAGAGCCGGGCCCTTTCCCGTTCCGGCCACGCCCGGCCTCGGCTCCACTCGCGCCGGCCGCGCGTCCCGCCCTGGATCGGATCCGCCTTCGCGTTGTTCTTGTGTCGGGACGCCAACCTCGCCGCTGGCCTCCGTTCGCGGGAGGTTTCCCCCGGACCGTGATCCCATCCTGGGACGACGTCGGGAACCGCCCGCTCCTCGGCCTGCCAACCCCCTTGTCGCTGGTGATCATCGTGACGCCGTGGCGGGGTTGCGCACCTTACCCTTCGCTCACCGCCCCGGTGACTTGGCACGTCCTTCCATGATCAACAAACTTGGAATGTAGCAAATGCGATTGCGCTGATGCCTTGGACCTAACCTATTTATCGTGTTGCAACAGGGTGTTTCGCCGTGACCAGTTATTCCGAGACGCGCCAGGAAACGATCGAGGCGATGCTGAGGAACGAGGCGAGCGACGTGATCTCGGTCGAGAAACGACTGTTGAGGATCGCTCGGCTCGGAATGGACGATGTCAGTGCCATTACCCCGGACGAGATCAAGCAAGTGTGCTTCGCGCTGGTCGTTCATTACCATCAGCTCGGGATTAGCTGAGGCGAGGATTTCCCGACCCGGCCGGACGATGGTCGACGTCACGCCTGCCAACTCGCCGGTCCATGGTCGGATTGCGTGATGACGTTGTCGTAGGACCGGCGCGTCCTTCGATCGCCGGTCCACCCTCTTGGAGCCGGCGCGAGGTTTGGTGGATCAAGGTTTGGCGGCGGTGAAGACCAGCCCGCGCCGGCACAGGAAGTTGAAAGCGAAGACGATCGCCGTCGTCGGCACCTTGGCGACGTCGACGGCGAACCCCAGGTGGGACACGAACACGTAGAGCAGCGCCTGCGTGAGGAGCAGGCCGAGCAGGCCGACGGCGAAGAAACCGGCGGCCTCGGCCTCCCGCGTCAGTGAGCGGCGGCGGGCGAACACGAAGCGGACGCTGAGGGCATAGGCGACGACCATGCCGACCGTGAAGCTCAACGCCCCCGCGACGAGGTAGTGCAGGCCAGCCGCGCTGAGCGCCACCAGCAGGCCGTAGTCGCAGGCGAGGGCCACGACGCTGACGAAGCCGTAGCCCAGCAGGTCGGCGAGCACGCGCGGCAGCCGGTGCCGGCCGACACGCAGCCGGCCCGCGTCGTGCAGCGAGGCGGCCGTCACGCCGCCGCCCTCACGCCGCCACCCGCTTGGGCACGAGGCGCTCGCTCTTGAGCGCCTCCGAAGCACCCGACAGCCCGGCCTCGCCGTACTCGGCGTCCTCGTTGACCTGCCAAGTGTCGTAGAGGGTCGCGCCGGCGATGATGTTCTGCGCGGTGAGCATACCGGTCATCATGGCATGGTCCTGGTTGTTGTACTTGTGCATGCCGTTGCGGCCGACGAGGTGCAGGGTCGGCAGGCGCAGCGCGATCTCGCGGCGGATCACGTCGACGTTGGCGGCGTAGGCCTCGTCGTAGACAGGATAGGCCTTCTTCTGGCGGACCACGCAGGCGTCGTACACGTCGGCCGGGTCCATCAGGCCGATCTTGGCGATCTCGCGCTTGCCCAGCGCCACCAGCTCGTCGTCCGACGCGGTCCACAGCCCGTCGCCCTCGAAGCAGAAGTATTCGAGGCCGAGGCAGGTCGAGGTGGCGTCGGGGATCATGTCCGGCGACCACGAGCGGAAGTTCTGGACGCGGCCGACCTTCACGCTGGGGTCGTGGATGTAGATCCAGTTGTCCGGCAGCTCCGCCTGCGGCCGACCGATCAGCACCACGGTGAGGAAATCGCGGTACTTCAGGGCGCGCGCCTGGAAGGTGGAGAGCGGCCGGGGCGTGATGCGGTCCATCAACTCGGCGATCGGCGCGGAGGACACGACGTGGCGGGCCTGCACGCTCGTGGTCGAGCCGTCCAGCGCGCTCGACGTCACCGTCCAAAGCCGGCGCGCCTCATCGTAGGACAGCGCGTCGAGCGTCGAGCCCATGGCGAGCGTGCCGCCCATGGCCTGGAACTTGGCGGCGGCGGCCTCCCACATCATGCCGGGGCCGCGACGGGGATAGCGGAAGCTCTCGATCAGCGACTTGGCGACCGGCGCGCCGGGGGACGGGCCGCCGCCCGCCGCCCGCCCGAGCTTGAGCGAGCGCTTGAGGCCGTCGACCACCGCCCCCATCAGGCTCAGGCCCTTGATGCGCTGCGCCGCCCAGTCGGCCGAGATCTCGTCGCAGCCCATGCCCCACACCTTCTCGGTGTAGGTCTTGAAGAAGATGGAGAAGAGCCGCTCGCCGAACTGGTTGCGGACCCATTGGTGAAAGGTTTTCGGCGTCTTGATGGGGAACAGCCGCGCCCAGCCGTAGGAGGCGACGCAGGCCGCGCTCTCGACCAGCCCCAGGTTGCGCAGCGCCTCGAAGGCCTTCAACGGGTAGGCGTAGAACTTGCCCTTGTAATAGATGCGCGACAGGCGCGGCCGGTCGATGAAGTCGTCGGGCAGGATCTCGTTCCACAGGTCGACCACCTCCTTCGACTTGGAGAAGAAGCGGTGGCCGCCGATGTCGAACAGGAACCCCTTGTAGTTCACCGTGCGGCTGATGCCGCCGACGTAGGTCGGGTCGCGCTCGATGACGTGGACGCTGCGTCCGGCCTTCGCGAGCGTGTAGGCCGTGGTGAGCCCTGCCGGGCCGGCGCCAACCACCAATGCATCGAACGTCTTCACGCGAGTCTCCACCGGCTATGGCGTGGGACCGATGGAACAGCAGAATGGTTAAGGTCGCCCTACGCGTCGCGGCATGCGGCGGGGACATGCGACAGGGGGCATGCGACCGGGACATGCGGCGCGTTCGGCGGGACGAGCGTATGTTTCGCGCAAAGCGCCCGCTCTATGCTAGGATCGGCGACGACACGGCGGCGAGGGTGACTTGGCGGAGACGACGCGGCGACCCGGAACCAAACCGAAGGCGCGGGGGCAGGGCACGAGCGGCAACGCCGCCGCACAGGCCGCCGCCGAGCGGGCCGAGGCGGAGAAGCACCCGGGCCTGCTCGCCCGCATCGCCGCCGCCTCGATCCTCCAGGACATCGTCGCCAAGGGACACCTGCTGGAGGAGCGCTTCTCGCCCGGCGCGGTGCCCAACCGCCTCGGCGCCCTCGACGCGCGCGACCGTGGGCTGACCCGCTCCATCGTCACCGCCGCGCTGCGGCGGCTTGGCACCATCCGCGCCAGCCTGGCCCGCTTCATGGAGGGGGGCTTGCCGCGCCAGGTTCCGGACCTGGAATGGACGCTGATCGTCGGCGCCGCGCAGATCCTGTTGCTCGACGTGCCCGACCACGCCGCCGTCGACCTCGCGGTGCGCGCCGTGCGGCTCGAGCGCAAGACGGCGCCCTTCGCGGCGCTGGTCAACGCGGTGCTGCGCAACGTCGCGCGCGCCCGCGACGAGATCCTAGGCGCGAGCGACCCGCTCGACCAGGACGTGGCGAATTGGCTCGCGACGCGCTGGCGCCGGACCTACGGCGAGGCGACCGCCCGCGCCATCGCCGCCGCGATCCGCGCCGAACCGACCCTCGACATCACCGTCAAATCCGACGCGGCCGGTTGGGCCGAGAGGCTCGGCGCCAGGTTGCTGCCGACCGGCTCGCTCCGCGTCGCCTCGCACGAGCCGATCGAGGCGCTGCCGGGCTACGCCGACGGCGAATGGTGGGTGCAGGACGCCGCCGCCGCCCTGCCGGTGGCGCTCATGAACGTGGCGCCCGGCCACCGCGTCGCCGACTTCTGCGCCGCGCCGGGCGGCAAGGCGGCGCAGATCGCCGCCGCCGGCGGGGTGCTCACCGCCATCGACCGCTCCGCCGAGCGTTTGAAGCGGCTGTCCGCCAACTTCGAGCGCCTGCGCCTCCAGGCCGACTTCATCGTCGCCGACGCCACGGCGCTGAAGGCGCAGCCCTTCGACGCCGTGCTGCTCGACGCGCCCTGCCTCGGCACCGGCACGCTGCGCCGCCACCCCGACATCGCCTGGACGAAGAAGCCCGGCGACCTGGCCAACCTCGTCGCGCTCCAGGCCCGGCTCCTCGACAAGGCGGTGGAGCTGACGCGGCCGGGTGGCACGATCGTCTACTGCACCTGCTCGATCGAGCCGGAGGAGGGCGAGGCGCAGATCGCCGGGCTGTTGCGGCGCAACCCCGACGTGGCACGCGCGCCCATCGCGGCCTCCGAGGTCGGCGGCCTCACGGACATCCTCAACGCGCAGGGCGAGTTGCGCAGCCTGCCGTGCCACATGCCCGATCCCGAGCCCCGCTTCGCCGGCCTCGACGGCTTCTTCGCCGCGCGCCTCACGCGACGAGGGTAGCGCGGCTTTCGATCGACGTGGTTAACGGATCGTAAAGGCTTTGGCCGCATCATCCGGAGGCTCGCCACCAGCGGGCCTGCCGTGGCGACCGTCTCAAGCCGGGTGCTGACGGCGGGATCTTGGCCGGTGGGCCCTTGGCCCGTGACGTCTTGGCCCGTGGGGTCTTGGCCCATGACGTTTTGGCCAATGGGGTCGCGGGCGGTGCGGCCGTCGCGCGGATCGCCCGGCTTTGGAGTGCAGGTCCTGACCGACGCGATGTTCAAGGACCGCCTCCACGTGATGACGCTCCTCGCCGAACGGGGGATGCACACGCTGCGTCGGACCTTCGCGCTGCCGGGTCGCGCGGCGAGGGGCCTGCGCGTCAGGACGCCCGAACGCCTCCTCATCGCGCCCCAGGACATCCGCACCGCCGACCCGACCACCGCCGCCGACATCAGCGCCGGCTACTTCGCTTTCGGCGGCCGGATCGTCAACGCGCACGGCCGTTCGCCCTTCGCGCTCGGCGCCGACGTCGACGACGCCTGGTCGCGCCAGCTCGCCGGCTTTGGCTGGCTGCGGCACCTGCGCGCCGCCGACAGCACCCTCGCGCGCGGCCGCGGCCGCGTCCTCGTCGCCGATTTCATGGCCGCCGCGCCGCGCCCGACCGCCACGCCGGCCTGGGACGCGCCCGTGGCCGCGCGCCGCGTGCTCGCTTGGCTCTCGCAATCCCCCATCATCCTCGATGGCGCCGATCGCGGCTTCTACGGCCGTTTCATGCAGGCCTTGGCGATCCATCGGGCCTACCTCGAAAGGTGCCTCGCCGGCGGGCTCGGTGGCGAGGACCGGCTGCTGGTCGCGCTCGCGCTCGCCGCCTTCAGCCTCTGCGCGCAGGAGGCCGGCGCCTTCCCCAAGCGCGCCACGCAGGTGCTCGCGGCGGCCGTCGACGCGCAGGTGCTGGCCGATGGCGGACCGGTCAACCGCAACCCGCAAACGCTCATCGACCTGCTGCTCGACCTCCTGCCGCTCCGCCAAGCCTACGCGGCGCGCGGCATCCAGGCGCCCCCGCAGGTGTTGAACGCGATCGACCGGATGATGCCGATGCTCCGGCTGTTCCGGCACGGCGACGGCACCTTCGCCCTCTTCAACGGCATGGGGGTGACCGCCCCCGGCCTCACCGCCACCATCCTCGCCCACGACGACGCCCGCGCCCAGCCCCTCCACAACGCGCCCTACGCTGGCTATCAGCGACTGGAAGCCGGTCGCACCCTCGTCCTCGTCGACGCCGGCCCGCCGCCGCCCCGCGGCTCTTCGGCGCGCGCCCACGCCGGCTGCCTATCCTTCGAGTTGTCGAGTGGCCAACAGCGCATCGTGATGAACTGCGGCGTGCCCGACGACACCCGCGTCACCGCCCGCGAGGCGGCCCGCGCCACCGCCGCCCACTCGACGCTGGTCGTCGACGACACCTCGTCCTGCCGCTTCGCCGCCGGCACTGGCCTGCAGCGATGGCTCGGCACGGAGATCCTCGCCGGCCCCGAACGGGTCACGCTCGAGCGCTCCCAGGACGCCGAGGACGGGGACACCAGCCTGGCCATGACGCACGACGGCTACCTCGCCCGCTTCGGCCTCGTCCACCACCGCACCCTCGTCCTGTCCGGGGACGGCACGGCGCTCGACGGCAGCGACAGGTTGGAGGCCGCGGGGCCGCGCCCGCCCACCGCAGTGCCCTACGTCGTACGCTTCCACCTCCACCCGGCCATCAAAGCGCGCGGGGCCGACGGCGGCGTCCAACTCCAGGCGCCGGACGGCGAAACCTGGCTGTTCGAGACGGACACGGCGCTCGTTCTCGAGCCCTCCGTCCTCTTCGCCGCGACCGGCGGCCCGCGTCAGACCACGCAGATCAAGGTGATGGCGGAGAGCGGCGCCCAGCCCGAAGCGCGATGGCGGTTTCGCCGCGCCCCGGGACGTTGAGCGGGCGCGAACCGCCGGCCATGGACGAATCATGCTGGAAAATGGGCACATGAAAACTTTTTTGAAGTCGGATGGCGTCTGAAGATCGTAGTTGTTCTAAGACGGGACGTCATCCGACCGGAGCCTCGACCTCGACCTTGCGTGCCCATCAGTTCGAAGCCGCCCGTTGCGGGATCGCGGTCATGGCGAAGGCGTCCAAGGCCGGGCGTACCAAGACGCGATTGTCGCCGCCTTTGTCGGGGGCCGACGCCGCGCGCTGCAACACGGCGTTCCTTCGCGACATCGCGGCCAACCTCATCGCCGCCGCCGAGCGGGCCGACCCGCACGCCTCCATCGCCGGCTACATGGCCTACGGGCCGCCAGGCGAGGGCGATTTCTTCGACTTCCTGCCGCCCGCCATCGGCCTGTTCGAGGCCTGGACGCCGGATTTCGGCACCACGCTCGCCGGCGCGATTGGCCACCTGCTCGGGCTCGGCCACGAGGCGGCCTGCGTGCTCAACGCCGACAGCCCGACGCTGCCCACCGCCTTCCTCGTCGAGGCCGCCCGCGTGCTGGCGGAGCCGGGCGACCGCGTGGTCCTCGGCCCGTCGAGCGACGGCGGCTACTACTTCCTCGGCCTGAAACGATGTCACGCGCGCCTCTTCGCCGACGTGACCTGGAGCACCGAGCACGTCGCGCGGCAGACCCTGGAGCGCGCGCGAGAGATCGACTTGCCCATCCACCTCCTGCCGGAATGGTACGACGTCGACGACGAAACCTCGCTGGCGCTGCTGCGCCGCGACCTTGGCCGCGACCCCGGCCGCGCGCCGTCCGAGCCGCATCCGGCGCCGGCCCACCACACGCGCCAGCTCCTCGCCGCCCTCGATGCCGAGGCTAGCGCGCAACCCGCGCCGTCCCAACCCGCGCCGTCCGACATCGCGCGGTCGCCGGGATGAGCCGTCGTTCCATCGGTTTCCTGGTCCTGCTCGCGACCGCCTTCATCGCGCTCCACGCCGTGCTCGCCTGCCGCCTGGGCGAGGAAACCGACGATTACATCATGCGCTGGACCTGGGTGGAGGTCGTGATCTACGCGCTCGCCGCGCTGGTCGTGCTCCGCGACCGGGGTGGCGCGCAAGTCGGCGACCATGCCGGCGCCAAGCGGGCGACGGTGGGGATCCTGGTTGTCGCCGGCATCCTGCGCGCCATGCTGATCCCCATCGATCCCGTGTCCAGCGACGTCAACCGCTACATCTGGGACGGGCGGGTCCAGGCGGCCGGCATCAACCCCTACCTCTACGTCCCCGCCGACCCCCACCTCGCCTTCCTGCGCGACGACGACATCTACCCCGAGATCAACCGCGCCACCTACGCCCACACGATCTACCCGCCCCTCGCGCAGATCGTCTTCTTCCTGGTGACCCGCGTCAGCGAGCAGATCTCGGCCATGAAGGCGGCGATGGTCGGCTTCGAGGTGGCGGCCGGCTGGGCGATGATGCGGCTGCTGGCGGCGCGCCGCCTGCCGCCGACCCGCATCCTCCTATACGCCTGGCATCCGCTGCCAATCTGGGAGTTCGCCGGCAGCGGGCACCTCGACGCCATCGCCCTCGCCTGCGTGATGCTGGCGCTCCTGGCGGCGGAGGCGCGCCGGCCGGTGCTCGCCGGCATCGCGCTGGGCGGCGCCGCGCTCGTCAAGTACTTCCCCGTGCTCGTCGCGCCGGCCGCCTACCGCCGCTGGGATTGGCGCCTGCCGCTCGCCGGCCTCGCCACGGTCGCCGTGCTCTACATCCCCTACCTCGGTGCCGGCCGACAGATCTTCGGGTTCCTGTCCGGCTACTCGCAGGAGGAAGGGCTCAGCAGCGGCATCGGCTTTTACCTCTTTGACTTGCTGAAGGCGCTCGTGCCGGCGTTACCGATCCAAGCGGCGGTTCTCTACGCGCCGTTCGCGGTGATCGTCCTCGCGGTGCTCTGCTGCCTGGTCCTTTTCCGGCACGGACCCGGCGCCGACATCGGTGGAGCCTTCTTGCTCGTCGTCGCGTTCACCGTCCTGACGTCACCCCACTTCCCGTGGTATTTGGCATGGCTCGTGCCGTTCCTCTGCTTCGTCCCGTCCTGGCCGGTGATCTGGCTGACCGGCTCGGCGACGCTCATGTACACCGCGGGTTGGCCACCGGATTTCGCGGCGGGATCGTTCTTCTACCTGACGTTCTTCGCCCTACTCGCTTGCGAAGTCACGGTTCGCCGCCTTCAGACGAAAGATGGAGATCATGGACAGCCTGTCACCCTCTGAGACCATCGACCCGCGCCGCTACTTCGAGTCGGTCGCCCCCGCGCGCGCCAAGCGCATGGAGCGCGAGCCGGTGTGCCTCTACCTCGAGGTGACCAACCGCTGCAACCTGCTGTGCACGACCTGCCCGCGCACCTACGTCGAGCTGGAACCGCCCGCCGACATGTCGTGGGAGCTGTTCACCACCATCGTCGACCAGATCCCGACGCTGAAGCGCGCCGTGCTGCACGGCGTCGGCGAGCCGATGCTGGTGAAGAACCTGCCGCAGATGGTCCGTTACCTCAAGGATCGCGGCGTTTACGTCCTCTTCAACACTAACGGCACGCTGCTGACCGAGCGCAACGGCCGGGCGTTGATCGATGCCGGGCTCGACGAACTGCGCGTCTCGCTCGACGCGTCCAACCCGTCCTCCTACCTCGCGGTGCGCGGCAAGAACTACTTCAACCGCATCCTCCACAACGTGCGCCAGTTCCGCGCCATGCAGGAGCGCGAGGGACACGGCCTGCCCAAGGTTTCGGCGTGGCTGACCGGCTTGAAGGAGACGATCACCGAGCTGCCCGAGTTCGTGCGCGTCGCCGCCGACATCGGCGTGAAGGAGGTTTACCTCCAACGCCTCGTCTTCTTCGATGACGACACGGCGAACGGCTTGGCGCGACCCGACCAGGCGCTCTACGAGCGGATGGATTCGCAGGAAAGCGTGCTGATCGCCGAGGCCGAGCGCCTCGCCGCCTCGCTGGGCATGAGCTTCAGCGCGTCCGGCGCCGCCTCCGAGCCGGGCATGAGCCTCAGGAAGGCCGACGATTCCTCGCCCTGGTCGCTGTGCCGGCGGCCGTGGAGCGTCATGTACTTCACCGCCAACGGACGGGCGCTGCCGTGCTGCATCGCGCCGTTCTCCCAGCGCGGCTACGAGAACTACACGCTGGGCGACGCCACGCAGGATAGCCTGCGCGACATCTGGAACGGTGCCGCCTACACCGACTTCCGGGAGGCGCTGCTGTCGGATGCGCCGCCGAAGGCCTGCGCCAGCTGTGGCCTGCGCTGGAGCCTTTGATGGGATCGAACCCCTGATCGAGCCTTCGACGGTGTCTCGCCCCATCGTGGTGGCCATCCCGACGTTGAACGAGGAAAGCTCCATCGGGCCGCTGTTGCGCGAGATCCCGCGCGATGTCGTCGCGCAGGTGATCGTGGCGGACGGCGGCAGCACGGACACGACGCGCGCCGTGGCGGAGCGGGCCGGCGCCACCGTGCTCGACGTCGGCCGCGGCTACGGCCGGGCCTGCCTCAAGGCGGCGGAGGCCGCGCCCAACGACGCCATCGTCGTGACCATGGACGGCGACGGCGCCGACGACCCCGCCATGATCGCCGCGCTGGCCGCGCCGATCATGGCCGGCACCCACGACTTCGTCATCGGCTCGCGCGTGCGCGGCGTCCGCGAACCCGGCAGCATGGGCTGGCACCAGGTGGCGGCCGGCCATGCGTTCGGTACGGCGATCCGGCTGCTGTACCGCACGCGCTACACCGACATGTGCGCGTACCGCGCGATCGGGCGCGAAACCCTGCTGTCGCTCGGCATGCGCGAGATGACCTACGGGTGGAACCTGGAAATGCAGATGAAGGCCGCGCGCGCCGGCCTCCGCATCCTCGAACTCCCGGTGCCGGCCCGCTGCCGCACCGGGGGCACGTCGAAGGTCGCCGGCACGCTGTCCGGCACGCTTCGTGCCGGATCGCGCATCGTCGCCACCTTCGTGCGCGTCGCCCGTCAACCAAGGGGAGCCTGACCATGATTCCGGGAGCCGCCGCGCAGGCGCCTTTGCTGCAGCGCAACGACTTCGCCGAGCCCTCGGCCTTCCGGCCCGAGAACATGTTGCGCGAAGCGCGCCGGCAGAAGCGACTCGCTTCCGGCCTCGTGCCGCCGGTCTGCCTGCTCGACCCCGACGGGGACATCGTCGACCACGTGCAGGCGGTATATGGGGCGCGGCGGTCGCCGACCTGGGCCTGCTATCACACCCGCCTGTGGGAATGGGAGCGGGACGGGGAACGCTACGGCGTGATCGGCCACGCGGTCGGGGCTTCCTTCGCGGTGCTGGTCGCCGAGCAGGCGTTCGTGTCCGGCTGCGAGTTGCTCGTCAGCATCACGTCGGCCGGACAGATCGTCGACCTCGGGCCGCCGCCCTACCACATCATCATCGACAAGGCCCTGCGCGACGAGGGTACGAGCTACCACTACCTGCCGGCCTCCCTGTGGGCGGAGGCGGACCCGGCGGTGGCCGGACTGGCGGAGGCGACCTTCGCCGCCACCCGCCACGAGGTGCACCGGGGCGCGTCCTGGACCACCGACGCACCGTTCCGCGAAACGGAGAGCGCGATCGCCTCGCGCGCCGCGACCGGCGTTGTGGCGGTGGAGATGGAGGCAGCCGCCCTCTACGCCTTCGCCCGCTCGACCGGGCACCCCGTGCTCTGCCTCGCCCACGTCACCAACCAGCTCGGCCGGGTGGAGAACGACTTCGAAAAGGGCCACGGCAACGGCGCGGACGCCTCGCTGACCCTGATAACCCATTTCGCGCGGGCCTGGATCGACCAGGGCGTCAAGCCGGTGCGCGAGAAGATCGCCTCGTGAGGCGCGTGCCGTGAGGCCAACGCTCGGCGTCTTCGTCCTGATCTTCGCCAGCGTCGGCCTCAACGCCGCCGCGCAGCTGTTGCTGCGCCTGGGCATGCGGACCGGGCTCCCCGTGGGCATGACGGGGATCGGCTTCCTCCTCGACGTGGCGCTGCGCCCCGGCGTGGTCGGCGGCCTCGCCTGCTACGCCATCAGCCTCGTCCTCTGGCTGCTGGTGCTGAGCCGCACGGAAGCGTCCTTCGCCTACCCGTTCCTGGGCGTCGGCTTCGTGGTCGTGGCCCTCGCCTCGTTCCTCCTGCTCGGCGAGAGCTTCACCGTTCGCAAAGTCGCCGGCACCCTGATCATCGCCGCTGGCGTCGCCGTCATGGCCGGTAAGTGAGCCGCCGATCCCCGGGCCCCGCGCGTTCGACCGCGGCACGCCTAGCCCCAATGCTTGCGCCCGAGCTTGGCCTGACTATAGTGCGCGCTCCGCAAAGGAGTTGCGCCGGCCGAATCTCACGCGAGACGGCCAGGGCGACCCGGATCGCGTGAGACGCTGACGCTCCCACGCGTCGAACCGTCGAATGGAGGGGTGGCCGAGTGGTTGAAGGCGCACGCCTGGAAAGTGTGTATACGGGAAACCGTATCGCGGGTTCGAATCCCGCTCCCTCCGCCACCTAACCGTTCTAACTCATTGTTTTTGTTCGTGAAATAGCATTTCCGCAGAGCATTACCCCACAGCAAAACCCACATTCCCAGCTAGATATCCGGGTGGTTTTGGAATAATCCTTCTGTTCCTCGCGTAAGCCAGTCTGAGTAAACGGCTCACGAACGCTGAGCCGGCAAGAATGAACCGCCACGGCGTTTAGGTGGCGCGTGTGATCCCGATGCGGGCTCCCATCGCGACCTTCACGAGCCGGCCATGCTCCGTCAGGGCGAATCGGGGATCATCCAGGGCACGACCATCGTGTGCACCGGTGATCGCCAAAGCTTGGCACAGTCGGCCAGGGCCGGAACACAGCATGCGTGTTGCGGACTTCCCTTTCGTTCGCGCATCGCTACAAGCCCGACCGTCGGCTCAAGGGCTCGCACGAGGACGGCGGAACCCGGCGCGCACACGATGTTGAAGCACCAGTGCAGGCCGTAGGAGCGGTAGACGTAAGCGCGTCCGGGGGAACCGAGCATCGCCGCGTTGCGCCGTGTCGGCCCAGCGAAGCTGTGCGAGGCGGGATCGGCTCGGTCATACGCCTCCGTCTCAACGATGAGGCCGCCGACGCCCCCTCGGTCGCAGCCGATCAGGTCGGCTGCGACCGAGGGGGCGTCGCGCGCGAAGACGTCAGCCTTCAATAGCGTCAGCGGTCCAAGGCGGTGCCTCGGCGCGCGGCAGTGGGAAGAGTCGAACTTACCTGTCTGTCACCGGGATAAGCCGAACCTCAAACCTGTGGGGCTTGTGTCATGCAAGCTTCCGCTAAGACCTTCAATCTTTTATGACGATGGAATGAGTGTCACAGGTCTCAAAGAAAAGGACGTTGGGAAGGTCGTTCCAATCAGGCCGCCCAAATCAAATAGCGCCGCGCTCGCGCGTGCCGAAGCATATCCAGAGCTGCGCTACATGGGCTCAAAGAAACGGCTGCTGCCGTGGATATATAAAGTATTAGACGGTCTCGACTTTTCGAGTGCCTGTGATCCGTTCTCAGGAACAGGCTGTGTGGCCTATTTGATGAAATCAATGGGTCGCCGCGTGGTTGCGTCTGACTACCTTAACTTTTCCAGCTTGATGGCACGCGCCACTATCGAGAACAGTCACTACCATCTCGACGGCAAGGCCGTTCGGCGTCTGCTCAATCGAATGCCAAACACGCATTGTTTTATTGAGACCACCTTCGGCGGCGTTTTTTATACAATAGAAGACCTTCGCTTCCTCGACAATATATCCGGAAATATCCGCCAGCTGGAGAGTCCTTACGAACAGGCCCTGGCCTTTGCTGCGCTGTTCCGATCCTGCTTAAAACGGCAGCCGCGAGGCGTGTTCACGGTATCGGGTGACCTCTCCCGTTACGACGATGGCCGCCGTGACCTCCGTCTTTCTCTAGAGGAGCACTTCCTTGAACAGGTGGAGGTTTTCAACCGCGCAGTGTTCGATAATGGCCGCAAAAACAGAGCGGTCCGCTCTGATGTCTTCGAGCTGCCCCGACGCAAGGTTGATCTGGTCTACCTAGATCCTCCTTATGTACCGCGCGCTGATGATAACTGTTATATCAAACGGTATCACTTTCTTGAACGACTGTCCTGCTATTGGCAGGGCTTGCCGATCGACACCTCGACTAAAGTTAAAAAGATTGCGAAGCGCTACACACCGTTCAGCTATCGCCGAACGGCCATCGAAGCCTTCGATCGTATGTTTGCCCGTTTCGCCAAAAGCACGATCGTGCTGTCCTACAGCTCGAATGGGTATCCAGACCTCAACCAGCTTGAAGAACTGCTGCGCCGCTACAGCGGATCCGTTCAGGTGTTTGAGAGGCCGCACCGATATCATTTTGGGACGCATGGTGCCGTCGAGCGGGCCAGCGTGACCGAATACCTGATCGTGGGTCGTTGATGCGGGTTTACGATCAGACCCTCGACGAGGTGGTCGATAGCCTAAGCCCACTCGCAGTCGAATGGATGGACGAGACGGCTGCAAGCGCCATTGCGCGGCTAACTGCCATTGTGAAAAAGCCAGCTTATAGCCGAAAGGGATATAGCCCAACTGCTCGACGATAATTTCGAGGAGGGTATTTTGTGCGCGCGCCTGTTCCTGGCCTTGTCGAAGGACAGCATGGAGGCTGCGCTACGCGATGTTCTTGGCCGGGGATCGGCGTTAAACGCTACCAGGGGTATCGCGAAGCCTTCCTTGATGCCCTTGAGGGCCTAGAACTGCCGGCCAGGATGGCCGATACCGTGAACCATGAGCTGGTCTGGAGCGACATCCTGGTCGAGCGGCTGCGCTCCGGCCGGGGCTCCGCCATCCAGGGCCAGAAGCGGGGTCGTGGCCTAGAAGATTTTGTCGAAGCCTTGGTCAAGGATGTGTTCGGGGAAGGCTCCTATCAAACGCGGTGCACCTTCACGGGTGTCGGCGGCAATGATCTTCCCCCTTTGAAGTGGTCCGCCCTGAGGTATGGCTTTCGAGCCTCAA
>CAXSDP010000057.1:0-25748 GCA_964235705.1 uncultured Beijerinckiaceae bacterium | reverse complement strand
ATGTGTGTGCCCGCTCGTCCCCGCGTGAGGCCAGCGTCCACCCCAACCTTGGTTCCCAAGCGTCGGGCTGGACCATGCGCGTCGGCTCCGGGCCGCCCGTTCGATGGCGAAGGGGCGAGGGCGTCCACGATGCGGCCAAAGGCCAAACCTACGCCGGGACCTCGAAGCGGATCGGGCGTCCCGACGGGATGGCGCTGAGCACCAGGCCCGGCACCAGGCGCACGAGGGCGTCGTCGAAGCCGAGCGCCTTGAACGTCTCGTAGGTCTCGATGGCGTGCTTGCGGATGTTGATGGCCGGGCTGCCGAAGACGAGGTAGACCACGCCGTTGTCGGCGTTGCTGACGAGGCAGGTCCCCTCGTTGAGGTCGGGGCCCTCGACGACCGACTCGATGTCGGCGAACTCCTCCACCAGCACGTTGGGCACGAACAGGCTGTCGTAGACGGCCGAACTCGTGATGTGGTGCCGCAGGCCGTGGAAGGTCAGCCACGTCTTCGTGCGCTCGGGGTTGGCGAGGCGCCTTCCATCGATATCCCGCTCAAGCGTCGTCATGTCGTCCCCTCGATCCTTCGCGTGTGGGCTGGTCCGCCATGGTCCCCGTGACCGGCGTCGCGATCATCCCCCCCAAGTGGTTGGAGGAGGGCGCGCGGCCCGTCGGACGACCGGCCGATCGCGAGCGCCCTCGCGAGCGCCTGGGCCAGCGTCACGCCGTCGCCGATCTTCCACCCGTCGATGCCGGCGGCGCGTGCCGCCTCGACGTCGCCGTCCCGATCGCCGATCATCAGGCTCGCGCCCTCGTTGACCGGCCAAGTCGCGAGCAGGTCGAGGATCATGCCCGGCGCCGGCTTGCGCCAATCGGAGGCCTTCCTGTAGGCCGCCACCACCCCCTCGGGATGGAACGGGCAGTAGCGGAACGCGTCGATGTGGGCACCGATCATCCGCAGCTCCGCCTGCATGTGGGCGTGCAGGCGCGCGACGCTCGCCTCGTCGTAGAAGCCGCGCGCGACGCCGGCCTGGTTCGTCACGACGAAGGCGAAGAGGTTGCGGTCGTTGATGGCCTTGATCCCCTCCCGCGCGCCGGGCAGCCAGTGGAACCGTTCGATCTCGCCGACGTGGCCGCGATCCTCGTTCAACACGCCATCACGGTCCAGGAAAACGGCACCGCGCGTTCGCGCCGCCGGCACCGCCACCTGGGCGCGCGCGAAATCCTCCGGCACGCCGATGTCGATGAAGAAACCCTCGTATCGCGCGCCGGCGACCCTGCCTCGCGAGGCCAGCGGCGCGAGCCCGTCCCGCTCCAGCGAGCAGGAGGGCGAAAGCTGCGTCACGAGCGTGTCGCGCGCGACGTAGACGCCGCCGTTCACGAGCCCCGGCCGCGCGTCGCCGGTCTTCTCTTCGAACCGGCGCACCCGGCCGTCGGCGAACGCGACGGCGCCGTAGCGCGCGGCGTCGTCGACGTGGCGCAACGCCATCGCGACGTCGTCGTCCTCGCCGAGCCGTCGCGCGAGGTCGAGGATGTTGATGTCGAACCAACTGTCCCCGTTGAAGAGGAAGAACACCGGATCGAGCCGATCGCGCGCGTGCCAGAGCGCACCGCCCGTCCCGGCGCGGTCGGGCTCGACGGCGACGGCGTACCGCAACCCGAGCCTCGGGCACGTCGCGGCGGCGAAGGCTTCGACGTCCCCGGAGCGGTGGGCGGCCAGGAAGAGGATCCGCTCGATCCCGAAGCGGGCGACCTCGAGCAGCAGCCGCTCCAGGAACGGCGTCCCGCCGACCGGCAGCAGCGGCTTGATCGTCGATCGCGTCAGGTCGCCGAGCCGGCTGCCGATGCCACCGCACAGGATGACGGCCTGCCTGGCGAGGGAAGGATCGGCGCGCCTCAAGCGAGATGCCTCAAGTGAACGGCCTCAAGTGATCGGCCTCAAGTGAGGTGCCCGAACAATTCCGCCTCGACCTCGCCGCATATCGCGTGGGCGGCGGTGATGTGCAGTTGCTGGATCATCGGCGTCGACGCGTGGGGGACGGCGAGGATGAGGTCGCACAAGGCGTCCATCTCGCCGGGGCTGGATCCCGTGAAACCGACGGCGGTCGCACCGCGCTCCCGCGCCGCCCTCAGCGCGCGCAGGATGTTCTCGGAGCGGCCCGAGGTCGACATCCCGACGAACACGTCGCCGGGGTTGGCGAGGCAGAGGACCTGGCGTTCGAAGATGCGCTCGTACCCGTAATCGTTGCCGACGGCCGTGAGCACGGACGTGTCGACCGTCAACGCGATCGCCGCCAAGGGGGCGCGGTCGAAGTTCAGGCGCGACACGAATTCGCCGGCGATGTGTTGGGCATCGGCGGCGCTGCCGCCATTGCCGGCGAACAGCAGCTTGCCCCCGCCCCGCAGCGCGGCGACGAAGGCCTCCGTTATCCGCTGGCAACCCTCGATGAGGGTCGCGTCGGCCATCGCCTCCCGCATCGCCGCCAGGGAAAGCTCGAAATGGCGACGGATCCTGCTTCCACTGTCGCGAGACATCTCGTCCGCCCCCGTCCCCAACGTGGCCATACAGGACGCCGCTCGTGGCTTCAAGCGTTCGATGTCACAGGGCGGAACTCAAGTGTACTCATCCCGACACGCCCGAAATCTAGGGAAAACGCCTGAGCGGCGGCCCCGAGATGACACTTCCTTTTCGGATGCGCTGACGCTGCTGTCGTTCCACGACGCGTTAGTCTTCACGGCCTCTTGGAGCCGATATGGTGGACTGGGGAGACCTCACTCCGAGTTGCCGGCGCGGGCGCGTCAGCTTGGATGTTATTCTAAGCTTGAAGACGAACGGTGAAGCGGTGATTCCCGCCCCGGTACACTTCAGGCGGACGCTCGTTTCGCCCCTTCACCTTCCTTTCCGCACGTTCGTGGCGCGTCCGGGGCTCGCGACGTGCGGCGCCAACACGGCCGGACCCGGCGGCGAACGGTCATGTCCCCGCCCCGCGGACGTTCGCCTCCGTGGTCCCGCCCGTTTTCGGCGGCGAGCCCCAACGACCGCTTCCCCTGCGGGATGGACGGCGCCCGGTCCGCGTGGCACATCCCCACCCAATGGCGGAACCTGTGCCCGCGCAGGTTTCCTCCTGTGCCCGCGCGGGTTTCCTGGAGCGCCCCATGCCGAACCCGGTCACGCATGTCACGGACTTCCTCACCAAGCCGTTCTACGCCGAGCCCTTCGCCCTCCACATCGTCTACTGGTTGCTGGCGATCAGCTCGATCGTGATCGCCGTGATCGCGGCGCGGAGCGTGCCGGGTCCGGCGAACGGGGCGGGGTTCGGCGTCCACCTGTGGCGCTTCCTCGTGCGCTTCACCATCGGCTCGTTCTGGTGGCAGCAGTCGTTGTGGAAGTTCCCCACCGACACCGGCGGCCTCAGGTTCTGGACGATGTCCGAGGTCACCCATTCCGCCTTCGCGATCCAGGGGCAGCTGGTCCAGCGCGTCGTCCTGCCGGCCTTCACGCCCTTCGCCTTCGCGCTCTACGGCTTCGAGGTCGTGGTGGCGATCCTCCTGCTCATCGGCCTCTACACCCGCGTCGTCTCGGCACTCGCCGCGCTGCTCATCCTCAGCCTGTTCCTCGGCCTCTACAACGCGCCGGGCGAGTGGCCGTGGTCCTACGCGTTCCTCCTGGTCATCATGGTGACCATGGCGGTCGAGGGCTACGGCGCGAGCTTCGGGCTCGACAGCCTGCTCCGCCACCGCAGTCCCGCCGCCAAGCGCCGCCGCGCGGCGGAATCCGCGTACTGAGGGCAGCGATGGTCACGGCCATCGGCGACGCGTCGACGCCGCGCCCGCGAACGAGCGGTCGATGGGGTCATGTGGCCCATCGCCGACATCCGAGACGCGCGTGTCGCCGTCCGCGACGATGGCACGCCTCGGGGTCACCGAACGCTGACACGGGTCCGCTCCCAGGTCGACGGACGCTGACTTTGGCAAGGCCTGGTGTCAGGGGACGCGGCGGACGGCTGTCTCGGTAAGGCAACCGGAACAGCGGGTTGACTAAGGTTTATCTACCGGATAATCATGATCCCGGCAACCGTGCCCCCACTGGCTCGCGCACGCGCTCATGAGGAAACCGATGAAGGGGCCGCCACCCGACCGCCCGTCCTCACTCCTTGCTGATCTCCCGCCCCGGGTGGTGGTCCAGGATGTTGGGGATCCATCCGCCGATCTTCGGCGAGAGGAGGTTCGGCGCCTCGTAGCTGAGCAGCGGCAGGTAGGGCATCCGCGCCAGCAGCATGGCCTCCGCCCGGTGCAGGATCGCCTCGCGGCGCGTCGCGTCCGGCTCCACCTCCGCGTCCCGCATCAAGGCGTCGTAGGCGGGATCGTGGAAGTGGGCGTAGTTCAGGCCCTTGTTGTCGCTTTCGCCCAGGAACAGGTAGTTCTGCGCGTCGGGGAAGTCGGCGAACCAGCCCGAGCGCACCACGTCGTAGGGCTGGCCGGAGGCCAGGAACGCGTAGTGCGTGGTGGCGTCCGTCACGATGAAGGTGGTGGTGACGCCGAGCACCCGCCACATGTCGGCGATGGCCACCGCCGTCGCCTGGTTGTTCTCCGACTGGTTCGTGCGGAAGGTGAGGTGCAGCGGGTGGTCGGGGCCGTGGCCGGCCGCCGCCATCAGCGCGCGGGCCTCGTCCTCGCGCCGGAACTGGCTCTCGTTCGCCCACGCGGCGGCCGTCGGCGCGCCGTAGCCGGGGATGCCCGGCGGCACGAAGGAGGTCGAGGGCAGCGCCGTGCCGCCCCAGATCACGTGGGCCAGGAACGCGCGGTCGATCACCATGGCGAGCGCTTGGCGCACGCGCACGTCGTCGAAGGGCGGGTGGGTGGTGTCGAAGGCGTAGTAGTAGGTGCCCAGGCTCGGCGTCAGCTTGAACGCCGACCCGAGGTGCGAGCGGATGAAGGCCGCCTGATCGATCGGGATCTCGTTGTAGCTGTCGACCTCGCCGGCCATGAAGCGCCGCAGCCCGGCCGAGCGGTCCTCGATGGGCACGATGACCTCGTGGTCGAGGGACACGTGCGCCGCGTCGTGGAAGCGGGGGTTCTTCGCCAGCACGAGGCGGTCGCCCGGCACGTAGTCCTCCAGGACGAACGCCCCGTTGCCGACCATCCGGCCGGCGCGGGCGAAGGCGTCGCCCCAGCGCTCCACGCCCGGCCGGTACACCGGCATGGCGGTGAAGTGGGTGAGCTGGTCGAGGAAGGTGGTCGCCGGGTGCTCGAGCGTGATGACCAGCGTGGCGGGATCGAGGGCGCGGATGCCGAGTTGCTCCAACGGCATCCCGCCCGTGTTGACGCCGCGCGCGTTCCTCACGGTGTAGAGGATGTTGGCGTAGCCGGCCCCCGTGCGCGGGTCCATCAGGCGGCGGAACGAGTACACGAAGTCGTCCGCCGTCACCGGCGCGCCGTTGGACCAGAGCGCGTCGGGGCGCAGGTGGAAGGTGTAGGTGAGCCCGTCGGGGCTGACGTCCCAGCGCGCGGCGACGCCCGGCTGGAGCTGGCCGCGCCCGTCGTAGACGGTCAGCCCCTCGTAGAGTTCGTCGAGGACGTGGGCTTCCACGGACGTGGAGGTCTTGTGCGGGTCGAGCGAGCCGGGGTCCGCCGTCTCGCCGCGGATCCAGGTGCCGGCGGCCGAAGCCTCGCAGACCGAGCCGGTGAAGGATGGGAAGGCGAGGGCGAGGCGGAGGGCGAGGACGCCCAGCCTCATCCCAGCGGCACCCGGTGGCTCCGCACCGGCATGTTCTTGCGCACGGTCGCCACCCGCTCCACGTCGAGCCGCGCGCTCGCCACCCCCGGCCCGTCCGACGCCCGCGCGACCACCAACCCCCACGGATCGACCACCATCGAGTGCCCGTAAGTCTGCCGGCGCTCCGTGCCGATGGTGTGCGTGCCGGTCTGCGCCGGCGCGCAGAACCATGTCTGCGTCTCGATCGCGCGCGCGCGGCACAGCACCTCCCAGTGATCCTTGCCGGTCTGCAGGGTGAAGGCGGAGGGCAGGGCGATCACCTGCGCGCCCTTGTCGACCAGCGCCGCGAACAGGGCGGGGAAGCGCAGGTCGTAGCAGATCGCGCAGCCGATCGTGACGCCCTCGCAATCGTAGGTCTCGACGCTCGATCCCGCCTTGAACGAGGCGCTTTCGCGGTAGCTCGTGCCCTCGGGCGTGTCGATGTCGAACATGTGGATCTTGCGGTAGCGCGCGACCTCGCGGCCGGTGCGGTCGAAGGCCACCGTGGTGTTGTGGATGCGGTCTCCCTCCGGCGCCCGCTCCAGCATCGAGCCGGCGTGGATGAACACCTTGTGCCGCACGGCGAGGGTCCGCATCGCCTCGTAGGCCGGCCCCTCGCCCAGCACCTCGGCGGCGGCGAACTTGTCCGCCCGGTGCGCGCCGAGGAAGTCGAAGCACTCGGGCAGCGCGATCCAGTCCGGCCGCTCCTCGCGCACCGCCCGCTCGATCAGCGCCGTGGCGGCGGCGATGTTGGCCGGCTTGTCGGCCACCGAGTTCATCTGGATCAGGGAGACTTTCATGGGGGTCGCTCCGCGAGGGTCGCCCGAGGTTAGAGGGCGCGGGCGGGGCTGTCGAGGCGGACCGCTCGCGCCGGCCCGGCGTTCACGCGGGCACGCCCACTCTCGCCGTCATCACCCCGGCCTTCGCCCGCGCCACGAACGCCTCCACCAGCGAGGGGGGCGTCGCGTGCGAGGTGATCAACCGGATCAGCCGCTCGTCCGGCGCCAGCGTCGCGGCCACGTCCGGCACCCGGTGCGTCCACTCGTAGTAGCGTCCGCCGCTCGCCCTGAGATGGTCGTCGACCGTCGCCGGCAGCACGGCGAAGACCTGGTTGGTCCGCGTCTCGAATGGGAGCCGCACGCCGGGTAGGGCGGCGAGGCCGGCGGCGAGCGCCCCGGCCATCGCGTTGGCGTGGCGCGCCAGGGCCAGCCAGTGCCCGTCCGCCAGCATGGCGTCGAGCTGCGCCGCCGCGAAGCGCCCCTTGGACGCGGTGTAGCCGAACCAGTCGCAGGCGGCGCGCGCCCGCTCGACCAATGGGGCGTTGGCACCCTGGGGATCGAAGATCACCACCGCCTCCGTGGAGAGCGCGCCGTTCTTGGTGGCCCCGAAGCTGAGCACGTCGACGCCGGCCCGCCACGTCACATCGGCCGGCGCGCAGCCGAGCGCCGCCACCGCGTTGGCGAAGCGCGCCCCGTCCATGTGCACCCGCACGCCGCGCGCGTGCGCGGCGCGGCCCAGGGCGGCCAGCGCCTCGGGCGCGTAGAGCGTGCCGCGCTCGGTGCTCTGCGTGAGGCTGAGGATCGCCGGCTCGGCGCCATCGAGGTCGGCGAAGGCCCGCTCGGCGGCGGCCAGCGGCACCAGCCCGTCGAAGGACGGCAGGCGGACGGTGCGGGCATGATCGTTGAAGAAGGCGCGCGCGCCGGCCTCCTTCTTGAAGATGTGCGCGTCGTCGTGGCCGACGATAACGCCGCCCCGTCGCACCACGGCGTCGAGCGCCAGCCCGTTCGCCGCCGTGCCGGTGGGCACCGGGATGACCGCGAGGTCGCACCCGAACACGGCGCGGAACCGATCGAGGGCGCGGGCCGACACGTCGTCCTGGCCGTAGGCGCGGGCGAACCCGCCGTCGGCCGCGCCCATGGCCCGGAGCACGGGCGCGGACCCGCCGGCGTGGTTGTCGCTGGTCAGGTCGAGTTCCATGGTGCTCCTCCGGTGCGCCGCGCGACGCCATCGATGAGACCTGTGCGAGGACGATGCGATTGGCAAGGATCAATCCGCCGCGATCGGGTCCGGGATCGCCCGGGATAGGTCATGCGCGCCGCCGCCGCCATGCGTGCCGCCACCCCTGCGCGCTCGACGAGCCCTAAAACCGCCCCCACAGGGACGCGAGGCTGCCGCCCGTCACGGGGTCGCTCACGTCGGGCGAAACCGCCGCCGCCGCCGTCCGCGCCGCCCCGTAGGCCGCCGGGTCGCCGCGACGGGTGTCGTAGTCCGCGCCGCCGGGATAGGCGCCGACGACCCGCAGGCGGCCGGACTGCCCGACGTTGCGGTGGGCGACCCCGGCCGGGACGACGACGACGTCGCCGGCCTCCAGCGCGACCACCCGTCCGGCCTCGCCGCCGAGCATGACCCGCACCGCGCCGTCGGCGATGCCCAGCACCTCGTGCGCGAGGCTGTGGAAGTGGTGATAGGTGAAGATGCCGTCGAGCCAGGCGTTCGACCAGCCGTTGGCGGCGAACGCCGCCGTCATCGCCTCGGGGTCGGCCGGCAAGGCGCGGCGGTGGACGAGCGCCGGCAAGCGGGAGTTCGGGAACAGCCCGTCACCCTCGAAGCGATAGCGTTCCGGCTCGATCACCACCTCGCCGACCTCCCGTCCCCCCGCGCACGCGCGAACACCCTCACACGCGTAGGCGCGAACGGGTGCCGCCTGTAGAGGTTGCGCATGCCACTCCCCCGCGCCGTGACCCTCGCCCTCCACGATCGCCTCGGCGCCCTGCGCAACCTCCCCCGCTTGTTCCGCCTCGTGTGGCGCACCAGCCCGGGCCTGACGCTGGCGACGGTCGGCCTGCGCCTGACGCGCGCCGCGCTGCCGACGGCGGCGCTCTACGTCGGCAAGCTGATCATCGACGCCGTGGTGCGGGAATCGCGACTACCGCACGCCGCCGACCGGCTGGCGGCGGGCCACCTGACCCACGTCGCCGCGCTGGTGCTGGCGGAGGCCGGCCTCGGCATCCTGTCCGACCTGCTCGGCCGGGCCAGCGGCTTCGTGGGGGACCTGCTCGGCCAGCGCTATTCCGACGCGGCCAGCCTCGACCTGATGCGCCACGCCGCCGCGCTCGACCTCGAGCAGTTCGAGTCGTCCGACCAGCAGGACAGGCTCGACCGCGCCCGCCGGCAGGTCACCGGCCGTTCCTCCATCCTCCCCCTCGTGTTCGGGCAGGCGCAGGACGCGGTCACCGCCGTGGCGCTGGCGGTCGGCTTCGCCGCCTACGCCCCCTGGCTGCTCGCCGGGCTCGCGCTGGCGCTCGTGCCGGCCGCGCTCGGCGAGCTGCACTTCAACCGGGAGGGGTACAAGCTGGCCTTCGGGCGCACGCCCGAGCGCCGCCAGGTCGATTACCTCCGCTACCTCGGGGCGAGCGTCGAAACGGCCAAGGAGATCAAGCTGTTCGCCCTGGAGGACTTCCTCGCCGCCCGCTTCGCCGCCTTGTCCGCGCTGATGTACGGCGAGACCCGGCGCCTCGCCGCCCGCCGCGCGACCTGGGGCGGCCTGTTCGCGACGCTCAGCGCGCTCGCCTACTACGCCGGCTACGCCGTCATCCTGTGGCGCGCGTTGGAGGGCGCGATCACGGTGGGCGACCTCGGCTTCCTCGCCGGCTCCCTGCTGCGGCTGCGCGCCCTGCTGGAAGGGTTGCTGCTCGGCTTCTCGCAGCTCGCCTCCCAGGCCGCGTACCTCGACGACCTGTTCTCCTTCTTCGACATACGGCCGGCGATCCGCTCGCCCGATCAACCCGTGCCGTTCCCCGTGCCGATCCGCTCCGGGATCCGCTTCGAGGACGTCGGCTTCCGCTACCAGGGGGCCGAGCGGTGGGCCGTGCGCCACCTCGACCTCGAGATCGGCGCCGGCGAGGTGGTGGCGCTGGTCGGCGAGAACGGGGCCGGCAAGACCACGATCGTCAAGCTGCTGTCGCGCCTCTACGACCCGACCGAGGGGCGCGTCACGATCGACGGCGTCGACCTCCGACACTTCGACCTCGACGCGCTGCGCGCCCGCGTCGCCCTCATCCTCCAGGATTTCGTGCGCTACAGCTTCTCCGCCTCCGAGAACATCGGGGTGGGCTCGATCGGCCGCCGCGACGAGCGCGGGCGCGTGGTCCACGCCGCCGAGCGCGCCCTGGCCGACCGCGTCATCGACCGGCTTCCCCTGGGTTACGACCAGCCGTTGGGACGCCGCTTCAAGGACGGCGTCGAACTGTCGGGCGGCGAGTGGCAGAAGGTGGCGATCGCCCGCGCCTACATGCGCGAGGGCGACGTGCTGGTGCTCGACGAGCCGACGGCGGCGCTCGACGCGCGGGCCGAATACGAGGTGTTCCTGCGCTTCCGCGACCTGTCGAGGGGGCGGACCTGCCTGCTCATCTCGCACCGCTTCTCCACGGTCCGCATGGCCGATCGCATCGTCGTCCTGGAGGCCGGCCGCGTCGCGGAAGCCGGTTCGCACGACGACTTGTTGGCACGGGGCGGACGCTACGCGGCGCTGTTCGAGCTGCAGGCGGCGGGTTACCGCTGAGCCCCGCCGCGTCCGGGAGTGGACGCCGCGTTCCCATCGCGTGGACGGTCCGACGCCAACCCTCCGGATGACGGCTCGGCCCGATCGTCCGCGAACCATCGACCCCCACGAGGGCGTGGAGCGGACGGCGTGGAGCGGTCACCCGGCCGCACCGTCGCCTCCAACGTCGACATCGCCCGGAGCTTGCCCTCGCGAAGGCGGGGGAGGCGGCCCTCAAGCGCTACCACTACCACAGCCATGAGCGGCTTCGGCAGCGCCTCACCGACTTCGTGGCCGCTCATAACTTCGCGCGCCGTCCGAAGACCCTACGCGGCCTCACACCCTACGAGGCCATCGGCTGAGCATGGACAGGTAAACCATTCAGGTTCATGAGAACGCCACGGACGCGCAAACATCGATGGCGGGGACTCGAAATGCCCTTGGACGAACTCGCTCGGCTCGCCACGGAGCATGGGACGGACAAGTGGAACAGCCATCGATACATGACCGCCTACGCTGAACATCTCGACGCGCTACGCTTCAGCGCTTTCACCCTTCTGGAGATCGGCGTTGGCGGCTACGACGACCCGACGCAGGGCGGCGCCTCGCTGCGGACCTGGCGCGACTACTTCCCCCACGCCCAGGTGATCGGGCTGGACACCTGCCCCAAGCAGGCACTCGCCGGCGAGCGCATCCGCATCTATCAAGGCTCCCAAGCAGATCCGCGCGTCGTCGCCGCCCTCATGAACGACCATCCCGATGGCTTCGACGTCATCATCGATGACGGAAGCCATCGTAGCGAACACGTGCTGGCGAGTTTTTCCATGCTGTGGGGTGCGGTCAAGGTTGGCGGCTGGTATGTCATAGAGGATACGCAGACGTCGTACTGGCCGCACTTCGGGGGCAGCACGCACGATCGCTCGTCGCCGCACACGACCATGGGCTTCCTGAAGACGCTGATCGACGGCCTCAACTGGCAGGAGATGCACAACCCCGAATACAGCGCCAACGCGGTCGAGCGCACGCTGGTCGGCATGCACTTCTACCATAACATCGTATTCCTGCGAAAAGGCGACAACACGAGCGGCAGCACAGTGGTGCAGCATAATCGCCTCGCCAGCCTCTAGTTGATCCCGCTCCGCCGGCTGGGTCTTCGCTAAGCAATCAGGCGCAGCACCTCCTCGGGAGAGATCGCGAGGGCGCGGTCCCATGGCAATTTACCGCGCTGCGGGCCAACTTCCTCGCAACGAACCTCACGATAGCGCAGGCCTCGAAGTTCCGCGATCAGCCAGAACAGCACCTCGGAGGCGCTCGTTGGGCTGAAGACGGTCACTCGCGTGCCGGGTCGGCAGAACAGGAGATTGGTCAGGGCGGCGCCGCTCACGCCGACGACATGCTCCGCGCCGCGGAACAGAGCGACTTGCGCCTCGAAACTCATGCCCCCGGTCGCGACCGTCGCGAAGCCGGCCGCCTTCAAAGCGGTCGCGACGGCCGGCTCGTCGGCGAAGTCCCTCGCCGCACCGGAACCGCGCGACGCGTAGACCTTGCCAACCGGTCCCGCCGGTATGCGTTCGGCGATCTCGTCGAAGCAGCGGAGTGCAACGGCCGAGAGGTGGAGTGGATGTCGCGCCAGCCCGTCGACGACGATCAGTTCGCGGACGTGGACGGGATCGCGTCCCACCGACAAGACTTCGTCCGACGTGAAGCCGATGCTTTGAAGGGCTTGCCGCGAGACGTTCTCGATGGGTGAGCCATGGCCCTGGATGATTGCTGGCCATCGGCAGTCAAGCTGGGAACGGGCGAACCAGGCCCGCGGCAACATTTCCAAGATGAAGTGGCCGTAATTGCGCGCGCCACGGCTTTCCGCGAGCACACCGGCTTCGATCGTCGCGCAGCCGTTCTTTTCCGCCAAAGCGACCTTCAGAGCGCCCTCGCGGATATGGCGATCGATGTGCTGCGAGCGTGTGATCTCGATCAGCCTCCCGTCGGCCCTGAAAACGAGACCCTCGCCGGTCACGTGAACGTTCTCGAAACGGTGGCTCGACACGGGCTGGCCGCCGACATGCGGCATGTTCCAAATAGGTGTCAGCCGCTGACGGATGAAGTTGGGCATGGGCGCGAGTTCGATCACCGGCGGAGGTCGCAGCGCCATCGTCGGTGTCTCGAGCCGGCGGAGCAGCGTCGTTTCACCGGGCGGGACAAACAGGTCCGGCGACAGCCGGGGCTCGTCGCACGCGCGGCGCTGGGACGCGTAATGGTAGAGCGGGCTTATGTCGTGCGCGTGCAGGGATTGGTGATGCGACAGGTACTCCTCGGGGTCGAACAGCGATGAGGGGGCGATACCTTCCCGCCATCCCGTACGCAGGTAATGCAACAAGGCATCGTCGCCGTCGTAACCGCTCCGGCTCCGATAGTCGGACTCTGAAAAATGATTTCGGCAGAGACTGCATTGCAGTTCGAGGAAGGAGTCCGCGTCGGGCGGTGCCGTGCTCAAGCCTAGCGTCTCGCCGTTGACCACGTAGTGGATCAAGGGGTTCACAAGGGAGCCGTTGAGATGCGTGTCGCGATAATACAGGGTGTTAAATCGAGGCGATGGATCGCGACCCTCGCGCCAGCCGTAGTGCATGTAGTGTTCGAAGCAATCGACATCGGCACGGACCACGTCGGCATAGGTCGCCGCGTAAAATGAATCATCGAAGAGTTCGCGGACGCGGTCGATGTCCGGCTCGCGTCGGGGTTGGTCGACTTCGAGGATGGGTTTAGCCATCCATCGTTTGGCGTGGCGTTGCAGGGCGGAGAGGATCATTCGAAGGGTTTCTGACTTCGCTGTCGCCCAGGGAGAAGGCCATGTCACCTTGATCACACCATCAATGTCGACAAAAGATGGCGGGAACGCTCACCGTTCAAGGTGGGCCGCCCGCCTTCGGAATGGGCTGCGATCCTCCCCCTCTGGACAGATGGCCGCGATCCGACGCAACGTCCCGACCGCCGGGACTTGGCGCAGCCAGTCCGGTGCGCCGGCCGAGATCACGGCGCCCAGGGGGTCGTGTCCGTCCTCACCGACTCGGGTGGCCAGCGCGGCGCGCTGACATGAGCCTGCCTCAAAGAGCAAAGGCAAGCACGACGCCCTCGCGCGGATCGCTGAGCGCCATGAAGCGACCGGACATCGAGACGGAAGCCTTGGCGTTCATGGACAGCTCCAGGCAATCGGAGCCGCCTCCCGATCATCCCTCGCCGATCATTCCGCCGTTGACTCGAAGCGAACGCCCTGCTGGCCCGACCGGCGGCGCTTGACCGATAATCGGCGTGACCGTACGGTTAAACCTCGTCGCGTGAAACCATGGAAGGGGAATGGACACGCATGGTGAAGACGGCGGTGAATAAAGGAAAGCTTCTCGGTTCCTTCTATTGCGGAGTAATGTCCTTTCTCGAAGGCGATGTCTTCGTGATTTTTGCTAGCCTGCTAGATGAATAACATTTCTCACTTGATTCGGCGCGTCTTTGGTCCGACCCCATTGTTCAGCTTCTGCATGCTGATCACGACCATACTGGCCATCCTCGCCACATTTCAGATCACGCCTTCCGTTTCGCCGAGACTCGGCTACATTGTTCTAGGTTTGGTGGTGGCTTCGTCCAACCTGTATTGGGGCTGGAGTGTCGCTCGCCTATGGCCTCGGGTCATCGGTGCTGCCGGCGGCCAATGGCAGATGCGGCCTCGTTCGAAACTGCGCATCGTGAATGGCACGGTCACCGGCATTCCCGCGCTCGAAGAGCTGTCCCAACTCACCGGACTGGAGACGGTCAAAGCCGAGATCGCCACGCTGATCCAGCGTTTGCAGATCGAGGCGGCCCGGCGCGAGAAAGGTTCGCCAACCACGCCGATTTCGCTGCACATGGTTTTCGCCGGGCCGCCCGGCACCGGCAAGACGGTTGTGGCCCGCCTCTACGGCGCCATCCTGCGCGACCTCGGCGTGCTGGAGAAAGGCCATCTGGTCGAGACGGACCGGGCCGGGTTGGTCGCCGGCTACGTCGGGCACACGGCGCTGAAGACGAAGGAGAAGATCGCCGACGCGCTGGACGGGATCCTCTTCATCGACGAGGCCTACGCGCTCGCCGAGCAACAGGGTCACGTGGGGCACGATTTCGGCCGCGAAGCCGTCGACGCGTTGCTCAAGGAGATGGAGGACAAGCGCGACCGGCTGGTCGTGATCGTCGCCGGCTACCCGGACCTGATGCGCAAGTTCCTGGCAAGCAACCCCGGCCTTCCTTCGCGCTTCACCAAGACGCTGCGGTTCGACAGCTACGCGCCCTCCGACCTAGTCACGATCACCCACGCGATGGCGCGGCGCGAGGGTTTCCACCTCTCGCGGGACGTTGATCAGGTCCTGCGAAACGCCTTCGCGCGGGCCTGCACGTCGCCGAATTTCGCCAACGCCCGCACGGCGCGAACGTTCGTCGAACGCTTCCGCGAAGCGCAGGCCGCGCGCGTCGCCCCATTGATCGGCGGCCCTGGTGTCGACCTCAACGAACTGACCCTGGCCGACGTCCAATCGGCGATCGGCACCAAAGCGAACGTCGCCACCTCCGGCATCAGCGCGCTCGAGGAACTGAGCCAGATGATCGGTTTGGAGACGGTCAAAGCCGAGATCGCCACGCTGACGTCCCGGTTGCAGGTCGAGGCGGTCCGGCGCGAGCGGGGTTTGCCGGTGGCGTCGATTTCGCTGCACATGGTTTTCGCCGGGCCGCCCGGCACCGGCAAGACGGTCGTGGCCCGCCTCTACGGCGCCATCCTGCGCGACCTCGGCGTGCTGGAGAAAGGCCATCTGGTCGAGACGGACCGGGCCGGGTTGGTCGCCGGCTACGTCGGGCACACGGCGCTGAAGACGAAGGAGAAGATCGCCGACGCGCTGGACGGGATCCTCTTCATCGACGAGGCCTACGCGCTCGCCGAGCAACAGGGTCACGTGGGGCACGATTTCGGCCGCGAAGCCGTCGACGCGTTGCTCAAGGAGATGGAGGACAAGCGCGACCGGCTGGTCGTGATCGTCGCCGGCTACCCGGACCTGATGGGCAAGTTCCTGGCAAGCAACCCCGGCTTGCCCTCGCGCTTCACCAAGACGATCTCGTTCAAGAGCTACGGGGTCGAAGACCTGCTCACGATCACCCACGCGATGGCGCGGCGTGAGGGTTTGCGCCTTTCGCGGGACGTCGATGCGGTGCTGAAGACGTATTTCGAGCGGGTCCGCGCGACGCCCGACTTCGCCAACGCCCGCACGGCCCGGACGCTCCTCGAACGCGCGCGCGAGGCGCAGGCCGCGCGGGTCGCCCCGCTGATCGGGCGATCCGACGTCGACCTCGATGAACTGACCCTGGCCGACGTCCAGGCCGCGACCATCGCTGACGACGGGCCCCCGCTCGGCAGGAAGGGGCTCTCTAATGGAACCGGCTTCTTCGTTGGTGCGGGTGGTTTCGTGGTGACGAACGCCCATGTCGTCGATGGCTGCGACGACCCAAAGGTCATCTGCGGATCGGGGGCACCGGCCGTCGCACGCGTTTTGGCACGGGACGCTCGAAATGATCTCGCCTTGCTGAAAGTCGACTTCGCGCCTGACCACGTGGCGGCGCTGCGTGCCGGCGTAAGGGTCGGTGAGGAGATCGCCGCGTTCGGCTATCCGCTCCAGGGCCGGTTGTCCACCGGAGGAAATTTCACGGTTGGCAACGTCTCAGCTTTGGCTGGGCTACAAAACGATAGCAGGCACGTTCAAATCACCGCGCCGATCCAACCCGGCAACAGCGGTGGGCCGGTCGTCGATCGGGCGGGCAATGTCATAGGTGTCGTGGTTGGATTCTACGGAATGCACGACAAAGGCGCGGCACAGAACGTCAACTTCGCTATCAACATCGATGTCCTGACCGCATTCTTGAACGCGCACGACGTGCCGTATGTGACCGAGGCAAGCGATGACCGGCTCCTGAACGTCGAACTCGCGGAGAAGGTGCGATCGATGTCCGCCCTGATCCTCGTCGAGCGATAAGGAAGTGGGAAGAACCGTTCTGCCTTCATGAAGAAGCCGAACGTCTTCTGCTCCTCACGAGACGGGTCCTCTGAAAAGCCACCCTCACGCAGGCACCGTCAGCGCGTCCCGTCAGCCCCTCGCTGGACCGGTCTGATCACCTCATCCGCCATCGCCGGCTTCAGGACCGCCTCGCCGGGATGACGCACCAGCAGTGTCATCTCACCGGTCCCGACCATGTGGTCGCCGCGCCAGCATCCCACCGCGACCTGCACGAGGAACAATCCAGGCTCCAACCGGAACTCCGTGGGCGCGAAGTTCAACACCGCGGTGCCGGCGGAATTGAGAACGACGTTCCGCAGCATCTGGTGATGGCCGGAGGCGAGCCGGACCAGGCAATCGGCGGATTGCGTCCCCGCCCGGGTGAGCCGCGCCGAGAACGCGTAGAGGCCGGCGGTCCGGACGACGAAGAACGTTTTCCCCGTGCCCGCGAACAAGCCGGTCGGCGGCGCGGCATCCAAGATGCGCTCCAAGGGTACGGTCGGTTGGTCGAGCGTGAACCGTCCCTGCACGGAGGCGATCACGTTGACGTCCAAGGTCGCGTCCACCGTGAAGGGTTGGATCGCGCCGACCCAGCCGGGCTGGAACCCGACGTAACCGCCGCGCGCGTCGCTGGCCGGCGGGGCCGCGCTGGGTGCCTCAGCGAAGGGTTGACCTTCCTGGGCGACCGGCCTGTTCCAATGCGCCCATGGCGCGTCGCTACCGGCCGCCGGTGACGGGGCGTGCGTCGTGGATTGCCGCATGATCGCCCAGGCAAGTGCCGCCACGGCGCAGCCGAGCAGAGGCGGCGGGCCCAGCAGGGCGGCCCAGCGGTAGCTTTGTTCGCGGTGCCACAGCGTGCGATGGATGAAGCCAAGCTTGGCCACGAGATGCCTCATGCCGTCCGCCGGGCCAGCATGTCGCGGTCGTCCCACGTTAACGTATCGCATCGGACGTCCGCGAGAATGGCCGCGCGCTTTTCGGTCCGGTGCTTCAACATCGTCAAGTCGGCGGTGATTCGACACCTCATCGGCCAAGACCTATTTGTTGGCTCCCGGGCAGGCGCCGGTCGGCGTCCATGTCACCTCTCGGGCTTCCACACCGGCCCGCGCCGGCACGTGCCAAGGCGGGGTCAGCGACACGACCGCCGCCGTCGTCGCGCCGACCACCGAGATCACGCCGTGACCAATTGCGTAGGGAGCGGGATAGGGGAGCGCGACACGGACGGGCGTTTCCATGAGATCGAAAACCGGCGAGATGTAGTTGCCGGATTGCAGCCTGATACGTCCGGGTGCTTGGCCCGGCGCGACCATCATCGTCACCCAGGCAAGCCGTCGGCCACAAGCGTCGCGGTCGCGGAATTGCGCCAACTGCCGGGGTGTCCCCGCCAGCGTGTCCAGCGCGGACGGCACGTCCTGCGGCGCGACGTCGGCGATGCGACCGACGTCACCCTTCCCCTCCGGACGGGGCGTGCCATGGTCCTGCCTCGCCCAGTATCCGACCAGCAACGCCGAAAGCGCCGCGATCACGGCCGCCTGCCATCCGCCTGGCACGCTCGCTGGTTCGCCTCGCTTGCCTGACGGCGTGGCACGCGTTTGAACGTCGCTTGGCATCTTAGTCCTGACATTGTCATGACGTCTGGAACGGTGCGTCGCATCCTTCTTATGTTAGCCAAACTCCTCACGACGGCATAGACGCAAAGCGGCTCGGCGAGCCACCTGAGGGCCTGTTCGAGCGGGTTTACCGTGAAGCGGCACGGGCCGGTTCTGGGTTGAGCAGAACCTTGGTGCTGGACAGCACGGCGGCCAAGGCAAGGCGACCGGCGGCGACATCGAGACGCCCGGCGCGATCGCGCAGCAGGCCGCCCGATGGGTCAGCCATCCAAAGCTGCGCTCGACAACCCAGCGGCGAGCGAGGACGACGAAGCCCTCCTGTCCCGTTTCGCGTACCACGATGTGGTGACGCATGCCGTGCGGATGAGACCGATCCTGGCAACGCCCGGCGACGAATGATCTTCCCCCTTTGAAGTGGTCCGCCCTGAGGTATGGCTTTCGAGCCTCAACGAGGACGGATCGGATGACGAGGAAGAGGCATAAATCGGAGGAGATCGTCGCTAAGCTGCGCCAGCACGATGATCAAGTTTACTATCCTACTGACCCGCAAACCCAGTCTGACGCACACTCAATTCATCGAACATCATAAGATGGTCCACGCTGCCCTCTTCATGTCCGTTGGTGTGGTCAAGGAAACTGTGAAGCGTTATGTGCAGCAGCACGGCATACCAGTCGATTTACCCGGCATGCCGCCGGTCAAGTACGATGGCATAACCGAGTTGTGGTTCGATGACGTCGAAGCACTTGCCCGATGCTTCTCAGACTCTGAATACTTGGCGCGCGTTCGACCGGACGAAGAGTCGTTCCTTGATTTGCATGCTTGCGATTTCGTTGTCTCGACCGAGAATGTGGTGCTCGCCTGATATAGGGAGGGCCAGCCTGCTAGAGTGCGCTTCGGGTTGGATGTCTACGGTCTCCGTTCCGGCCTCGCGATGCGTTTGCGCATGAACACGCGACGGAACCCGTCCTGCTCAGCTCGGCCATATTCTTCCCAGCCGAGCTTCGTGTAGATTGCCACGTTCTCGTGCATCAGTTCGTTGGTGAACAGGCGCAGTTCGCCAATGCCCTCCCGTGAGGCGCGCATCTCCGCATGGTCGAGGAGCGATCGCCCGAAGCCACGGCCCTGGTACGCGCTGGCCACCGCGACATTGCTCACGAGAAGATGGTCCGCGCCCATCTTCAGGACCGTGAGCCCGGCGACGACGCCACCGACCGTCAGGACCAACATCGTCCCGTCGCCGACGATCTGTTCGTAATTGGCCGTCATGGGTGCGGGGGTGCGGCCCATGCGCTCGACGTAGTGCCCGTAGGCGTCCGCGACGACGGCCCGAATCGCCGGTACGTCCGAGGCGGCGGCTGGGCGGATGTCGACATCGCTCAAGGGTCTCGTCCAAAGGTGCCGGTCCGCTACCGCTTTGAACGTCTTAGAAAAGCTGGCGCCGGATGGCAACGGTGCACGCCTTGATCCGCCGTCACCGGTCGTGCGATCGGACGTCATGCGCCTCACATCGGTCCTAATCTGGCTCGTCCTCCTCCTCCAGGGTGCCCGCGCCGACACGCTCGCCCTATCGGGCGACTGGTTCTGGGCGGTGCTGGCCAGTCGCCAGGACCTTGACCAAGCCGTGGCGGTCGCCCTCGCGCAGCGGGAGAGCAACACCTTCGTCGTGCGATCGGCCAACGGCTGGTTCGCGGCGATCAGCGGTCCGCACCAAGTTCAGGCAGGCCAGGGTCGCGGCTTCCTCGACGATCTGATCAAGCGGCACGGCGCCCCGAAGGACGCCTACCTGACCCATGGTGCCAACTTCGAGGCGACGGCTTGGACGCCGCCGAAGACCAACGTCTCTGCCACCATCTCCTATGACGGCGAGCACGACGTGAGCTGGCGCAGGGGCGACCTGATCCTCAATCTGTCGAGACGGGCTGCCGGTGATGATCAGTTCAACCCGACGCTGAAGGCGACCTACAAAGGCAAGCCAGCCTTCGACGTCGCCATCGCGGACAACTCCGCAGAGAAGCCAGCGTCTGCGGTCAGCCTCGTGCGGCTGGACCCCTCGTCACCGGTGGAGCAGGTCGTGTTCACCTACTTCTGGCAGGGAGCGCACTGCTGCTCCGTCACCAGGATCGCCACGATGGCGCCGGACGGCTCCTGGCAGGTCGTGGATGGGGGCGCGCTCGATGGTGGCGGCTACAATTACGAGGACCTCGGCGGCTCGGGGTGGAGCTATCTGGCCTCGTCCGATCAGGCCTTCCTGTACGCGTTCGACAGCTACGCGGATTCGGTCGCGCCGATCCAGATTAAGAGGCTGCAAGGCACGAGCCTGCTCGACGTGACTCGTGATCCCGAGCTTCGCCACCGCGTCCTCCAGGACCTGTACGCTCACGAGTTCTGGGCCGGGAGCAGCGGCGAGGCCGACACCCGCCAATCCCATGGCTTCCTGGCTGGCTGGGTCGCCGACGCGATCCTGGCCGGGCGCGGCGAGCAGGCCTGGGCCACGATGCTGGCGACCTACAGCCGGGAGGACTCGATGTTCGGACCTGAGACGTGCTCGATCGATCGGCCGATCGCCACGTGCCCGGACGATAAGAAGGTCATGATGCCGTTTCCGGACGGCCTGAGGCTGTTCCTGACCGAGCACGGCTACATCGTGGACCCAAGCCGCTTCGCCGTGCCGGGCGACGCCAAGCCGGTCCGGGCTGTCAGCGGGGAGGCTTCGACCCCTGACATGCCCCCGCAATTGCAGACCTGCTCGAACGCGGGCGGCACGGTGCGCAAGCTCGTCTACCAAACCTTCGCCGGGCGAAAGCTCCTGCCGGACGAGGCTACGGACGCGGTGACGCTCCAGGATGACACCACCCTGGAAGCCTACGACCCTGTGCTGCGTCGGGTGACCTGCGCGGTCACCTACGACATCGTGCTGCGGCCGCTCATCGGGCGCCTTGCCAAGGATGGCGACCTCGCGCGGGCGGAAACCTTGAGCCGCATGTCGCGCCGGTCCGGCGGCAAGGCGAGCAGCCGGGTCAGGTACACCGTTAAACCGACCGCCACACCTGGGAGCGAATACGTCGAATTGATGCCTTGAGGCAGCGGCCAAACGCTGACTGGCCACCGCCTCGGATCGCCCTCTAACCCTCTCCGGCCGTATATTAGAATAGCCCTTTCTGAAACATATACCGTCCCAGCATCACGACGCAGACAACGACGATCATCGGTCTGATGACCTTCGCACCTCCCTTCATGACGACGGTCGACCCGAAGCGAGCGCCGACGACCTGACCACAGATCATCGCTAGCCCGATGAGCCACATCACTCGCCCGCCACGGATGAAGATGATCAATGATGCCAAACTCGACGCCAAGTTGAAGAGCTTAGCGTTGGCCGTCGCGCGCACGAGGTCCCAACCGCGAAGAGACACGCCCGTCAGGGCGTAGAAAGACCCTGTGCCGGGACCGAAGAAGCCATCGTAGAAACCGATGCTGGGGAGCACGAAGAGGGAGTACCCGCGTTCGTGAAGGCGCGGCTTTCGCTCGACGCTTCCCGCCTTGGGCGCGAGCAGGAAGTACAGTGCGATCGCGACGAGCACGATCGGCACGGCAAGGTCCAAGGACCGGGCGTTCACCTGCTGCACAGCAACGGCCCCGATAGCACCTCCGATCAGGGACATGGAGAATGGAAGAACTGCCGATAGTGCGGTGACCTCGCTTCTACGAAAGAGGCTGGCAGTGGCGACGAAGGTCCCGAAGACGCCTTGGAGCTTGTTCGTTCCGAGCGTCTGCAAGGGCGAGAAGCCCCCCAGCAGCAGGGCGGGAACGGTCAGGAGACCGCCCCCGCCCGCGAGCGTGTCGATGAAGCCAGCAATGACGGCAACAAGACCGTATAGGGCGAGGACGGACGGCGATGCCGAGCTGAGCATCAATGGCGCAATGCGTCGAGGAATGACGGTTTGTCGTCGCGCCTTCTACTGGTGAGATATTGTCGACAGTGAGCCCGCCTGACCGTCACCGAGGGCTCGATCTCGATCGCATAGTCGCTGTCGGTGAGGGCGCCCCTACCATGGGTGACGTTGGCTTGTGACTTGTAGCTGGCATTGGGCAAGAACAGGATGTCGGAGGCCTCGACAAGTACCTCCTCGACCGGTGCCCACCTCGCGTCCTCCACGAAGCGCGCGAAGAGTGCCCTCTCGTCGTCGGACTTCCCGACATACTTCATCCTGCCGTCGGCTAGGTTCAGGCAGGTCGCCTGGATGTTCCCGTCGGGATCGAGCCGCAGGGGCGACGTGATGGTGCCGAGGTAACCCGATATCTCACCGTCCGCTGGTCCGGCCATGTGGGCCACCGCCATACCGGCCAATTGGGAGAGTTCAGCGTGTCCATAGCCCAAGGTTTTCAACGCGTCCTGCAACATCCTCGGCGTCATGACGTGCGTGACCGTATCTTTGTTGTAGATGCCAGCTAGCACAGTCGCGTCCACGCGAACATACTTTCCGCAGAAAATCTGCTCGTAGATGTGCTCGCTCGATAGCTGAAGCTTCCCCTCGATGCTCGTGATATCTGCTCCGAGCCGATCGAGTTCCGACAAGAAGGTCATACGATCAGGGAACTCGTTATAGGCGGTGGCGTCACTATGCTGCTGAAACTTGCCGCCCCCGGTGCTGGCGCCGACGTCCCGAAGCGTCTTGTCGAACATCGAGATCGGGGACACGAGATGGAACCGGTTGTTGCCCCCGTGCTCGGAAGGATGGATCGTGTTCTCATGGTTAAGAAGGATGGCGAACAGCCAAGATGACCATTCAGTGAAGAAGTACCTCTTCATTCGGTCCTTCTGCGAGCCGGAGTAGTTAAATCCGCGCGTCTCGTCCGGCTGCACGGAGGACTTCTGGGGTTCGCGGGCGCAGTTCTTGAGCAGGATCGGCGGCACGTCTTTGTCCGAGTTGGCGAGCGCGACGAGCTTGCGAAACTCGGTCAGTGATTGCTCTTCCTCCGCAGTCCGCGCGGGGTGGGAGGCGAACATCGTCCAGAGCTTCCCCGCAGCCTTCTCGGCGAGGGCGGGCGATGCAGAGTACGGGTTCATGTCGTGCAGCTCCTCGCCGATGTAACCCTCGACCATGGCCTGCATGGTTTTTGGCAGGGCGACGGTCAAGACGTGCGTATGCTGTAACATATTGCTATGCTCCTGAAGTATTATTGCAATAGAATGGGATCGCGGTTGGCGAGGCTGGTCAGTGACTGAAGGTGTTGCGTTGCAGTGGTGGGGTATAGACGTGCAGAGAGATCGCGTTGCGAGCCGACTCGTTGGCTATCTCATGAACCACGTCACTGGAGTACGATGCCGAATAGCATCCTGGTTGTAGAAGAGTTTCAGACTTACATTTTACGAATTCGGACTTGGCTTCCAGGAGTCCGTAGTTTCGCTCTGTAAGCTGGCCTTCCAAGCATCTGAATGCACATAACGATGTGCCATGGCTGTGCAAGACAGATTTCTGTCCCGGCTTCCAGCAGATCAGAACAAGCTCGAACTGATCGCTACTGACGATCGTCACTCTCGTGTACGGCTCCTGCGAAAAATCTACATACTCTTGGACGCCTTTCAGATCTACATCAGAGCTACAAAATGCGTAGAGACGGTCCCCCGCCGCCATGTCATGGCTCAGGGTAGAAACGATGTCAGACAGATTGCTCCTGACGCGAAATTCCTGCGCGCCCTGATGTGAATACTGCGGCATGACGAATGCACCCGGCTTTGTTACTGGCGCTTTGTGACCTATCTTAAGTAGGACTTACTTTGCGTCGGAGCAATAATTACATTGTCTCGATGACAATGTGATGGAGGCGGCGACCTAAGCCGATGAGTATAAGAGCAAAAGCGATTGCCGAGACGTTGGAGGCCGAGATCAAGAACGGGCGCAGGCTACCCGGTAGCAAACTGCCAACTCATCGCGATCTGGCGTACCAGCATAGGGTCGCCCTCAACACGGCGTCGCTCGCGATGCATATTCTTGCTGCGAAGGGACTCGTGGTCGGCGAAGTCGGGCGCGGTAGCTTCGTTCGAACGCCGACGCACATCGACGTCGCGTCTTTCAGGATCGAGGCGAACGACAACCCGAAGGTCGTCAACCTCGCTCACAACGTCATGCCTCTTCCTGGGCTGGCGAAGCGCTACGAGGTGGCGGCCCGCACCGTGTTGGCGCGTGATTACGAACTGCTGGCTGGCTACCAGCCGCATGCTGGCAGGGCGGCGGACCGAACCTCCGGTGCCCGTTGGTTGGCCCGCTCAGGATACCTGCCTGACGACCCATCCCGTGTCGTGGTCTGCGCGGGCGCCCAACACGCGGTTTTCATCGCGCTTAGCATGGCAGCGAAGGCTGGCGATACCATCGCCGTGGAAGCCTTGACTTGGCCCGGCATCAAAGCGTGTGCATCAATGCTCGGCATCAAGGTCGTTGGCGTACCTCTCGATGCGCATGGACTGCGCCCGCAGGACCTGACGCGGATCGCCACCCAGCATCGTATCGCCGCCTTGTATTGCATGCCCGCGCTGCACAATCCGACCGGTGTGGTCACGTCCAACCAGCGACGGGAGAAGTTAGCGGCTATCGCTCGAAAGCTGGACTTCCAGATCATCGAGGATAACGCCTACGGTTTCCTTGCTGAAAACATGGAGGAGGAAGCGCCGCCGGTCGCGGTTTTCGCTCCGGAAAGGACTTGGCACATCAGGTCGACCTCGAAGTCGCTGCTGCCGGGCCTGAGGGCATGCTGGATGTTGATCCCGTTCGATCGCGAGAGACAGGCGACCGATGCAATCCGGGCCACCGTGTGGACGACGCCTCCGCTTGGGTCTGCCGTGGCGTCGCTCTGGGTCGAAGACGGGACCGCATTGTCGGTGGAGGACGACAAGCGGCAGGAAGCTCGCGCTCGAAATGCGATGGCTAGGCAATATCTGCCTGAGATGATTTCGCAGTCCTGTCATTCTTCCTCGATGCACCTGTGGGTCACTCTGCCCAAAGGATTGCACGCGCAGGAGATCGTGAGACAGGCGGCGATGAGGGGCGTCATCGTCACGCCGGGCTCGGCCTTTGGCATCGGGAGCGCGCCCAACACCATTCGCTTGGCTATAGGAGCACCTCTCGCGCGGAGCGAATTCGAGCGAGCATTGCACGTGTTGGGGAAGCTCATGTAGCATCCAGTACCCACGCGACAGGCCATCGATGTGGCACGAACAAGCCCCTTGGGTGGCTTCCCAGGTCGATCACGCTTAGAACGATATGGTAAATTATTTTCAACCTGTCGGAAGTCTTCGCTTGAAGGATACGGTCAACCCGATGGACGTGATGATCGGGGCGCGCATTCGGGTGAGGCGGATGCAACTCGGAATTTCGCAGACGGAGCTTGGTGAGCATCTCAAGGTCAGCTTTCAACAAATTCAGAAGTACGAGCGGGGGTTGAACCGGGTGGCGGCAAGCCGCATCACGTCTATCGCTACCTTCCTGAAGGTGCCCAGCACCTACTTTTTCTCCGGCGAGGTCTCAGGTGAAGGCGGAGTACCGGTCCTGGATGACAGCCTTATCGCGCTCATGGGCGAGCAGACCAAGGAGGCGCAGCGTTTGCTGATGGCCTTCGCTCAGATTAAAGGGGCAAAGAACAGAATGAAGGTCGTCGCAATCGTCGAAGCTGTAGCGGCCGGTTTCGTCGAGGCGAGCGCTTCGGGGTCCTGTGCTGACGGGGGCGTACAATGATGAGGCTCCTCATCGCTGGTATGATCGGCCCCCATTGGGTGGTCCGGGTTGGATGTTAGTTCATGGTCGGCCTGG
>CAXSDP010000056.1:0-25924 GCA_964235705.1 uncultured Beijerinckiaceae bacterium | reverse complement strand
CACCGCCTGCGCGAGGACGGCGACCGCGCTTTGCGCCGGCACCTGCGCGCCCAGGTCGGCCGCCGGTTGCCGGTGCTCGCCGAGCGCGGCGGCCTCGGGCGCGCCCCCGATTTCACCCCCGTGGCGGTCGGCGACGCCGAGCCGGGCACGATCGTGCCGCTGACGGTCGCCGGCCACGACGGGCGCAAGCTGTACGGGCCGAGAGGGTGACGCCAAATATGAGCGACCGATGACCACCACCGACGCCATGCCGAGCGAGTTGCGCCGCGTCACCCGCGCCCTGCTCTCCGTGTCCGACAAGGCCGGCCTCGTCGATTTCGCGCGCGGGCTGGCGGCGCACGGCGTCGCGCTGGTCTCGACCGGGGGCACGCACAAGGCGCTCACCGCCGCCGGGCTCGCGGTGAGCGAGGTCGCCGACCTCACCGGTTTCCCCGAGATGATGGACGGGCGCATCAAGACGCTGCACCCCAAGGTCCACGGCGGGCTGCTGGCGATCCGCGAGAACCCCGAGCACGAGGCGGCGATGCTCGCCCACGACATCGAGCCGATCGACCTGCTGGTGGTGAACCTGTACCCGTTCGAGGCGACGGTGGCGGCCGGCGGCACCACCGAGGCCATCATCGAGGCGATCGACGTCGGCGGCCCCGCGATGATCCGGGGCGCCGCCAAGAACCACAACGACGTCGCCGTGGTGGTCGATCCGGCGGATTATCCCGCCGTCCTGGCGGCGCTGGCCGCGCACGGCGGCACCGACGGGCCGATGCGCCACAGGCTGGCCCAGAAGGCCTTCGCCCGCACCGCCGTCTACGACGCCGCGATCTCCAACTGGATGGCGCTCGCGCTGCGCGGCGACGAGGCGCCGACCTACCGCGCCTTCGGCGGCACGCTGCTGCAGGGCCTGCGCTACGGCGAGAACCCGCACCAGGCCGCCGCCTTCTACGCCACGGGCGGCGGGCGCCCCGGCGTCGCCACCGCGCGGCAGGTGCAGGGCAAGCCGCTGTCCTACAACAACGTCGCCGACACCGACGCCGCGCTCGAACTGGTGGGCGAGTTCGGGGACGGTGGATCGCGCGATGGCGCGGCGGTCGCCATCATCAAGCACGCCAACCCCTGCGGCGTGGCGCGGGGCGCGACGCTGCTGGAGGCGTACCGGGCGGCGCTGCGCTGCGATCCCACCTCCGCCTTCGGCGGCATCGTTGCGCTCAACGGGACGCTGGACGTGGAGACGGCGCGCGCGGTCGTGGCCGTGTTCACGGAGGTGATCGTCGCGCCCGACGCCGACGCCGACGCGATCGCGATCGTCGCCGCCAAGCCCAACCTGCGCCTGCTGCTGACCGGCGCGCTGCCGGACCCGCGCGCCGCCGGCCTGCTCATCAAGCCGGTCGGCGGCGGCTTCCTCGTGCAGGGCCGCGACGACGCGGTGGTCGACGACGGCGAGCTGCGGGTGGTCACGCGGCGCGCGCCGACCGACGCGGAATGGGCGGACCTGCGCTTCGCCTTCACGGTGGCGAAGCACGTGAAGTCCAACGCGATCGTCTACGCCAAGGATGGCGCGACGGTCGGCATCGGCGCCGGGCAGATGAGCCGGGTCGATTCCGCCCGCATCGCCGCCTCCAAGGCGCGGGACGCGGCGACGGCGGCGGGGCTCGCGACCTCGTTGGCGGAGGGCTCGGTCGTCGCCTCCGACGCCTTCTTCCCCTTCGCCGACGGCCTGCTGAGCGCGGCGGAGGCCGGCGCGACGGCGGTGATCCAGCCCGGCGGCTCGATCCGCGACGCCGACGTCATCGCGGCGGCGGACGCGGCGGGGCTCGCCATGGTCTTCACCGGCACGCGGCATTTCCGTCACTGACGAGGGCAGACCGCCCGGGAGGCCGTTCACGACGACGCGAAACACCCCGGCGTCCCATCCTGGTCATCTTCTGTTCGGGTTCGCGGCCTATGGTCGTCGCGTTGGCACCCCACACCTCCCGTTGCCACGGAGACACCTGGCTGATGTTAGTGAGTGAGAAAGACGTCATCGAAGGCGCGCGCGTCCTCCAGCGCCTCGGCAAGATCAAGGCGGCGACCGCCTGGCACGCGTCGGGCTACGTGCCCGTGTCGGACAATTGGCGCGAGCGCGTCCTGGCGGACCTGATCCAGCGCGCCGAGGACATCGACGCCGACGCCATCGTGGGCGTGGACTACGTGATCGAGCCGGTCGAGGGACGCGACGAGCACGGCTTGGCGCTGGAGCGCGTCTGCGCGACCGGCATCGCGGTGAAGCTCGCCAACGCGGCGTGAGATAGGAAGCCTCCGTCATCGACCCGGTCGGCGGTGGCTTGGCGGCCCTCTTCGCGGAGGGCGCGGCGGCTGGCAGAGGCTGGAGGGGCGTGCTTGTCGGCCGGAGCCGACATCGCTCGGCGAACGATGTCGCCGAACGCTGACTCGCAGCCGAGCCTTTGTCGGCGAACCCTGACATCGAGCGGGGACCGTGTCAGCGAACACCGACACCGGGCCGGGACCATGTCAGCGAACGCCGACATCGATCGACTGGTACGATGCGTATCCGCACAGCGCGAGGACCCCGGCGACCGCGGGCGAAGGATCGTCCCACCGAGCGGGAAGGGCAAGCCCATGGGCCTCGCCGGTTTCGCCCCTTCGCACCTTTCTAGCGGCGCGCGATGGTTCGATCGCCGGGCCGCACCGCCGCGAGGGGTCGGAGACACGCGTAGACGGGTGGAAGGGCACGGGAACCGCGATGTACGATCAGCGGTCCGGGCGGTCCCTGGTTCGCCTTCGGCGCCCCGACACGACGTCCGCGCGACCGTCGGGCCGATGCCTCAGGCCATGAAGCGCGGCATCCAGTCCTCGTGGGCGGCGCGCAGCGTGGCGAGCGGCACGGCGTGCGTGCCCAGCACCAGGGCGTCGCCGCCGGTCGTCCCGACGCGGCGGCAGGGCACCCCCGCCCCGACCGCCCGCGCCAGCACCGCATCGGCCTCCGCCGGCGGCACGGCGAGCACGTAGCGGGCCTGGTCCTCGCCGAACAGCCAGGCGTGGGACGGCAGGGTGTCGGGCAACTCGACGCTCGCGCCGACCCGGCCGGCCAGCGCCATGGCGGCGAGCGCGACGGCGAGGCCGCCGTCCGACACGTCGTGGCAGGCGGCGACCCGCCCGTCCGCGATCAGCGCGCGGACCCAATCGCCGTTGGCCCGTTCCGCCGCGAGGTCGACGGGCGGCGGCGCGCCCTCCTCCCGCCGGCAGACCTCGCGCAGGTAGAGGGATTGCCCGAGCCAGCCGCGCGTTTCGCCGACCAGCAGGACGGCGTGACCGGCGCCGGGGAAGGCCGGCGTGGCGGCGACCGACACGTCGGCGATCACCCCCACGCCGCCGATGGACGGGGTCGGCAGGATGCCGCGCCCGGCGCTCTCGTTGTAGAGCGACACGTTGCCGGACACGACGGGGAAGTCGAGCGCCCGGCAGGCGTCGCCGATGCCGCGCACGCAGCCGACGAACTGCCCCATCACCTCGGGCTTCTCCGGGTTGCCGAAGTTGAGGTTGTCGGTCACGGCCAGCGGCAGCGCGCCGGTCGCGGTGATGTTGCGCCACGCCTCCGCCACCGCCTGCTTGCCGCCCTCGAACGGGTCCGCCTCGCAGTAGCGCGGCGTCACGTCGGTGGTCAGCGCCAAGCCCTTCGGCCCGTCGCCGACGCGCACGAGCGCCGCGTCGCCGCCCGGCCGGCCGACGCTGTTGCCGCCGATGAGGTGGTCGTACTGCTCCCACACCCAGCGCTTGGAGGCGAGGTCGGGCGTCCCCAGCAGGGCGACGAGCGCGTCGGCGTCGGACATCGGCGCCGGCACGGAGGCCGCGGCGATCACCGGCCGCGGCAGCGTCGCGACGTGCGGCCGGTCGTAGAGCGGCGCCTCGTCGCCGAGCTCCTTGATCGGCAGATCGACCTTCACCGCGCCGCCGTGGCGGACCACGAAGCGCAGCGTGCCGGTGGTGCGCCCGATCACCGCGAACTCGAGCCCCCACTTGACGAACACCGCCTCCGCCACGGCCCGCTTGTCGGGGTGGAGCACCATCAGCATGCGCTCCTGGCTCTCCGACAGCATCATCTCGTAGGCGCTCATGCCCGGCTCGCGGCAGGGCACGTGGTCGAGGTCCAACTCGATGCCGAGGTCGCCCTTCGCCCCCATCTCGACCGCCGAGGAGGTGAGGCCGGCCGCCCCCATGTCCTGGATGGCGATCACCGCGCCGGTCGCCATCAGTTCGAGGCAGGCTTCCAGCAGCAGCTTCTCCGCGAAGGGGTCGCCGACCTGCACGGTGGGGCGCTTCTCCTCCGAGTCCGCCTCGAAGCTCGCCGACGCCATGGTGGCGCCGTGGATGCCGTCGCGCCCGGTCTTCGAGCCGAGGTAGACGATCGGGTTGCCGACGCCGGTCGCGACCGCCGTGAAGATCGCGTCGGCGCGGGCGAGGCCGACCGCCATGGCATTGACGAGGATGTTGCCGTCGTAGCGCGTGTGGAACGCGGTGGAGCCGCCCACGGTCGGCACGCCGAAGCTGTTGCCGTAGCCGCCAATCCCGGCGACCACGCCGGCCACGAGGTGGCGGGTGCGGGGATGGGACGGGTCGCCGAAGCGCAGCAGGTCGAGGCAGGCGATCGGCCGCGCCCCCATGGTGAACACGTCGCGCAGGATGCCGCCGACCCCCGTCGCCGCGCCCTGGTGGGGCTCGATGAAGGAGGGGTGGTTGTGGCTCTCCATCTTGAACACGCAGGCATCGCCGTCGCCGATGTCGATCACGCCGGCGTTCTCGCCCGGCCCCTGGATGACCCAAGGCGCGCGGGTGGGCAGCGTGCGCAGGTGGAGGCGTGAGGACTTGTACGAGCAGTGCTCGTTCCACATCGCGGAGAAGACGCCGAGTTCGGTGAAGGACGGCGCCCGGCCGATCAGCGCCAGGATGCGCTCGTACTCGTCCGGCTTCAGGCCGTGAGCGGCAGCGAGGGCCGGCGTGACGGCCGGTTCCTGTTGGGGTGTGCGGACGGATGGTTCGCGGGCTGGCAAGGAGCCCTCCTCGACGGTGACGGTCCGCGTGACTTAAAGGAGCGGAACCGTTTTGTCGCCAGGGGGCGTATTCAAGGTCAGCGGGCGAGTTGTCCCGCGAAGGCCGGCGGCGGTGCGGACGCGTCGGGGTGCGCGGGGGTATCGAAGCGCACCAGCGCGCCGAGTGCCGTGGCGACGACCGCGATCAGGGTCACGAGCATCAGCGAGGCATGGAACTGGCGGCGTGCGCTGCCCGTGTCGTAGGACCTGTTGAGGCCGGCATCGGGGATACGGTCGAAATGGTCGGCGATCGACATGGACATCCTCACTCACTCACGGCTGAATAAGTGCCACGCAAAGACCAAGGAGCGGTTCAAACATACGGTTAACGTATGGGAATCCTAGGCGTTTACAATGCAACAACGTGGCGGAAAGGAAACAGTTGCAGGATGCCGACGTGTCCCACGAGAAAAACCTTGACGCGCGCGAAAGGTCATCATCCTCGCTCGTCCGGCCGTGCGGCGACCACCCAAACGAACAGCGCCGCCATCGTGAGGACGCCGACCGGCAGCAGGGCCGCCTTGGCCAGCACGCGGGCGCCGAGCGGCATCGCCCAGGCGAGCGCCAGCAGGGTGCGGCCGTAGGCGGGTGCGCGTTCGACGGGGCCCTCGACGAGGGGCAGGAGCGCCGCCAGCGCTGGCCCGAGCACCACCAGGTCGTAATCCACCACGTAGGGCGTCGCGAGCAGGCTCGCGAGGACCAGGCCGGCCATCCGCACCGGCGACCCGGCGGTCCCGTGCCGGCCACCGCGCCACAACCAGCACAGGGCGGCGACGGCGAGCGCCGCCACGCCGCCCTGCGCCGCGTAGGCGAGCGGGACCGGGCCGCCGAGCAGGCGCACCGCCGCGAAGGCGCTCTGCAGCTTGTAGGGTTCGAGCCCGCCCCCTTCCAGCACGACGTGGCGGGTGAAGGCGAGGCCCTCGAGGAAGGCCCGCCATGGGGCGAGGCCGAAGGCGGCGACGCTCAGCGCGGTGGCCACCGCCACCGTGACGGCCGCCGCCGCGCCCGCCCGCCCATGGCGTCCGGCGAGCAGGGCGAAGGGGATCGTTAGGGCGAACTGGGGCTTGTAGGCCAGCAGGCCGAACAGCACGCCGGCGAGCACCGGCCGGCGTTCCACCTGCAACGCGCCGCCGGCCAGGAGGGTGGCGGTGAGGAACCCGTTATGGCCGTGGCCGAGGTTGACCGCCACCGCCGGGAACGCCAGCGCCGCCACCACGAGGTCGCGCTTGGCGAGGTGGGAGCCGCGCGCCGCCGCCAGCACCGTCGCGAGGTAGAGGGCGAGCGTGGTGGCCTGCCAGAGCGCCAGCGCGAGGAGGTAGGGCATCGTGGCGGCGAGCGCCGCGAGCGCCAGGAAATAGGGCGGGTACGGCCACGGCAGGAACCCGTCGGACGGCCCGAAGGCGGCGGCCTGGGCGGCGGCGTGCAGCGCGTTGTCGTAGGGGGCGGCGGCGTGGCCGGCGAGCACGGCGCGCCCGGCGACCCAAACGCCCACGAAGTCGGTGCCCAGCACGTGGCCGAACGCGTCGTGGCCGCCGCGCGCCGTCGCGCACAAGCCGACGAACGCGACGGCGAGCAGGCCGCCGACCAGGGCGGGATAGGCGCGGGCCCGCTCGGGGGTGAGCCACGAGCCGGATCGGAGGGCCGCCGCCAGCCGTCCGGGCCGGCCCCGCGCGGCGAGCGTGACGGCGCGGGCCCGGTCGAGCCGGGGGCTGGCGCGGAGGCGTCGGAGGGCGATGGTGGGGCGCAAGGCGGCGGGTCCGGGGGATACGGCTCGCAGCCTAGTCGCGGAAGGTTGAGCGAGCCGTGCGCCCCGCCCGGGTCGGGCTCGCGATCAGGGCTTGTAGGTGAAGCTGAAGGTTCCCTGGCTGGTGCTGTTGTCGGGCGCCTTCACGCTCCAGTCGACTTCGAAGAGGCCGGCGGGAAGCGGCGCGGTGATCGGCACGGTGACCGAGTTCCCGCGCGTGCCGGCGGCGATCGGGCCGACCGCCACCGGCTTGCCGGCGGGGTCGCGGATCGTGAGCTTGGTGGATCCTTGCGTGATCGGCCCGGTGAACTCGAGCGTGATCGCGTGGGGCTCGGTCAGCACCGTGTTCCCGGACATGGGCACCGTGTTGACGATGTTGACGCTCGCGAAGGAGGGGCCGGACGCCAGCACGCCCAAGGCGCAGGCGATGACGGGGAGCTTACGGTGGTTCATGGTTGAGGGGTCTCGATCCTTGGCCTTCGGGGGTCGGCGTCGCGCGAGCGAGCGTCCGGTTGGGTGGAACGCGGTGGTACGGCATGGCGCCCGATCACGGAATGGGTGACGTCGCCGCTGCCGCGGGCCACGCGACCGGGCGCCCCGCCCGCGTGGCCGGCCGCCGCCCGCCACGACCGGCCCCCACGCCTTTTCGGCTTGCCCTGCCGCCCCCGCGAACCTATGGTCCGCGCCGCCCCGGCCAGCGGTGCGCCCCAGCTCGCGCCCGCCCGATGGCCGGCAAGGAGCCCCGCCATGTCGATCCTGTCCGACGCGCTGATGCGCGTGAAGCCCTCCGCGACCATCGCCGCCACGCAGAAGGCGCGCGACCTCCGGGCGAAGGGCAAGACCGTCATCGCGCTGACGGTCGGCGAGCCGGACTTCGACACCCCCGAGAACGTCAAGCAGGCGGCGGTCGCGGCGATCATGCGCGGCGAAACCAAGTACACGCCCGTCGCCGGCATCGAGGAGCTGCGCAAGGCGATCGCCGACAAGTTCAAGCGCGAGAACGGCCTCACCTACGCCGCCAACCAGATCATCGTCGGCACCGGCGCCAAGCACGTCCTGTTCAACGCCTTCCTCGCCACGATCAACCCCGGCGACGAGGTGATCATCCCCGCCCCCTACTGGGTCTCCTACCCCGACATGGTGGCGATCGCCAACGGCGTCACCGTGGAGGTGCCCACCCGCATGGCCGACGGCTTCAAGCTGACCGCCAGCGACCTCGAGAAGGCGATCACCCCCAGGACGAAGTGGCTGCTGCTCAACTCGCCGTCGAACCCGTCCGGCGCCGCCTACACCCGCGCCGAGTTGAAGGCGCTGACCGACGTGCTGCTCAAGCACCCGCACGTGTGGGTGATGACCGACGACATCTACGAGCACCTCGTCTACGGCGACTTCGAGTTCACGACGCCGGCGCAGGTCGAGCCGGCGCTGATCGACCGCACGCTCACCATCAACGGTGTGTCGAAGTCCTACGCCATGACCGGCTGGCGCATCGGCTACGGCGCCGGCCCGGCGCCCCTCATCAAGGCGCTCGACATGCTGCAAGGCCAGCAAACGTCGGGCTCCTGCTCGATCGCCCAGTGGGCGGCGGTGGAGGCGCTGAACGGCACCCAGGCCTTCATCCCCGAGAGCCGCAAGCTGTTCGAGGAGCGGCGCGACCTGGTGGTCTCCATGCTCAACCAGAGCAAGTACCTGCGCTGCCCGACGCCGGAGGGCGCCTTCTACGTGTACCCGTCCGTCGGCGAGGCGCTCGGGCGCCGCACGCCGGAGGGCAAGGTGATCGAGACCGACGCCGACTTCGTGGAGGCACTGCTGGAAACCGAAGGCGTGGCGGTGGTGCAGGGCACGGCCTTCGGCCTCGGCCCGAACTTCCGCCTGTCCTACGCCACCGCGACCCCGGTGCTGGAAGAGGCCTGCGGCAAGATCCAGCGCTTCTGCGCCTCGCTGGGCTAGGCCGGTCCGGCCCCGGTCGTCGATCCGGGGGCCGATCCGGGGACGGGGGGCCACGGGGCGGCCGGTGAACCTTCCCGGCACTGGCGCGTATGGCTTGACGAGGTCTTGAGGGCCGAAGGGCGATATCGATGGCATGGCCTTGGCCGGTGACTGGGATCGGACTCGTCAACGCGCTGGCGGTGGGCCGCGACGTGGTCGTCACCCCCGACATCCGCTTCGCCGACGGCCGGCGCGGCCTGCTCGACGTTTACGCGCCGCGCGCGGTGCACGAGGGCAAGGCGCGCGACGCCCCGATGGTCGTGTTCTTCTACGGCGGCGGCTGGGAGGACGGCGCCAAGGCGGATTACCGCTTCGCCGCCGTGGCGCTGGCCCAGCGCGGGGTGGTCGTCGCCGTGGCGGACTACCGGCTCTACCCCGACGTGCGCTACCCCGACTTCATCGGCGACGGGGCGAAGGCGGTGCGCTGGGCGCGGCGCAACGCCACCGAGTTCGGCGCCGACCCCGGCCTGATCTTCCTGGTCGGCCATTCCGCCGGCGCCTACATCGCCGTCATGCTCGCGCTCGACAAGCGCCACCTCGACCCCGAGAGCCTCGCCGCGCTGGCCGGCGTGGTGGGCCTCGCCGGCCCCTACGACTTCCTGCCGCTGCGCGAGGACACGCTGAAGCGCATCTTCGCCCCCGCCGGCGGCGACCTGTCGTCGTCCCAGCCGATCACCTACGCGCGCGGCGACGCCGTGCCCATGCTGCTGATCGCCGGGCTCGCCGACCACCGCGTGCGGCCGGAGAACACGCGCCGCCTCGCCGCCCGCCTCACGGCGTTGGGCGGCCAGGCGGAAACCCGCCTCTACCGGCGCGTGAACCACACGATGGTCATGGCGGCCTTCAGCCCGCCGCTGCGGCCCTTGGCGCCGTCGCTGCGCGACACGATGGCCTTCATCGCCGCGCGCGGCGACGTGCTCCGCCCCCAACCCGGCTCGCCGCACTTCTTCCAGCGGAGCCGGTCCGCGTAAGCCGGTCAGGATGGCGCGATCCCGTTGGGGGCCACGGCGGCGGAGGCGGGGACGTCGAGCGTCCACACGACGCCGCCCGGCTCGAAGCCGATGCCGGACCGACCGCCGAGCGCGCGGCCGGCGATGCGGTCCATCACCACCGTCCCGAAACCCTTCCGCGTCGGCGCGACGACCGGCGGCCCGCCGGTTTCCCGCCACGTCAGCGTCAGGGTGGGGCTGGCGTCCCCACCGAGCGTCCAGGCGATGGTGACGCGGCCGTCCGCGTTCGACAGCGCCCCGTACTTGGCGGCGTTGGTGGAGAGTTCGTGCAGGGCGATGCCGACGTTCTGCGCCGCCGCCGGGCGCAGCAGGACGTCGTCGCCCTCCAGCAGGATGCGCGTGCCGAACAGGTCCTCGTAATGGCTGAGTTGGGAGCGGACGAGATCCATCAGCGAGGCGCCGTGCCAGTCGACCGCCGACAGGAGGTCGTGCGAACCGGCGAGCCCGGCCAGCCGGTCGGTGAAGCGCTTGACGAACTCTTCCGGCGTGATGCCGCCGGTCAGCGACTGCCGCGCCATCGCCTGGATCACGGCGAGCAGGTTCTTCGAGCGGTGCGTCAGTTCGCGCATGAGGAAGCGGACGTGGTCCTCGCGCCGCTTCTGGGGGGACACGTCGCGGAAGATCAGCGACGCGCCGATGACGGGCCCGTCCGGGGCGCGCATCGGGGCGCTGCTCACCCAAAGGTCGATGGGCGTGCCGTCGGCGCGCGTTTGCCGGGTCTCGAACTCGTGCGCCTCGCCGTCGGCGATCCGGCGGCGGTGCGCGTCCCGCTCGGCCTCGTCCATGCCGGCCAGGCAGGCCGCCACCGGCTGGCCGATCATCGCGGCGGCCGACAGGCCGAACAACCGCTCGGCGCCGGCGTTCCAGGAGGTGACGGTGCCGCTCCCGTCGGCGCTGACGATCGCGTCGATGGTGGTGGCGACGATGGAGGCGAGTTCGGCGTTGGCGCGCTCGGCCGTCTTGCGCTGCGTGATGTCGAAGGACAGCGAGACCATCCGCTCCGGGGCGCCGGCCGCGTCCGAGAAGAAGCGCCCGCGCGAGGCGATCCAGCGCACGGCCCCGTCGCGGCGCACGATCCGGAACTCCTTGTCGAACGCTTCCGTCCCCTGGCGCCCGCCGGCGAAGTCGTCGACCAGGGCGCCGAGGTCGTCGGGATGGATGCGCTCCAGGAGCGTGCCCGGCGCGAGCGGCTCGTCGACCGCGCGCGGGACCAAGTCGAACAGGTCGAGGAAATTGTCCGAATGCACGAAGCGCCCGGTCGGGATGACCCAGTCGAGGATGGCGAGGCCGGCGGATTCCTGCGCCAGCAGGAGGCGGTCCTCGCTGTCGCGCAGGTCGGCCTCGACCTTCTGCAGGCGCAGGAGCGAGCGGACCAGGGTCAGCAGTTCGCGGGGGTCGACCGGATCGATCAGGTAGGCGTCGACGCAGTCCGCGTCGTCGGCGACCGGCGCGGCGGGGCCAGGGGTGGGGTCAGGGGTGGGGTCGGCGGTGGGATCGACCGGGACACCCCGCGCGGTTTGCAGGATGAACGTGTTGGGGCTGGCGGCCTTGAGGCGCCGGCAAAACGCGAGCGCGGCCCGGTCGGTCGGCTCGAAGTCCAGGATCGCGAGCGACGTCGCCTCCCTCGCGACGAAGGCGAGGGCGTCGGCGAAGCTCGCCACCACCACGGCGTGGTGGCCGGCCCGCGTCAGCAGCGCGTGCGCGCGCCGCGAACCGGCCGTACCGACGACGATGATCGTCCCAACGCTGCTCAACGCGTGACCCCCGGGGGTCCACCTCTCGCAGACCGGTCGAACCCGGTCTCGAACGCTCACGATTTAGGCAACCCCTCCCTCACTTCACGGAAGCTCGCGGAGCGTGTCAATCGCGGTTGCCGGAAAGGTCCCGGCCGGAGCGACTTCCGGTTCGCCGTGACATATTTGCCGATGTGTGACTAATCCGTCATCATCAGCGCCCAATAGGTCTTGAAACGGGTGCCGGGCGCGTCGGCGGCGGCGATCCCCATGCGCCGCATCTTGCCATCGAGCAGGTTGGCGTTGTGGCCGGGCGAGCGCTGCCAGCCGCCGAGCGCCGCGTCGGCGTTGGCGTAGCCGGCGGACACGTTCTCCACCGCGTAGCCCTTGGCGTGGTGCGCCGCGTTGAGGCGGTGGTCCAGCGATCCGGACACCTCGTGGGAAAGGTGGTCGGCGCGCGCCATCGCGTTGGCCTGCGACTGGGCGAGCGCCATCAGGGCGGGATCGATGGCGACCTCCGACAGGCCGTGGGCGCGGCGGTAGGCGCAGAGGCGCTGCCGGACGGCGGCCGGATCGAGGCGCACGACGACGCTCGGCCGGGTTTGGGCGATCTCGGGGGCGTCGTCCTCGGCGGCCAGGCATCCCGCGAGCGAGAGGCCGGCGAGGACGAGGCAGAGGGCGCCGACGGGGCGGCGCACGGCGGCGAGGCGCACGGCGGCGAGGCGAAGGGCGGGGCTGGTGTGCCGGGGGATCATGGGCGCGTTGCTCGGGATCAGCCGGTCATGCGCGGGCGGGCGGCCTCGACCACCCTGTCCCCGCCCCGGTCCGCCCCCCTGTCGCGCCCGGCCTCGAGGATCGACTCCAACCGGTCCAGGCCGACGATGTTGATGGCGGTGGGGTCGGCGGCCGGCCCGTCGAAGAAGCCGTGCCGCCGGAACTCGGCGCAGATGGCGAAGTACAGGTCGCTCTTGGTGCGGGTCATCGCCTCGACGTCGGACACGAAGCAGAACAGGTCGAAGGTCATCGCGGACGCGGTGAGGTTGATGAAGCGGACCTGCGGGGACGGCAGCGACAGCACCGCCTCGTTGTCGCGGGCGAGCTCGATCAGCGCCTCGCGGACCTTCTCGGGGTCGGCGGAGGCGTGGACGGAGAGCTCGATGGTGAGGCGCCCGACCCGGTCGGTGCGCATCAGGTTCTTCACCACGCCGCTGACGAGGTTCGAGTTCGGCACGATCACCGCCGCGCGGTCGAAGGTCTCGATCTCGGTGGAGCGGACGTTGATCTTGCGGACGTAGCCCTGGTCCGCCCCCACCACCACCCAGTCGCCGACGCGCACCGCCCGCTCCCACAGCAGGATCAGGCCGGACACGAAGTTGTTGACGATCGATTGCAGGCCGAAGCCGATGCCCACCGACAGCGCGCCGGCGACGATGGCGAGCTTCTGGAAGTCGACGCCGAGGTTGGCGGCGGCCAGCGCCAGCGCCACGATGAAGCCGAGGTAGCCGAGGCTCGTCTTGATCGAGTTGCGCAGGCCGGCGTCGAGCCGCGTGTGGGGGAGGTACTTGTCCTCCAGCCAGTTCTGGATGGCGCGGGTCGCCGCCAGCACGGCGCCGAACAGGATCACCGCCACCGCGATGCCGGCGATGGAGATCGTGAAGTCGCCGACCTTGAAGCCGAAGAAGGCGGCGTGGAGGTTGCCGGCGACGTCGGTCGACTGCATGCCCCAGGGGGCGGTCACCACCAGCAGCGCCACCACGATCAGCGTCAGCCGGGCGCCGCCCGACAGCAGGATCGAGAGCTGCTCCAGCGTCTCGCGGCGCAGCCCCACGGTGTAGAGGAGGTTGCGGCCGATCATCGACTTCGGGTCGAAGACGACCGCGCAGGCCTGGTCGACGAAGCTCACCAGGAGGAACAGCACGGCGCCGGTGCCGGTGACGAGGACGAGCTGGTCGACCAGGAAGCCGGCGAACGAGGAGTAGCCGGCCAGCACCGCCGCCACGATGAGCAGGATGAGCGCCCAGGCGACGCCGCGCAGCAGGCCGAACCATTCCTGCCGCTGCGACGGCGCCGACGTCGCCACGGCGGGGTCGCCGGCCTCCGGGTCGTCGCGGAACACGGCGAGCGCCACCGCCATCGCGACCGCCACCAGCAGGGCACCGACGCTGCGCGAGGCGATCGAGAAGGTTTCGGAGGCGTAGATCACCTCGTTCAGCGACTTGATGACCTTGATGCCGGACACGACGATCGCGATGCCGACGACCATGCGGGTCAGCTTGTCGACCGTCGCCTCGTCGAGGTCGACCAGGCGCCATCTCGGCCGGCCGGGGGCCAGGATGCCCCGCGTGAGCCCGGCCGCGACGGCGACGCGGATCACGCCGACCTGCAGCGCCGTGAAGAGGGGCGCGATGCGGTCGTCGGCGACGGTGACGAAGGAGAAGACGTAGACGACGGCGCCCATGACCACGACCACCGCCAGGCCGACGCTGAGGCTGGTCCACACCGCGACCAGGACCCTCTGCCAGTCGCTCGGCTCGGCCGCGTGCGAGCGGCGCGCGATGAGGTGCTTGGCGAGGCGGGTCAGCGGCCAGTACAGGAGGACGATGAGCGTGACGAGCGACCAGAAGGCGACGAGCCTGCCCCCGGTCACGTCGGCGTTGAAGCCGTCGAGCCAGGCCTTGAAGACGCGGGTGATGTCGGCGACGTCGCCCGGCCCCTCGCGCATGACCTGCAGCCACAGCTGCGGGCTGAGGACGCTGGTCGAGCGCTGGAACAGGGAGGTGGTGAACAGCGCGTGCTGCCGCTTGCCGATGTAGCTGGTGTCCTGCTGGGCCTTCACCTCCAGCACCTTGGCGCGCTTGAGCAGGCCGTCGTTGTCGTCGAAGCTCTTCTGGAGGGTCGCCCGCTCCTTGACGACGTCGGCGCTGTCGGAGGCGCCCTTCGGCCCGAGCTGGTCGAGGCGCGCCTTCATGGCGGCGGTGCGCGGCGTCAAACGGTCGAGGATGGCCTGCGCGCGCGCCGATAGGGGCAGGACGTCGTTCGCCAGCTCGCCCAGCAACGCGGGGGTCGGGCGCGACACGTCGATCCGCTTCTCGATGTCCGCGAGCTTGGCGGCGAGCCCGTCGACCTCCGCCGACAGCTGCTCCTGTGTTTGGCTGACCGGCTGGGTCTGGCCGGCCGGCGCGGCGGCCGCCGGCCGATCCTGCGTCGGGGCCGCCTCACGCCCCGCCGTCCCTGGCGCGGCGGCCTGCGCGAGCGCCCCCGTCGCCAGGGTCCCGGACGTCAGGACGACGCAGGCGAGCGCGACGGCGCGGAGCAGCGTGCGGGCGCGGGCGAGGGGCGGCAGGGCGTCGGCAGGGGGCGGCAGGGTCATGGAAGGGGCATCCGTCAATCCGGCGTCGAGGCGGATCCGACGTGGGGATCCGACTGGGATGACGCCGGGTCGTCGAATGGCGCCGCCCGCAAAAGGCGGTGCGAATTCGGTTTTGTTGCGGCGCGGGACGAACGATGTCGCCGAGGCTCGGGGTCGGACGTCAGGGCCCGACGTCAGGGTCCAACGTCAGGGTCGGACGTCAGGGTCGGACGTCAGAGCCCGGCGTTCTTGCCGATCGTCCGGCCGATGCCCGACCAGTCCGAGTCCTCGCCCTCGACGGCGATGGTTTGCAGCAGGTGGTCGCGCAGCACGCCGAGCAAGGGCATCGGCACGCGCAGCGCGTTCGCCGAGTCGCCCACGAGGCGCATGTCCTTCAAGCCGAGCGGCGCCTTGAAGCCGACCGGCTGGTAATGGTCCTCCGCGATCATCCGGCCGTAGTTCCTGTAGACCGGCGCGTCGAACACGGTGTTGGTCATCACCTCGAGGAGCGTCGCCTTGGGCACCCCGCCCCTGGCGGCAAGCGCCATCGCCTCGCCCATCGTCTCGATGGCGGCGAGGATCGCGAAGTTGCCGCACAGCTTGACGAGGTTGGCCGCCGACGGGGTTTCGCCGACGCGGAACAGCTTTGGCCCCATCGCCTTGAGGTAGGGCTCCGCCTCGTCGATGTCGGCCGCCGCGCCGGCCGCGACGATCGACAACTGGCCCGCCGCCGCCGCCGCCGGGCGCCCGAACACCGGGGCCGACAGGTAGCGCTGTCCGTGGTCCGCGTGCTCCTTCGCGGCACGGTCGGCGGCGGCCACCGAGATCGTGCTGAGCGACACGTGCAGGGCGCGCTCCGGCAATCCCCCGAGCAGGCCGCCGCCGCCCCCCGCGCCTCGCAACACGGCGAGCAGGGCGGCGTCGTCCGCCAGGATGGAGAAGGCCACGGCCGCGTCGGCGACCGCCTCGGCGATCGTGCCGGCCTCGCGCGCGCCGGCGGCGACGAGGTCGGCGGCCTTGCCGGGGCTGCGGTTCCAAACGGTGACGTCGTGGCCGGCCTTGACGAGGCGGGCGGCCATGCCGGTGCCCATGCTGCCCAGGCCGATGAAAGCGATGCTCATGGTCATCTCCTCGCGTCGTCCCGGCGGGTCGGGGCGCCGTCACCTTGGTAACCGCTCGCGGCGAGCCGACGCAACCATGCCGGCGCGGCGGGGCGACGCCGTCAGGCGCCCGCCGGCGCCGCCACCGCCCGCAGCCGCTCCGCCACCCGGGTGATCAGCGCGTCACCCCGCGCGATCCGGGCGCCGCGCTGGAACACGCTGTGGATCATGCCCTCCATCCGCTCCAGCTCCACCGGCACGCCGGCCTCGCGCAACCGCCGGGCGTAAGCCTCGCCCTCGTCGCGCAAGGGATCGTGCTCGGCGCTCACCACCAGGGCGGGGCAGAGGCCGGCCAGGTCGGGGGCGAGCAGCGGCGACACGTCGGGCAGCGTCCGGTCGACCCCCCCGCAATACAGGTCGAGGCCGCGATACAGCTCGTCCAGGCGCACGACCACCCCGTCGTACGCCGCGCGTGAGGGATGGGCGGTGCCCTCCGGCAGGTCGTCGGTGCGGCGCAGGTCCGTGTTGGGGTAGAGCAGCACCTGGAGCGCCAGCGGCAGGCCGGCGTCCCGCGCGCGGCGCGCCGTCACGGCGGCGAGGCAGCCGCCGGCGCTGTCGCCGATCACCGCGATGCGGCCGGCCTCGACGTCCCGCTCGGTCAGCAGCACCATCAGCGCGGCGGCGCAATCGTGCACGGCGGCGGGAAACGGGTGCTCGGGCGCCAGCCGGTAGTCGATCGCGGCGACTTGCCAGCCGGAGCGCAGCGCCAGGTGGCGCAGGGGCACGTCGTAGGCGTCGAGCGAGCCGGCGATGAAGCCGCCGCCGTGGATGTACAGCGCCGTCGGCCGTGGCCCGGCGTCCCGGTCGGGACGGTAGACCCGCAGGGCCATCGTTTCGCCGTCCGGCAGCGGCACCCGCCGCGTCGCGCCGGTGATCGGCGGCGCGGCGCCCTGCATGGCGGTGATCGCGCCGGGGGCGAGCTCGGCGCGGTAACCGGCGAGCCACTCCGCTTCGTCGGTCGGCATCGGCCCGGCTTCGGCGGCGAGCTCGTCGAGCACCGCCCGCGCTTGTGGGTCAATCATGGACGTGTCCCCCTGTCTCACCCGGCAACAAGTGCCGCCCCCGCGTGTTCCCGCACGGACGACCGACACGCGCGACCACGCGCGCGGGGCTGAGGAAAAGGCGGGACGCATGGATTTCGGGCTCAAGGGCAAGACGGCGGTGGTGACCGGCGCCGACTCCGGCATGGGATACGCGAGCGCGCAGCTGCTGCTGCTGGAAGGGGCGCGCGTGGTGATCGCGGACCAGTATCCCGACGAGATCGAGAGGGCGGCGGCGAGCCTGCGGTCCTACGGCGGCGAGGTCCACCCGATCGTGGTGGACGTCACCAAGACGGCGTCCGTCGAGGCGCTGCGCGACGCGGCGACGGCCAAGCTCGGGCCGATCGACTTCCTGGTGAACGCCGCCGGGGTGACCGGCGCCACCGGCGACTTCCACACGATCGACGACGAGGGCTGGCTCGACACCCTGCAGATCCTGCTGATGGGCACGGTGCGGGTGGCGCGCGCGTTCATCCCCGCCATGGTCGAGCGCGGGCACGGCCGCGTGATCCTGTTCGGCTCGGAGGACGCGGAGCAGCCCTACCCCGACGAGCTCCCCTACTGCGCCGCCAAGGCCGGCATCCTCAACCTCGCCAAGGGCCTGTCGAAGACCTATTCCAAGCACGGCGTGCTCGTGAACTCGGTCAGCCCGGCCTACATCGCGACCCCGATGACCGACGCGATGATGGCCAAGCGCGCGAAGGAGAACGGCACGAGCGTCGACGAGGCGATCACCTCGTTCCTCAAGGAGGAGCGGCCGACGCTGGCGCTGGCACGGCGCGGCCGGGCGGAGGAGGTGGCCAGCCTGGTGGTGTTCCTGTGCTCGGCGCAGGCGAGCTTCATCAACGGGACCAACATCCGGGTCGACGGGGGCTCGGTGGCCACCGTCGGGTAGGGACCGATCGCCGGCCGGCCGCGACCTCGAACCGCTTGGAACGGCGGGGGCGAAGGGGTAAGAGCCTCGATCAGGACGGAGGTTCGCTCCGAGGGAAACACACCATGGCGCAGGGGCACGAAGGCTCGCAGGACGGGTCCCACGGATCGGAGCCGCCGCCCGCCTTCGACCATGCGCCGGTGGAGGCCGTGGACCCGCGCGTCGGCGGGCCGGACGCCCCGGAACCGAGGATCACGCCGGCGGCCAAGGGCTCGCCCCGGGACGCCATCGTCGAGGCGCTGCTAGAACTCGCCGGCGAGCGCTCCTGGGAGGACATCTCCATCACGGACATCGCGACGCGCGCCAACGTCTCGCTCGCCGACTTCCGGGACGCCTTCCCCTCCAAGGGCGCGGTGCTGGCCGGCTTCTCGCGCAAGATCGACCGGATCGTGCTGGAGGGCACCAGCGACGACCTGATGGGCGAGCCGGCCAAGGAGCGGCTGTTCGACGTGCTGATGCGCCGGCTCGACGCGCTCGCCCCCTACAAGCTCGGGCTGGAGGGCGTGGACGAGTGGATCGCCCGCTCGCCGCTGGCCGCCGCCGCCGTGAACCGGGTCGAGATCAACTCCATGCGCTTCATGCTGGAGGCGGCCGGCATCGAGTCGGAGGGCACCGTCGGCGCGGTGAAGCTGCAGGGGCTCGTGGTGGTCTGGTCGCGGGTGCTGCGCACGTGGTTCCGCGACGACGACCCCGGCCTGGCGCCGACCATGGCGAAACTCGACAACGAGCTGGAGCGCGGCGGCCGGATCATGGGGCGGGTCGAGGACGTCAGCCGGCTGGTGACCCCGCTGGTCCAGCTCACCCGCGCGATGTTCGAGCGCCGGCCCGATTACCCGCGCGAGGCGGCCGCGCGCCGCGCCGAGGAGCCGACGGCGCTTTGACGAGCGCCGCCGCCCCTTGAGGACGAGCGCCGCGGCCCCTCGAGGACGAGCCGCCGCCACCCCTCAGGCGGCGACGCCCACGCCGACCGGGCAGCTGACGCCGGTGCCGCCGAGCCCGCAGTAGCCGCCGGGGTTCTTGGCGAGGTACTGCTGGTGGTAGGCCTCGGCGTAGTAGAACGTCGGGGTGTCCACGATCTCCGTGGTGATCGGGCCGAAGCCGTTCTTCGCCAGCACCGGCTCGTAGGCGGCCTTCGCCGCGCCGGCCTCCGCCCGCTGCGCCGCGTCGCCGTACACGCCCGAGCGGTACTGGGTGCCGGCGTCGTTGCCCTGGCGCATGCCCTGCGTCGGGTTGTGGCCCTCGAAGAAGCGGCGCACGAGGTCGGCGTAGCCGATCACCTTCGGGTCGTAGGCGACCAGCACCACCTCGTTGTGGCCGGTGCGGCCGGAGCACACCTCCTCGTAGGTCGGGTTGGGCGTGGCGCCGCCGGCGTAGCCCACCGCCGTCACGTGGACGCCGGGCAGCGTCCAGAACATCCGCTCGGCGCCCCAGAAGCAGCCGAGGCCGAAGATGGCGGTCTCGATCCCGGCGGGGAACGGCGGCTTGAGCGGTCGGCCGTTGACGTGGTGGCGCTCGGCGGTGGGGATCGCCGCCGCGCGGCCCGGCAGGGCGTCGGCGGCGGTCGGCAGGGTGGTCGGCTTGCGGAAGGAAAACATCGCCTCTCCTCGGGTGCGCGTGTGGCTCGGGTGCGCGTGTGGAATGCCTTTCACGGAGATGGGCACCGGGGGTCGACCGCGCAATGCGCGCCCCACTTGCGGCCGTAGCCGATCCCACCTGCGGCCGTAGCCGATCTCACCTGCGGCTGTAGCCGATCTCACCTGCGGCTGTAGCCGATCTTGGGCACCGGCGGACGGGTGAGCGCCAGCAGCACGAACCCGACCACGCCCAGCACGAGCCAGGTGGGCAGCAGCAGCACCGTCACCAGCACGGGGTCCCACAGCAGCGGCGCGTGGGTCTCGATGAAGGTATGGGCCTTGACGAAGGCGTCGGGGGCCAGCGCGGTGGCGGTGCGCCCGAGCGGCAGGATCTCCGTGGAGCGCGCGGCGACCGAGCGCGTGCCATCGACGACCAGCGAAACGAAGGCGCCGGCCAGGATCAACAGGCCGACGAAGCGGAAGAACAATCGCAGCATGGGGCGGCGGCCGGGGCGGCGGGCGGACGACCTTGCCCCGCAAGACGTGCGCCCGCCGCCGAGGGCTTAGGATAGGCTCCGCGCCCGGTCAATCCGCCCGACGGCGCGGCCGGCGCACGCCGGCGGATTGACGTGCCCGTCGACAAATTGACTTGCCCGCCGGCTTCCCCCTATAAGTCGCGCCGAACGACGGGCGCGGGTGGCAGCCTCCCGGATCCCGCGCTCGCCATGGCCATCCCCGCTGATTAGACTGCCCTCGACGCCGGCTCCGTTCCCATGGGATGTTCCCGACGGGACGTCGCGGCGACAGGGTCGGAGTTCCCAACGTGAAACGGACGTACCAGCCTTCCAAGATCGTGCGCAAGCGCCGCCACGGGTTTCGCTCGCGCATGGCGACGGTGGGCGGCCGCAAGGTGATCGCGACCCGTCGCGCGCGCGGCCGCAAGAAGTTGTCCGCCTAACCATCCGACGCCGGCGCGCGCCCGCCGCCGGTCACGCGAAAGGGGCGCGATGCGGGACCCGTCCGACACGCCCGAGACCGCCATCCCCGACCTCGCGTCGCCGGTTGCGTCGTCGCCGACCCCGTCGCCGCCGATCGTGTCGCGGCTGAAGCGCCGCGCCGACTTCCTCCACGCGGCGAAGGGCAAGCGCTGGCACGGCAAGGCGCTGAGCCTGCACGCGGCGCCCGCGCGCCAGATGTCGGGGGATCGCGCGGAACCCGACCTCCCGGCGGTCGCCCGCGTCGGGTTCACCTTGACGAAGAAGGTCGGCAATTCCGTCGTCCGCAACCGCGCCCGGCGCCGGCTGCGCGAGGCGGTCCGGCTGTCGGACGACCTGCCGGCGCGGGCCGGCCACGATTACGTCGTCATCGGGCGGATCGACGCCGTCCGCGTCCCGTTCGCCGCGCTCAAGCGCGAGGTCGCGCGGGCGGTGAGGGACGTGCATGGCGCCCGCGCCTCCGGCCCCCGTGGCCCCAAGCCGACCGCCAAGACGTCCGACACCAAGGCACCCGATACCAAGACACTCGACACCAAGACATCCGACACGCCGAAGCCGCGCACCATCAGGCCCTGAAGGATCAGGCTCACGCCATGAAACCCGACACCAAGAACTACTACCTGGCCCTGGCTCTCTCGATCCTCGTCGTGTTCGGCTGGAACTACTTCTACGGCAAGCCGAAGCTCGACCAGGCCAAGCAGGCGCAGATCGCCCAGACGCAGGGCGACCAGACGCGGGGCGGCGGGGCGATCCCGCAGGCGCCGGGCGTCACCGGCGCGCCCGGCGGGCTACCGCCCGACACCGTGAACGCCCCGCCCCAGGGCGGCGTCGCGCCGCAAACGCCGGCGGCGCGACGCGACCGCGCGAGCGCGCTGGCCGACAGCCCGCGCGTCGTCATCGACACGCCGAGCCTCCAGGGCTCGATCGCGCTGAAGGGCGCGCGCCTCGACGACCTCGCCCTCAAGGACTACCGGGAAACGGCCGACCCGCGCAGCCCGGTCATCGACCTGCTGTCGCCCTCCGGCGCGCCCGGCGCCTATTTCGCCGAGTCCGGCTTCGTCGCCCAGCCCGGCACCACCGTGGCCCTGCCCGGCCCCGACACGCTGTGGACCGCGCCCGCCGGCGTCAAGCTGACGGTCGGCACGCCCGTCACCCTGACCTGGGACAACGGCCACGGCCTCACCTTCACCCGCAAGATCGCGGTCGACGCCGACTACATGTTCACCGTGACCAACACCGTCGCCAACGCGGGCGCGGCGCCGGTCACCCTGTCGCCCTACACGCTCGTCGTGCGGCAGGGCCTGCCGGCGACGTCGGGCTATTCCGTGCTGCACGAGGGCTACGTCGGCGTGGTCGGCGACGGGCGCGTGCAGGAGCCGAACTACAAGGACGTGGAGAAGGACGTCAACGGCACCCAGGCGCTGCAGGGCACCGGCGGCTGGCTCGGCTTCACCGACAAGTACTTCGCCACCGCCATCGTGCCGGACCAGACGCAGCCCTTCGACGCGACCTTCTCCGCCCACGGCGCCGGCGAGAAGACCTACCAGACCGCCACCCTGAACGCGCCCCTGACGATCGCGCCGGCCGCCACCGCCGCCACGACCACCCGACTGTTCGCCGGCGCCAAGGTCGTGGCCCTGCTCGATCGCTACACCACGCAGTACAGAATCGAGAAGTTCGACCGGCTGATCGACTGGGGCTGGTTCTACTTCATCACCAAGCCGATGTTCTTCCTGATCGACGGCATCTACAAGGTCGTCGGCAACTTCGGCCTGGCGATCATCGGCGTCACCTTCCTCGTCAAGCTCGTCTTCTTCCCGCTCGCCAACCGCTCCTACATGTCCATGGCCAAGATGAAGGCCGCGCAGCCGCAGCTCGCCGCCCTCAAGGAGCGCTACCCCGACGACAAGGTGAAGCAGCAGCAGGAGATGATGCAGATCTACAAGCGGGAGAAGATCAACCCCGTCGCCGGCTGCCTGCCGATGGTGATCCAGATCCCCGTGTTCTTCGCGCTGTACAAGGTGCTGTTCATCACCATCGAGATGCGGCAGGCGCCGTTCGTCCTGTGGATCCGCGACCTGTCGCAGCCAGACCCCACCAACGTCTTCAACCTGTTCGGGGTGCTGCCCTTCAACCCGACCGAGCTGCCGGTGTTCGGCCACTTCCTCGCCATCGGCCTGCTGCCCCTCATCATGGGGTTCTCGATGTTCCTCCAGATGAAGATGAACCCCGAGCCGACCGACCCCGTGCAGAAGCAGCTGTTCGCCTTCATGCCGGTGATCTTCACCTTCATGCTCGGCACCTTCCCCTCGGGCCTCGTGCTGTACTGGACGTGCAACAACACGCTGACCCTGCTCCAGCAGTCGCTCATCATGAAGCGGGCGGGGGTGAAGCTGGAGCTGTTCGACAACCTCGCCGGCATGTTCCGCGGGAAGCGGCCGAAGCCCGACGCGGCGACGACCGTGGCGGTCAGCAAGCGCAACCTGAAGAACCTCGAAGCCGAGGCCGAGGGCAAGAAGATCGCGCCGGGCGAGTGACGGCCACGGTGGGGATGATCGCGCCCGGAGCGTCGGAGGGGGACGACGAGGCGGCGGCCCTGGCCGAGGCCGGGCGCCTGCTGTTCGCCGCCGAGTGCGAGTTCATCTGGGCGGCGGCGAAGATCGACGGCCTGCCGCCGCCCGGCCCGGCCGAGGTCGCCTTCGCCGGCCGCTCCAACGTCGGCAAATCCTCGCTGCTCAACGCGCTCACCAACCGGAAAACGCTGGCGCGCACCTCCAACACGCCCGGCCGCACCCAGCAGCTCAACTTCTTCGCGCTCGGTCCGGACGGCGGGCCGGCGCGGCTGCGGCTCGTCGACATGCCGGGCTACGGCTACGCCGCCGTGTCGAAGGAGAAGGTGGCCGGCTGGACCGCGCTGATGCACGACTTCCTGCGCGGGAGGGCGCCCTTGGCCCGCGTGTTCGTGCTCGTGGACGGCCGGCACGGGCTGAAGGCGGTCGACCGCGAGATGTTCGACATCCTGGACAAGGCGGCGATGTCCTACCAGGTGGTGCTGACCAAGCGGGACGAGGTGAAGGTGTCCGCGCGCGAGGCGGTGGTGGCGGCGACGCTGGCCGAGCTGCGCACCCGGATCGCCGCCTTCCCCTCCGTGATCTTCACCTCGGCCGAAACCGGCGAGGGCATCCCCGAGCTGCGCGCGGCGGTGGCGCTGCTGCTGCGGGAGCGGGGGGCGTGAGGGCGGCCTCAGGGTTGCAGCACGATCTTGCCGGACACGTTCGATCCTTCCAGGAGCTCCTGCGCGTACCGGGCCTGGTCCAGCGGCAGGACGCGCGCGATCGCCGGGTCGATCTTGCCGCTGGCCAACCAACCGAGAAGGGTGGCGACGTCCCGGCGGAACCGCTCCGGGTGCTTCTTCTTGGATCGAGGGATGAGGTACATCACGACGCGGCGCGAACCCGGCCGAAGCTTGAGCCGGAGCAAGCGCGCGAGCGTGCCGGCCAGCTTCAGCTTGGGATTGCCGGCGCCCTGGATGGCGGATGCGGCCCCCAGCATGACGAGTGTGCCGCCGGGCGCGAGCAGGCGGTACGATCGGTCAAGGCTGGCGCCGCCGACGGGATCGAACACGGCGTCGACCCCGCCGGGGCGCCATGCCCGCACGGCGGCGACCAGGTCGGGCTCGTCACGGTCGAACGCCGTGGCCCCGTCGCGCCGGGCCGCTTCGAGCTTCCCGCTGCTCGCCGTGCCGGTCACGACGATGCCGAGCTGTGCCGCGATCTGGCGCATGGCGCCGCCGACGCCGCCCGTGAGGCCGTAGATGAAAGCCACGTCACCCGCCTTCAGGCGCGCGGCGTGCGTCAGGAGCTGGTAGGCCGTCGTGTAGTTCAGGATGACGCTGACCGCCTTGTCGGCCGGCAGGTCCGGGGCGACGGGGATCAGCTCGCTTTCCGGGAGGCAGACATGGCTCTGCTGCGCGCCAGCGCCCGGCAGCGCCGCCACCTGGTCGCCCACGCGGAATCGCGAGGCGCCGGGTCCGAGGGCTTCGACCGTCCCGACGAGGTCGTAGCCGGGCGTCGCGGGGAAACGCCCGCCCGCCAAGCCGCGACGGAGGAAGACGTCGCCGTAGGCGGCACCGGCCGCGCGGACCCGGATCTTCGCCTCGCCGGGGGCGGGGATCGGCTCGTCCCCCTCAACCACCTCGATCTGATCGAGGCCCCCAGGCCGCCGAATGATGATTTTCCGGTTCATCGGTCCGCCGTACCATCGAAGGGGGCGAGGCGGAAGGTCTAGACCGGCACCGCCTGCCGCTCGATCACCGCCGCGTAGGCGTCGAGCGTTTCCCGCGTCATCCGCTCCACGGCGAAGCGCTCCGCCGCCTGCTTGCGGGCGCGCAGGGCGAGGGCGTCGCGGCTGCTGGCCCCCAGCGTCAGGGCGGCGCGCAGCGCCTCGGCGAGCAGGGCGGGGTCGCTCGGCGAGACGCGCCACCCCGTGCGCTTGCTCGGCTCGACGTCGGGCGGCGCGAGGATCGTCTCGGGCACCGCGCCGAGGTCGGACACCACCGCCGGCGTCCCCAGCGCCTGCGCCTCCACCACGATCCGCCCGAAGGCCTCGGGCTCGATCGAGGGGACGACCACGGCGGCGGCGGCGAGCAGCGCCGCCGGCATGTCGGCGCAGGCCCCGACCCTGCGGATGCGGTCGCCGAGCCGCGCCGCCTTGACCGCCTGGTCGACGTCCCGGCCGGCGCCGCCCCTGCCCTCGCCCACCAGCACCAGCTTGACGTCGCGCAAGCCCCCGGCGACGAGGAGGCCGACCGCCTCGATCAGCACCTTGTGCCCCTTCCACACGCTCGGCCGCGCGACGAGCAGGATGATGCGCTCGTCGGGCGCCACCTGCCAGGCGAGGCGGAGCGCCTGCACGCGGCCCGCCGCGATCGCGTTGGCGTCGAAGGCCCGCAGGTCGACGCCCGGCCGGATCAGCACGATGCGGGTGGCGGCCGGCGGATAGAGGCTGGAGATGGTCGCGGCGGCGAAGTTGGAGCCGGCGACCACCACGTCCCCCTTCGCCATCACCGAGTCGTACCGCTGCTTGATGACCGACTGGCCGGGCGACAGCTGGTGGAGGCTGGTGACCAGAGGCGTGGCGCCGGACCGCGTGGCGCCGTACGCCACCCAGCCGGCGAGCCGGGAGCGGGCGTGCACGACGTCGACCTGCTCGCGCGCGATGAGGCCGCGCAGCCGGCGCCCGTTGAGCAGCATGGCGAGCGGGTTGCGGGCGCGGGTGGGGAACGGCACCCAGACGCCGCCCTTGGCCTGCAGCTC
>CAXSDP010000055.1:0-26646 GCA_964235705.1 uncultured Beijerinckiaceae bacterium | reverse complement strand
TGAGGGGCCGGCCACACCGGCGGCGTCACGGACGCGGCGGCGTCCCCGTGCCCGCGCGGCGATCACCGTGCCCGTGCGGCGCCCCCGCCACCCGAACCCGCGAGGCCGCACCAGGCATCCCGCCTCGGGACCGCGCCTTCGCGCCGGCGGAGCCTCCCCATCCCGCGATCCGCTCGTGCGACGTTCTCGCGCCTTCGCGTCCATGGAACCGATCACGTCCTCGAACAGCTAGGCCAGGGTCCGATCAAGGTCGTCGTCGGGACGGCATCGGCGACCATTCCGATCCATCCTTCCGCCCCGCGAGGAGAGCAAGCACGATGACCGACCAGGAAAACCAGACCATCGACCTCACCCCCTACACCGGGCCGGCCGGCGGCCAGGGTTCGCTGCTGTCGCTCGCCGAGATCCTCGCGCGCGAACAAACCCTGCTGACGACCGGCTCGCTGCTGATGCGCCAGAACAAGGTCAAGGGGTTCATGTGCGTCAGTTGCGCCTGGGCCAAGCCGAACAAGCCGCACGCGTTCGAGTATTGCGAGAACGGCGCCAAGGCCACCGCCTGGGAGCTGACGCCGAAGACGATCGACGACGCCTTCTTCGCCAAGCACACGGTGAGCGAACTCAAGACCTGGACGGACTACCGGCTGGAGGAGGCCGGGCGCCTGACGAGCCCGATGCGCTACGACGCCGCCAGCGACAAGTACGTGCCGGTCGAGTGGGACGAGGCGATCACCGCGATCGGCGCCGAGTTGAAGACCATGGACCCCGAGAAGGTGGTCCTCTACTCCTCCGGCCGGACCTCGCTGGAAGCCTCCTACATGTACGGCCTGTTCGGCCGCATCCTGGGCAACAACAACTTCCCCGACTCCTCCAACATGTGCCACGAGTCGACCTCCGTCGCCCTGCCGGAGTCGATCGGCGTCCCGGTCGGCACGGTGGTGCTCGACGACTTCACCTACACGGACTTCATCTTCTTCTTCGGGCAGAACGTCGGGTCGAACGCCCCGCGCATGCTGCACCAGCTCGCCGACGCGCGGGAGCGCGGCGCGGAGATCGTCACCTTCAACCCCCTGCGCGAGCGGGGCCTGGAGCGTTTCGCCAATCCGCAGGACCCGATCGCCCTCGCGCGGAACACCGGCAAGATCATCTCGACGCAGTACCATCAGGTCCTCGCCGGCGGCGACATCGCGGCGATCTACGGGATGTGCAAGGCGGTGATCGCGGCCGACGACGAGGCGAAGGCGAACGGCGGGGAGCGCCGCCTCGACGTCGCGTTCCTCGACGAGCACACCAGCAACTTCGAGGCCTTCGCCGATTCCGTCCGCGCTTATAGCTGGGCCGAGATCGAGGCCGGCTCGGGGCTGTCGCGCGCGGCGCTGGAGGAGGCGGCCGGGGCCTACATGCGGTCCAAGGCGGCGATCGGCATCTACGGCATGGGGCTGACCCAGCACGTCAAGGGCGTGGAAGCCTGCCAGATGGTGGCCAACCTCCTGCTGCTGCGCGGCAACATCGGGCGGCTCGGCGCCGGCATCTGCCCGGTGCGCGGCCATTCCAACGTGCAAGGCCAGCGCACCGTGGGCGTCACGGAGAAGCCATCCCTTGTCCCCAACGACAAGCTGCGCGAGCTGTACCACTTCGAGCCGCCGATGAAGGTGGGCCTTAACACGGTGGAAACCTGCGAGGCGATGATCGCCGGCACCGTGGAGGCCTTCATCGGCTTCGGCGGCAACTTCGTGCGCGCCGTCCCCGACACCTACCGGGTCGAGGCGGCGTGGCCGCGCATCCCGCTCACCGTTTCCGTCTCGACCAAGCTCAACCGAGGCCACCTGATCTTCGGCGAGCGGTCCTACATCCTGCCGGTGAACGGCCGCATCGAGATCGATCGCCAAGCCTCCGGCCGGCAGATCGTCGCGATCGAGGATTCGACCGCCGGCATCCACGCCTCGCGCGGGGTGCGCAAACCCATCTCGGATCGCCTGCGCTCGGAGCCCTGGATCATCGCCAAGCTGGCGAAGGCCACGCTCGACCCGGCCAAGGCGCAGGTGCCGTGGGACGCCTGGGCCGACGATTACGCGCTGGTGCGCGACGCGATCGCCAAGACCTACCCGACCGACTTCCACGATTTCAACGAGCGGCTGGCGATCCCCGGCGGCTTCGTCCGCCACATCGCCGCGCGCGATCGGGTGTGGAACACGGCCAGCGGCAAGGCGACCTTCATCAAGCCCGAAGGCCTCGACGAGAACCCCGACGAGAAGCGGGGCGCCGGCGTCCTCAAGCTGATGACGCTGCGCTCCAACGACCAGTTCAACACGACGATCTACGGCTACGACGACCGCTTCCGCGGCATCAAGGGCACGCGCATGGTCGTGCTGATGAACACGCGCGACATCGCCTCGTTCGGCCTGGCCGAGGGCGAGGAGGTGTCGCTGGCGGCGAGTGCCAACGATGGGATCACCCGCGAGGTCCATGGCTTCCGCATCCACGGTTACGACGTGCCCAGGGGATGCATCGGCGCCTACTACCCCGAGTGCAACCCGCTGATCGCGCTGGACCACCACGCCGAGCGCAGCAAGGTTCCCGCCGCCAAGTCGGTCCCGGTCGTCATCAAGACGGCGCGCGGGACGGCGGTGCCGGAAGGGGCGGACGCCGCACGAGGCGGGCGGGCGCGGACGACGGCGCTCGCCGGATGAGCCACGGCGGCCGCCCTCGCACCGGGGCGGCGCGGCGGCCGGCATCCTCGACGTCCGTGACTTGGCACGGGGATCCCGGGCTTCTTGGAAACCAGGGGGTGACGGGGATGGCGGCCGTCCCCTCGCCAACCCGATCGGTGGTGATCGTACATCGACGCTTCCCGCCGACGCCAGGGTGTCGCCAAGTGTCGCCAAGTGTCTCCGCGTATTTCCGACGCCGAAGCGGCTCGATCGCACGTCCCCCTCGCCGTCCGCCGGTGCGAAGGCGCGAAACTGGTCGCGCCGGTGGGCTTGCCTTTCCGGCCCGGCGGGGCGATCCTTCGCCCGTGGTCGCCGGACCCCCTCGCCCTGTGCGGGTGGCGCATCGCACATGCGATCCGTGTCGGGGTTCGCTGACATGGTCCCGCCCCGGTGTTGGGGTTCGCTGACACGGTCTCGGCTGCGAGTCAGCTTTCGGCGACATCGTCCGCCATCTGATGTCGGTCCTGGCCGACACACCCGCCCCTTGATGTCGGCCATGGCCGACATATGCGCCGCGAAGACGCCCGCGTTGCGCTCGCGCGCTGGGCCGCCTACCAGGAACCCGCCACCGACCAAAGCCTCGAGGATCACCCATGCGCCCGTCCAACCGCGCCCCCGGCGCGCTGCGCCCCGTCACACTGGAACGCAAGGTCGCCCGCTACGCGGAAGGGTCGTGCCTGGTGAAGTTCGGCGGCACGCACGTGCTCTGCACCGCCTCGCTGGAGGACAAGCCGCCGCCGTGGCTGCGCGGTCAGGGGCGCGGCTGGGTCACCGCCGAATACGCCATGCTGCCGCGCGCCACCCACACCCGCTCGCGCCGCGAGTCGACGTCCGGCAAGCCGTCCGGCCGCACCCAGGAGATCCAGCGCCTGATCGGCCGCAGCCTGCGCGCCGTCACCAACCTCCAAGGCATGGGCGAGCGCCAGATCACGCTGGACTGCGACGTGCTGCAGGCCGACGGGGGCACCCGCACGGCGTCCATCACCGGCGCGTGGCTCGCCCTGCACGATTGCCTGGATTGGATGCGCGCGCGCTCCATCATCAAGGACAACCCGCTGCGCGACCACGTCGCCGCCGTGTCCTGCGGCATCTGCGGCGGTCTGCCGGTGCTCGACCTCGACTACGCCGAGGACTCAGAGGCGCAGACCGACGCCAACTTCGTGATGGCCGGCTCCGGCGCGCTCGTCGAGGTGCAGGCGTCGGCGGAGGGCGCGGTGTTCTCGGAAGGCGAGCTGGCGGCGATGATGGCGCTCGCCAAGGCCGGCATCGCCGAACTCGTCGCCCTGCAGAAGCAGGCGCTCGCCGCGTGAGCCGGGAAGCCGTCGCATGGCCAGGCTGATCGAGGGCGAGCTCGTCATCGCCACCCACAACGCCGGCAAGCTGCGCGAGATGCGCCGGTTGCTGGAGCCTTACGGCGTCACGGCCGTGTCCGCCGGCGACCTCGGGCTGCCCGAGCCGGACGAGACCGGCGACAGCTTCGCCGCCAACGCCGCGATCAAGGCGGAGGCGGCCACGCTCGCCACCGGGCTGCCCGCCTTCGCCGACGATTCCGGGCTCTGCGTCGACGCGCTGGGCGGTGCGCCCGGCATCTTCTCCGCCCGCTGGGGCAAGCGTGCCGGCTCCTTTGAGGCGGCGATGGAGGCGGTCGCCCAGGCGCTCGCCGCCGCCCGCGCCGTCGCCCCCCACCGCGCCCACTTCACCTCCGCCCTGACGCTGGCGCGGCCGGGCCAGGCGACGATCACGGTCGAAGGGCGCTGCGAGGGCGAACTCGTGTTCCCGCCGCGCGGCACGCTCGGCTTCGGTTACGACCCCATCTTCCTGCCCGACGGCCAGGCGAGGACGTTCGGCGAGATGGACGGGGACGAGAAGCACGGCCTCCCGGCCGACGGCTCGCCGGCGCTGTCGCACCGGGCGCGGGCGTTCCAGGCCTTCGCGAAGATGTGCCTCGTGCCGTAGCGCGGGCGGTCGGGGCCACCACGTGGAGGCAGGCCACGCTCTAAGTCGCCTCATGGTGAGGGGGCCTGCAAGGCCGTCTCGAACCAGGGGGCGGTCCCTCGATCGCGCCTCCCGGTCCCCTCTTGGTTCGAGACGCCTCCCGCGGAGGCTCCTCACCATGAGGGGCGTTGGGTGCCAGGCCCGCGGCCGGCGCTCACGCCCAGCGCGCGATGATCGCGTCGACGGCGCCGGTCATGTCGGCGGCGACGATGTCGGGCTGGGGCACGCCCTCCACCGGCAGCACCGCGTTGCCGTGCCGGGCGACGAAGACCCCGGCGCAGCCGACCGCCTGCGCGCCGAGCGTGTCCCACATGTGCGCGGCGACGAGGCACAGCGCGCCGGTGGGCACCCCCATCGCGTCGGCCACCATCCGGTAGCACTCCGGCGCCGGCTTGAAGCGCTTGACATCATGGATCGTGAAGGCGCGGTCGAACAGGTCGGCGATGCCGGCGCGGTCGATCGGGCTACCCTGCGGGCTCGGCGCCGAGTTGGTCAGCGTCGCGAGGGTGAAGCCGGCCGCCTTGAGCCGGCGCAGCCCGTCGGCGACGTCGGGGTGGGCCGGCATGGTCAGCATGCGGTGTCGCAGGTCCGCGACGTCCGCCTCCGCCACCGCGACGCCGTTGATGGTGCCGAGCATCCGCAGGACGCCGACGCCGAGGTCGCCGAGCGGCACGTAGCGGTCGGCCAGCGTCAACGCCTCCGAGTACAGGATGGTCTGCGCGAACCATTCGCGCAGCACCCTCGCCTCGCCGAACAGCCTCGCGAAGAGGGGTGCGAGCGCCTCGAGGTCGAGGAGGGTCTCGTTGACGTCGAAGACGATGACGGAGGGTCGGGGGCGATCCATGGCGGGTGATGATCCCTGGCTCGGTGCGGCGGGGCTCGCGCGCATAGCTGCCAAGCCCAACGCGCGACGATCCCTTGTTGCGGTGCAGCAAAAACATCATACACTCCCACCAACGATAGACGGCGGGAGCGGGGCATGTCGATCACCTGGGCTACGAAACACGGTCCGCGTCGCGTGCGCCACGATCCGCCGACGCTCGCGGAGGCGATCGCGGCGGCACAGGGCCTGACCGACGACGCGCAGGCGCAGCTGCAGATCGCCGCCGAGCTGATGGGGGCCTCGCCCGCCGAGGTCAAGGCCGAGATGCAGAGGCTCACCCCCGATCGCCGCGCGACGCGCCTGGTGAGCGCGCCGGCCCGCACCGGCGTGCGCACGGTGGTGGTGGAGCGCAAGGCGAGCCGCCGCGTCGTGATGACCGGCATGGCCGCGCGCCCGGCCGGCAAGGTGTCGCTGGCGAAGTCTTAACGACCCAGCGCGGATGGGATCCCGGCGCGGGGCTCAGCCCCGACGGGTCGGGAACGGCACGAAACGCGCCGGCAGGATCGCCTGCGACCCGTCGATCGACCGCATGAAGGGGATCGGCGGCAGGCTCGGCGTGTAGGCGACGGTGAGCATCCGGGGCCGGGGCGGCGGCATCGGCACGCCATCGGGGGCCACCTCCGGCGCCGCACCGGGCACCTGGGACGGCGGCGGTGCCCCGGGTTCCGCGCTCGCGACCTCGCTCAGCGCCGCCGGCTTCTCCGGCGGCAGCGGGATCGTCGCCCGCAGCAGCTCGTCCGGCACGGGGGCCGGCACCCTCGGGGCGCCCGAGCCGGGCGTCACCGGCGCGTCCGGCTTGTGGCCGAAGCTCGGGATCAGCCCCTGCAACTTCCCCGTCAGGAGGGACAGGCCGGATTCGCCGCTCGTCATCGAGGTCGGCAGCGGCCTGATCGTCGCCTGCGCCACCATCACGCGCGGCTCCGGGGCCTCGCAGTCGCGCACGCCGAGGTCGATCAGCTCGGACCCCGACAGCACCGTGAACTGCTTGGTGAGCGCGCCCAGCCGCTCGCGCACGGCGACCGGGTAGGTGTTGAAGAGCTGGCCGGTCACTTCCCAGTTGGTGACGTGGTCGCGCGGGTCGTAGGCCTGGTGGAACTTGAAGACCGAGCTCTTGTAGACGCACACGTTGGGCAGGCTGAGCGCCATGGTGCAGGCGGAGTGGCACTCGTGGATGCGCACCTCGCGCCCGGTGCGCCGGTACTCCTCCGTCCGCGTCATGTACTGGTCGACGTAGCCGCCGAAGTCCTTGACGACGACGACCGGCGACATGTTGGGCGGGGGCTGCAGGTAGCTCACGGGTGATGGCTCAAAGGGGGTGGCTCAAGACGGCATGCTCACGGCGGGTCGCGTTTCGCGTCGCTCCGGTTTAGGAAAACGTGGTGAACGCATTCTTAAGACCCGCGCCCGCATGCTAACCATGCCTGTGATCGCCCCCGTCCCTCCGCGGGACCGTCGCCTTCATGGCGGGGCTTTCATGGCGCGAGTTGGCGGCACGATTTGGGCGGCGGGTAACGGGGCACTGATGGCGAGCCAAACCTACACACCCGGCAGTCCCGGCTTCGCGGTCTACGTGCATTGGCCGTTCTGCCAGTCGAAATGCCCGTACTGCGATTTCAACAGCCACGTCCGCGCGCAGGCGGTCGACGAGGAGCGCTTCGTCCAGGCGTTCCGCGCCGAGCTCGCCCACCGCGCCAAACTCACCAAGGGGCGCACGGTCAACTCGATCTTCTTCGGCGGCGGCACGCCCTCGCTGATGAAGCCCGGCACGGTCGCCGGCATCCTCGACGCCATCGCCGCGAACTGGAGCGTCGACCCCAACGCCGAGGTGACGCTGGAGGCCAACCCCACCAGCGTCGAGGCGAACCGCTTCACCGGCTACCGCCGCGCCGGCGTCAACCGCGTCTCGCTGGGCGTGCAGGCGACGAACGACGCCGACCTGCGCGCGCTCGGCCGCCTCCACAACGCCGCCGAAGCGCGTCGCGCGATCGCGGTGGCCGGCTCGATCTTCGAGCGCTACACGTTCGATTTGATCTACGCCCGGCCGAACCAGACCCCGGCCGCGTGGCGCGCCGAGCTGACCGAGGCGCTCGGCCTCGCGCGCGAGCACATGTCGCTCTACCAGCTGACCATCGAGCCGGACACGATGTTCGAGCGGCTGCGCAACGCCGGCAAGCTGCACCCGCCCACCCCCGACCAGTGCCGTGACCTTTGGGACGTGACGCAGGACGTGATGAACGCGGCCGGCCTGCCGGCCTACGAGATCTCCAACCACGCCCGGCCCGGCGCGGAGAGCCGGCACAACCTCATCTATTGGCGCTACGGTGAGTACGTGGGCGTCGGCCCCGGCGCGCACGGTCGCATCCTGACACCCAAGGGCCGCCGCGCCCATTCCACCGAGCGCCACCCCGAGATGTGGCTCACCGTGGTCGAGACGGAGGGCCACGGGCTCGTCGAGGACGACCTCCTGTCGATCGAGGAGCAGGGCGACGAGTTCCTGCTGATGGGCCTGCGGCTGTCGGAGGGGATCGAGCCCACGCAGTTCGAGGCGCTGTCGAAGCGCATGCTCGACAAGGGCCGCATCAGCTCGCTGGTGGAGGACGGCATGGTGGAGATGACCAAGTTCGGTCGGCTGCGGGTCAGCGCCGCCGGCTTCCCCGTGCTCGACGCCGTGGTGGCGGACCTGGCGGCCTAAGGGTGTCGAGCCCGCTCCCCTGCCAGCGCGCCCTGTTCGAGGTGCCCGGGCCCGTCAGCTATCTCGACGCCGCCGCCTGGTCGCCGCTGCCCCGCCGCGTCCGCGAGGCCGGGGAGGCCGGCATCGGCGCGAAGAGCCGGCCCTGGGCGCACGATCGCGGCGACGCCACCGCGTGGACGCGACGCGCCAGGGTCGCGGCGGCCAGCCTGATCGGGGCTCGGGCCGACGACATGGCGATCGTCGGGTCGGTCAGCCACGCCATCGCCACGGCGGCGCGCAACCTCGCGCCGGCACCGGGTGGCCGCGTGTTGCGCGTCGCCGACGAGTTCCCCTCGCAGCGCCATGCCTGGGACCGGCTGGCGGCCGAGCGCGGGCTGACGATCGAGGAGGTGCCGCGCCCCGCCGACGGGGACTGGACGGCGGCGCTGCTCGCGGCGATCGACCGTCCCGGCGCCCCACCGCTCGCGGTCGCCACGCTCACCCCGCTGCACTGGTCGGACGGGGCGCTCATCGACCTGGCCCGATTGGCCCCGGCGGTCCACGCCACCGGGGCGGCGCTGGTGGTGGACGCGACCCAGCTGGTCGGCGCCGGACCGGTCGACGTGGGCGTCCTCCGGCCGGATTTCCTGGCCTTTCCCACCTACAAGTGGGCGCTCGGGCCCTACGGCCTGGCGTTCCTCTACGCCGCCCCGCATCGGCAGGATGGGACGCCCCTGGAGGTGAACAACGGCAACGCGCCGCCCGCCGTCGGGGCGGGGCGCTACGACAAGGGCGAGCGCGACGACCTCGTCGCCGTGTCGATGGCGGCGACCGGCCTGGAGCTGGCGGCCTCCTGGGACAGGACGGCCGTGGCGGCGCGGCTGCGGGCGCTGACCGACGGGCTGGCGGACGGGGCCGGCGCCATGGGGCTCCACGTCATGCCGAGCGCCCTGCGGTGCCCGCACATCCTGGGCGTCCGCGTGCCGGGCGGCCTACCGGCCGACCTCGTCGATCGACTGAGGACGCGCGGGGTGTTCGCCAGCGTCCGCGGAGGCGGATTGCGGCTCAGCCCCCACGTCTGGGTCGACGAGGCGGATATCGCCCGGTGCCTCGCCGCGCTCCGCGAAACCCTGGATCACCCTTGATCCAGGGCCGGGCCGGAGCCCGGCCCGGAGCACGCTTCAGTGATCGCCGCCGTCCCGCGCGTTGCCGCCCGGTGCCTTGCCGGCCAGCGTCTTGACCAGCTGCATGAGCGACATGCGCACCGATGGGTCGTTGATCCGTCGGTAGGCGGCGAGAAGGTCGAGGCCTTCGTCCTTGAGGAACGAATCGTCACGGGAGGTCGATTCGCCCCCATCCGTGCCGCCCTCCTGCGGGAACATCACGATATCGGCCATCATCATCCTTGAAGTCGGTCAACGTCCGACCACACTAGGCGGCAAGACTTCCCTAAGGGCAAGGGGCTACCGACGCTCACCACCCAAGCGTGTCGTAACGTCAAATTGCGTAGAATTCGCGTCACGCGCGAAGGCTGTGGGATGCCGGGCCCCGCAACCGTCGCGAGGTGCCGACCTCTGGCGCGCGGGAGGGTTGGTGCCGCTCGGACGCGCTAGGCCCGGCCGACGCTGGTGTATTCGAGGCCGTGGCGCTGGGCCTCGGCGCGCGTGTAGATGTTGCGCAGGTCGACGAGCACGGGGGCGGCGAGCAGGGTTTTCATGCGGGCGAGGTCGAGGGCGCGGAACTCGTCCCATTCCGTGAGGATGGCGACGGCGTGCGCCCCCTTCACGCAATCGTAGGCATTGGCGGCGAAGGTGATGCCGGGCAGCAGGGGCTTGGCCTGAGCCATGCCCTCGGGGTCGTAGCCGCGCACGGTGGCGCCGGCGTCCTGCAGGGCGGTGACCACCGCCAGCGCGGGGGCCTCGCGCATGTCGTCGGTGTTGGGCTTGAAGGCGAGGCCCAGGATGGCGATCGTCTTGCCGCGCACCGAGCCCCCGCAGGCGGCGACGATGCGCCGGCCCATCGCGCGCTTCCTCTGGTCGTTGACCTGCACCACCGTTTCCACGATGCGCAGCGGCGCCTCGTGGTCCTGGCCGGTCTTGACCAGCGCCAGCGTGTCCTTGGGGAAGCACGAGCCGCCGTAGCCCGGCCCCGCGTGCAGGAACTTGGCGCCGATGCGCTTGTCGAGCCCGATGCCACGCGCTACCTCCTGCACGTCGGCCCCGGTGCGCTCGCACAGGTCGGCGATCTCGTTGATGAAGGTGATCTTCACCGCCAGGAAGGCGTTGGCGGCGTATTTGGTCAGCTCGGACGTGCGCCGGCCCACGAACAGCAGCGGCGGGTTGTTGAGCGACAGCGGCCGGTACACCGCCGCCATCACCGCGCGCGCGCGCTCGGACTCGACGCCCAGCACCACGCGGTCGGGGCGCTTGAAGTCCTCGATGGCCGCGCCCTCGCGCAGGAACTCGGGGTTGGACACCACGTCCAGGCCGTGGGTGCCGTCGGGCGAGGCGAGGTCGGGGCGCTCCTCCCGGCAGATCCGCTCGACCTCGTCGCCGGTGCCCACCGGCACGGTGGACTTGGTGACCACCACCAGCGGCCCGGTGGCGGCGCGGGCCACCGTGCGGGCGGCGGCGTAGACGTAGGAGAGGTCGGCGTGGCCGTCGCCGTGGCGCGACGGGGTGCCGACCCCGATGAACACGGCCTCGACCCCGGCCACCGCGCCGGGAAGGTCGGTGGTGAAGGTGAGGCGGCCCTCCCGCACGTTGCGCTCGACGAGGTCGCGCAGCCCCGGCTCGTAGATCGGCATGACCCCGTCCCGCAGGGCGGCGATCTTGGCGGCGTCGGTGTCGACGCAGGTGACGTGGTGGCCGAAATCGGAGAAGCAGGCGCCGGACACCAGCCCGACGTAGCCCGAACCAATCATCGCGAGACGCAAGGGGAAGCCTCCGGGTGAGGATGGGGACAGGGGCGCCGGGACGGGCGCGAGAGCCGCATGGTCACGCGTTCTCGCGCAGCAGCTGGTCGAAATAGGCGATGGTGCGGGTCAGCCCTGCCCTGAGCGGCACCGTCGGCTCCCAACCGAGCTTGTCGCGCGCAACGGTGATGTCGGGCTGGCGCTGCTTGGGGTCGTCGATCGGCAGCGGCTCGTGCACGAGCGGCGAGCGCGAGCCGGTCAGCTCCAGGATCAGCTGCGCGAGCTGCACCATGGTGAACTCGCCCGGGTTGCCGATGTTGACCGGCCCCGTCACCTCGTCGGGCGCGTCCATGAGGCGGCGGAAGCCCTCGATCAGGTCGTCGACGTAGCAGAAGGAGCGGGTCTGGCTGCCGTCGCCGTAGAGGGTGATGGGGCGGTTCTGCAACGCTTGGACGATGAAGTTCGACACCACGCGGCCGTCCTGCGGGTGCATGTGCGGGCCGTAGGTGTTGAAGATGCGCACCACCTTGATGCGCACCTTGTGCTGGCGGTGGTAGTCGAAGAACAGGGTTTCCGCGCAGCGCTTGCCCTCGTCGTAGCAGGCGCGCGGGCCCAGCGTGTTGACGTTGCCCCAGTAGCTTTCCGGCTGCGGGTGGACGCTGGGATCGCCGTACACTTCGGAGGTGGAGGCCTGGAACACCTTGGCCCGGGTGCGCTTGGCCAGCCCGAGCACGTTGATGGCGCCCACCACGCTCGTCTTGGTGGTTTGCACGGGGTCGAACTGGTAATGGATGGGGGAGGCCGGGCAGGCGAGGTTGTAGATCTCGTCCACCTCGACGTAGAGGGGGAACGTGATGTCGTGGCGCATCAGCTCGAAGCGGTCGTCGTCGAGCAGCGCTGCGATGTTGCGCCGCCGTCCGGTGAAGTAGTTGTCGACGCACAAGACTTCGTGGCCCTCCGCCAGAAGCCGCGCGCACAGGTGCGAACCGAGGAAACCCGCACCCCCCGTTACCATGATGCGCTTGCCCAAGAGCTTCAATTCTCCTGCCTGACCGGTTAACTGCGCGGTTCCGGCCGGTTTGGCAAGCACTATGCCCGGACACGTCATTTCCATATATTGCACTGCGATGACGCGCGCCGGCCCCGACCCTCCGCTCAGTAGGTGACGCTCACCACGACCGTGTCGCTGTAGGTGCCGACCGGCGGCGTCGCTTGCGCCGGGACGCGGCCGTAGACCGGGATGGCCTGCGTGGCGGCGGTGCCCGTCCCGCCCAGCGTGGCGCTCGCCTGCGTGCCCCAGGGCGTGGCGCGCCCGCCGTCCTGGTAGAGCCCATAGGTCACGCCCTGGCCGCCCATCGTCATCGTCCGCGCCGCCGGGTTGGTCGCACCCGACAGGCCGCCGTTGAGCGCGATGGTGTAGCCGGTGCCGCGCGAGCATTGCACGCTGAGCGTGGATTGCCCGTCGACGGACGTGTTGAGGTCGCCGACCGCCCCGAAGTCCAGGTTGCCCGCCGACACGTTGCAGGACTTCAGGACCGTCGCGCTCGCCCCGAACGAGACGGGGGTCGACCCGGTCAGCGAGCCCGACGTGCAGGTCGACGAGCCGTAGGTCGCGGTGGCGGCGAGCGTCTGGCTGTAGGCGCCCGGCGGGGCCGACTGCTGCGAGCCGAACAGGGTCGCCGGGATGTTCAGGGTGTAGGCCTGGCCGAGCTTCAGGGTCGAGAACGGAACGGGGATCGCGGTCGTGTTCGACCACGACGTCGTCGCGGGCGCCGGCCCGTAGATGTCGTAGGACAGCGTGGCGCCCGACCCCTGGAGCGAGCGGGGGGGTATGGCCACGCAGACCTGGAGGTTGCCCGTCCCGATCGGGACGCTGAGGCAGGACACCGACAGCGTCGCGTTGGTCTGCACGGCGGCGCCGGGCAGGACGTCCACGCTGCCGAAGGCGACGGTCGAGATCGACACCGAGCAGCTGAGGTTGACGACCTGCGCCTCCGCCCGCCGGCTCGCGAAGGGCGTGGCGGTCAGCGGGAGGACCAGGATCGCCAGGGCGCGGCGGCACGAGGTCGTCGCGATCCTGCGGGGGCTCAAAGGCATGGCACGGGTCCGATCGCGACGCGATGGCCGGGCGTCGGCTGGTAGGGGAAGGTCGCCCGGCAATCGTGGTCGCCGAGGTCGAGGATCACGACGTTGGTTCCAGCCAGGTGCTTGACGTAGGCCTGACCCTCGTAGCCGACGACGAAGGTCTCGGCCCCGCCTTCGCGGTGCCCCTTGGTGCCGACCGGGAGCGGGCGGCCGGTCGCGTCTTGGAGTCGGACGGTTCCCGCGTCGACGTGGGCGTCGACGCCGAAGGTCAGGCCGACGCCGCTGCGGCCGGCCGGGGTCACGGTCTGGTGGGTGGAGCGCGCCTCGACGTTCGCCGGCAGGGCGAGCGGGTCGATGCCGATCCGGTTGCCCGCGTAGGATTGCAGGTCGGGGACGACGAGCTTGCCCCACGCGTTGGTTTCGCCGACCAGCCTGTTGTCGCGGGTGACCGGCACGCCGGCGATGCCGGTGTCGACGACGGCGAACCCGTCGGCGACGTGGTTGCCGGCAAAGGCGCCGCCGTCGGTCACGTAGCCGAACGAGCCGTCGAACTCGCCCTGCGTGCCGATCGTCCGGCGCTGCTGCGACACCTCGACCTGCGCCGTGCCGTAGGGCGAGCGGTAGCCGGCGTCGGCGACGCGGATGGGGCTGGGACCTTCGAGGTCGCGCAGCCGCCATTCCACGCTGCCGTCGGTCGGCTGCATGTTCTGGCCGACGTCGACCTGCGCCTCGCGACCGGACCCGTCGAGCGAGCCGCCGAGGCTGGCGCGAACGCGCGGCCCGAGCGGGAACGACAGCCCGGCGAACACCCCGGCGCTCCCGCGCTGGCTGAGGTCCACGAAGCCGGTGGCGAAGAAGGAGGCGTCGAAGGGGAGCGGCCGCGTCAGCGACGCCGTGACGATGCGCGAGCGCGTGCCCTTCGCCTCGACGAGGTTGATGACGCTGGCGCTGACCGAGGCCGTGTCGAACCGGAGCGGCGCGCCGACCGTGATCCTGTCGAGCGCGCGGGGCGGGCGGGGGTCGAGCGAGATGGTGCCGGTGGCGAAGGCGGCGGCGAGGCTCGGCAGAACGCTCGTCGTCGCCGTCACGGCGGCGAGGTCGTCGAAGGTCGCCAGCGTGCGCTGCGTGCTGGCGTCGAGGTTGAAGCCGCCGACCGTCAGGTCGTAGCCGGCGTAGAGCTGCGCGCCGGTGCGCCGCCCGACATGGCTGCCGCTGGCGGCGAGCGCCACCGTGCCCCAGCGCCCGGCGCTCGCGAGCGCGCCGGCGCCGCCGTTGGCGAGCCCCGCGCCGCCCTCGCCGTGGCCCTCCAGCGTCAGCCAGTCGCTCACGCCGTAACGGCCGATGGCGGAACCCAGCGGGTGCTTGTCGTAGTCATCCGAGAGCAGGCCGTAGTTGCGTCGCGCGAACCCGGCGTCGAGCGAGAAATCCGACAGGCCGGCGGCGAGCAGGTTCGGCGCGTTGAAGAAGGGCACGGCGGTGTCGGTGGAGCAGCCGGTGGTGTCGGTCACCACGACGTGGGCGGTGCCGCCACCCGACACCACCGGCAGGTTGGTGACGCTGTAGGGGCCTGGCGCGATCTCCTGCGAGTAGGTCTTCACGCTGTTCACGAACACGTCCACCGTGGAAGGGACGGCGGCGCTGCCGGACACGTTGGGCAGTGGCTGGGTGACGAGGTCGGAGCGCAGGCCGAAGTCGCGCTGGACCTGGAGGCCGCCGAAGCGGATGGGGCGCGTCCAGGCGAGGCCGCCGGAGATCGTGTCCCCCGCCCGGCCGGTCAGTTGCGAGGCCTGGCTGGACACCGCGTAGGTGGTGTCGAGCCGCAGCGCGTCGTCGCGGCTGAGCACGGTGTCGCCGAGGATGCCGGTCTGGCTGACCGTGCCGTAGGGGCTGAAGGCGCGCGCGTCGAGCGTCGCGTTGGCGCCGCTGAAGTGCGGGATCGCGCTGAGCTTCTGCGTGGAGGTGCCGAACAGCGAGTAGTTGGCGACCGCGCCCCAGCCCGATTGCGCCGGCGCGGCGCGCGGGCCGGTGGGGCGGGCGTCGTAGACGTGGGCGAGGCGCCCGGCGTCGGACACCCTGAAATCGATGGTCTGGGCGCGCTCGTCGTAGGCGAAGGTGACGCCGGGCAGGGTGGCCAGGTCGATGGGCGCCAGCGGGTCGGGGAAGCCCGGCACCTTGACGCCGACGTCGGCGAGGTCGCTCGGTTTGGCGAGGAGGTGTTCGTCCGCGCTCAAGGTGAAGGGCTCCACGAGGTGGGTCGGCACGCCGTTGATGAAGACTTCCAGCCGCAAGCCCTGCTGGACCGCGATCGGGGCCTGCCTCGGGTCGATCGGCGCGAGCTCCGTCGCGGCGGCGGCCGGTGCCACGCCGAGCAGGACGGTGACGAGGAGGGCGATGGGACCGGGCGCGCGCTCAGGGCGCGAGCGGCGCATTGATGGAACCGTGGTCGCTGCCGGCGACCACGGTTCCTCCCCGAAGACCCGAGAGCTTCGCCGCGAGCGGCCATTCCCGCGCGCAATGGCCGAGCACGTAGCCGGCCAGGCCCTTGCCGATCAACGCGGTGCGCCCGCCGCTCTTCAACGCCAAATTGGTCAGCTGGACGCGCTTGTCGCCGGTGTTCTCCGCGACGAGGACGGTGCGCCCATCGCGATGCGCCAGCGACCATCGGAGGCGCGGCTGCGTGGCGTCGGCCGGGAAGAAGAACGCCGGCACGATGTAGCGCAGCACCACGGCGACCGTGCCGTTGCGCTGCCGGTCGGGGTTCGGCAACTCGTCGACGACGACCCGGTAGGCTTCCTCCGCCACCGGCTGCTCGCCGGTCGTGCGTTGGAGGCGCACGACGTAGTCCTCGCGCGGACCGACGGTGACGATGGGGGGCGACGCCACGACGTCGTCGGTGGGCTGGAGGTCCTCGACGCCGTCGCGCTGCGACCAGCGGAACACCCTGACTTGCGCGTTGAGGGGGCGGTCCTCCTGGTTGCGTAGCGTGATGGACGCGTTCGCCCCCTCGCCGGCGTCGATGAGGATGGGGGACACGCGCAGGGCGGCGGCGCTCGCGGCGGCGGGCGCGCCGACGGTGGCGGCGATCGCGAGGACGAGGACGTGCTGAGGGATGGGTGCCATGGGATTGCCGCCTCGGGCGCTGGGCCTGCGATCGGTGATGACGGGGTTCGTCGGCGATTGGCGGCCGCGATCAGAAAGTCGCGATCAGTACGTCACGCTCATCGTGACCGTGTCGGTGTAGGTGTCCGGCGTGGCGGCGGTGGTGTAGTTGACGACCTGCGCCTTGAGCATCTTGGTCTGGCTGGTGCCGGTGCCCGTGCCCGAGATGACGGAGGAGGAGGCGCTCAGCGCGGCGGTGTTGGTCGCCCCCGACGTCGCGTCGAAGAGGTTGTACTGCACGATGCTGTTGTTGCCGGTGGCGGCCCCCTTCATCTGGTGCGTCGGGCTGCCGGTGGTCACGTCGTTGGTGGAGGCGAACCCGACCGTGTAGCCCGTGCCCAGCGAGCAGGTGACGGTGAAGGGCTGCGTGGCGCTGGTCGTCGTGGTGATGAGGTCGGTGGCGCCGACCGATCCGAGGTTGATGGTCGCCGGCGCGGTCACCGTGCATTCTTTCAGGATCGTGATGGTGACGTTGAACTGCGCCGTCGCCGGGTTCTGCGGCGTCGCGAAGACGGGGGTGGCCATGAGGGTCGCCACGGCGGTGACAGTGTAAAAAGCCTTCATGATTTCCCCTACGGAAGCTCGACGTCCTATACGCGGTCGATGACGTCTTTGTAGGGGTGAGTTTTTAAAGGAATGTTACTTCAAGGCAGGGTTCAATAGCGAAATAAAACCCAGGATATACTGACGTAACGTCATGGGTCACATCGGGTGATAACACGCCACCTTGCCGCGTTCCTGCGGGGAAGGAAGCGGCGGCGGGGCGAGGGGCGGAACCGTGGCGCGGCATTCGCCCGTGGCGCGCGCGCAGCGCGGCGCGAAGGCGCAGCCGGGCGGCAGCGCGCTCAAGTCGGGCGGCGCGCCGGGGATGGTGACGAGCCTGTCGCGATCCCCCGCCAGCTCCACCCGCGCGTCGAGCAGCCCGCGCGTGTAGGGATGCCGGGGCGCGCGGATCACGTCGGCGATCGCGCCCTCCTCGACGATGCGCCCGGCGTACATCACGGCGACGCGGTCGGCGACGGTGGCGGCGACGCCGATGTCGTGGGTGACGAAGATCACCGACAGGCCGTACTCGCGCTGCAGCTCGCGCACCAGCAGCAGGATCTGGATCTGCACCGTCGCGTCGAGCGCGGTGGTCGGCTCGTCGGCCAGCAGCACCTTGGGGTCGCAGGAAAGCGCCATGGCGATCATCGCGCGCTGCAGCATGCCGCCCGACATCTCGTGGGGGTAGGTGTCGAGCCGCCGCGCCGCCGAGGGGATGCGCACTCGCTCGAAGAGTTCGAGCGCGCGGGCGCGGGCCGCCGCCTGCCCGCCGCCGCGATGGCGGCGCACCGTTTCCGTGATCTGCCGGCCGAGCGTGTAGACCGGGTCGAGCGCCAGGCGCGGCTCCTGGAAGATCATGGACACGGCCTGGCCCCGGAAGTCGGCCAGCGCCCGGCGCGACAGACGCATGACGTCGGTGCCGGCAACGCGGATCGTGCCGCCGACGCGGGTCGTCGGCGGGTGCATGCGCAGGAGCGAGCGCAGCGTGACGCTCTTGCCCGAGCCGGACTCGCCGAGCAGCGCCACGACCTCGCCCGGCGCGACGGCGAGCGTCACCCCGTTGACGGCGGGCACGCGCACTCCGCCGCGCTCGAACACCACGGTGAGGTCGCCGATGTCGATCATCGGGGCGGTCGCGGGGTCTTCGCGCGGCGGGATCGCCGGGGATGCCGGGGCGGACGTGGGTGAGGACGTGGGTGCCGTCGCGGCCGCGCTCATCGGGGTGCCTCCGCGCGGCTGTGGCCCGATCCCGGTATCGCCATCAGGCAGGCTGCCGCGTGATCCGGCGCCAAAGCTTGGTTGGGCGACGAGGTTCGGGCGTGCGACAGGGCGTGTAGCGGCGGGTCGACCCTGCGGCACACGTCCTCGGCGAAGCGGCAGCGCGGGTTGAAGCGGCAGCCGGGCGGCGGGTTGATGGGGTTGGGCGGGTCGCCGAACAGCGGGGGCGCGTCGCGGCGCTCGGCCGGGTCGGCCACCGGCATGGAGGCGAGCAGCGCGGCCGAGTAGGGGTGGCGCGGGTCGGCGAACACGGCCTCGCGCCGCCCGAGCTCGACGACGCGGCCGAGGTACATCACCATGACCCGGTCGGCCATGAAGCGCACCACGTTGAGGTCGTGCGAGATGAACATGTAGGTGAGGCCGAAGTCCCGCTTGAGGTCGAGCAGCAGGTTCAGCACCTGCGCCTCCACCGACTTGTCGAGCGCCGACACCGCCTCGTCGAGGATCACCAGGCGCGGCTCCAGCGCCAGCGCGCGGGCTATGTTGACGCGCTGCCGCTGGCCGCCCGACAGCTCGTGCGGGTAGCGGGCGGCGAAGCGGCGCGGCTCCAGCCCGACCCGCCCGAGCAGGTCGCGGGCGCGCGCCGCGGCGGCCCGCGCCGGCAGGCCATGGACGCGTGGCCCGAAGGCGATCGAGTCCTCGATCGTCAGGCGCGGGTTCAGCGAGGCGTAGCTGTCCTGGAACACCATCTGCACCTGGCGGCGGTAGTCGCGCAGGCCGAGCGCGCCGCCGACGCTCTCGCCGTCGAAGATCACCTCGCCGGCGTTCGCCTCCATCAGCTTCACCAGCAGGCGCGCCGTGGTGGACTTGCCGCAGCCGCTCTCGCCCACGATGCCGAGCGTTTCGCCCTTCAGCACGGTGAAGTCGACGCCGTCGACCGCCTGCACCGCCCGGCGGCGCGTGAAGGGGGCGCCCTTGATCGGGAAATGCTTGACGAGGCCGCGCACGGTGAGCAGGGGCTGCGCCGGGCCGCCGCGATCGCCCCGCACCGGCAGGATGGGGGCGGGCGCCTCGAGGAGGCTCACGACTTGATGTCCATCGCGGTGCGCAGCCCGTCGGAGAACAGGTTGAAGGCGACCGAGGTGATGAGGATCATCACGCCCGGCAGGGCGGCGATGGCGGGGTTGACGTAGATGGCGGTGCGCAGCGTGTTGAGCATCAGGCCCCATTCCGCGTCGGGCGGGCGGACGCCGAGCCCCAGGAACGACAGGCCGGAGGCCAGGATCATCGACACCGACACGAGGCTGGTGGCGAAGACGAAGATCGGCCCGAGCACGTTGCCGAGCACGTGCTCCGCCACGATGGTGATGGGCCTCGCGCCCGAGGCGCGGGCGGCGTCGATGTAATCGAGCTTGCGCACACCCGTGGTGACGCTCTCCGCCACCCGCGCGATCTGCGGGATGAACACCACCGTCAGCGAGAACAGCGCGTTGCCGAGCCCCGAGCCGAGCGCGCCGGAGAGCGCCACCGCCAGCAGCACGGAGGGGAAGGCGTAGAACACGTCGACGGTGCGCATGATGACCGCGTTGACGAGGCCGCCGGCGTAGCCCGCCACGATGCCGAGCGTCGCGCCGATCGCGAAGGCGACCGGCACCGGCATCACCCCCATCAGCAGCGACAGCCGCGCGCCGGTGATGAGCCGGGACAGCATGTCCCGCCCCAGTTCGTCGGTGCCGAGCGGGAAACCCGGCGTGCCGAACGGTTTCAGGCGGCGGATGATCGAGCCCTTGTTGGGGTCGTTGGGGGCGAGCTCGGGCGCGAACAAGGCCATCAGCACGAGCGCGACGATCACGCAGAACGCGGCGATGGCCACGGGATCGCGCCGGAGCCGGGTGGTGACGCCGCGCCAATAGCCGGGCGAACGCTCCGTCGCGACGTCGGCCGGGGAGACCACGAGGATGCTGATGGGATCACCTTCGGATGCGGGGGTCGATGGCGCCCTGGAGCAGGTCGACCCCGAGGTTGATGAGCACGAAGATCATGGCCAGCACCAGGATGGTCCCCTGGAGCAGCGGCAGGTCGCGGGTGAAGATGGCGGTGTTGAGCAGGAACCCGGTGCCCGGCCACGAGAACACGGTCTCGATGAGGATGGAGCCGCCGAGCAGGTAGCCGAGTTGCAGCCCCATGACCGACAGCGCGGTGGGCGCGACGTTGCGCACGACGTGGCGCAGCACCTGGGCCCGCAGGAGGCCCTTGGCCCGCAGCGCGCCGACGAAGTCCTGCGCCGCGACGTCGGCGACGAGCGAGCGCACGGTGCGCGCGATGATGCCGGTGGGGATCACCGACAGGGTGACGGCCGGCAGGATGAGGTAGCGCAGGTAGCCCCAATCGAGCGAGGGACCTTCCGAGCCGGTGCCGGTGGCGCCCAGCCAGCCCAACTCCACCGAGAAGACGATGACGAGCACCAAGCCCAGCCAGTAGTGCGGGATGCTCACGCCAAGCATGGCGAGGCCGGAGGCGGCGCGGTCGATGAGCGTGCCGCGGAACAGCCCGGCCGCGAAGCCGAGCGTCGCCCCCACCGTGAACCCCAGCACCGTCGCGACGCCGGCCAGGATGAAGGTGTTGGTCGCCGCCGCCGCGATCTCGGCGGTGACGGGGCGCCCGGTGGCGATCGACTGGCCGAGGTCGCCGTGCAGCGCGCGCAACAGCCACAGCCCGTACTGGACCGGCAGCGGACGGTCGAGCCCGTAGAGCGCCTTAGCCTGCGCCTGCATGTCGGCGCCGGCGTCGGGCGGCAGGATGGACGCCAGCGGGTCGCCGGGCGCGATGTGGATCAGCAGGAAGCACACGACCGTGACCCCGAGCGCCACCGGGATCACGTGCAGGATGCGTTTGAGGGCGTAGGCCAGCATGGCGGTCCGGACTCCGCGAGGGGGGGTAATCCCCGCCTATTCCATGGTGATCGACGAGAAGTCCTGGAACCAGTTCTGCGCCTGGATGAAGCCGCGCACCTTCTTCGAGATGGCGCGCGAGTTGACGTCGTGGGCCACCATCAGGAAGATCGCGTCGTTCACGTATTTCTCGTGGACCTTCTGCAGCACCTTGTCCTGCTCGGCCGGGTCGAACGTGTTGCGCACCTGGTCGAGCAGGGCGTCCATCTCGTGATCGCAGTAATGGCCCCAATTGGTGCCGGCCGGGGGCGCCAGGTTGCACTGCACGTGGCGGGTCAGGGCGTTGAACGGGTCCTGGATGAAGTAGGAATAGTTGATGGCCGAGACCCCCTTGTCGATGGGGTCCTGCGCGCCGGCGCGCCAGATGTTGATCAGCGTGTTCCAGTCGGCGATCTCGAAGGTGACGTCGATGCCGATGTCGGCGAGGTTCTGCTGCATGAACTCGTTCATCGGCAGGGGCAGCATCTGGCCCGAGCCCGACGGCGAGATGTACACCCTGGTGGCGAGGCGGTGGCCCGGCCCGTAGCCGGCCTCCGCCATCAGCGCCTTGGCGGCGGCGGGATCGTAGGTGGGCTTGAAGGTCGGGTGACCGAACCATTGGCTGCCCGGCGGGAGGAAGCCGGTCGACGGGATCATCAGGCCGCCGAGCAGCTGCTTCATGCCCTCGCGGTCGATGGCGAGGTTGGCGGCCTTGCGGATGCGGATGTCGTTCCACGGCGAGCCGGGCAGGCGCGACAGGTGCCACGTCCAATTGTGGGGGTAGGCGTTGGTCAGGATGAGGAAGCCGGCCGCCTTCAGCGAGGGTACGGCGTCGGGCGCCGGCGCCTCGATCCAGTCGACACCGCCCGAGCGCAGCGCCGCCACGCGCGCGTCGGCGTCGGGCAGGGGGATCAGCACCATCTTGTCGAGGTGCGGCACGCGCTTGGGGTCCCAATACGCCTTGTTGGGGGTCAGCTCGGCGCGCTGGCGCGGCACGAAGCCGTGTTCCAGCTTCCAAGGGCCGGTGCCGGAGGGGTGCTGGGCGACCGTTTCCCAGTTCTTGCCCTGCGCCGCCCAGTTGGCCGGCGAGGACATCAGGATCCAGGCCACCTGGTAGGGCAGGGTGGCGTCGGGGCCTTTGGTGGCGATCTCGACGGTCAACGGGTCGACGACCCGGTAGCTGGCGACCGCCGGCATGCGCGTGCGCCCCTGCGCGGACTGGCGCTGGTCGAACTGGGGCGAGTCCGTCTTGAGGATCTTGTCGAGGTTCCACACGACCGACGCGGCATCGAAGGCGCTGCCGTCGTGGAAGGTGACGCCGGGGCGGAGCTTGAAGGTCCATTTGGTCTTGTCGTTGGGGTCCACGCTCCAAGAGGTGGCGAGGCCCGGCACCAGCGTGGACGGCTTGTCGGCTTGGGACAGGTCCCATTCGATCAGGCTGTCGTACAGCGTGTAGCCGATGAAGCGCTGGCCCTCGCCCCCGTTGTCGGCTTGGCCGGTGGTGAGCGGGATGTCGGAGGCGGTCATGCCGATGCGCAGCACGCCCCCGGCGGAGGCGCTCGAGAAGGTCGCGGCCCCCATCGCGGCGGCGAGGGCGAGGCCCGTCATTTTCGTCTTGAACACAGAACACTCCGTTACCCCGGGCAAGCCGGGCGCGCCGCGCGCAGCAAGATCAGTGCCGGGGATCGTGCCGACGACGCCCTTGCGCCGAACGCGACCTGGTTCCACGCTCTGAAATTCCGAGGTCCGAAGTTCCGAAGTCCCACGCGCGAAGCCTGGCGAGGCTCGGGCGCTCGACGCGGTCCAGGCCGCACGACACCCGCCTTCCCGGACGCTCGATGGTCGATCCTCGAAACGCACCGGATCGGAAGGCCTTCCGCGACGATCGCCCGGCGAAGGTCGTGCGGACCATCGTCGAGTTCGGCCACGTGCCGGACCACGAGGTCGCCGCCGAGGCGTCATCGGGCGCCTTCCTGCGTGACAACGGGTGCGATGAGCCGCAAAGCTTCCTCGCCGCGTCGCCGGCGGTCCGCGTCGAGCCGTGAGCGGCCGGAACCTCGCCGCGCCCCCGCCGACACTTGAGGAGCCACCGTGACCGACCCGACCCTGTTCCTGGCGTTCGTCGCCGCCGTCACCGTGCTCATGCTCATCCCGGGGCCGAACGTCGCCCTGATCGTCGCCAACAGCGTGACCTACGGCGCCCGCACCGGCCTCCTGACCCTCGCGGGGACGGCCACGGCGACGCTCGCGCAGCTTTGCCTCGTCGGGCTGGGGCTGACCGCCGCGCTCGGGGCGCTCGGCGTCTGGTTCGTGTGGCTGCGCTGGGTCGGCGTCGCCTACCTCGTCGCCCTCGGGATCGCGCACTGGCGCGCCCCGGCGGTCGACCTGACGCTCACGCTCCCGGATCGGATACCGCCGCGGGCGATCCTCGCGCGAGCGCTCCTCGTTTCGCTCACCAACCCGAAGACGTTGCTCTTCTTCGGCGCCTTCTTCCCGCAGTTCATCGCCGCGGGGCGGCCGGTCGGCCCCCAGGTCGTCCTGCTGTCGGCGACGTTCATGGCCCTCGCCGTCCTGGTCGATGGGACCTGGGCGTTGGTCGCCGGGCGGGTCCGCCACCTGCTCGCCGGGAGGGGCCGGCTGCGCAACCGGGTCTCGGGCGGCGTGCTCGTGGGCGCCGGCGCCGTGCTCGCGGTGGCGCGGCACAAGTGAGGGTGGGTCAATCGTCCGAGGGCGACGCGTCGAGGTGGAAGGACGCCGCGCCGAGGTCGACCTCATCGAGGTTGCCGCCCGGGCCGTCGCGGTCGATCACCAGGAAGTCCTGGGCTGGGTGGAGGACCAGCAGCGGATGGTGCCAGGTGCCGCGCCGGTAGCTCACCCCCTGGTCGCCGCGCGCCAGGAAGGCCCGGAAGCCCGATGGCGTCTCCGCCCCTTCCGCCACCACCACGAGCCAGGGCAGGGGCTGTAGCGGCATGAAGGCTTGCGACCCGAGCGGGTGGCGTTCCATGGTCGTGACGTGGAGCGGGAACGGCCTTCGCCGTCCCCGGAAGACGGACACGATCGGCCATCCCCCGTCCGCCGCCGCGTCGACCGCCGCGAGGGCGTGCAGCCGATCGGTCGTGCCGCCGTTGATGACGCGCACGGCGGCGCCCTCACGCTCCAGCACGGCGCCGAACGGGGCGAAGGCCGCCTTGGTCAAAGGTTCGACGGCGAGCCTCACGGTCGCGACCTCACGCACGGACCTTCATGGCCGGACGGGCCCGAACACGCGGAACCGGGACACGCCGCCGTCGGGGTGGATGCTGAGGCGGACGTGCGACACCGGCCCGAGCGGTGCCAGCGCGTCGGGGCCGAACACGTGGAGGTGGTCGGCCAGCGTGGGGGTGGGGGCGAGCAGGTCCGGCCAGAACATGGACCCCGTGACGATCGAGCCGTCGCTCCCGCCGTCGACGTCGCAGGCCTGCACGGACACCTTGTCGGGGAAGTTGCCCTTGTAATGCGCCGTGTCGACCTCGATGCGGGTGACGCGGCCTGGCAGGCCGAGCGCGATCACCATCCAGTCGTGCCCCGGCTCGCGACGGCGGCGCGTTTCCCAACCGTCGCCCATGTCGCGGCCGCGCCCGTCCGTCAGGATGGCGGTCGGCGTGCCGTAGTGGGCGTCGCTGAGGCCGAGGATGCGGCCGCCGTGCTTCAGCGCGGACAGTTCGGCCTCACCATCGAAGGTGCCCCGGTCGACCACCGGCGTCCCGTAGGCCCGCAGCCGCGCGACGCCGCCGTCGGGGTAGATGGCCAGGCGCAGCCAGCGCACCGGTCCCGCCTCCATGCTGGGGAAGAGGTGGCGCGCGTCCGGTCCCAGCGTCGCCGCCGGCACCAGCGGCCGCCAGCGGGTGGCGGGGGAAGGGTCGGCGTCGTCGCAGCCTTCCACGGCGGCGGCCGGGGGGTAGTTGCCGGTGAAGTGGCGGGTGTCGATCTCGACGAAGGCGACCCGGCCGGGGACGCCGAGGCGCACCAGGCACCAATCGTGCCCCGGCCCGCGACGACGGCGCGTTTCCCAACCGTCCATCCACTTGCCGTTGGCGTCGTAGCGGCCGGGCACGAAGACAGGGTCGGCCTCCCCGAGCAGCCGCGCCTTGTCGCCGAAGAACTCGTCCGACGCCGCCTCGACGCTCGCGCCCAAGCGGGGCGAGGCGAGGTTCACGTAAGGGGCGAGGTCGACCTCGCCGGGATGTGTGGTCAAGGCTGGCGCCTCCGCTGCGACGTTTTCCCGATACAGCCGATGCTTCAAGCGCGCCAGCGGAGCGTGAGGTCGACGACGTGGGCGACGAGGGCGGCGAGCAGGCAAGCGGCGACGAGCGCCTGCGCCGCCACCGAACCGCCGGCCCCGAGCGCGAGCCGGGTCGCCAGCATCAGGAAGAAGCCGGCGGCGAGCGTCCCCAGCAGCCGGCGCGAGGGGATGCCGACCCCGGTCAGCCGGTGCAGGGCGACGAGGGCGAGCGCCTCCACCGGCACGAGGAGGAGGATCCCGTCGAGCGCGACCGCGATCACGGTGCCTCCAAGGCGAGCGCGAGGCCGGCTCGCGCCGACCGCGCCCGGCTGGGCCGCAGCGCTAGGATCGCCGCCGCCAGGAAGGCGGATGCCTGCAACGCGAAGACGAGGGCGTAGGCGCCGGCCGGCGTCGGCACGAGGTGCCGCGCCGCGTCGCTCAGCCCCGTCGCGACCAGGCCGCCGGCGCCGAAGGCGACCGCTTGCGCCGCACCCCACAGCCCCATGCGGAGGCCGGCCGTGGCTTCGCCGCGCCCGTTCCCCGCGCCGCCGACCCGCTGCATCATCGCGCCGATCGCCGCGACGGCGTAGGCGCCGTTGGCCACGCCCAACGTCAGCACGGCGGGCCCGAGCGCGGCCGACCGGCCGACGAGGCCCAGGCCGGCAAGGGTGACGAGGGCCGCCGCCGACGCGCAGCAACCGCCGGCCATCCACCCCTCCGACGATCCGATGCCGCGACGGGCGAGCGCCGTGCCGACGAGCGCCAGCGACGCCATGCCGATGAGCGAGCCGGCGTGCAGCTGCCCGCTGAGTGCGGCCGTCCGCCCCGGCGTCAGGCCGAACAAGGTGCCGGCGAACGGTTCGATCAACAGCTCCTCGCCGCCGTAGGCCAGCATGGACACGAAGATGAGCACCGCGAGGCGCCGCGCGCGGGGCTCCGCCCACACGTCGCGCAACGCGTCGGCGAAGGTGCCGGACGCCACCGGCACGGGCGCGGCCGGACCCTCAACGCCGCGCACGGCGAAGGAGGCGACGATGAGGCCCGTGACGGCGATCGCGGCCGCGACCGCGACGAGCCGGCCCGGCGAGAACGGGTCGAGCGCGCGGCCTGCGATCGCCGCGGTGCCGATGAAGCCGACGATCATCATGACCCAGCTGAGCGTGGCGGCGGCCGGGCGCCGCGCCGGCGCGGTGCGCGCGGCGAGCAGCACCAGCAGCGACGTGCCGGCCGCGCCCACGCCCACCCCGATCAGCACGAAGGCCGGCACGGCGAGCGCCAC
>CAXSDP010000054.1:0-27083 GCA_964235705.1 uncultured Beijerinckiaceae bacterium | reverse complement strand
GGCTGTCGCCTTGTCGAGGAACCGGACGGCGTCGCCCACGGTCACGATCGTCTCGGCGGCGTCATCGGGGATTTCGACACCGAACTCTTCCTCGAATGCCATCACGAGTTCGACGGTGTCGAGCGAATCGGCGCCCAGGTCCTCGATGAAGTTGGCGTTATCGACGACTTTGTCCGCGTCGACGCCGAGGTGCTCGATCACGATCTTCTTCACGCGGTCGGCGACATCACTCATCGTCTTCAATCCTTGCTTTCTTTCCGGCCTTCGCCGGCCTTGCTTTCCGGCCTTCGCCGGTTTCGGCATCACGCGTGATGCAGACACTGGAACCCACCGCGACGGGCGACGCAGACTTCACTAGACATCGGAAAGGCTCTCGTCGAGCCTGATCCGGCCGAAGCTTGGCTTTTAGCTTGGCTTCAACTTCCGACCCGCGCTCACTAGCATGGCTGGGCGCGCGTGGCGAGTGGCAGGGCCAACCTACGGAAGCCCTTCAAATCATTGCCATACCACCGTTGACATGGAGGGTTTGACCGGTCACGTAGGCCGCTTCGGCGCTGGCGAGGTAGACCGCCGCCGCGCCGATCTCGCCGGGCTGGCCGAGCCGCTGCATCGGTACGACGCCCAGGATGGCGGCCTTCTGTTTCTCGTTCAACACATCCGTCATGGGTGTCTCGATGAAGCCGGGGGCGATGCAATTGGCGGTGACGTTGCGCGTCGCCGCTTCCGCCGCGAGACTCTTGGTCAACCCCACCATGCCGGCCTTCGAGGCGGCGTAGTTGGCTTGGCCCGCGTTACCCACCGCGCCGACCACTGAGGTCACCGCGATGATGCGGCCGTAGCGCCGACGCATCATCCCCTTCAGGCAGGCACGCGCCAGCTTGAACCCGCTCGTGAGGTTGACGGCGATCACCTGGTCCCATTCGGCGTCGCCCATGCGCATGAGGAGGTTGTCGCGCGTGATGCCGGCGTTGTTGACGAGGATGTCGACCGGCGCCGCCGCCGCCTCCGCCGCCGGCACCAGGGCGGCCAGCGAGGCGGCATCGCCGAGGTCGCAGGGCACGACGTGCACCCGCTCGCCCAGGCTGGACGCCAGCGCCTCCAGCGGCTCCGCGCGGGTGCCGGATAGGACCAGCGTGGCGCCCTGGCCATGCAGGGCGCGCGCGATGGCGCCCCCGATGCCGCCGCTGGCTCCCGTGACGAGCGCCGTCCTTCCTGTGAGATCGAACATCAGGAGTTCCCCGGTTTGTGGGTCGCGCGGCGGATTACGCGGCGGAGCCGACTTTGAAGAGGTCGATGTCGGCGGGCACGCCGACGGGCACGGCGGCGGCCCCCTCCGCGATCCGTCTGACCAGCCCGGACAGGACCTTGCCGGAGCCGCATTCGACGAAGGTGGTCACGCCGCGATCCGCCATGAAGGCGACGCTCTCGCGCCAGCGGACGGTCGCGGTGACCTGCTGGACCAATAGCGAGCGGATCACGACCGGGTCGCTGACCGGTTCGGCCGTGACGTTGGCGACGAGCGGGACGATCGGTGGCGCGATGGGCGTTTCGGCCAGCGCCTCCGCCATGGCGTCGGCCGCCGGCCGCATCATGGCGCAGTGGAACGGCGCGGAGACCGGCAGCGGAATCGCGCGCTTGACCCCCCTGGCCTTGGCGATCGTCATGGCCCGGCCGACGGCGGCGTGGCCTCCCGAGACAACCACCTGCCCGCCACCGTTGTCGTTGGCGACCTGACAGATCCCGCCCTCCTCGGACGCGGCGGCGGCGATGATGGCGGCGGTTTCCGGGTCGACGCCGACCAGGGCGGCCATCGCACCCTCGCCGACCTCCACGGCGCGCTGCATCGCCGTGCCGCGCAGGCGCAGGAGCCGCGCCGTGGCGGCGAGCGGGATGGCCCCCGCGGCGGCGAGCGCCGAATATTCGCCGAGCGAGTGACCGGCGACGAAGGCGGCGTCGCGCGCGAGGTCGAGGCCGGCCTCGGCTCGCAACACGGCGACGACGGCGAGACTCACCGCCATCAGCGCCGGCTGCGCGTTGGCGGTGAGCGTCAGCTCGGCGTCCGGCCCCTCGAACATCAGCCGCGAGAGGGGTTGGCCGAGCGCGTCGTCGACTTCCTCGAAGACGCGGCGCGCGGCGGGGAACGCGTCGGCGAGCGCCTTGCCCATGCCGACGATTTGCGAACCCTGACCGGGGAACACGAAAGCCTTCATGGGGAGACGCGGACGTTGGAGGGCTGGATCATCGGGTGGCGCACTCGCATCGCGCCCGCCCCAAGTCAAGCCGTCGCGGGTCAAGCCGCCGCACGGTGTCCAACGTCGACCGCCTCACGCCGGGGCCTGGAACGTGGGCGCGGCGTCGCTCGGGACGTCGTAAAGGCATCCGGTACGGTCCCAAGCGGGAAGGCAAAGGTCGAGGATCCTCGGCGCCGGCTCGGCGGCCGTCCGCGGCGTTTCCGGATCCTCGCCGGGCATGGCTTCCGCCCGCATCCGGGTCCGCAGCGGGGTCGACGCGGTCTCCGCCGCGTATGTCCTCGCCATCGAGTCGACCGCGCCTTTGGTGATGACGTAAGGTCCCCAGTAGGCGCGCAGCAGCGGGTCGAGCGAGCGGATCAGGCGGAGGTTGGCCGTGACGTTCACCGCCACGAGGTCGTGCCACGCCGCCGGATCGAGGTGGGCGAGCGGCATCAACAAACCCAGCGTGCCGGCGTTGGCGACCAGCACGTCGAGCTTGCGCCAGCGCGCGTGGGGCGCCGCACCGAGACGATCGAGGAAATCGCCGTCGCGCAGGTCGAGTGGCACCAGCGTCGCCCCGCGCCCACCGCCTCCATCGCCTCGTCGAGCGTCTCCAGCGCCCCTCGCGTGCGAGCCAGCGCCACGACGTGGGCACCGGCCTTGGCGAGGGCCGTCGCGTGGCCGATCCCGCGCGAAGCGCCAGTCACCAGCGCGACGCGACCCTCGATTGGCGTCGCCACCGGAACAGTCGGCTCAGCCGGTCTCGGCGAGCAGCGACAGCTGGCTGCGGTGCTCGCCAATGACGTCGGTGAGGTAGGTCGGGTAATCCCCGGTGAAGCAATGGTCGGTGAACTGCGGCCGGATCGGATCCCGGCGCTCCTCACCCATGGCGCGGTAGATGCCCTCGACCGACAGGAACGCCAACGAATCGCAGCCGATGTAGTCGCGCATCTCGGCGAGGGAATGCGTCGCGGCGAGCAGCTTCTCCCGCTCCGGCGTGTCGATCCCGTAATAATCGGGATGGGTGATCGGGGGCGAGGAGATGCGGAAATGCACCTCGCGCGCGCCCGCCTCGCGCATCATGCGGACGATCTTCAAGGACGTGGTGCCGCGCACGATCGAATCGTCGATGAGCACGATGCTCTTGCCGGCGACGACCGCCCGGTTGGCGCTGTGCTTCAGGCGGACGCCCGACTCGCGGGTCGACTGCGTCGGTTGGATGAAGGTGCGACCGACGTAATGGTTGCGGATGATGCCGAGTTCGAAGGGGATGCCGGACGCGCGGGCGTAACCGATCGCCGCCGGAACGCCGCTGTCGGGCACTGGGATGACCACGTCGGCGTCGACCGGCATCTCGCGGGCGAGTTCCGCGCCCATCGCCTTGCGGATCTCGTAAACGGAACGGCCGTGGACCACCGAGTCGGGGCGGGCGAAATAGATGTACTCGAAGATGCACGGGCGGGGCTGGACGCGGGGGAACGGCCGCAGGCTCTCGACGCCCTTCTCGCTGATGACGACGATCTCGCCGTTCTCGACGTCGCGGACGAACCGCGCGCCGATGATGTCGAGCGCGCAGGTTTCCGAGGCCAGGATGTAGCAGCCGTCGAGTTCGCCGATGACGAGCGGGCGGATCCCGAGCGGGTCGCGGGCGCCGATCAGCATGGTGTTGGACAGGGTGACGAGGGCGTAGGCGCCTTCCAACTCGCGGAGGGCCTCGATGAAGCGCTCGATGACGCGGGCCTTGCGGCTGCGGGCGACGAGGTGGAGGATGACCTCCGTGTCCGACGTCGACTGGTAAATCGCCCCGTCGCGGATCAGCTCGCGGCGCAGCGTCAGCCCGTTGGTCAGGTTGCCGTTGTGCGCGACCGCGATGCCGCCGGAGTCGAGTTCGGCGAACAGGGGCTGGACGTTGCGCAGGATCGTCTCGCCGGTCGTCGAGTAGCGGACGTGTCCGACCGCCGCGCGACCCGGCAGCCTGGCGATGGTCGAGGCCTTGGAGAAGTGGTCGCTGACGAGGCCGAGGCGCCGCTCGGAGTTGAACCGCTGGCCGTCGAAGGCGACGATGCCGGCGGCTTCCTGGCCACGATGCTGGAGCGCGTGCAACCCCAGCGCGGTGATGGCGGCGGCGTCCGCGTGGCCGAAGATGCCGAAGACGCCGCATTCCTCGCGCAGTCGGTCGGCTTCCCAGTCGTCGCGTTCCGGACCGGGGGAACGATCGTGGCTGACGGGAGCGGCTTGGTCGGTCATGAAACCTCGCGGGTCCAGCCGTCCGCGTGCGCGGGGTGGCCGGCTTGAGCGTATGCTGCCAGCAGACCATGGAAATTAAATGGCCTAGCGGCCCCTAGATAAGCCGAATGCCAGTAAACACCAGCCTAAGCGGCTCGCGCCCCCAAGTTTCAGGGCGATTTCCCGCCGTTACGCGAGGGCGGCAAAGGCACGGGCGAGTCGGCGTCGGGCGCGGCCTTGTCGTCGGGCGTCTCGACTTCCGGCGGCGGCTCCTCCGCCGGCGTCGCCTTGGTCTTGATGATCTTGTTCAGGAGGTCGTGCGGGAGCATCGCCTGCATGTCGTCGCCGACGCTCTGCAGGAGCGGTCGCATGCGGGCGTTCCTGACCCAGATCGGCTGCTTGTCGACGGGATCGAGCATCTGGAAGAAGACGAAGGCGATCACGCACAGCACGAAGCCGCGCGCCGCGCCGAACAGGAAGCCGAGCGATCGATCCAGCGCCCCCACCTTCGAGTCGAGGATCGCGTCCGACAGGTTCACGGTGATGATCGAGACGAGGATCAGCGCGACGAAGAAGATCGCGGTGGCCGAGGCGATGGACGCCCAAGGCTCTTTGGACACGTAGGGTTTCACGTACGGTAGCAGGTAGGGGTAGAGGTAGGCGCCGGCGGCAGCGGCGACGATCCACGACGCGATCGCCAGGACCTCGCGCGTGAACCCGCGCAGCATCGCGAGGAGCGCGGAGATCAGGATCACCACGATAAGGCTCAGATCGAGGTAGGACGGCATGGATCCGGAACCTTGGGCTTGTTCTTTCGCGCTCGCCGGACGGGGCGTCCTTGTCCTGGGCGTATCGCTGGGGCGTGGCGTCGGGACGTTCTGGTCGGGGATCGTCGTCGACGTTCGCGCTTATAGCGAAGCTCGATCCTCCCGTCACGCCGTTCGCCGGCCATCCGCGCGAGCCTGTTGCACGCGCCCCTCAGCGTCGCGCGCCTCGGCCCCACCCTGCTCGGCCCCGCGGCCGCCCGCCTTGCGCACGGGCTGGGCGGAGCCGCCGGCCTTCGGCGCGGCGACGTCGGCGACGAGCGCGCCGATGTGGTCGCAAACGCGCATGCTGAGGAGCTCGGGCGCGTCACCACCGCCGGGCGCGGCCTTGGGCGTGATGGCGGCGGTGAAGCCGAGCTTGCCCGCCTCCTTCAACCGTGCCGCCGCGTGGGCGACCGGGCGCACCGCGCCCGACAGGCCGACCTCCCCGAAATACACGGCGTTGGCCGGCAGCGCCTGCCCCGACAGCGACGACACCAGCGCCGCCGCCGCCGCGAGGTCGGCGGCGGGCTCGCGCACGCGCAGACCGCCCGCGATCGTGAGATAGATGTCGTGCTGGCCAAGGCGCAGCCCGGCGTGCGCCTCCAGCACGGCGACGATCATGGCGAGCCGGCTCGTGTCCCAACCCACCACCGCGCGGCGCGGCGTGCCGAGCGACGTGGGTGCCACCAGGGCCTGGATCTCGACGAGCAACGGCCGGCTGCCCTCCATCCCGGCGAAGACGGCGGCGCCCGGCGCGGCCTGCTCATGACCCATCAGGAACAGGGCCGAAGGATTGGCGACCTCGCGCAACCCGCCCCCGGTCATCTCGAAGACCCCGATCTCGTCGGTCGGCCCGAAACGGTTCTTCATCGAGCGGAGGATGCGGAAGTCACGCCCGCCCTCCCCCTCGAAGGAGAAGACGGCGTCGACCATGTGCTCGACGACGCGCGGGCCGGCGATCTGCCCGTCCTTGGTGACGTGGCCGACGAGGACGACCACCGCGCCGGTGGTCTTGGCGAAGCGGATGAGGGCCTGGGCGGACCCGCGCACCTGCGTGACCGTGCCGGGCGACGCCTCGACGGTGTCGGTCCACATGGTCTGGATCGAATCGATGATGACGAGCGTCGGACAACGGCCGTGGCCGAGCGTGGCGACGATGTCTTCCACGCCGGTCTCCGCGGCGAGTTCCACGGGGGCGCCGCTGAGGCCCAAGCGCGCGGCGCGCAGCCGGACCTGGTCCATCGCTTCCTCGCCGGAGATGTAGACGACCCGCTCGCCGCGCCGGGCGAGCGCGGCGCAGGCCTGGATGAGGAGCGTGGACTTGCCGATGCCGGGCTCTCCGCCGAGGAGCACGACCGAGCCGGCGACGAAACCTCCGCCGCTGACGCGGTCGAGTTCGGCGATGCCGGTGATGAGGCGTGCCCTCGGGGCCTCCGCCTCGCCGAGCGCACCCAGGCTGAAGACGCGGCCTTTCCCGGCCTTGCGCGCGGTCTGCGCCCCGATGCCGGTGGTGCCGGCCTCCTCCACGATCGAATTCCAAGCGCCGCAGGCCTCGCAGCGTCCCTGCCAGCGCGGCGTGAGGTTGCCGCAGGATTGGCAAACGAAGGAGGAGCGGGTCTTCACCATGGTGCCATCCATATAGGTACGTGACCCACCCGTCCCACGCGCTCATCGTTTTCGAGCGTTCGCCGTCCCCACGCGTTCGTGGCCAAATGTTGACACTCCCTCACGGCGTCCCTACAAGCCGCCGCACCGAGGTGGAAGCCGCCGGTCGCGGCGCGCGGGAGGCTTGTTGGCGCAGAACGGGGACGGGCCCACCGACGCCGAGCTTCGCGCCAGGCTCGAAAGGCTGTCGTCCTCGCTCGAGGCGCGAGAGAGCCGCGAACCGAAGCCGGCGGCCACCGACACGAGCGTCGGCGGCGCGATGAGCCTCGGTTTCCGTGTCCTGACGGAATTCACGGCCGGCATCGTGATCGGCGCCATCATCGGATGGCAGCTCGACAAATGGTGCCACACCTCGCCGATCCTGCTGATCATCTTCCTGATGCTCGGCACGGCGGCGGGGTTCTGGAACGTCTACAGGATCGCCGCCAAGCCCACCACGCGCGGCCGGCGCGATCCGCTCTGAGATCAAGGCCGCACGGCGGCGCGGGAGTTGGAACGTGGCGGCAGAACAGGCGATCGACCCGATCCATCAGTTCCGGATCGAGCCCCTCATCCCCCTGCACATCGGCCGCCTCGACCTGTCCTTCACCAATTCCGCCCTGTTCATGGTGATCGTGCTCGCCATCGTGGTGCTGCTGATGGTGGTCGGCACCAGCGGCGGCGCGCTCGTGCCGGGCAAGGTGCAGTCGGCGGCGGAGATAGGCTACGAGTTCGTCGCCAACATGGTGAAGCAGACGGCCGGCCAGGAAGGCATGCGCTTCTTCCCCTTCGTCTTCACGCTGTTCCTCTTCGTGATCGTGTCGAACATCATGGGGCTGGTGCCCTACTCCTTCGCCGTGACGGCCCAGATCGTCGTGACCTTCGCCCTCGCGCTCCTCGTGATCGGCGTCGTGATCGTCTACGGCCTCATCCGCCACGGCGTGCGCTTCCTCGGCCTGTTCGTTCCCAAGGACGTGACGCCGGCCCTGCTCCTGATCCTGGTGCCCATCGAGGTCATCTCCTTCATTTCCAGGCCGATCAGCCTCAGCGTCCGCCTCTTCGCCAACATCCTGGCCGGCCATATCACGCTGAAGGTGTTCGGCGCCTTCGTCGCCTCCCTCCTCGGCGCCGGCGCCTTCGCCGTGATCGCGCCCCTGCCTCTCGCCATGACCGTGATCCTCACCGCCTTCGAGTTGCTCGTGGCGGTGCTGCAGGCCTACGTCTTCGCGATCCTCACTTGCGTCTACCTCAACGACGCAATTCATCCGGGCCACTGAATAAACATCAACAACAGATCGGTCGCCCGTTCAAACTGGAGCATCCCTTTCCCATGGATCCTGTCGCAGCCAAATACATCGGGGCCGGCCTCGCCGCCATCGGCATGGGCGCCGCCGCCATCGGCGTCGGCCTCATCTTCGGCCCGTTCCTTTCCGGCGCCTTGCGCAACCCTTCCGCGTCCGACGCTCAGTTCGGCCGCGCGTTCATCGGCGCGGCACTCGCCGAGGGTCTCGGCATCTTCGCCTTCCTCGTGGCGATCCTGCTGCTCTTCGTGAAGTAGGCACCGGTCGCCGGGGGCCAGCCCCCGGCGCTTTCCCACATGGTCCACCCGCACCGACATCCGCCAAGCCACCCCGGCGGACGATCCGCTTCGACGGGGTCGGGCGACAAACACGAGACGCGCGAACGATGGCGACGATGATTCCCTCGGGAGAAAGCTCGGGCGGGCAGGAAGCGGCCTTCCCGCCCTTCGATCCCGCCACCTTCACCTCGACGATCTTCTGGCTCGTCGTGACCTTCGGGGCGCTCTACCTCATCATGTCGCGCTCGGCGCTGCCGCGCGTGAAGGACATCCTCAAAACACGCTCGGCCCGGATCCACGGCGACCTCGCCGCCGCGCGGTCGATGCGTGAGGAAGCGCTGGCCGCCTCGCAGGCCTACGAGAAGACCCTTGAGGTAGCCAGGACCCGCTCCCAAGCGCTCGCCGCCGAAACCCGTGCCAAGGTCAAGCTGCAGCAAGATGCCAAGCGCCTGTCGCTCGAAGCCGACTTGAGCCATAAGCTGCAGCTCGCCGAGGCCCGGATCGCCGACATGAAGACCGCCGCGATGGCCAACGTCGGACAGATCGCCACCGAGGCGGCTTCGGCCATCGTCGAGCACGTCACCGGTCGGCCGGCCAATGCCGACGCGATCGCTCGCGCCATCGCCGATGCCGACGCTTGAGCGTCGCCCGTCTTCGGGGTTTGCTCGTCCTTGGGGCTTGGTTGTCCCCCGAGGCTTGATCGTCTGTAAGGTGTGATCGTCATGGATTCGGAATTCTGGGTCGCCGTCGGCTTCGTCATCTTCCTCTGCTTCGCCGGCTACTTCGGCGTCCACTCGCGGATCGGGGCGGCGCTCAACGCGCGTGGCCAGCGCATCAAGGACGAGCTCGCCGAAGCCGAACGCTTCCGACAGGAGGCCGCCGCCGTGCTCGCCTCGTTCGAGGGCAAGCGCCGGGAGGCGGAAGCGGAAGCGTCGGCGATCGTGGACCAGGCTCGCGCCGAGGCGGAGCTGATCGCCGGCGAGGCGGAGAAGCGGCTCGCTGATTTCGTCACCCGTCGCACCGCGCAGGCCGAAGCCAAGATCGCCACCGCCGAGACCCTGGCCCTGACCCAGGTCCGCGCCTCGGCGGCGGATGCCGCCACGGCGGCGGCCACCATCGTCCTGAAAGGCGAGGCGCGCGGCGGCTTGGCCGACCGACTGGTGGAACAGGGTATAGGCGACATCAAGCGCTTGGCGCATTGAACCCGACTTGATGCGTTGAGCTTGACTTGGCGCGTCGAACCCGACCGCGTCGATGGCCTCGACGCGCCCCCGGCGGCGCGTCGAAGATGGGGGCGGCTACTGGTTGGCCGCCGCCGCTTCCTTGCGCAGGCGACGATGCCCACCCTTGGCGACCGCGGCCGGTGCCCCATCGCCCTTGCCGGCGTCTATCCCGACCTTGATGCTGTATTCCCCTGCGGTGCGCCCCGCCGCCATCGGCACGTCGATCATGTCGGACACGAACGCGAACGACACGGAGTCCTGACCACTCCCGACACTGGCCGGCACGCGGAACAGTTTGCTCTGCACCGGTTTCTGGTCGGCGTCGCTGAACACGACCACGCGGAGCGGCACCTCGAAGTGCCCGGGCGTGCCGACCGGGCCGAGTAGGACCCGCCCATTCGCCCCGACCTTCACCGAAACCCGCGTGCCCGAGATCGAGCACTCGCGCCCCACGTCGTTCAGCGAGTATTGGTAGCGCAGCCCCGCGTTACCCGTGGCGCCTGGTGCCATGACCCGTTGGACCTGCGTCCCATCAAGGATCTCGATGGTGGGGCAACCGGACGGCGCCTCCCTCGGCGCCGGTCCTGGCGGCTTGCCGATACCGATCTTACTCGTCGCCTTGCCGATCGTGTTCTTGATGCTGTCGCTCATCCGGTCGCTCCAGCTCGACGATAGGCCACCATCATCGTCTTCGGCTTCCGCGGCGTGCGCGGCTTGCGCCGATAGAGCCGCCGCGCCCGCCGCCAGCGTCACGCACAACAACAGGGTGCTCGATTTCGACATCGTCACCGTTTCGCCGCCGCTCTTACTCACGCGCATCCGCGCCTCCCCCGACTCGCACCCGTCCAACGCGAAATCCCCGAGCCTGTTGTCCTTCAGCCCGATGCCCCAACGGCTTGACCTCGCCGTCCCGTCAAGGGAGTTCGGCGAAGGCATCCTTGAAACCGGCGAGGGCGAGCGGAATGCCGATGCCCTGTTCAGGTGTCCTGAAGATGATGAACACGGCATTCTTGCCGTTTTTAAGTTGGTCGATCAATTTGTCTTCCATCACGACCTCGGCGACGCAGCCGGAGGGCAGGCACCGCACGAAACCGGCATGGCCGATGTCGACGTCGTCGATCTTCAAGCCGAGGCCCGAGGGCAGCAGCACGCCCAGCGGCGCGATCACCCGCAGCAGCCGGTTCTTGCCGTCCGCGGTCTTGAGGACGATGACGATGAGGGTGATGTCGGGCTGATCCTCGGCGGCGATGCTCTGCACCAGCGCGCACATCTCCTTGGCGGCGCCGGGCGGCGTCTCGCAGCGCACCTGCCAGTCGCCGTGCTGGGCCTTGACCTTGCCCTGAGCCGCCAGCGGCATCACGGTCGCCGTCAACAGGGCGGTGGCGACGCCCGCGCGCGCGAGGACCCTGGCGAGCATCGGGACGACAGGGTGCAAGCGCATCAGGGAACTCATCGACATCCTATTCACACTCGCGGTCGCGTCATCGCGCGCCAGCGGCGTTCGGCTAAGCGGGCTCGGCTATCCAGGCACCGACGGCTACGGCAAAATCGCGACGGAAGCGAGCCCGAGCCCGCGCTTTTATGCCGCGAGCGGCGCGTCGAACTCCTCGATGGACGCCGTCGTCGGGTAAGGGCGTCGATCAAATCGCCGGGGGTAACCGTCGTCGGCCGACCCGCCAGGCTCGCGCGACACCCCCGCGAGTCTTGACAAGGCCGACCGTGACGCCCTGAAAGGACGGCGCGGCGGTGTCCGGGGTGCGACGACGCGGGGGAACACATCGCCGTCCGCGAGCTTCCCATTGCCGAACGCCGCTGCCACATACATCAGGTGATGCCCAGATCCCGCGATGGATCATCGCCACGTCGCTGGCGCTGGCGATATGGACGAACCGGCAACGGTGGAGACTGATAGGTTTGCACGCACGGCGTCATCCATCCCCAACGCGGCGGTTGTCCCGTGTCCGCCATGTCGAGACGATGCGATACCCCAGGACGTTGTCCCGTCGCCGCCCACGTTCCGGGTTAAGGTTGAAATCATGAGTTCCCTCGCTCGAACCAAGGTGAACCTGATCTCGGCGGCGGGATCGGGCGACTACCTCGCGCTGCTGAAGCCGCGCGTCATGTCGCTCGTCGTTTATACGGCGATCGCCGGCATGCTGATCGCGCCGGGCTCGATCAACCCGCTCGAAGCCGTCGCCGCCCTGCTCGCCATCACGGCCGGCGCCGGCGCCAGCGGCGCGCTCAACATGTGGTACGACGCCGACATCGACGCCATCATGCGTCGCACCGCCCAGCGTCCCATCCCCAGCGGGCGCGTGGCGCCAACGAAGGCCCTGGTGTTCGGCCTCGTCCTTGGCACCTTGGCCGTGTTCGCTTTGGGGGCCGTCGCCAACTGGCTTGCCGCCAGCTTGCTCGCCTTCACCATCTTCTTCTACGTCGTCGTCTACACGATGTGGCTGAAGCGCGCGACGCCGCAGAACATCGTGATCGGGGGCGCCGCCGGTGCTTTCCCGCCGATGGTGGCCTACGCCGCCGTGACCGGCACTGTGTCGTGGTCGAGCTTCGCCCTGTTCGCGCTCATCTTCGTGTGGACGCCACCCCATTTCTGGGCGTTGGCGCTGGTCAAGTCGGAGGAATACGCCAAGGCCGGCGTACCAATGCTGCCCAACGTGGTCGGGCACGCGCGCACGCGCCGCGACATCCTGTTGTACGCCGTGCTCCTCGTGCCCGTCGGGATGCTGCCCTTCTTCCTCGGCTTCGCGAGCGCGGCCTACGGTGTGTTGTCAGCCGCGCTCGGCTTGGCGATGCTCGGGCTGGCTTGGCGCGTCTTCAGGGTCGGCGATGGCGAGACGGCGAACAAGGCGGCGATCCAGCTCTTCAGCTTCTCCATCCTCTACCTGTTCTCGTTGTTCGCCGAGTTGATCGGCGAGAAGGCCCTCATCCTCGCCCACGTCGCCGTGTGAGGCCGACACGCCGTCCGACCCCCGGGCCCGTCGGCGGAACCCCCGCCACCGGTCCGGCGCGCCCCATCGGGATGACGCGACGTCGAAAGGGATCCTCGTGACACATCATCCGGTCGCTCGGGCTTCGACCCTGGGCCGCCGCCTCCGCCCCCTCCTCGTCCCCGCCCTGTTCACGCTGATCTCCGGCGCCTTCCTGCTGAGCCTCGGAATTTGGCAGGTGCATCGCCTCGCGTGGAAGGAGAACCTGCTCGCCACCATCGATCAGCGGACCAGGGCGGCCCCCGTGCCGCCCCCGCCGCCCAACGCCTGGCCGAGGCTGAAGCCGGCCGATTACGAGTACCGGCGCGTCGCCTTGACCGGAACCCTCGATAACGGCAAGGAAACCCTGGTCTACGGCAGCACGCCCTACGGCGTCGGCTTCTACGTGATGACGCCGATGCACCTCCAGGATGGCGGCGGGGATGGGGGTATCGTGATGGTCAATCGCGGCTTTGTCCCGGCCGAACGGAAGGACCCGGCGACGCGCCGGGCCGGCGAGCCCGACGGCGTCGCGCGGGTCATCGGCCTGATGCGGGCGCCCGAGCGTCGCGGCCTCTTCACGCCGGCCGACGACCCCGCCGCCGGACAATATTTCAGCCGCGACCCCGCCGTGCTGGCCGCCCGCGACGAGTTGGTCGGCGTCGCCCCCTTCACCGTCGACGCGGACACGACGCCCAACCCCGGCGGTTGGCCGCGCGGGGGCACCACCGTGATCGCGATCCCCAACAACCATTTCGTCTACGCGCTCACCTGGTTCGGCACCGCGCTCTCGATCTTCGCCATATTCGGCAGCTACGCTTGGCGCCGCCTCGCCACCGACGGGGTGGATGATCCCGAGCCTGCCGGCGCCCCCCTCGGAACACGGTCGCGAGCGTGAATTACCTATCCACACGGGGCGAGGCCCCCACCCTCTCGTTCACCGACGCGATGCTCGCCGGCTTGGCGCGCGACGGTGGGCTCTACCTGCCGGTCGCCTATCCCGTGTTGCCGCGCGAAACCATCGCCGGTTTCGCGGGTCGGTCCTACGGCGACGTCGCCAAGGCGGTGCTCCTCCCCTTCGTTGGCGACGACCTCGACGAGGCGACCCTCGAGCGGATGATCGCGGTGGCCTACGGCGGCTTCCGCCACGACGCGGTCGCGCCGCTGCGGCAACTCGACGACAACCTGTTCCTGCTCGAACTCTTCCATGGGCCGACGCTCGCCTTCAAGGATTTGGCGATGCAGTTGCTCGCCCGCTTCATGGAGCACGCGCTCACGCGGCGGGGTCAGCGCGCCACCATCCTCGGCGCCACCTCGGGCGACACCGGCGCGGCGGCGATCGAGGCGTTCCGCCACGTCCCCAACGTCGACGTGGTCATCTTCTATCCCCACGAGCGGGTGAGCGCCGTGCAGCGCCGCCAGATGACGACGGCGAGCGGCGACAACATCCACGTCGTGGCGCTGGAGGGCACGTTCGACGATTGCCAGGCGGTGGTGAAGGCGCTCTTCAACCATCCCTCGTTCCGCGACGAGTTCGGGCTGTCGGGCGTGAACTCGATCAACTGGGCGCGTGTGCTGGCGCAGACCGTGTACTACTTCACCAGCGCCGTCGCGCTCGGCGCACCGCACCGCGCGGTCTCCTACGCGGTGCCGACCGGCAACTTCGGCGACGTGCTCGCCGGTTGGATCGCCAAACGCATGGGCCTGCCGATCGAGCGGCTCGTCGTCGCCACCAACGAGAACGACATCCTCGTGCGCGCCCTGGACAAAGGCGCCTATGAAACGCGCGGCGTGCGCCAAACGCAGTCACCCTCGATGGACATCCAGGTGTCGTCCAACTTCGAGCGGTTGCTCTTCGAGGCGACGGGGCGTGACGCCGCGCACCTGCGGGGACAGATGGCGTCGCTGCGCCAATCGCGCGGTTTCACGCTCCCCCCCGCCGTGCTCGCCGCCATCCGCGCGGAGTTCGACGCGGCCTGCACGGACGAGGCGCAGACCCGCGCCGAGATCGCTCGGTGCTGGCGGAACTGCTGCGAACTCGTCGACCCGCATACCGCCGTCGGCCTTCACGCCGCCCGCGCCGCCCTGGCGCGGAACCCGGCGACACCGATGGTGGCGCTCGGCACGGCCCACCCCGCCAAGTTCCCCGAGGCGATCGAGCAGGCGGTCGGCGTCAGGCCACCGTTGCCCAAGCACTTGGCCGACTTGTTCGCGCTGCCCGAGCGCTACACCGTGCTGCCCAACGACCAGGCGAGGGTGGAGCGCTTCATCCGTGACCGCGTCGCGCCGGGCCGGCCGGCGAAGACGGCGTCATGAGCCTGGAGGTCACCACGCTCCCCTCGGGGCTGCGCGTCGTCACCGACAGCATGGCGCATTTGGAGACCGCCTCGCTCGGCGTCTGGGTCGGTGCCGGTTCGCGCCACGAGCGCGCCGACGAGCAAGGACTGTCCCACCTCCTCGAGCACATGGCGTTCAAGGGAACGCGGCGGCGCTCCGCGCGCGCCCTCGCCGAGGAGATCGAGGCGGTGGGCGGCGACCTCAACGCCGCCACGGGGGTCGAGCAAACCGCCTACTACGCGCACGTGCTGGCCGCCGACACCGGCCTGGCCATCGACATCCTGGCCGACATCCTCACCGCCTCGACCTTCGACAAGGACGAACTGGAGCGCGAGAAGGGCGTGATCCTGCAGGAGATCGGGTCGGTCGAGGACACGCCCGACGACCTCGTCTTCGACCTCTTCAACGCTGCGGCCTTCCCCGATCAACCGATCGGACGGCCGATCCTCGGCACGCCAGAGGGCGTGTCCGCCTTCGATCGCGACGCCATCGGCGCTTACCTCGCCAACCATTACCGGGGCCGCGGCATGGTGGTGGGCGCGGCCGGCGCCGTCGAGCACGCCCGCATCCTGGACGAGGCGGCGACCCGCTTCGCCGATCTTGACGACGGCGCGCCGGCGCCGGCGACCACCGCGCGCTACGTCGGTGGCGACAAGCGCTTGCGGCGCAAGCTCGAGCAGGCGCACGTGGTGGTCGGCTGGGAAGGGCTGGCCTACGACCACCCCGACCATCACGCGCTCCAGATCTTCGCCAACGCGGTCGGCGGCGGCATGTCGTCGAGGCTGTTCCAGGAGGTCCGGGAGAAGCGCGGCCTCGCTTATTCCATCTACACCTTCCATTGGGGCTACGCCGACGCCGGCGTGTTCGGCTTCTACGCGGCGGCCGGTGGCGGCGATGTCGCCGAACTGATGCCGGTGTCGCTCGACGCCCTCGCGCAGGCCACCCACGACCTTTCGGAGGCCGAGGTCGGGCGCGCCAAGGCGCAGATGAAGGTGTCGCTGCTGGCGGCGCTGGAGTCGTCCACCGCGCGCTCCGAACAGATCGCCCGGCAGATCCTCGCCTTCGACCGCGTGCTGACGCGCGAGGAGATGATCGGCAAGGTCGAGGCGCTCGGTCTCGACGAGATCAAGGCCGCCGGCGCGCGAGCGATGGCCTCCGCGCCGACGGTCGGGGCGATCGGCCCGGTCGCCAAGGTGTTGAGCGCCGAGCGCGTCGCGGCCCGCATGGGCATGGCCTGATGGCCCTGTTCAGGATCGGGTCGACGAGCGAGAGCGCCAATTTCGTTCGCGGCGACGGCGTCTACATGCGGCCCCCGGAAACCCGCGACTTCGAGCAATGGGCGGCGCTGCGCCACCTCAGCCGCGGCTTCCTCGCCCCTTGGGAGCCGATTTGGCCGGCCGACGACCTCACGCGGACCGCGTTCCGGCGCCGGCTGCGCCGCCACGCCACCGAGATCGAGAACGATGACGCCTACCCGTTCCTGCTGTTCCGGGAGGGTGACGACGCGCTGCTCGGCGGCCTCACCTTCGGGCAGATCAAGCGGGGCGTCGCGCAGGCAGCGACGCTCGGCTACTGGATGGGGTATCCCTTCGCCGGCCAGGGCTGGATGTCGCGCGCGGTGCGTGCCGCCACCGGCTTCGCCTTCGCCACCCTGCGCCTTCATCGCATCGAGGCGGCCTGCCTGCCCCACAACGAGGCGTCCATCCGCCTGCTGACGCGGACCAACTTCCAGCACGAGGGCTTGGCGCGGGCCTACCTGCGCATCAACGGCATCTGGCAGGACCACCTGCTGTTCGCCCTGCTCGAATCGGATCCCGTTTCGCTGCGCCTGCCGCGTCGCGACCGGCCCGCCGCACCCTACGACGGCCGGTGACCGGCCGGACGACCGCCCCGTCGCGGCGCTTGCCCCGGTAAACGTCAAGCCCTACGGTTCGCCCGCATCCCTGGTTCCCCTTGACCCTACAGGTGCCGGCTAGCCATCGGCGCGCCCCGTGCGACCGTCCAATCGACCGAGACCCAGCCTGTATTCGCGTCCTGAGAGTTCCGTGACGTTCCTTTCCCGCCTCTTCCGCGCCTGCCTCGCCGTCACCGTGCTGGCGGGTGGCGTGTTGCCCGCCCGGGCGATCGAGTCGACGCGGGTGCCGCTCGACGCCTCCGCGATCGACCTGACACGGGCGGTGGAACGCTACTCGTCGCAGGGCGACCGGCTGCTCGTGTCCACCGCGCCCGGACCGGACGGGATCGTCCGGCGCATCGAGGTCCGCGCCAAGGATCCCGGCACCCGGCCGAACTGGATCGTGTTCGCCCTCACCAACGACACGGACGAACAGATCGAACGCCTGATCGTCGCCCCGCACTTTCGGTTGGTGGCGTCGGGCGTCATCTGGCCGGACCTCGGCGCCACCCGCATCTCGGCGATCACCGCGAGCCAGGGCTTCGCGCCGGAGCGCGAAGACTCGACCGACGCGGACGTGTTCCGCCTGACGCTGGATCCCGGCACCACCGTCACCTACGTCGCCGAGTTGCGCACGCCGAACCTGCCCCAGCTCTACCTTTGGGAGCCGGACGCCTACAAGGACAAGGTGACGAGCCTCACCCTCTACAAGGGCATCGTCATCGGCATCGCCGGCCTGCTCGCCCTGTTCCTCACCATCGTCTTCGTGGTGAAGGGCGCCGTGATCTTCCCCGCCGCCGCGGCGCTGGCCTGGACGGTGCTCGCTTACGTCTGCATCGACTTCGGCTTCTGGGACAAGCTGTTCGGCACCACGGGCGCGAGCGACAGGATCTGGCGCGCCGGCGCGGAGGCGACGCTGTCGGCGACGCTCCTCGTCTTCCTGTTCGCCTACCTCAACCTCAGCCGCTGGCACGTGCGCGCCTCGCGCGTGGCGGCGGCCTGGCTGATCTTCCTCGCCGCGCTGATCGCGCTCGCCGTCTACGACGCCCCCGTGGCGGCCGGCGTCGCGCGCATCTCGCTCGCCACCATCGCGGCGGTGGGCTTCGTGCTGATCCTCTACCTGTCGACGCACGGCTACGACCGGGCGGTGATGCTGATCCCCACCTGGTTCCTGCTGCTCGCCTGGGTGATCTGCGCGTCCTTCACCATCACCGGCACGCTCACCAACGACCTCGTGTCCCCCGCCCTCATCGGCGGCCTCGTGCTGATCGTCATGCTGATCGGCTTCACCATCATGCAGAACGCCTTCGCCGGCGGCGGCCTGGGTAGCGGCGGCGTCACGGACGCGAGCCGCCGCGCCCTGGCGCTGGTGGGCTGCGGCGACATCATCTTCGACTGGGACGTGCCGGCTGACCGCATCTTCGTCAGCCCGGAGGTCGAGGCGCAGCTCGGCCTCGGGCGCGGGTCGCTGGAAGGACCGGCGGCCGGCTGGCTCGACATCCTGCACCCCTTCGAGCGCGACCGCTACCGCGCCTGCCTCGACACGATGCTGGAACAGCGGCGCGGGCGCATCAACCAGGAGTTCCGCCTGCGTGCCGCCGACGGCCACTACTTCTGGTACGGCATGCGTGCGCGGCCGGTGGTCGGGGCCGACGGCGAGGTGATCCGCATCATCGGTACGTTGTCGGACATCACCGAGGCCAAGGTCGCGGAGGAGCGCCTGCTGCACGACGCCGTGCGCGACAACCTGACCGGGCTGCCGAACCGTGAATTGTTCTTCGACCGGCTGGAGGCGGCGCTCACCTTCGCCTCGAACGACCCCCGCCTGCGTCCGAGCGTGTTCTGCATCGACGTCGACCGCTTCAAGCAGATCAACGAGTCGGTCGGCCTGTCCGCCGGCGACTCGATCCTGCTCACCCTGTCGCGCCGCCTCAGCCGCCTCCTCAAGCCGCAGGACACGATCGCCCGGCTCAACGGCGATCGCTTCGCCGCCATCATCATCTCGGAGGCCGAGACCGACCCGACGGTCGCGCTCGCCAACGTGGTGCGCCGCGCGCTCTCCACCCCCGTGACCTTCTCCGACCGCGAGGTGCCGCTGACCGCGTCCATCGGCCTCGCCTTGTACGATCCGCAGCTCCACCCGCGCCGCGAGGACATGCTGAAGGATGCCGAGATCGCCATGCGGCACGCCAAGAAGGGCGGGGGCAACCGCATCGAGATCTTCCGCCCGGCGATGCGGACGTCGCGCTCCGACCGCGTCGCGTTGGAGGCGGACCTCCGCCGCGCCATCGATCGCGGCGAGATGAAGGTGTTCTTCCAACCGGTCGTCCGGCTGGAGGACCGTACCGTGGCCGGGTTCGAGGCGCTCCTGCGCTGGGACAACCCGCGCCTCGGCCGGCTCAGCCCGTCCGAGTTCATCCCCATCGCCGAGGAAACCGGGATCATCGTCGACCTCGGCATCTTCGCCCTGGAGCGCACCGCCCGGGAACTCGCGGCCTGGCAGCGCGCGCTCGACGTCGACCCACCGATCTTCGCCTCCGTCAACGTGTCCTCCCGCCAGTTGCTGCGCCACGACCTGCTGCACGACGTCAAGGCGGTGCTGACCCGCTGCGACGTCGCGCGCGGCAGCCTCAAGCTGGAGCTGACCGAGAGCCTGGTGATGGAGAATCCGGAATACGCCGCGCAGATCCTCACCCGCATCCACGAACTCGGCGCTGGGCTCTCGCTGGATGATTTCGGGACCGGCTACTCCTCGCTGTCCTACCTCCAGCGTTTCCCCTTCGACACGATCAAGATCGACCGCTCCTTCGTCCACGCGTCGGGGAGCGCGGGCGGCAAGCCGGTGATCCTCCGCTCCATGGTGGCGCTCGCCCACGACCTCGGCATGGAGGTCGTCGCGGAAGGCGCTGAGAGCGAGTCGGACGCCATCGAGCTTTATCAACTCGGCTGCGAATACGCGCAGGGTTACGCCTTCGGCTACCCGATCAGCGCGGTCGACGCGCGCAAGCTCGTCGGCGCGGCGACGATCGCGGCGTAGTCGGCGGCTCGACCCGTGGCGCGCGGTGACGTCGGCGATGGGCGTCGCGCCGGTGCCAGGACTGTGATAGGCCGCATCATCCCACCCGAACCGATGATCCCATGTCCGATTTTATCCGCGAGGTCGACGAAGAGGTTCGTCGCGATCGCGTCGCCCGCTTCCTGGCCCGCACCTGGCCGCTCCTCATCGTCCTCGCCGTGGCGATCGTCGCGGGTGCCGGCATCTGGCGCTTCCTCGGCGACCGTCAGGTGAGCGCCGCCGAAGCGGCGAACGCGCGCTACGATGCCGCCTCGGTGCTCGCCAAGGCCGGCCAGCGCGAGGGGGCGCGGGCCGCGTTCACGTCGCTCGCCAACGAGGGGCCACCGGGCTACGCCCTGCTCGCGCGGATGCGGGCGATCGAGACGCGGGTCGCGAGCGATCCGACCGGCGCCGCCGAGGCCTTCGACGGCATCGCCAACGACGGGTCCGCCAGCCCGGCGATGCGGGCGCTGGCGCGGGTGAGGGGCGCCTTCGTCCGCGTCGACCACGAGGACCCGAAAGCCTTCGATCAACGATACGGCCGGTTCTCGGCGGCGGACTACCCTTTCCACGATTCCATGCGCGAACTGCTCGCCCTCGCCGCCCTCAAGCGGAACGACGCCACCGCCGCGACCCGCTACCTGACCGCCATCATCGGCGACCCGCTCACCCCGAGCGCCCTGCGCAGTCGCGCGCAAGCCTTCGAAGCGCTCGCCGCGGCCGGTTCGGCGACCACGACGAACACGGCCGCGCCGCCAATGACGGTGACGCCGGCTCCGGCCGCCCCGTCGCGGCAGGCCGCGCCGCCCACGTCACCATCGATAGCGCCCTCGGCACCACCCGCGCCGTCGAGCGTGCAGCCGCCACCCGCCTCCCAACCCCAAGCGCAGCCGGGTCGCTGAACCGGGCGAGGGATCCACCGTGTTCACCATCGCCATCATCGGCCGCCCGAACGTCGGCAAGTCCACCCTGTTTAACCGGCTCGTCGGCCGCAAGCTGGCGTTGGTCGACGACCGCCCCGGCGTGACGCGTGACCGGCGCGAGGGTGAGGGCAAGCTCGGCGACCTCCGCTTCACCGTGGTCGACACGGCCGGCCTGGAGGAAGGCGACGCGGCCTCGTTACCCGGACGCACCCGCGCCCAGACCGAGGCGGCGATCGAGGCGGCGGACGGCCTGTTCTTCGTGGTCGACGCCCGCGTCGGGTTGACCCCCGACGATCGCGCCTTCGCGGCCCTGGTCCGACGCGCCGGCAAGCCGCTCATCCTCATCGCCAACAAGGCCGAGGGCCGGGCCGGCGGGGACGGCGCGATGGAAGCCTACGGGCTCGGGCTCGGCGACCCGATCCCGTTGTCGGCCGAGCACGGCGACGGCTTCTCCGAACTCTACGCCGCCATGCTCGAGGCCCTGCCCGAGCAGACCGCGCTCGTCGAGGAGGAGGTGGTGGAGGCGGCGCGGACCTTCGACGACGAGGAGGACGGCAGCGAGCTCGATACGGCCAAGCCGCTGCGCATCGCGGTGATCGGGCGCCCCAACGCCGGCAAGTCGACGCTGCTCAACAAGATCATCGGTGCCGAGCGGCTGCTGGTCGGTCCCGAGGCGGGGCTGACGCGCGACTCGATCAGCGTCGACGTCGCTTGGCGCGGACGCGACTTGAAGATGTTCGATACGGCCGGGCTGCGCCGCCGCGCCAAGGTCGAGGACAAGCTGGAGAAGCTGGCCGGTGCCGATGGGCTGCGCGCCGCCAAGTTCGCCGAGGTGGTGATCCTGCTCATCGACGCGACGACGCCCTTCGAGAAGCAGGACCTGACGCTCGCCGACCTCGTCGCGCGCGAAGGGCGGGCGCTGGTGATCGGCGTCAACAAGTGGGACCTCGTGGAGGACAAGGCCGCCAAGCTCCATTTCCTCCGCGAGGAGGCGGTGCGGCTGCTGCCGCAGGTGAAGGGCGCGCCGGTGATCCCGCTGTCGGGCGCCACCGGCTTCGGCGTCGAGCGGTTGCTGGAGGCGGCGACGCAGGTCGAGGCCGTTTGGAACAAGCGCATCGCCACCGCCCGCCTCAATCGTTGGCTGACCGCGACCCTGGAGCACCATCCCCCGCCAGCCATCCAGGGACGGCGCATCAAGATCCGCTACATGACGCAGTTGCGCGCGCGGCCGCCCTATTTCGTGATCTTCGGCAACCAGCTGACCGCGCTGCCGACGAGCTACGAGCGCTTCCTCGTCAACGGCATCCGCGAAGCCTTCGCGCTGCCCGGCGTGCCGATCCGCATCTCGCGCAAGACCAGCGACAACCCTTACGAGCACCGCAAGAGCCGTCAGCGCTGAAGGGAGAGCCGTCGGCGCTGATCGGAGGACCGTCGGCGCTAGTCGCCGATCACGTGCAGCACCACCTGCCGCCGGTGCGGCCGGGTGCGGTGTTCGAACAGGTAGAGGCCCTGCCAAGTGCCGAGCGCCATCCGACCATCGACGACGGGGATCGACAGCTGCGTCTGGGTCAGGGCCGCCCTGATATGGGCCGGCATGTCGTCCGCGCCTTCGGCGTCGTGGACATAATGACCGTCCTCCGGCGCGACGCGCTCGAAGAAGCGGCGCAGGTCGGTCAGCACGTCGGGATCGGCGTTCTCCTGGATCAGCAGCGAGGCGGAGGTGTGCTTGCAGAACACCGTCAGCAGCCCGGCCCGGATCGCCTGCGCCGCCAGGAAGTCGGACACCGCCCTCGTGATGTCCAGCAAGCCCTTGCCGTTGGTCGAGACCCCGATTTGGGTGGACGCCTGCCGCATCGTACGATCCTCCTTCGATATCAAGGTGAAAAGAACAAAAAGTGTTCGTTCACTGTTTGTTTTCGCACGCGAACCGGTCTATAAGGCAGACGTAAGGCGGTCGCGGCAAGGGGCCTAGCCCAGTGACGTGACAAGTGCGGGTGATCGGATGCTGACCAAGAAACAGAGTGAACTCCTCCGCTTCATCAACGACCGGCTGAAGCAGGACGGCGTGCCGCCCTCCTTCGACGAGATGAAGGAGGCGCTCGACCTTCGGTCGAAGTCCGGCATCCATCGGCTCATCATCGCGCTGGAGGAGCGGGGCTTCATCCGTCGCCTGCCGAACCGCGCCAGGGCGCTCGAGGTCCTGCGGCTGCCGGAATCATCCACGCCGTCGACACCCTCCCCTTCCCTGACGCGCGCGAAACGCTTCGAGCCCTCGGTGATCGAGGGTGACCTCGGCCGGGTCCGTCCGACGGTGGCGTCGAGCGAGGAGGAGGGCCGGGGCATCGTGACGATCCCCGTGATGGGCCGGATCGCCGCCGGCACGCCGATCAGCGCGCTGCAGAACAAGAGCCACACCGTCGCCCTGCCCCCGGACATGCTGCCGACCGGCGAGCATTACGCGCTGGAGGTGCGCGGCGACTCGATGATCGACGCCGGCATCTTCGATGCCGACACGGTGGTCATCCGCCGTCAGGACACGGCCGAAACCGGGGACATCATCGTCGCCCTCATCGACGACGAGGAGGCGACGTTGAAACGGCTGCGCAAGCGCGGCGCCTCCGTCGCCCTGGAGGCGGCGAACCCGGCCTACGAGACCCGCATCTTCGGGCCGGACCGGGTGCAGATCCAGGGCAAGCTGGTCAGCCTGATCCGCCGCTACTGATCCGTCGCTACCGATTCGGTTGGGGCCGGCCCGGTGCGCCCGCCCGAGGCTCGGTCGGCCGGTGCGGCGAAGCGGAGGCGCCAGGGTTCCTTCGGCGCCGGCGACCAGGGGCGGTCCTCGTCGACCCCGCGCACGGCGCGCGTGGTGAAACCGTCCGACCCGGCGACGGCGCTCAGCGTCACGCTCCCGGTGCGCTTCAACGAATCACGGTCGATGACGAGCGGCGCGGCGCAGCCGACGGGGGCGAGCAGCGGCGTCACCACGATGCTCGCGCGCGCGCAATCCTCGGCGAAGGCGGACGCCTCGAAGTCGACCGCCACCGCGCGGCCGTTGGGGAGGTAAGCGACGCAGCCGGCCTTGTCGCAAGCCTGTTTGTCGATCACGCCCTTCGCCGGCCGCCCGTCCGCGTCGGCTCGCAGCCATTGTTCCGCGTCGAAGGCGCTCGGGCGGGATCCGACCACGGTGAGACGACCGTCGGCCCCGCGCACCGCCACCGCGTCGCCGCCCTGCGCCACCGCGACGTCGAAGGCCGGTCCGCTGGCCGCGCCGAGCAGGCCGATGGCGGCGAGCGGCACGGCGGTGAGGCGGAGGACCGGACTGCGCCAGATCACCGCCGACAGGACGGCGAAAGCGAAGAAGGCGAGTGACCAGGGCGCGAAGGCCGGCAGGTGCAGGCTCGCGCCAGGCAGCGAGCCGACGAGGCGGGCCGCCCACATGATGATGGCGATGCCGGCGCCCACGTAGTGCCACACGAAGGCGTCGAGTCCGAGCGGGTAGAGCAGCGTGCCGAGCAAGGCGCCGGGCACGGCGAACACCTCGATGATCGTCAAGGTCAGTGGGTTGCCGAGCAGGACGTAGGGGTTCACCTCGTGGAAGCCGTAGGCCATGAACGGGGCGGTGGCGCTGGTCGCGCAGAAGGTGGCGAAGAGCGCCTGTCGCAAGCCGTGTCCTCGCCGCCTGGCGAACCAGCCCCCGCCACCGCCCGCCCGCGCCGGCACCACGACGTCGTCGCGCGGCGCGGCGGCGGCCCGTGCCTCGTAGACGGCGACGAGCGCCGCCACCGCCGCGAACGAGAGTTGGAAGCTGGCGCCCAGCAGCGCCTCCGGCTCCAACAACAGCACAGCGAGCGCCGCCAGCGCGAGGTTGCGCATGGTGAGCGCGCGGCGGTCCAGGATCACGGCGGCGAGCACGATCAGCGTCATGAACAGCGCGCGCTCCGTGCCGACCCGCGAGCCGGTGGCGATGTCGTAGGCCACCGCGGCGACCATGGCCGCGCCGGCCGCCCATTTCTTGGTGGCGCCGTCGAGGGCGAGCGTCCGGCTCAGCGCCAGCAGGCGTCGCAGGCCGACGAAGAAGATGCCGGCCACCAGCGTCATCTGCACGCCCGAGATGGTGACGACGTGGAAGATGCCGGCCTCGCGGATCAGGCTCTTCGCCTCATCGGACAGGAGGTCGCGCTTACCGGTCACCATCGCGGCGGCGATGGCGCCGGCGTCCCCGCCCACCGTGCGATCGACGCGGCGGGCCAGCGCGTTGCGGGCGCGGTCGATGGCGGCGGCGGCGCGCAGGCCGAGGTCGGGCGGTTCCGGCCGATCGGCGACCTCGACGCGACCGAGCACGTTGCCGACCGCCCCGATGCGGGCGAACCACGCGTCGCGGGCGAAGTCGTAGCCGCCGGGCTGCGCGGCGCGCGAGGGCGGCAGCAGGCGCGCCTTCAACTCGACGAAGGCGCCGGCCTCGACAGCCGGGGTACGGCGGGTGGTGAGGCGCAGGCGGTAGGGCGTCCGGTCCGGATCGAGGTCGTCGCTTGCCGCGACCCGCAGGATGAAGCGGGCGCCCTCGCGGCGGAAGTCCATCTCCTCGATCGTGCCCTGGACGGTGACGATGCGGATACGGTCCAAAACCGGCGCGGCCAGGCGGGCGGTTCGCCAGCCCGCCGCCGTCATGCCACCGAACACCGCCGCCACGGCGACCAGCGCCCTGAAGGCAACGGCGTGGCGTCGTGCGGCGAGCGCGAGGGCGGCCAGCACGATCGTCAGGCCGGCCACCAGCGGGAGCGAAGGCTCGCGGTCGGCGATGAAGTAGAGGACGATGCCGGTGCCCAGCGCCGCCGGCATCCAGAGGAAGAACCGCCGGTGCTCCGCCTCGGTCTCGAAGGCGTCGGCGAATGCCGCCGGCAAGCCCCGCACCGACCACCACGCCGCCGCGACGCCGCGAACGGCGGCGGCGCCTTTGAGGACGCCGCCTTTGTGAGTGGAACCGGCGGCTGCCGTCATCGATCCGCCCGCGAAGGACGCGCCCCTCACGCATGGTGCGATCGGAGGCGACGCGATCCAAGGTGACGCGACCGGAGGCGGGCAAACGCGCGTCCGACGTGGCAGCCTTGACTTTCACCCACCCTACACGACAAACGGCAGCCCGTAAGGGGCACCGCGGCCGGTCGCCCCTTCGCATGAAGGTGCCCCCACAACATGGTCGACGTCGTCACGCGGTTCGCACCGTCCCCGACCGGCTTCCTCCACATCGGGGGGGCCCGCACGGCGTTGTTCAACTGGCTCTACGCGCGCCGCTTCGGTGGCCGCATGATGCTGCGCATCGAGGACACCGATCGCGAGCGCTCCACCCCCGAGGCGATCACCGCGATCATCGATGGGCTCGACTGGCTCGGGCTGAAGTGGGACGGCGACGTCGTCTACCAGTTCCAGCGCGTCGAGCGGCACCGCGCCGCCGTAAATGAGCTGTTGGCACGCGGGCGCGCCTATCGATGCTACACCAGCCAGGCCGAACTCGACGCCATGCGCGAGCGGGCGCGCGCGGAGAAGCGACCGCCCCGCTACGACGGCCGCTGGCGCGACCGCGACCCGACCGAGGCCCCGCCCGGCGTGGAACCGGTGATCCGCTTGCGCGCGCCGCAGACCGGCGAAACGAGCGTCGACGACAAGGTGCAAGGCCGCGTCACCTGGGCCAACAAGGACCTCGACGACCTCGTGCTGCTTCGCTCGGACGGCACGCCGACCTACATGCTCGCGGTGGTGGTGGACGACCACGACATGGGCGTCACCCAGATCATCCGGGGCGATGACCACCTCACCAACGCGGCGCGGCAGGCGCAGATCTACGCGGCGCTGGACTGGCCGGTACCGGCGATGGCACATATCCCGCTCATCCACGGGTCGGACGGCGCCAAGCTGTCGAAGCGGCACGGCGCGCTCGGCGTCGACGCCTACCGTGCCAGGGGCTACCTGCCGGATGCGCTCCGCAACTACCTCGTCCGCCTCGGCTGGTCCCAGGGTGATCGCGAGTTCTTCACGAGCGCGGAGATGATCGAGGCCTTCGACCTCGGTGCCATCGGCCGCTCGCCGGCGCGTTTCGACTTCGCCAAATTGGAGAACGTCAACGGCCATTACATGCGAGCTGCGAGCTGCGAGGCGCTGGTCGAGGCGTTGGAGGAGGCACTCCCTT
>CAXSDP010000053.1:18535-27353 GCA_964235705.1 uncultured Beijerinckiaceae bacterium | reverse complement strand
ACAGCAGCGCCGCCGATGACCGTGATATAGGGGGGAGATGAGGGAAGTGTCAACAGGGCAGTGAAGGAAAAATGACGGCTCGTTGAAATGGGTCGTCACGGGCTTGCGGCGCCCACTGGCGGCGACGGACGTGGCGTCTGCCTTCAAAAGCCCTCCGCAACCTGGCCCGAGCCGTCGCCCTTTCCAGCGGGCACCAACCCGGACGGCTCGCCAGGCGCGATGCGGCGGATCAGGCGGCGACGCGCGTGCTACTTGGCGGCGACCGTGTTCGCCGCCTGCGCCTTGCGCGCACCGACCGGTTTCTCTTCCCCCACCGTCGAGTCACGCCCGGTTTGCGCTTCCATCTCGGCGTTGAGTTGGCCGCCGACCAGCAGGACCGTCGCCGATAGCCAAATCCACGTCATGAAGCCGATGATCGCGCCGAGCGACCCGTAGGTCTTGTTGTAATTGCCGAAATTCGAGACGTACCAGGAGAACCCGGCCGACAGCGCCACCCAGGCGACCGCCGCCACCGTGCCGCCCCACGTGACCCAGCGCCAGCGCGCCGGCTTGCGGCTCGGCGCGAAACGGTAGAGCAGCGACAAGGCCAGGATGAGCAACAGGATCGTCGCCGGCCATCGTCCGATCCGGGCGATGAGGTCGACATCGCTCCCCTCGATGCCGATCGCGCGGAAGGCGAGTGGCAGCACCACGATGGCCGCGATCGCGGCGACCAGCACCACGATGGTGCCGAGCGTGAAGGTCAACGACGTGATCGTCAGCTTGACGAACCCACGCGACTCGCGCTCGCCGTAGACCGCGTTGAGCGCGCTGAACATTGCCTTGCTCCCCTGGTTGGCGCTCCACAGCGCCGCGAGCAGGCCGACGATCGCCCCGAGGCTGAGCCCACCGGCCGGCGTTTGCGTCAGGCGATGGACCTGGTCCCGGATGATCTCCATGCCGCCGCTCGGCACGAAGCCCGACGCGACGTTGAGCTTCTCCTCGATCGTGGCGCGGTCGGCGAACAAGCCGTAGATCGAGACGATGGCGGTGACCGCCGGGAACAAGGCGAGCAACGCGAAGAAGGTGACGCTCGCGGCCTCCGACAACAGCTCGTTCTCGCCGAACTTGCTCACCATCCGCTTGATGATCTGCCACCAGCCATCGAGGGGGATCTCCGCCGGCGCCCCCGCATCCACTCCGGGACGCGCGCCGGCGGTTTTGCCCGGGCCGGCGTTGCCGGCCTTGCCGCCGGCGGCCCTGGTGTCGTTCGGCTTGGCGCCACTGGGCTTGGTGGCGATGGACTTGTTGGTGATGGGCTTGCTAGCGACAGAGTTGGCGCGACTTGGCTTGCCGGTCGTGAACCGTCCGGTCGCGCCGACCTTCGCGGCGGCGGCCTTGGATGCCGACGATGCCGACCCTCCCGGTCGGAGCGCCTGCGCGCGCTTGGCCGCGTCGCGCTTCTCACGCCGCAGCGCGAAGGCGAGCGCGACGCCGGCGCTCAGGACGGAGAGGGCGTTTCGTTTCTTATCCATCGCGATCGATCCAGAACGGCTACCAAGGTCGGTGTTTGCGGAAACGCGGGTCGGCGACGATGCCGACGATCAACCCCCGTCGACGTCCAACGAACGGCGCCGGCGCGGCCGCCGCGTCGCCACGGTGCTCGCCACCGCGGCGCTCGCCGCGCAAACCAGCGCCAGGCCGGACGGGCTGCGCACGAAAGCAAGAGAGCGGACGAGCCAGTCCGGCGTGTGCGCCCTGGTGGTCGCCAGGGCCTCACCGGCGAGTTGCGAGGGCCGCAGGTTGTCCTTCAGCTGCTCGATGGTACCGGCGAGCTCGCCGCGCAACTTGTCGGCCTGACGTTCCGCGGCGGCGGCGCTCGTGAGGGGACCGCTCACGAGGCCAGTCCCTTCACCATGTCGGACGTATCGCGCACCTGCCGGATGGCGCGGGCCGGCTTCAGCCGCGCGGCCGTCAGGCGCCGGATCGCCACGAAGGCCGCGACGAGCGCCAGCACGGCGATGCCCCCGCCGACCGCGAAGCTGGCGGCGAACGGCGCCCAGTGGAAATGGACGAGGAGCTCGACCAAGCCTTGGAGGAGGAAAATGAGCGCCACGATGATGAGCACGGCGGCCACCACCAAGCTGACGACAGCGATCAGCGCGGCCACGACCTTCTCGGTCGCTTCCAGCCGCATCAGCTGGATCTCGGCGCTGAGCAGCGCGCTCGTTTGCTTGATCGCGTCACCGATCAGGCCCGGCGTGGACGGCCGGTCGAGCCCGCCTCGGTCAATCCCAACATCATCCATGCACGCGTCCCCGATCACCCCGGCGAAAACATCGCGCGGTTTACCCGAGTTGCGTCGGCAGGCAAATTCTCGGCCGCGCGGCCCCAGCTAGCGCGCGCCGACCACGACGTCGCCGCCGACCCTCGCCCAGATGCGCCGCTTCACGAAGTATAGCAGCGTCGCGAAGACCAGGAGGAAGCCGGTCGCCCGCACCCCCAGGGCCTTGCGCTCGTCGAGCGTCGGATCGGCCGCCCACATCAGGAAGGCGGCGACGTCGGTGGACGATTGGGCGAGCGTTCGCGGTCTTCCGCCAGCGCCGGTCACCTGCCCATCCGACAAGGGCTTCGGCATCGCGATGTGATGCCCCCGCACGTAGATGTTGGCGTTGGGATCGTCGTCGCGGGTGTAGCCGTTCAGCACCGCGTGGATGTAATCCGGCCCCGCCGCCTCCCCGCGCCCGGTCAGGAATTCGAGGAGGGACCACGGGAACGGGCGCGCGCTGCCACGCGCCAGGGCGAGGCTGGACATGTCCGGCGGCGCCACCCCGAAGGCCGCCACCGCCGCCGCCTCGCTGGGGAAGGACGAGGGGAACGCGTCCGACGGCCGACCGAGACGTTTCACCGGCTCCCCCTGGTCACCGGTGCCGCCGTCGACCTGGTAGGAGGCGGCGATCGCCTTCACTTGACCCGCGTCGTAGCCGATGCCGGCCAAGGCGCGGAAGGCGACGAACTTCATGGCGTGGCAGTTGGAGCAGACCTGCTTGTAGACCTGGTAGCCGCGCCGCAGCTGCGCGGGATCGTAGCGTCCGAAGGGGCCATCGAAACTCCAGGCGACGGGCGGGGGGACGGCCGGGTCCTCGCTCGAGGAAGCGTCCGCCGTCGGACCGTCGCCGAGCGCTGGCCCAGCCGACAGGGCCAAGCCCAGCAGGATGGAGCCGAGCAGGGTGGAGCCCAACACCGTGCCAATCAGCGCGGGGCGAATGCCATGCCCCTCGGCGCGCGGGCGCGCGGCCATGGGGCTCATGCCCGCCCGGCCGGGGACGAGGCGATCCCGGCCGCCACCCCGCGCGCCGGGTCGTCGCCGCGCGAGCGGCCGAGCACCGACTCGGCGATCGAGGGCGGCAGTGCCATCGGCTTCTCGATGAACCCCAGCAACGGCAGCACCACCAGCAGGTGGACGAAGTAATAGCCCGTGCAGATCTGCCCCACCCAGATCGCCGCGCCGACGGGGGGACGCGAACCGACGACGCCGAGCAGGACCACGTCGGCGACGAACACCCAGAACGCGACCCGGTACAGCGGACGGTAGTTGGCCGAGCGCACGGGCGAGGTGTCGAGCCACGGCAGGAAGGCCAGCAGGGCGACCGACATCAGGAGGGCCAGCGCGCCGAGGCCCTTGCCGGGAACCGAGCGCAGGATCGCGTAGAACGGCAGGTAGTACCATTCCGGCACGATGTGCTGGGGGGTCACCAGCGGGTTCGCCTCGATGTAATTGTCGGCGTGGTTCAGGTAGTTCGGCACGAAGAACACGACATAGGCGTAGAGCACGAGGAAGCAGGCCAGGGCGAAGCCGTCCTTGGCGGTGAAATAAGGGTGGAAGGGCAACGTGTCCTTGGACGACGTCGCCTCGATGCCGGCGGGGTTGTTGGAGCCCGGCACGTGCAGCGCCCAGATGTGCAGCATCACCACGCCGGCGATCATGAACGGCAGGAGGTAATGCAGGGCGAAGAAGCGGTTCAGCGTGGCATCGTCGACGGCGAAGCCACCCCACAGCAGGTGGGTCACGAAGGTGCCGACGATCGGGATGGCCGAGAACAGCGAGGTGATGACGGTGGCGCCCCAGTAACTCAGTTGCCCCCATGGCAGCACGGAGCCGGTGAAGCCGGTCGCCATCGCCAGCAGGTAGATGACCACGCCGAGCAGCCACAGCACCTCGCGCGGCGCCTTGTAGGAGCCGTAGTACAGGCCGCGCGCCATGTGGACGTAGATCGCCAGGAAGAACATCGACGCGCCATTGGCGTGCGCGGCGCGGATCAGCCAGCCGTAGTCGACGTCGCGCATGATGTGCTCGATCGAACCGAAGGCGAGCGAGGCGTCCGGCACGTAGTGCATGGCGAGCGCGACGCCGGTGACGACCTGCGACAGCAGCATGAAGGCGAGGATGCCGCCGAAGGTCCAGAAGTAGTTGAGGTTGCGCGGGCTCGGGAAGGCGACGAACGCCGAATGCGCGAGACCGAGGATGGGCAAGCGGCCCTCCAACCACCGCGCGGCGGCGCGCTTGGGCACGTAAGTGGTCTTCGTGATGGTGGTCTCGGTGATGGTGGTCTCGGTGATGGTGGATGGTCCGCTCATCACGGTCCTCTCGTAAGCTGTCCTCGACGCGGCCGTCTTCCGTCTCGGTCCCGGTGGCACGGGCTCAGCCGATCACGATCCTATCGGCCGCCGCGTAGGTGTAAGGCGGCAGGACGAGGTTGAGCAGCGCCGGCCCGCGCCGCACGCGCCCGGCCGTGTCGTAGACCGAACCGTGACAGGGGCAGAACCACCCGCCGTAGCGGCCCTCGTGGCCGATCGGCACGCAGCCGAGGTGGGTGCAGATGCCGACCACGACCAACCATTCCGGCCTGGGCGCACGGGATTCGTCGCTCGCCGGGTCGGTCAGGGCGTCCAACGGCGTGGCGCGGGCGTCGGCGATCTCGCGCGCCGTGCGGTGGCGCACGAACACCGGCTTGCCCTGCCACGTCACGGTGACGATCTGCCCTTCCGCGATGGGGGCGAGGTCGACCTCCGTGGTGGCGTTGGCGAGCGTGGCGGCGTCCGGCCGCATCTGGGCGATCAGCGGCCACGCGGCGGCGGCCAGCCCGGTGACGCCGACCACGCCGGTGGCGATGGTGAGGATGTCCCGCCGGGACGATCCGTCCCCCGTTTCCGTTGCCATGCCGCTCCAACCTTCGGATGCCCGGGACGGAAGTCGCGTGCCATCGTCATCCGTGACCATCATATGGGATCGCGCGCGCCTGGACCGAACGCGGCGCGGCGGCACATGGCATAGGTGAACATGGCACAGGCGAACATGGCGCCGATGGACGACGCCCTCGCGGGCCACGCGCGACCAACCGGCGAACGAAAAGAGCCCCGCCGTTGGGCGGGGCTCGATACACGTCGTGGCGTCGGGATCCGGTGATCAGTAACCGTTGCCCGGGTAGCCGTAGCCCGGCGCGCGATAGGCGGACGTCGCCGCCGCACCGGCGACCGCCCCGGCGGCGAGACCGAGGCCGAGCGCCGCGGCGCCGTAACCCCGACCACCCCGGTAATACCGGCCGCGACCGTAGCCGCCGTGGCCATAATAGCCGCGCCCGTATCCATGGCCGTAACCATGACCGTAGCCGTCGCCGCGACCAAACCCTTGCGCCTGGGCCGTCGTCGCGACCGCGCCGGCACCCAGCATCAGAGTGGTGCAACCGGCGATCGCGACCTTGCGCAGAATGGCGTTCATGTTGTTTCTCCTTGCTCAGCTTGGCCATTAAACAATCGATGGCCGCGAGGGTTCGCCTGTCATGACGGTTTGTCGCAGCCATGGTTAACCTCCGCGACGCGGATGCCGACCGTCATCGCTCCAACGAGGCCGACGGGCGTCGTCCCCCGCCACTGACGTTGGCCCTCTACCAGCCCGATATCCCGCAGAACTGCGGGACGATGCTGCGGATGTGCGCCTGCCTCGGCATCGCGGCGGCGATCATCGAGCCGGCCGGTTTTCCAACCAGCGACCGCCATTTCCGCCGTGCCGGGATGGACTACCTCGACGCGCTCGAGGTCGGGCGCCACGCATCCTTCGCCGCCTTCGAGGCTTGGCGGGTCGAAGGGGCTGGGCGGGCCGGGACCGGCCGGCGGTTGGTGCTGCTGTCCACCAAAGCCGCGACGCCTTACGCGGACGCCACGTTCCGCCCCGGCGACGTCCTGATGGTGGGGCGCGAGTCGGCCGGCGTACCGGACCACGTCCACGGCGCGGCGGACCTCCGCGTGGTGGTCCCGATGGTGCCCGGGCTGCGCTCGCTGAACGTCGCGGTGGCCGCCGCCATGGTCGTCGGCGAGGCTTTGCGCCAGATCGGCGGCTTACACGGCGGGCCGCTCGTGGGATAGGAGGTGTCCGCCACTCCCCCTGCCCTCGCGCGTGGACATACCCATGACCGGCCCCGTGACCGACGATCGCCACCACGAGGAGAAAGCCGCCGCCCGCGCCTGGTTCGAGGCCCTGCAGATGGACATCCTCGGGGCCTTCGAGGCCCTGGAGGCGGAGGCGGACGGGCCGTTCGCTCGCCCCGACATGCCGCCCGGCACGGCGACCACCAAGGCGTGGGCGCGCACCAACCACGACGGGGCGGACGGCGGCGGCGGCCGCATGGGCATGTTGAGCGGCCGGGTCTTCGAGAAGGCCGGCGTCCACGCCTCCACCGTACACGGCACCTTCGCGCCGGAGTTCGCCAAGCAGATGCCCGGCGCCGACGTCGACCCGCGCTTCTGGGCGTCGGGCGTGTCCGTCATCGCCCACCCCTGGAACCCCAACGTACCGGCCGTCCATATGAACACGCGCTTCGTGGCGACGGGCAAGACGTGGTTCGGCGGGGGCGCGGACCTGACGCCGGTGCTGGACCGGCGCCGCACGCCCGACGACCCCGACACCCTGTCCTTCCACGAGGCGCTGCGCCAGGCCTGCGAAGCCCACGCCGGCGTGGCGGACCATCCCCGCTTCAAGGCCTGGTGCGACGAGTACTTCCACCTGCCGCACCGCGACGAGCCGCGCGGGGTCGGCGGCATCTTCTACGACTACCTGGAGCCGGCCGCCTCCGGCCAGGGTTTCCAACCGATCTTCGCCTTCACCCGCGCGGTCGGCGGCGCCTTCAGGAGCGTCTACCCCGCGATCGTACGGCGCAACATGGCGCACGCCTGGAGCGAGGCGGACCGGCGGGAGCAGCTGGTGCGGCGTGGCCGCTACGTCGAGTTCAACCTGCTCTACGATCGCGGCACGATCTTCGGCCTGAAGACCGGCGGCAACGTCGAATCGATCCTGTCCTCGCTGCCGCCGGAGGTGATGTGGCCTTGAACGGACCGTCCCCGTCGCGGCCGCTCACAGCTCGCCGCGAAACGTCCACAGCTTGTTGGCGGCGAAGGTCCAGATCATGACGAGGCCGGTGGTGGCGACCTGCGCCGGCAGGTAGGGGATCAGCCAGCCCTCCACCATCGCCCGCATCAGCGCGTAGGTCAGCGCGAAGGCGACGCCGGCCACCAGCGTGAAGCGCCAGATCGCCTCCTCGTGCGGGCGCTCGCTCCCGAAGGTGTGGCGGCGGTTGAGCCGGTAGGACATCACGCCGCCGGCCGTGAACCCGCACAGGGCCGCCGGCACCGGCGCCACGCCGGCCAATTGCACGAGGCCGATCAGCACGCCGTAGTGGAGCGCCGTGGCGAGCGCGCCGACGCCGACGAAGGACCGCAACTGCCGGGCCAGGGCCGGGACGCGGGCGAGCGGCACGATCGGATCGGACGCGGAGTTCACCATCCGGCTGGAAACGCTTGCGTGAAGGGCAAAGCTTTGTCACTCCAGGGCCGCCGAACCAGGATCGTCGAGTCTTCGCCTCGCCGCGCCGCTCACCTTGGCGCCGGGGGCGGATGGATCGCACCGGCTTTTACGCGAATCGTGCCGAACGCCAAGGAGACTGACGTCCATGCGCCCCAACGTGAAGAAGACCGCGCGGCTCGCCGCCCTCGCGATGGGGGCGGCGCTCGCCGTCACCGTCCCCGCCCACGCCGAGATCGCCGGCACGCTGTCCTGCAACATCGCGCCCGGTGTCGGCGCCATCATCGCCTCGCGGCGCGCGGTGGCCTGCACCTATCGCTCCAGCCTCGGCCCGGTCGAACTCTACAACGGCAGCATCAGCCGCCTCGGCATCGACATCGGCAACCAGCAGTCCGGCGTGCTCGCCTACAACGTCTACGAGGGCGGCACCCCGGTCGCCGGCGCGCTCGGCGGCACCTACGTCGGCCCCGGCTTCGGCGTGACGCTGGGGACCGGCGGCGGCGTCAACGCGCTGGTCGGCGGCAACTCGGGTGCGATCGCGTTGCAACCGCTGGCGGCGACGACCAGCACCGGCGTGAACTTCAACGCCGGCGTCGGCGCCCTCAACCTCGACTACGCCGGTCCCGAGCAATCGCCGAGGATGCGCCGCCACCGTCGTCACGCGCACGTCAACCGCGCCTAGCGACGGGCGGGACGACCAGGTGACTTGGCCGGCGCGATCACGCACCGGCCAAGTCGCCCGCGAGCGAGTTGCCCGCGAGGCTTTCCTCGTGAAAAGTCGATGGTGGCCCCACGCCCGGCTTGACCCCCGCGCGTTTTGCGGGACAGCTTGCGGCCCCTTCTTGGCCCGGCGTCGCCACCCCACATGGGTTTGGGGACGTGCCCGGCCGTGACGACGGCGCCGGGGCGCACCTCGTGAGGCTCGCGTGAGGCACCATGGTCGAACACGGTTCAACATCCTTGCAGGATAACAGCCCGGCGGCC
>CAXSDP010000053.1:8170-18435 GCA_964235705.1 uncultured Beijerinckiaceae bacterium | reverse complement strand
CGCCCCTCCGACACACGCCCCGATGATCATCATCGGGTCGGGGCCGGCGGGCTACACCGCCGCCGTCTACGCCGCGCGGGCGATGCTGCACCCGATGCTCATCTCCGGGTTCGAGCCGGGCGGCCAGCTGATGATCACGTCCGACGTCGAGAACTACCCCGGCTTCGCCGACGCCATCCAGGGCCCGTGGCTCATGGAGCAGATGCGCAAGCAGGCCGAGCACGTGGGCACGATCATGGTGGCCGACCATGTCGTAGCGGCCGACCTGTCGCGGCGGCCCTTCACGCTGACCGGCGACAGCGGGACGACCTACACCGCCGACACGGTGGTGATCGCCACCGGCGCGCGGGCGAAGTGGCTGTGCATCCCCTCCGAGGAGACGTTCAAGGGTTACGGCGTTTCCGCCTGCGCGACCTGCGACGGCTTCTTCTACCGCGGCAAGAAGGTGGTGGTGGTCGGCGGCGGCAACTCGGCGGTGGAGGAGGCGCTCTACCTCAGCCAGCTCGCGAGCCACGTGACGGTGGTCCATCGCCGCGACGCGTTCAAGGCCGAGCGCATCCTGCAGGACCGCTTGTTCGCCCAAGGCAACGTCGACGTCGTTTGGGATCACGCGGTGGCCGAGATCCTCGGCACCCACGCACCGCTCGGCGTCACCGGCGTGCGCTTGAAGAGCACCAAGACCGGCGCGTTGCGCGACCTCGACACCCACGGCGTGTTCGTCGCCATCGGCCACCAGCCGGCGACCGACCTGTTCCACGACCAGCTCACCCTCAAGGCCAACGGCTACATCGCCACCGCGCCGAACTCCACGATGACCAACATCCCTGGCGTCTTCGCGGCGGGCGACGTCACCGACGACGTGTGGCGCCAAGCGGTGACGGCGGCCGGCATGGGCTGCATGGCCGCCCTGGAGGCCGACCGCTGGTTGGCGCTCAAGATCGACGTGCACGCCGCCGCCGAGTGATCGGCGGCCGGGCCGGGGGAACGCCGTGGACTGGGACAAGCTCCGCATCTTTCACGCGGCGGCGGAGGCCGGATCCTTCACGCACGCCGGCGACGCGCTGAACCTCAGCCAGTCGGCGGTGAGCCGCCAGGTCAGCGCGCTGGAGAAGGACCTGGCGACGCCGCTGTTCCACCGGCACGCGCGCGGGCTGATGCTGACCGAGCAGGGCGAGGAGCTGTTCCGCACCGTGCGGGAGGTCATCTCCAAGCTCGACGCGGCCCGCTCGCGCCTCACCGACAGCCGGGAGCGGCCCAAGGGCGAGCTGCGCATCACCACCAACCTCGGCTTCGGCACGGGTTGGCTGATCCCCCGGCTCCAGGGCTTCCTGGAGGCCTACCCCGACGTCAAGATCAAGATGCTGCTGAGCGACGACGAACTCGACCTCGGCATGCGCGAGGCCGACATCGCGATCCGCCTGCGCGAGCCGGAGCAACCGGACCTCATCCGGCGCCGGATGTTCACCATCTCCTACCACCTGTACGCCTGCCCGGCCTACATCAAGGCGCACGGCCAGCCCCAGGCGCTCGACGACCTGGAGCGCCACCGCCTCCTGAGCCTCAGCGTCGGCGGCTCGACCTACCTCGACAACCTCAACGCCCACCTGCTGCTGGACCGTGGCGCCAAGAACCCACGCTCCGCCGCCTTCTCCGTCAACAACATCCCCGCCCTGCACCGGGCGGTGCTGGACGGGCTGGGCATCGCCACCCTGCCCGACTACCTCGTCGGCCCGGAAACGCCGCTGGTCATGCTGCTGCCGCAGATCGTGACGCCGGAGCTGGAGGTGTACTTCGTCTACGCCGAGGAGATGAAGAACGTGGCGCGCGTCCAGGTCTTCCGCGACTACCTCGTGGACATCGCCCGCCGCTGGCGCCCGTGAGGGGGCCCTTTGCCTTCGCGGCGTGAATGGTTCAAACAGCCGGGGCCAACGACCCTCGGAAGCGAGCGACCATGACCAAAGCCATCGTCGGGATCATCGGCGGTTCCGGCGTCTACCACCTGCCCGGCCTCGTCGACGAGCGCGAGGAGCGCGTCACCACGCCCTGGGGCGAACCCTCCGACAGCCTCCGCTTCGGGCGCATCGGCGACACGGAGGCGGTGTTCCTGCCCCGGCACGGGCGCGGCCACAGGCTGGCGCCGGACGGCATCAACTACCGCGCCAACATCGACGCGCTGAAGCAGGTCGGCGTGACGGACCTCGTCTCCGTCTCGGCCTGCGGTTCGTTCAAGGACGAGCTGGCGCCCGGCACCTTCGTGGTCGCCGACCAGTTCGTCGACCGCACGGTCGGTCGGACGTCCTCGTTCTTCGGCAACGGTTGTGTCGCCCACGTCTCCATGGCCCACCCCGTGTCGCCGCTGCTGGCGGCGCGCTGCCTCGCCGCCGCGACGGCCGAGGGGATCGACGCGCGCGCGGGCGGCACCTACGTCTGCATGGAAGGGCCGCAGTTCTCCTCGCTCGGCGAGTCGCTCGGCTACAAGGCGGCCGGCCACGACGTCATCGGCATGACGGCGATGCCGGAAGCCAAGCTCGCGCGCGAGGCGGAGCTTTGCTACGCCATCGTCGCCATGGTCACGGACTACGATTGCTGGCACCCCGACCACGCCGACGTCGACGTGGCCTCCATCATCGCCGTGCTGCGATCCAACGCCGACAAGGCCTCGCGGCTGCTGGCGCGCTTCCTGCGCGACCTCCCGGCCGAGCACGAGCCCTGCCCGCTCGGCTCCGACCGGGCGCTCGACACCGCGCTCATCACCGCGCCCGAGGCCCGCGACCCCGCGCTCGTCGCCAAGCTCCAAACCATCCTCAAGCGAGTCGCCTCCCGATGACGATGCCCCGCGACCTCCGGTCCGCCATCCGCACGATCCCCGACTATCCCAAGCCCGGCATCCAGTTCCGCGACATCACGACCTTGCTCGGCGACGCGGCCGCGTTCCGCGACACGATCGACGCCCTGGTCGAGCCCTGGGCCGGCAAGGGGATCGGCAAGGTGGTGGGCATCGAGGCGCGTGGCTTCATCCTGGGCGGCGCCATGGCGCACCGGCTCGGCGCCGGCTTCGTGCCGATCCGCAAGAAGGGCAAGCTGCCCCACACCACCGTCTCGATCGCCTACGCGTTGGAATACGGCACCGACGAGATGGAGATCCACGCCGACGCGCTGGTGCCGGGCGAAACGGTGCTGCTCGTCGACGACCTCATCGCCACCGGCGGCACGGCGGAGGGCGCGGTCAAGCTCCTCAAGCGGCTCGGCGCCGACGTCGCCGCCGCGAGTTTCATCATCGACCTGCCGGAGCTCGGCGGTGCCGCCAAGATCAAGGCGCTGGGCACGCCCGTGCACGCGCTCATGGCCTTCGCCGGCCATTGACGCGCGTCTTGGCAGCGAGGTGGCTCGTGGCCCTCGGCCTGATCGCGCTGGCCCCGGTCGCCCATGCGGAGACGCCCGCGAGCGCGACGGCCCCAGTGATCCCCGACCTGTTCGACCCGAACAACCGCCCGCCCAAGCCGGATCCAAACGCCGTCAAGAGCATCCGCTTCCTGACGACGGATGACTTCCCGCCGTTCCACTTCGCGCTGCCGGACGGCACCTTGGCGGGGCTCGACATCGACCTGGCGCGGGCGATCTGCACGGACTTGAAGATCGCCTGCACCATCCAGGCACGGCGCTTCGACAGCCTGGTCGCCCAGTTGAAGGCCGGCGCCGACGACGCGATCGTCGCCAGCCTCGCCAACACGCCGGCGACGCGCGCCGACCTCGACTTCACCGCGCCCTACTACACCACCCCCGCCCGCTTCGTGGTGCCCAACGGCAGCCACCTGGCGGCGGCGCGGCCGGACGCGCTCGCCGGGCGCAAGGTCGGCGTCCAGGCGAACACGGCGCAGGAAGCCTACCTCCACGCCTTCTTCGCCAGGGCCGCGATCAAGGCCTACCCCGACCAGCGATCGCTGCGGGCCGGCCTACGCGCCGGCGAGGTCGAGGCGATCTTCGCCGACGGCATCGCCATGGCCCTGTGGTTGAACGGCACCGACGCGGGGGGATGCTGCGCCTTCCTCGGAGGCCCGTTCACCGAGAGCCGCTACTTCGGCAACGGCGTCTCGATCGCGATCGGCAAGGGCAACGTCGCGCTGCGCGAGGTGCTCGATTACGAACTCGCCCAGCTGACGCGGTCGGGCACCCTCGCCGACCTGTACCTCAAGTACTTCCCCATCGGCTTCTATTGAGCGCCCGGCCCTAGCGGGCGTCACCCGTGGGAGCGCCACCGACGGTCCGGGCCCGCATGAAGCGATCGAAATCGTCGCGATCCTTCGCCTGCATCAGCTCGTCATGGTAGCTCACGAACGCGCGCTCGGCGTCCCGTAGCTTGGCGCGCTCGGCCTCGATCCGCGCGACCTCGCCGTCGCGCCACGTGTCGAAGGCGCGGTTGCCGGACGACGTTTGGCCGACGTGGATCGGACCGACGTGGAACGAGGGCAGGGCGCGTCCGGCGAGCAGGCCCTGCGTCGCCCGCACGAGCGCGTCCCACTTGAGGCGAGCGAAGGCGAAGACGCTGCCCTCGAAACCGCTCGCCTGATGCCAAAGCTTCAGGCCGAGGAAGGCGACGCCCAGCTCCCACTGCGCCCAGAAGCATACCAGCATGGCGAAGACGTCGAGCCCGGTCCAGCGGCCGTGCGCGCCAGCCCGCGCCCTGCCGCCCCATTCGCGTTGCCGCGTGGCGCTGTACCAACCACCCATTGCCCGCCTCCATCAGGGCCGCCTCCAGGGTCGGCCTCACGCTCAAGATGTCATGGGATGTCGACGCCTTTGCAAGGATGGTCGGCGGGGATTTCATGGGCGGGGCGCCGGACCATCGCCTGGTTGTTCGTGACGCGATCGGAACCCTGCGTCCGGCGCGGTGTTTCAGCGACGAGCGCGCCGGCCATGATCGCGGCGGTTGTGCGCCGAAAATCCCATTCACCCGATGAAAGAGAGACGCGCCCATGACGTCATCCGCCCCCAGCAAGTCGCCCGCCAAGGGCATCCGCACGCATCGCACCCGCAACGACACCGAGTCGAACGCCCGCCAAGTGTCGCTCGAGACCCTTCAGGCCCGCCTCGTCGACGGCATCGACCTCGCGCTCGTCATCAAGCAGGCGCATTGGAACCTGAAGGGGCCGGAGTTCATCGGCGTCCACCTCATGCTCGACGGGTTCCGCGACGAGATGGACGATCACAACGACAAGGTGGCCGAGCGCATCACCCAGCTCGGCGGAACGGCGCGCGGGACGGTGCAATCCTGCGCCAGCGAGTCGAAGCTCGCGCCCTACCCGCTCGACACCTACAACATCGGCGACCACCTCGCCGCCCTCATCGACCGCTACGCCGTTTATGCCAACGCCGTGCGGCAGAACATCGACGACACCGACGAGGCCGGCGATGCCGGCACGGCCGACCTGTTCACGGAAGTGTCCCGCGCGGTCGACAAGAACCTGTGGTTCCTCGAGGCTCACGTGCAGGAGCCCAAGGGCGACATGCGCGACGGCGACGGCAAGGGCGCGCGCTGAGGCGCCTCGATCCACCGGGGGCATCCGCCCACTAAGGGGTCTTCATCCCAGGGCTGGCGGCGAGTGGCTTCGGTTTGTGTTCGCGGACGAAGGGACGGCGATGCCGCCCCTTCTCGTGTCGTCCGGCCAAGTGACCACGGGCGCGCAGCCTGAGCCAACGTTCGATCGCCGCCACCGTCTGCTGCGCCGTCCCGGTCTCGGCGATCTCCGTCCCATCCTCGTCCTCGCCCAGCGGCTCGAGCGTCCTCAACTGGCTTTCCAGCAGCGACACCGGCATGAAATGCTGGTGCCGTGCCTTCATCCGCGTGGCGAGGATCGCGGGATCGATGGTGAGGTGGACGAAGGTGAGGGGCTGGCGCGCCGCCCTGCTGAGCGCCTCGCGATAGGCGAGCCGCAGCGCCGAGCAGGCCACCACCACCGAGCGGCCCTGTTTGAGGTGGTCCGACACCGAGTGGCCGATCTTCTCCAACCATGGCCAGCGGTCGACGTCCTGTAGCGGCGTGCCCGACCGCATCTTCGCGATGTTGGCGGACGGGTGGAAGTCGTCCCCTTCCAGGAAGGTCGCGTTGAGGGCCGGCGCCAGACGCTTGCCGACCGTGCTCTTGCCACAGCCGCTGACCCCCAGCACCACGACGGCGATGGGCGCCGCGCCCGGCTTGCCTTGCAAGATCCTGCCGCCTCGCACGATGGTGTCCCGCCTGTTTCAACGATCGTTGGTCAAGGAAAGCCATGTCCGCGCCGCATGTCCATAGCCTGCGGGTTTATTACGAGGACACCGACTTCAGCGGGTTCGTCTACCACGCCGGTTACCTCCGCTTCCTGGAGCGCGGCCGCACGGAATTCCTGCGTTCGCTCGGCATCAGCCAGTCCACCTTGCGGGCGGACGACGGCCTCGTCTTCGTGGTGAGCCGGATCGCGATCGACTACCTGCGTCCGGCGGTGATGGACGACCTGGTGGAGGTGGCCACGACGCTCGAAGAGCTCCGTGGCGCGAGCATGCGGCTCGCCCAGGTGGCGACGCGGACGGGCGACGTGACGGGCAAGGGCGACGCGACCGGCGAGGGAACGACGTTGGTGCGTGCCGACGTCACGGTGGCGGCGGTGCGCGAAGGGCGCCCGGTGCGCTTGCCGGACGCGTTGCGCTCGGCACTCGGTGCGTCGCGAGCGTGACCGATCGCTCGTGATGGCCCTGGCGGCCGGGCGCGACATGCCCTACATTGGTGTCGCGGCGCTGCGGGGTGCGTGTGGATTTGTATTCCCGGGGCCTTATTGATCTCGAGGGAGCTGTCCCTGGCCTTGTCCGTGGACTCGGCCACACGGCGCCCACCTACGTTGTAGGTTCCCGGGGTCGATGTCCCACGGCTGCTGTGGCCCGCACCCTTCCTTTCCACCCTTGCCATGGGGCCAGCCTGCTCGACGCGTCGGACAAGAGCTCGCTTCGTGTGGCCGCGCTCGCGGCGAGGGCCGCGACGTCGAGCCGGTCGGCCGAAGCTTTCGGCCAACGCCTCGCGCGGCTCGGCCCGCAACTCGTTCGCGGGGCGGTGGGCGACGAGGGCGTCGTCGCGTCCTACTGGGCGATCGGCCACGAGGCGCCGACCCGGCCGCTGATGGCCGCGCTCCACGCGACGGGTTTCGTTGTCGCCCTGCCGGTCACCGGTCCGGCCGGCACCGCGCTCACCTTCCGGCGATGGACCCCGGAAACCGCCACCGTCCCCGGCCGCATGGCGATCCCCGAACCCCCGGCGGACGCGCCGGCACTGGTCCCCGACGTCCTGTTCGTGCCACTCGCCGCCTACGACCGCCGGGGTCACCGGGTCGGCTACGGGGCCGGCTTCTACGATCGCACGCTCGCCATGCTCCGCGCCGCGAAGGACGTGACGGCGATCGGCGTGGCCTACGCCGCGCAGGAAGCCCTGTTCGTCCCCGCCGACGATCATGACGAGCCCCTCGACCTGATCGTCACCGAGACGGACACGCTCGTCATCGCGGATGAAACCTGATGGCGGCGAAACCTTCATGACGGACGAACCCTGATGCGGCTCCTCTTCATCGGTGACGTCATCGGTCGCGCCGGCCGGGCAGTGCTCGGCGCGCGGCTGCCGGAGCTGCGCCGCCGCTGGCGCCTCGACTGCGTGGTCGTCAACGGCGAGAACTCGGCCGGTGGCTTCGGCATCACGGAATCGATCTGCCAGGAATTCCTCGACGGCGGCGCCGATTGCGTCACGCTCGGCAACCATTCCTTCGACCAGCGCGAAGCCCTCGTCTTCATCGCCCGCCAGCCGCGCCTGATCCGACCGACGAACTATCCCAAGGGCACGCCCGGCGCCGGCGCGGCGCTCGTCGCCACCGCGGACGGCCGGCAGGTGCTCGTGGTCAACGCGATGGGCCGGATCTTCATGGACGCGATGGACGATCCCTTCGCGGCGGTGGACGCCCAGTTGGAGGCCTGCCCGCTCGGCCGGGGCTGCGACGCGGCCATCCTCGATTTCCACGCCGAGGCGACCAGCGAGAAGATGGCGATGGCGCATTACGTCGACGGCCGCGCCAGCCTGGTGGTGGGCACCCACACCCACGTGCCGACCGCCGACCACCAGATCCTGCCGGGCGGCACCGCCTACCTGTCGGATGCCGGCATGACCGGCGATTACGATTCCGTGATCGGCATGGAGAAGGACGAGCCGGTGCGCCGCATGGTGCGGAAGACGCCGGGCGTCCGCTACGATCCCGCCATGGGGCCGGCCACCTTATGCGGCGTCGCGGTGGAAACCGACGGGTCCGGCCTCGCCACGACGATCGCGCCGGTGCGGCTCGGCGGTCGGCTCAGCGAGGCCGTGCCGGCGGGATGGGACGCCTAGGCCCTCGCGCCATGAACAGCCTCATGAAGGCTTGGACCGACCTGCCGCCCCTCCTCGCCGACCGCGTGGTGGCGCTGCTGACGCCGCCCGGCCAGCCGGCCCATCGCCTGCACCGCACCAACCAGCTCCTGCTCGACGCCGACCGGCACTGCCACCCACACTGGCTGCGGCCGCTGCGCTGGGCGATCCTCTACGTCCACGCCATCCACGACCCCGGCGCCGCGCCGGGGGACAACCGCCTGGCCCGCGCGGAACTGTGGCGCGAGCACTTCCCCGCCATCCACGACACGGTGCGCAACGTCAGCGCCTCGTGGGAGGCGGAGGTGGCGGCCGCGCTCGAGGCCGACCCGCTCGACCGTCCGGCCGACCTGCGGGCATGGCAGCACGCGCTGCTCGACCTGGGCTCCGGCGCCCTGGGCGCGCCGGCCGCCTCCTACGAGGCCGACCGTTCCATCGCGCGCGCCGACGCCGAGGCGTCGGGTGTCCCGCCGGAGCGATGGGCGCACGAGCGACGCGCGGCGCTGCGCAGGGTGCTGGCCTGCCCGCGCCTGTACCACCTCGTCCTGACCGACCGCGAGACCACGGCGCGCGCCAACGTCGCGCGCGAGCTCGACGCCGCCGCACCCTGAACGGGACGCGGAGCCTTCCGAAGGCCCGGTGGACGCCACCCGGCGGCGGCGGCCATCATCCCCCAGCGGGCATCCCCCAGCGGGCCGCGAACGTCGGAAGCACCGGATCGCACCCACGGACGCGGTCCGTGCCCGCCCCCTGGCCATCCGAACGGTCCCTCACTCCCCCCTGCAGAGGGGGGCCGGCCGTGGCGGTGGCGCCGGATGGTCCCTCCTGTACGCGGCGAGGGCCGGCTCGAGGCTCTCCTTCGGCCAGAACCTCGGGGAACCGATCTCCCTCAGGCACGAGGCATCCCAGTACAATCCCGCGCGCGGGAGCGATCGCCCCGCCGCCACCGCCCGCGCGACGGCGTCGATGTCGGCCGCCTCGGGGTAGATGTACAACGTCGTCGGATCGCGCTTCACGATCGCGGTGATCTGCGGAACGTCCGCCGGCGACCAGCTGGTGCAACCGTTGCTGCGGCCACCCGCGTAATCGACCAGCGTCCCCATCGGGACGTAACCGTCCCCGTTCGCGTAAGGGCTGCCCGGATCGTGTCGAAGGCAGACGTTCCTCAAGGCGACGGTCGCGTGGCCGCCGATCGCGCGTTGCCTGGCGTTGGCGGTCTCACCCTCGCCATCGAACTGGATGAAGGAGCGCACCAGGACCATGTCCTTCGCCGAGGCGCGGTAATAGCCTTTGAACGAGGATTTCGTTTCGGCGGTCACGTAGGCGCCGCCGGCCGTGAGTTCGGAATCCATCGCGTTGCCGAAGTTCTTCGCGCATTGCCTGCCGTTCGCGAAGTTCGCGACGCCGTTCAGGTCGCGACCGGCGCCGTGTCCGGCCGAGATCGCGCGAAACGACTGGTCGGACTCGCAGATGATGTAGAACCGACGCCCGAGTTGGCCATCGCCGCGACCGTTGGGACGCGTGGCGTCCATGGCGAAGTAGCACGGGTTCCTGACCGCGCCTTCGCTCACCTTCCGCAGGTAGAGCGCGCGCGCCTTCCGCAGGACCGTTCGCGCGATCTGTCCGTCACCCTCGCCGACGTGGTCCGCCAGCCAAGCCGGGATGTCCGACCCTCCCTCCGTCGCGAAGCTTCGCGGTGGCGCCAGGGCGGCCGCGACCATGACGAGGGCGTACAGGACACGAAGGAGGGTTGATCGTGATCGCACCGAATCGAAACTCCCGCTGGGGCGTTGTGGGACGGCCTTCGACATCGCCGCGAGACTTCCATGCGGGACTTCCATGCGAGCCTTCCATG
>CAXSDP010000053.1:2767-8070 GCA_964235705.1 uncultured Beijerinckiaceae bacterium | reverse complement strand
GTCCCGCGTCGAGCGCGCGGGCGGAGCGACCACACGGCACATGCCGGATCGAGCGTCCGGGATCAAGCGTCGCGGCGCCGCCACCGCGTCGCGGGCGGGAGGTCCACGCCTCGATGGTCCCAAACATCCCGTTCGCGTCATTCACCCACGCGGCCGGCAGGAACAGGCGCGAGGCGATCGGCACCTCGCCCCGCGCCAGGGTGAGCGAGACCAGGGACTGGCAGTTGGCCTCCCGAGTTTGTCGAAGGATTGCCCGGTGATCCGCAGTCCCGGTGCGCCACGCGACCCAGCGCGTGCCCGTCTTCGGCGGCGCCGTGTCGTCGATCACCAGGCAGGCGTGCGGGGCGCCCACCAGGCGATCGGCTTGCCGGGCCAGGGTGCTCCACAGCGGGCCATCGTCCCAGGCCGGGCTGGCGACGAAGTGCGGCAGTGGGTCGTGCCCCGACAGGCCAAGGCGCGCCGCCATGGGCCGCAGGCCCTCGCGCTCGTCGGGCCCGAGCAGGTAGGGCGGCACCCAGGTGCGTCGCGTCTTGCGGCCCATCGCGGCCAGGGTTTTGCGACCCATCGCGGCCAGGAACGGCGCCAGCCACGCGTCGAGGTTCCGCACCCGCTCACGCTCCACCGGCACCGCCCCAGCATCCCGGGAGACAACAGCTCCTATCGCCATGGAGTGCCCGGGTGATGCTAGAAGCTCGCCTTGATCGGCGCCGGACGAGCAGCCTCTTTGGACGCGAAGCCAAACAGGGGAACATCCAGTCTCAGCCATGCGACGCCCGCCTTCGGGGCATTCCGCGCGAAGACATCCTGGGTGAAGTAGGCGGAGATCGTAGCAGGACCAAGATCATATTTCACGTATGGCCCAACGGCGACCTCCTGCCAACGATTGCCATAGGAATTGAAATCAGAAGCAGCGACGGTCAGCCCGTTCAGTTTATCATCCTGGAACTGTTCGGTGACGTAACCACCAATGCCGAGTGTGAACTTCCCAATTGTTTTCGTCGCCGTGAAATCCGCTTCTATGACATTTCCACTATGATAATTGGTCGTCGGATTGGTTGCGTTGATGTCCAGGCTGGCAAAAGCTGTGAAGTTATAGCCGTCCTTGAGGTAGCTCAGCCCAAAATTCTGCTCAAACGTGAAGAAATGATTGCCGATTGTCGGGCCGCCGACGGCGTATGTCGCGTCCGGTAAGTAAAACGAGTCGGCGTAGCTGGCATAGAAACCGTTACCGAGCGACCAAGACAGGTTGATCGGTGAAAGAAAGGTGTTGAACACACCGTAGGCGTCGGTCGGTGATCCGTCCGCATACGTCCGAATGTGTTCGAAGAATTGGTTCGCATATAAGGAGTATTGAGCCCCTAGAAAGGTCAGGCCCGTCGAGTAGATGAAGGTTTGCGACAAGGATTGTAGATCTATGTCGATACCGGTCCTTTGGCCCGCTCCGTTGACAAGGGGAGCCCTGTAATCGAGGAGCGTCGTCGAGGAGTAGACGCCTTGCGGCAACGAGGCTCCAGCTGGAATGCCGATCGTCAGACCCGGAAATACAGGCGTGACGAATTCTTCCGCATGCGCGAGTTGGAAGCAGGACGCTCCTGCCAGTAGGCCGATCAGGCTTGTATAGCGTGCTTTGCTCCTAAACGATCCATACATGGCCTATCCCCTGTCCCAATTCGACAGCCCTGTCATCTTAGGCACGAAGGGCCTTCTCAAGAAGCTTAGGTGTCCGTCACATGCAACGTGTACACCATATATGCGGCCGCCAAAAGCTTCGGGGAAGCTCATGCAAGTGATCACCTACTATTGTTGTAAATAAGCATCAGAAACGTTACGAAGCCTAATTATTCGCCCTAATGCAAAAAGTATGATCATCGCCGATCATATCGGCAATGTAGTTTCACCCCTCAACACGGAGCGCCTTTCATGGGGCCGCCGGTTCATCCGCGCTCAAGACCAATGTCTACGCTGTAAAAGGGCTGTCCGTTCCCCATCGGCGCGGACGCTGACCACCCATGGGACATCGCGGTCGCTATCGGCTCGGGGAGCGGGTGGTCGAGCCGTCCCTCGGACACGTAGGAGCGAGCCTCGGGCCGACGCCAATCGCCCGACATCGCCGGGGCGCGGTTGCGACGCCCGGTACGCTGGACGATCCCCGTGATCAGCACGACGTCCTTCGCGAACGTCGGGATGGTCGGCACAGACACTTGGGCACGGTGGAGCGGGCGGTCCTACGATGCCATCGTCCGCGATGTGGAGCGAAGTCGCGTCGCCGATTGCCGCTCGGGCGCTTGGCGGGATCGGCTTGCCGCCCGGACCAACCGCCATGGCATCGGTGCCGAAGCGAAATGAGCGGCGACGCGCCCGCCGCCGGCCCCGCGCCCGCATGACGAGGGTGTGGTCATCAAAGGGATCGCGCGAAGGAGAGCGCGCGCCGGCCTCCAGGCGTTGCGGATGCGCCTTCGCCTGCGGGCGCGTCCGCGCCCGACCACCGGGCACTCGATCCAAGTCACCTCGGCCGATATCTTGATCTTTGCTGAGATGCGCTGGCGGGACGGCGAATGAACGCCACCCGCTTCACCGCGAGCTTTGCGCGCTTCAGCTTCATCCCGTGAACGTCGAACCCTCCCGATCACATACCCGGATGATCCCCGCCCATCGTCAGCGGCACGCTCCACACATCAGCCGAAGGTGTGAAGAGCCTGCCCGAACAAGCTCACTGACCGTCCATGTGACTGGGGGATCCCAGGTCAATGATTCGGCGCGTCGTGGGCGGGCCCTCCCGTCTTCGCCGTGCCACTCGCCGGTACGGTATTCGAGGTCGACGTGGCCGGGTTCAACGCCTTGCTGTCCAAGCCGGCACCGATCGAGGTAGCGGGTGATTGAACAGCGCTTGGTGATTGTTTCTTTTCCACATCTTGTTCCGGTGCGCCTGCGGCCGCGCTCGCCCCGGCACCATGCGCCCAGTCCAGAGGCATCAGCGCAAGTACGACCGCAATCGCCAGAGAAGGCTTTACCTGTCTTGTCATCATTCATCCTTGATGGAGGGGTGAGGAGGTATAAGAACGACGAGGCGGAGACTCAGGGGACCAGAGAGCCGGTTTCGACGAAGGCCACGCCGGTCGCGCGCATATCGGTCAGGACGCGTTCCATGGAGCCGTGAGCGTCGATGCCTCGCATCGCGTCGATGACCGCGGTCACCGCGAAGCCGGACTTAGCGGCATCGATCGCTGTCCAACCGGCGCAAAAGTCGGTCGCCAATCCCGCGATGAAGACGCGAGTGAAACCACGCTCTTTGAGGTAGCTGGCCAGGCCGGTCCTTGTCTTTCCATCCGCCTCGAGGAAAGCGGAGTAACTGTCGAGACCCTGGCGATAGCCTTTTCGGATCACGAGTTCGGCTTGCGGTATGTCGAGACCCGCCGCTATGTCGGCGCCCCGCGTCCCAAACACGGCATGATCCGGCCAAAGCACCTGCGTGCGCCCATCATCCAGTTCGATGCTGTCGAAGGGCACCTTGCCCGGATGAGAGGACGCGAAAGACACATGCCCCGGCGGGTGCCAATCCTGTGTCAGGACAATGTGGGGGAAATGGCGTGCGATGGCGTTGATGGGAGGGATAACGGCATCGCCGTTCGGCACCACCAAGCTTCCGCCCGGCAGGAAGTCATTTTGAACGTCAACAACGATGAGCACATCTGTTTGAGCGATCGATGAATGGGGCATACGCTTCTTCCTCGCGAGCACACCATGTTTGGCAATCGTCAAGGAATATCAAGAAAAAAGTCTTTCTGATTATCATTTGGGCGACTTGTTGCGAAGGTAGTCGAGATTCGAGCTGAAACATCCACCTAAAAAGCATGTGACTTACATAATGTGCAGAACGCACCCGGAGCCCTTGCCCATGGAAACTTACGTTTTTAGCGTAGGCACCATATCATGGGGCGCTTCGAGAGATGATCCGGGACCAGCGCGGAGGCCTCGGGGAGGTTGGGTCATGGTCAGCTTCCGGCGGCGGTCCGGGATGCGGTCGATGCCCCGACGTAGGTTTTGGGTCGCGCGGGTGATCGTCGCCGAGAACGTGACCAAGGCGACACTTGCGCCGTCGCGTGCGGTCGAGCGACGCCAGTCGCTCTCCGCCGGCGAAGATCGTGTGAGGACACCGAGACGCCCGTTGGATCGAGGATCGCCCGCGACGACATCGCGTGCGCGCCAAGCGCCCACGTTTCGCGAGCGCCCGCGTTTCAAAGGTGGACACCGAATGCGGGAGTTCGAACCGATGTCCTCTCGTATCGCGACTTCGTCCCGTCTTTGATGTTCGTGCGTGTCGCGGCTCGGGACGCTCCGATAATGACATGATGACATGATGCGTACGGTCTATCCCCCCTGTCGAAGCGGGCGGTGCGGGTATGACGATGGGGTGTCATACCGAGTCCTTCCGATCAGAACCTACAGGCCCCGTCGCGCAGGCCGATGGACATGATTTCCCAGGGCTGGTCGATGAGCCTGTTCCAAGCAAAGCAGCAGTGGTCGAGAATGTCTTTGCAGGAGGTGAAGACGCGATGGGAGAGCCAGTCGCCGCGCATGACCTGCCAGATGTTCTCCCCCTTCGACAGGCTCGGGAGGGTTGGGTCCGGGCGATTTGGCGGGCAGCGGCACCAGCGTGATGTTGGCTGGCAAGTGTGACAGCTCAACACACGCCACATGCCGAATGGCCATAGTCGTCGATCGAGCTTGACCTTCGCCCGCGGTTCTCGCGATCCGTCCTTTTCGCCGCCTGTCGCCAGGGCCTGCGCGGCGAGGATGATCCGAGGGGCGTGTCCACGCCCACCGATGACGTCCGAGGCTCCGTCCGCTCGGTCGCGGACCGAGCCCGGATTGTTCCGGCGACATCCGTGCCGAACCGCCCATCCTGCCAAGGACGGCGGGCGCCTGATCGTACATCGGGCGCGCCGCGCCCTTCCACCCGTCTCCGCGTGTCTCCGCGTGTCTCCGACGCCTCGCGGCGGCGCGGCCCGGCGATCGGACCACCGCGCGCCGCCCAAAGGTGCGAAGGCGCGAAACCGGCGGGGCGGGTGGGCTTGCCTTTCCCGCCGCGCGGGACGATCCTTCACGCGTCGGCCACCGGTCCGGCGCCGCCACCCCTCGCTGCGGGGCGCCCGGATCGCACATGCGTCCGGTGTCGACGGACGCCGACATTGGCGCATCCCGGTGTCGCCGGACGCCGACACGGTCGCATCCCGGCGTCGACGTTCGCCGACAAAGGCCCGCCTGCGTGTCGCCGTCCGCGCCTCCCACGCGACCGCCGATGT
>CAXSDP010000053.1:0-2667 GCA_964235705.1 uncultured Beijerinckiaceae bacterium | reverse complement strand
GGCTCCGGCCTACTTGCAGTCCTTCGACACCCGCTCCAGCGCCGGCTTCAGCCCGGCCAGCGAGTAGGTGTCGGTGATCGCCGGCCCCTTCACCGGGGGCGCCTTCACCACCAGCTTGCCGCCGTGCTGGAGCGCCTCGACGAACTTGGCCTCCTCGGCCGGGTTCTTGATCCAGGCGTTGGCGCCCTTGGCGACGAGGTCGAAGGACGCGGCGCCGACCTTGGCCTGCGCGCCGGCCTCCTTGACCGGAAAGCCCATGATGATGGACACCTCGTTGTGGACCTTCTCGCCCGGGCGGTCGGCGATGAAGACGTAGGCGGCGTCGTGCTTGGCTTCCGGCTTGCGGTCCTGCGGGCTGGCGAGCGCGTAGCAGGTCTTGGCCTTGCCCTTGGCGAGGTAGGCGCCCCAGTCGCCGAAGGTCGCGACCTGGACCGGCTTAGCGCCGCCCTTGTCGGCGTCCTTCTTGTCCGCGCCATTCGCGTCGACGGCCGGTTTGGCCGCTTCGGCCTTCTTGCGCGCCGCCGCCGCCGGCGTGACCGCCAGGGTGAGGGACGCGAAGGTGAGGGACGCGAGGGCGAGCGCGGTCGAGGCGGCGATGGGGAGGGGACGAAACATGGCCGCGCGGGCCTCCGGGATTGGTGAGGGCGGGATTGGTGGGGATGGAGCGGCACCTTGGCGGTACGATCCGGGCGAAATTCGGGAGGGCCGCGCCGCCGGGCTCGGCCGCGCCCGCGACCGATCGAACGTGGCCGCTTCCTCGGCGGCTTCCTCGACGGCCACGTCGGACCGGGTCGCCCGGCGATACGGCTCCGCTAACGTCACCTTAACCCTGACGGGCGCTTAACTGACCGCGCCGACGGCCCACCCGGCACGCCGGCACCCGGCCCCGCCGTCGTCAAAATGGCGGAATTACGCGCAAGGACAGCCCGTCCACAGGGCGCCACACCACACGACCCAATCGGAGACGAGCCTATGAACCCCGCCGATGTAGCAGCCTCCGCCGCGGCGACGCCGCTGGCCGAGGTGACCGTCCTCGGCATGTTCATGCAGGCGTCCCTGCTGGTGAAGCTGGTGATGCTGATGCTGCTGGGGTCGTCGATCTGGTCGTGGGCGATCATCGTCAACAAGTCGATCACCTACGCCCGCTTCCAGCGCGCCATGGACAAGTTCGAGGGCGTGTTCTGGTCCGGCACCTCCTTGGAGGAACTCTACACCACCCTGTCGGCGCGCCCGGCGCAGGGCATGGCGAGCCTGTTCGTCGCGGCGATGCGCGAATGGAAGCGCTCGGTGCAGAACGTGGGGGCGTCCTTCATGGGCCTGCAGGCGCGCATCGACAAGGTGCTGGACGTGTCGATCGCCCGCGAGGTCGAGCGGCTGGAATCGAACCTCCTGTTCCTCGCCACCGTGGCGTCCGCCGGCCCCTTCGTCGGCCTGTTCGGCACGGTGTGGGGCATCATGACCTCGTTCCGCTCGATCGCGGCTAGCAAGAACACCTCGCTCGCCGTGGTGGCGCCCGGCATCGCGGAGGCGCTGCTCGCCACCGCGCTCGGCCTGTTCGCCGCCATCCCCGCGCTGGTGGCCTACAACAAGCTGCAGGGCGACGTCGCCAAGAAGCAGGCGCGCATGGAAGGCTTCGCCGACGAGTTCTCGTCGATCCTGTCGCGCCAGATCGATCAGCACGCCGTGCGCGATCGGGCAGCGTGAGCGGTAAGGGCTGGGGGGCTTAGGTCATGGCTGGCAGTGTGGCGGGTGGCGGTGGCGGCGGGCGGCGCCGGGGGCGCGGTCAACCGCGCTACCGCGCGATGGCCGACATCAACATGACGCCGTTCATCGACGTGATGCTCGTGCTGCTCATCATCTTCATGGTGGCGGCGCCCCTGCTCGCCACCGGCGTGCCCATCGACCTGCCGCAAACCAAGGCGGCGGCGCTCAACATCGACCAGAAGCCGATCTCGGTGGCGGTGGACCCCAAGGGCGACGTCTTCATCAACGACGAGCCGGTGCCCGAGGACCAGCTCGCCGACAGGCTGAAGGCGCTGGCCAAGGCCGGCCCGGACGAGCGCATCTACGTGCGCGGCGCCGACCAGGTGAACTACGGGCGCATCGCCGCCATCATGTCCATCATCACCACCGCCGGCTTCAAGCGGGTCGCCCTGGTGACCGAGCCGGCCAAGACGTAGTCCCGAACCAAGACCCGAGCATCGAGCCGCGCGCACCCATGAACAGGCTGACCGCCCTTTGGAAGAAGGATCCGGGCCTCGTCGTTTCCGGCGGGGCGCACTTGGCCGTGCTCGTCTTCCTGCTGGCGAATGTTTCGCACGCGCCGACGGTCGACGACACGCAGGAGGCGGTGGCGGTGGAGATGGTGACCACCAGCGAGTTGAACCAGGTGATGAAGGGCGAGGAAACGGCCAAGCCGCTGCCCACCCCGCAGCGCCGCGTCGACAAGGTGGCGGCGCTGGAGGAGCACAACCCGGCGCCCCCGCTCGCCGAGGCCCGCAAGGACACCCCGCCGCCGCCGGCCCCCGACAAGCCCAACGACGATCCCGGACGGGACACCACGCCACCGGTGGCGGCCGCCGCCCCGCCGCCGCCGCCGGTCCCCGCGCCTCCGGTCCGCCCTGTCGACCCGCCGCCGCCACCCACGCCGCCGATGCCGCCGGTGCA
>CAXSDP010000052.1:26511-28029 GCA_964235705.1 uncultured Beijerinckiaceae bacterium | reverse complement strand
CGCGGTCGTCATGACGCGAAATCATGTGGGGGAAGCCAGCCCGACCTCGACTGGGGGCCGCCATCCTAGCCCCTCATTGGAGCTGCCATGCCGCGCTTGGATCGCTGGGGATCGTGATTACCTCGGGTTCACGAACGAACCCCATGCTTCCGAGGATCCCATCCATGGTCACCGCTCTCGTCCTGCTCGTCTCCGGCGCCGCCCTGCTCGCGCAGCAGGCGCGGCTCCGCCCGCGACCGGTTCCCGTCCGCGTTCGCGCCGATCGTCCCCGCTAGGGGCCGCTCACGCCCGCCATTGCTTGGTCGCCATCGCGCCGCCGACCGCGAGCAGGATGGGGACCAGGAAGTCGTGGTCCACGCGGGTGAACTCCATGATCAGGGCGACGGCTGTGAGCGGCATCGTCATCGAGGCCGACAGGAAGGCGGTCGCGCCCACGATCGCGAAGGCGCCGAGCGGCGTCCCCGGCCAAAACATGCTCCAGCCTGCCCCCAGCACGGTGGCGAGCAGCGCGCCGATGGTCATGCCCGGCGTAAGCATCCCGCCCTCGGCACCGCCGCGCAGGCAGGCGGTCGTCGCCACGAGCTTCAGCACCAGCAGGATGACCGCGAGCCTCAAACCGATCTCGCTATTGAGACCGAGCTGCACCGGTCCCTTGCCGTTGCCGAGCAGCTGCGGGTAGGCGATGGCGGCCCCGCCGAGCGCGACGAACACGATGAGGCACGAGGGCACGAGCCGCCAGTCGCGCGGGGCCCGTCGGCGCATCGCCACCGCGAGCCGCGCGTACCAGGTGCCGCCGAACCCGAACAGCGGGCCGGCCAGGACGGAGAAGCAGACGAGGGCGGCGGTGATCTCCAGGTGCTGCGACGGCAGCCTGTACTGTGACTCGTCGCCGAGGCCGATCCAGGCGACCATCGCCGCGATCACCGCCGTGGCGATGGCCGGCACCGCCGCCGGCAAGGCGAAGGTTTGCAGCAGCACTTCGAGCGTGAAGACGGCGCCGCCGAGCGGCACGTTGTACACGCTGGCGAGGCCGGCCCCTGCCCCGCAGGCGATCATGATCCGGGTGTTGGCGGCGTCCAACCCCGCCCGGCGGGACAGCCAGCTGGCGAACAAGGCGCCGATTTCGCGCGGCGCCACCTCCCGCCCCAAAGGCGAGCCGAGCGCGACGGTCACGATCTGCAGCAGGGAGTGGCCGACCGTGGCGAGCGGCATCGAGGCGTCCTGCGACCTCACCGCCTGCCTGATGCTGACGAGGGGCCGGCCGACGGCGTAGACAGCCCACCAGCCGAAGCCGGCGATCAGGCCGCAGATCGCGAGGACGGCGAGCCTGCGGCGCGGCGGCGACGCGCTCACCCCGTGCAGGAAGCTTTCCGGGCTGATGACGGCGTTGAGGCTGTAGTTGTAGGCGAAGTGTTGGATGAGGTGGAGCAGCAGCGCCAGCCCCATTCCGCCGAGCCCGGCGACGATCCCCACCAGCAGCGTCACGCCGAGCAGGACGAGGGGATGGGAGGCCGACCC
>CAXSDP010000052.1:22225-26411 GCA_964235705.1 uncultured Beijerinckiaceae bacterium | reverse complement strand
TTCATCGTCGCCCCGGCGGGGCCTTCATGTTGCCCCGGCGGGGCCTTCATCGTCGCCCCGGCGGGGCCTTCATGTTGCCCCGGCGGGGCCTTCATCGTCGTCCTGGCGGGGCCTGCGGCACCGGGCCGACCGGCCCTCCCTTCACCCCGAGGCACCGCGCCAGGAACAGGCCGGCATGGCCGAGCGCGGCGCCGTCGATCCCATGCGCGACGCCGGCCGACAGGTGCCATTGGCAGGGCGCGCCGGCCTCGGCCAGCCCCTCGGCGGCGACGAACATCGCGTCGGCGGGGATGACATCGTCCTCGCTGCCGTGCGTCAACAGCACCGGCGGGGGCGCCCCGGCGATCCGGAGGTGCTCGGGGCCGACGAGCACGCCGGAGAAGCCGACGATGCCGGCCGGCGCGCGCGGGCGGCGCAGCCCGACATGGAGCGCCATCATCGTGCCCTGGCTGAAGCCGACCAGCGCCAGCCTCGACCCGTCGAGGCCGTGACGCCCCAGCTCGGCGTCGAGGAAGGCGTCGAGCACCGGCGCCGCCGCGTTCACGCCGGTCCAGCGCTCGTCCGGGTCGCGCATGGTCAGCGGGAACCATTGCCGCCCCATCGGGCTCTGCGCGCAGGGTTCGGGCGCGTTGGGCGCGACGAAGGCGGCGTCGGGCAGCAGGGCCTGCCATTGCTGCCCGAGCGCGAGGAGGTCCCGGCCGTCGGCGCCGTAGCCGTGCAGCAGCACGACCAGGTGCTTGGCCGTGCCGCCCTTGGCGCCCAGCCGCTGGGCATCCAGACTCTTTCCTTCGCGATCCGTCATCAGGGTTCCCGTTCGTTCCCGCGTTTGGGCCGGCGCCCGGGCGCGGCCATCACCGAACCCACCTTCACCGACCCGGCCTTGAGCGAGGCCGCGCGCGCCTTCTCGACCCCGTAATAGGCCCAAAGGCAGTGCGCCGCGACCCCCCGGTGGGGACGCCAGCGTTCGCCCAACGCGATCAGCTCCTTCGCGTTCGGCCGGGCGGGGAGCGCCAGCGCGAGGCGCGCCGCCTCCTGCAGCGCGAGGTCGCCGGCCGGCCAGGCGTCGGCGTGCCCCAGGCAGAACAGCAGGAAGACGTCCGCCGTCCAGGGTCCGATGCCGTGGATGGCGACGAGCGCCGCGTGCGCCGCCTCCGCGCCCGAGGCCGCCAGGACGGCGAAGTCGAGCGCGCCCCCGGCGCAGGCGGCCGCCACCGCGCGCAACGTCCGCAGCTTCCCGGCGGACAGGCCGCAATCCCTCAGGGCCTCGTCGCTCGCGCCGTTCAAGGTCGCGGCGTCGACGGTGCCGAGCCGCGCCTCGAGGCGGCCATAGATCGCGGCGGCGCTGGCGGTGGACACCTGCTGGCCGATCACCGTCCAGGCGAGGCCGGCGAAGCCGGGATCACGGCGGCGCAGGCGCGGCGGCCCGCCTCCGCCCAGCACGGTGGCGACGAACGCGGCGTCGCGGTCCGCGAGCAGGGCGAGCGCCGCCTCGAACGCGTCCTGGTCGCGCAGGAGTTGGTGGTCCCGCGCGGGCAGGCCCGGCGCCACGGACGGACCCGACGGTATGGAAGGTGCGGCGGATGGGGGCAGCGGCGTTTTTCCTTGTCGTTTCCCACGGAAACCCGTCACATTCGAACGAATGACATGGGGTTGGGATGACGGGGGTGGGGTTACGGGGCGGGGCGACCTGTGCCACGTCCGAGTGAGGACGGTGCGAGTCGGGGTGGTCCGGGTGGGAACGGATGAACCGGGGTCGACCTTGGCGGGACATCACGGGCGGTTCGCTGGCCGATCGCGCGGTCCCGACGCGATCCCTCGTTCCCGTCACACGCTCCCTCGTCACGCGCTCCCCCGTCACGCGCCCCAACGCCTCCGGCCCGGCGATCTTCCACGGTAGGATCATGACATCGTCCGTCCATCGCACCATCGTCCGCTTCGCACCCTCGCCGAACGGCCACCTCCACCTTGGCCACGCTTATTCCGCGTTGATGAACGGGCTCGTCGCGCGCGAGACCGGTGGCCGGATGCTGCTGCGGATGGAGAACATCGACACCGCGCGCTGCCGCCCTGAGTTCGAGACGGCGATCCGCGAGGACCTCGCCTGGCTCGGCCTCACCTGGGAAACGCCGGTGCGTCGCCAATCCGACCACTTCAACGATTACACCGGGGCGATGGACCGCTTGGAGCGCCGCGGCCTGATGTACCCCTGCTTCTGCTCGCGCGGCGACATCATGGCGGCGGTGGCCGGCAGGGCCAACTGGCCGGCCGACCCCGACGGCACGCCCTTGTACCCCGGCACGTGCAAGCACCTGTCGCCCAGCCAACGCCGCCGGCGGCTGGACTCGGGCGAACGGGCGAGCATGCGGCTCGACATGGATGAGGCGATCGCCATGCTGCGGTCGCCGGGCGCGGGCGGCGCCAACGCCCCCAGCGATCCGCTCCTCACCTGGACGGAGTACCGGGGCGGCGCGGAACGCCGGCAGGAGCGGGCCGAGCCGAGGCTGTGGGGCGACGCGGTGCTGGCCCGCAAGGACATCGGGACGAGTTACCATATCGCTGTCGTCGTCGACGACGCCGCGCAAGGCGTGACGGACATCGTGCGCGGCGAGGACCTGTTCATGGCGACCAGCCTCCACCGCCTCCTGCAGGCGCTGCTCGACCTGCCCGCCCCCGATTACCATCACCATGGCCTGCTGGTCGACGGCACGGGGCAGAAGCTGTCGAAGAGCCTGCGGGCCAAGCCGCTGCGGGCGTACCGGCAGGACGGCTACGGCGTGGCCGGCGTCCTGGAACGGATCGACCTTCCGCGCACCGTCATGGGGACGGCGCTGGTGCCGAGGGGTTAGGGGAAGGGTGCGGGATGGTGGCCTCGACCGGACGGGAACCCTCGTTGCCCCGCCCCTGTTCCCATCGGGCCGCGCCTGTCACGCGGCTCCGAGGAAAACCGATGGTCAACGTGAGATCCATGCTCGCCTTATCGCTCGTGTTCGCCGTATCGGCCGCGACGCAAGCGTTCGCGCAGACGACGCCCGTCCAACCCGACGGCACGGCGAAGGCCGCCCCGAAATCGGGCGCCATGATGAAGTCGGGTGGCATGATGAAATCGGACGCGATGATGAAGGCGGCTCCCCACCCGGCCGCCAAGGGCAGGATGACCGGCGGCACCGCCGATCACAAGTAGGGCGCCGGCAGCCGCCAGAACGAAAGCCTCGTGAGGCGGAAGCGATGGCCTTCATCTGGAAAGTGTAAAATCCTGTGACGCTGGCGTTTGCTCACGATCGAAGCGATGGCGAGCCCCTGATTGCCAGCCAAAGAAGCTGCTCGAAGACCTGCGGGAAGCCGACAAGGTCTTCGTCATCAGCTTGGACGAGCCGACACTCGACGGTTTGCAGGAACTCCATTCGATCCTGACGACTTACGGGCCGGTGCGCCTGCTCTGCGTGACGCCGCTGGCCCGATGCGCCTCTTTCGGGCACGAGCGGGTCGAAGCCGGTGATATCGTCGAGGTGCGACCAACCCTTCATGTCGGCTACGTATCGTGGCTTGGTCGGGGCGCGATCGGGTGGAGGATACAGTTTGAGGAATGGCTGTCGATCTGTGGGCGTTACATGACCGAGACGCTTCAGGACCGGTCGGGCGCACTGGTGTTTGACGGCGACAGCATAGCCGTCAGCCACGGCGTTCCGGCGGGTGACGGTTTGGCGGATCAGGTCGCCGCCGCCCTGGCCTTTGGCGGCAAGATGACCATCGTAGGCGCCGGAGGCCGTTCCGTAGAAGAATGCACGCGCCTGTTCGCCGATAAAATCGTGCCCTTGCGGCGCCCGGGACCAAACGTAATCTTCTTCCATGCCGGCGACAACGACATCGACAAAGGCGCCAACGCTCGAACCGTCTACGATCGGCTCACCCTCTACATCGACCAGGCACATCGGGCAGGATGGAAGGTGGTCGTCTCCACGGAACTTCAGCGCTTCGACTTCCCCCTGCTTTGGCAAGACGAACTCTCCGCCTATAACGCGGCGATACTCGCCAACGAGGCCGGTGCGGACGGCGTCGTCGACTTCAACGGCGATCCGATCATGGGAGGTCCTGAGAACCGAACGGATTGCTCGCTCTACCAGCAAGATGGCGTACACCCGACCAGCGAGGGATATGCCGGGCTCGCGAAATCGACCACCGCCGAATT
>CAXSDP010000052.1:0-22125 GCA_964235705.1 uncultured Beijerinckiaceae bacterium | reverse complement strand
AACAGGGACAACCCGCCGAACGTCGAAGGCGTCATAGCCTGACAAGCGGAACGGGACCCGGTTCGCGGACCCCATCAGGGCCAGCAGTCCTCCGCCGAACGCACAAACAGGCCGGGCGGAAGACCGCACTCGACGAAGATCGCCAGACCCGCACATCGCACGTGCTACGCGGGAGCCATCCTCCGGAGACGTTCCGCCTACGGCCGACTCCCACCATTCCGGCTGCTACCCGAAGGGGACCAGCGACGGAGCCGAGCGACGGTCCCCGAAGGCATCACACCACGATCGTCAGCCGCTCCGCCGCTCGCGTGATCCCCGTGTACAGCCAGCGGTGGCGGTTCTCGCGGAACGCGCCGCTCTCGTCGAACAGCACCACGTCGTCCCACTGCGACCCTTGCGCCTTGTGGACGGTGAGCACGTAGCCGAAGTCGAAGGCGTCGGTGGCGCGGCGCAGCGCCGGCGGGATCGCCTCCTCGCCCTCGGTGAAGTACTCGGGACGCACGGCGATCGGGAGGGGTTTGCGCGCAGAATCGTCCTCCGGCACCACGCCGTAGCGCAACTTGCCCTGGCGCTTGGCCGCCGCCGTCTTGACGATCCAGATGCCGCCGTTCAGCAGGCCCTTGCCCTTCTCGTTCTTCAGGCACACCAGCTTCTCCCCGGCCTGGGGATACGGGTCGCTGTGGCCGGCGAGCTGACGCAGGCGGGCGTTGTAGCCGCGCCGCGTCCGGTTCAGCCCCACCAGCACCTGGTCGGCCTCCCGCACCTGGGCGGCGTCGATGTCGGCGCGGCGCATCACCCGGCTTTCCCCATAGGTGCCCTGGGGCAGGCGCTCCCCCTCGCGCACCATCATGGAGAGCCGCACGATCGGGTTGTCGGCGGCCTGGCGGTGCACCTCCGTCAGCATCACGTCCGGCTCGGCGTCGGTGAAGAAGCCGCCGCCCTTCACCGGCGGCAGCTGGGCGGGATCGCCCAGCACCAGCACTTGCTTGCCGAAGGAAAGGAGGTCGCGCCCCAGTTCCTCGTCGACCATCGAGCACTCGTCGATGATGATCAACTCGGCCTTGGACGCCGCGCTGTCGTCGTTGAGCACGAAGCGCGGCTCGTCCGTGTCGGCGTCGCGCAGCTTGTAGATCATGGAATGGATGGTGCGCGCGTCCTTGCAGCCCTTCGCCCGCAGCACCAGCGCGGCCTTGCCGGTGTAGGCACCGAAGGTCACGTCGCCGTCGACGTCGGCGGCGAGCTGCTTGGCGAGCGTGGTCTTGCCCGTGCCGGCGTAGCCGAACAGCCGGAACACCTGGGGCTCGCCCCGCTTCACCCAGGCGGCGACCGCGCGTAGCGCCGCGTCCTGCTGCGGCGACCAGGTCAAGGCTAGGCTCCGCCGTATGGAGGGAGCGCAGGGGTGAGGGTGACGGGCATCGGTGACTCGGGGGAGGATGTCGGGGCATACACTCTGTAGCCGAGCCCCCCGCCGACGCAAAACGCCGCCCCGCGCGCGGCGAACCACCCCAAAAGGTCGCATCGGCACGATTTCGCCATTTTTCGTCACCGACGGAGGGAACGCCGGTCCTCGCCGCTCGTATTGCGAGGACGGGGACGACGCATGACGATGGCATCGAATTTCGGACGCGGAGGGCGCGCGGCGCCGATCGGGCAGGCGGCGACGCCGCGGCGCTCCCCTCGGCGGGAGGGGCGGCCCGGCCCCGCCGACGGCGCGCCTCACCGCGCGTCGCGGACCATCCTGCCCTGGTACCTCATCGTGGTGGGCGTCGCCGTCGCCGCCTCGACGAGCGCCGCGCAGAAGCGGGCGGTCGCGCTCCTCACGGCCGATCGGAGCGACGGCACCGACCCCCTGCCCGACGCGGCGCCGGACTGGCTGAAGAAGAGCGGCGGCGCCCGCTCGCTTTGGACCATCACCAACCGGGTCGTCACCCGCATGGCGGACGACAACCTGATGTTGATCGCCGCCGGCATCGCCTTCTACGGCATGTTCGCGGTGTTCCCGGCGCTGGGGGCGCTCGTCTCGATCTACGGGCTGTTCGGCGACACCCACGTCGTCCAGTCCCAGGTCCAGCAGCTGACGGTGCTGCTCCCGCGCGAAACGGCCACGCTCCTCAACGATTCGCTGAACGCGCTGCTCGCCAAGCCCAGTCATAGCCTGAACTCCGGGTTGCTGGTCAGCCTCGGCATCGCCGTGTGGGGCGCGCGGGCCGGCACCTCATCCATGATGTCGGGGCTGAACGTCGCGATGGAGCGCCCGGAGCGGCGCAACTTCTTCAAGTTCAACCTGGTCGCGCTCGGCCTGACCTTCGGCGCCATCCTGTTCGCCATCATCGCGCTGACCGCCGTCGCGGTGATCCCGATCGTCATCGCCTTCCTGCCGCTCGACGCCAAGGTGCAAACCTTGCTGGCCTATTCGCGCTGGCCGATCTTCGGCGCCTTCGTGCTGCTGGCGCTCGACATCGTGTACCGGTTCGGCCCCAGCCAGAGCCGGCCGCGCTGGCGGCTGCTCAGCGTGGGCACGATCTTCGCCGTCACGTTTTGGATCGTCGCCTCATGGGCGTTCTCGCTCTACGTGACCCGATTTGGCAGCTACGACACGACGTACGGCTCGCTCGGCGCGGTGATCGTGCTGCTGCTGTGGTTCTGGATCTCGGCGCTGATCGTGCTGATCGGGGCGACGATCGATGCGGTGCGCGCCGACATCAAGACGCGGGTGAAGCCGCGCGTCCCCGCCCGGCTCGCCGCCTAGGCGAGCCCCGCGACGAGGTGGAAGAAGCCGCCGGTGACGCGGCCACGTCGCGAACCGGCCTCGCGCGGCGCGCTCCCCTGGGCGTCCCGGGCGAGCACCAGGGGCGCGTCCGGCTCCGGCCCGTGCGCCATCGTGGCATAGTGGAACTCGTGCCCCCTCGCCCGCGCGCCGGCCGGGCCGAGGCAGCAATCGGCGGTGAGCGTCACCTCGCGGTAGCCGAGGTTCATGCGGCGCTCGGCGAAGGAGAAGGAGGCCCCGAGCAGGCCGGCCATCGGATGGGACGCTCCGGCGGCGTCGGTGAGGGTCTCGCCGAGCACCATGTAGCCGCCGCACTCGCCGTGCACCGGCCGCGTGGTCGCGAAGCGCCGCAGCCCAGCCTGGTAGCGGCGCGCCCCGGCCAGCGTGCCGGCGTGCAGCTCGGGATAGCCGCCCGGCAGCCAGCACACGTCGCAATCATCTGGTGGTGGCTCGTCGGCGAGCGGCGAGAACGGGTGGAGGCTGGCCCCGGCCGCCCGCCACCCCCGCGCGAGGTGGGGGTAGAAGAACGAGAAGGCGGCATCCCACGCGATGGCCACGCGCTGCCCCGGCGGCCGGACCGCGCCGGCGGGGACGGTGTCCTGGGACGCGAGCGGCGCGGCCAACGCCTCGACCGCGGCGAGGTCGACGTGGGCGGCGACGAAGTCGGCCAGCGCGTCGATGAGCGCGTCCAGGCGCGGAAGTTCGGCCGCCTGCACCAGGCCGAGGTGCCGCTCGGGCAGCGCGAGCGCGTCGGAGCGGGGCAGCGCACCGACCACGCGCAGTCCGGCGTCGGCGATGGCGTCGGCGGCCAGGCGCCGGTGGCGCTCGGAGGCCACGCGGTTGAGGATCACGCCGGCGACCCGGACGTCCGGCCGCAACGCGTCGCAGCCCTTCGCCACCGCCGCCGCCGTCTGCGACTGGCCGCTGACGTCGAGCACCAGCAGCACGGGCAGGCCGAGCCGGGCGGCGAGGTCGGCGGAGGCGCCGGTGTGGCCGGGTGGTGCCGCGACGCCGTCGAACAGCCCCATCGACCCCTCGGCCACGAGGAGGTCCGCCCCCTCCGCCGCCTCCCGGGCCAGCGCGCCGACGAGGCCGACCGGCATCGCCCAGGTGTCGAGGTTGAGGCTGTCGCGCCCGGTGGCGGCGGCGTGGAAGGCCGGGTCGATGTAGTCCGGCCCGTTCTTGGCGCCGGCCACGCGCAGCCCCGCGCGCGAGAAGGCCCGCATCAGGCCGAGCGTCACCACCGTCTTGCCGCTGCCGGACTTGGGAGCCGCTATGAGGAAGCCTCGCGTCATCGGCTGATGTAGCGGGTGCGCCGGCGTGGCGGCAAGGCGCGAGATACCGCGCACGTCCAAGGTCGCGGCAAACCACCTCCCGTCATCAATCTACCCGCGCACCTTGAAGGCCCCACGCCAGCCTTCGCGGCAGCCGCTCCTACGTCTTGGAGGCACCCGGCCGAGGGGTCGGTGGCGGCGGGGGCGGTCGCTTGACGATTTGGGAGGTTGGGGGGTTCTGCCCACCCTTTACGGAATAACCCTCCGTGAGCGGCCGCACTTTGACATAGCCGTCATGGGTCATCTGCGATGGGCGCCTGCCCGGCGGTTTGATGCTCAAGATCAGGTTCCTTCCCAGCATCATGCGGAAACTCAATGGTTATTCTATCCATTGGACGCGCGAGGTAAAGCCTCGGCACCGTGTAACCCTCCGTCCCATCGATGGCGGTCACCTCTACGTCGCGAAGTACCAGTTCGCGCGTGCCGCCCGTTTCCGAGAACACTTCGACCCAGCCAGCGTAGGTCAGCTGATTGTCAAAGTCGCGCACATGGACGTACTCGACCTCGGCGCGCTTGGAGTTGAACGTGAAATCCCACACATCCTCGTCGCCGAAGCGGCGTGTCGCCCCAATCCGCTGCATGATCCAGGTAGGGACCTTGTTGTTCGTGACGTAGAGCCAGATGATTGAAAGGACGAGCGCCGCGACCGAGGCCGCGACGATCTCCCCGACGGTCGAAGCGTCGAGCGTGTAGGTATCCTTCTGGAACGCCACCATGGATAAATGGATGGGGCGCGGAGCGTTTGGATGCCAATGGTGCCACGCGCCGTTGACCATCGCCGCAGCCAAGAACAGCGCGATGTAGGAGGTCAGCCCGAAGCAGAACGCGCGACGCAGGATGTCGAACTGCGTGTTCGGTCTGTTCACCCCGAAGCGGTTGTCGATGCGCTCCCAAACAATGCCCGGGATGAACAGAAGGACGAGCTGAAGGAAGAAGATATCCATGTACCGTCGCCATCAAGCAGTCTCGTCACAGGTGGGCGGCTGCGGCCCTCATGGGCCATCATCCCTTGAGCTAAGCAAATGATTCGGTCTCCCGTGCTCCTTGAACGGGAGCGCGGTCCCATCAAGAGCGTCGTGAGCGGAGTGGAAGCCGCACCCCTTGCCTGAAAGGCCGGTCGGCGCGACAAACGGGCGTGCACGCCCCGCCCCTTCCGCCGGAAGACCCTTCGCCGACGCCGCTCCGGCGCGGTTGGACGACCGGCGCCTGCGCGGCGGCCGGCGCGCGGGCCGCCGTCGAGATGCTGCTGACCGGCACCTGCCCGGCGCTCGTCGCCATCCCCCTGCCCGGCGGGACGCGTCCGAGCTTCGCGGTTGCCGTCGAGGCGAGCGGCGAGGATTGGGCCGAGGCCGGCATCGTCAAGGACGCCGGCGACGACCCCGACGTGACCCACGGCGCGCTGGTCGTCACCCGCGTCGCGCGTGGCGCGTCCGGCACCGGCCTGCGCTTCGCCGCCGGCGCCGGGGTGGGCACGATCACCCGCCCCGGCCTGCCGCTGCCGCCGGGCGAGCCGGCCATCAATCCCGGCCCACGCGCGATGATCGCGGCCGCGCTGCGCGAGGCCGGCGCGCCCGGCGACCTCACGGTGACGGTGTCGATCCCCGATGGCCGCAAGCTCGCGGAGCGCACGCTGAACGGCCGGCTCGGCATCCACGGCGGCCTGTCGATCCTGGGGACGACCGGGATCGTCATCCCGTTCTCCTGCGCCGCCTGGATCGACACGATCCATCGCGGCATCGACGTCGCCCGCGCCAGCGGCCTCACCCACGTCGTCGGCGCCACCGGCACCAATTCGGAAGCGGCGGCACGCGCCCTCTACGACCTGCCGGAGCCGGCGCTGATCGAGATGGGCGACTTCGTCGGCGGCATGCTCAAGTACCTGCGCCGCCACCCCGTGCCGCGCGTGACGATCGCCGGCGGCTTCGCCAAGGTGACCAAGCTCGGCCAGGGCCTGATGGATTTGCACTCGAAGCGCGGCGGCGTCGACTTGGCATGGCTCGCGGCGCGGGTCGCGGAGGCCGGCGGTGGCCCGGAGCTCGCCGCCCGCGTCACGGCGGGCAATACCGCCGCCGAGGCCCTGGCGATTACGCGCGAGGCCGGCCTCGACGTCGCCGCGCAGGTCGTCGACCTCGTGGCGGAGGCGGCGCGGGACAAGGCCGCCGCCGCGCTCGCCGGCAGCGGGATCGCCCTCGACGTCGCGATCTTCGAGCGCGACGGTCGGCTCGCCGCGCGCACGGCGGTGATGGCGACTTAGGTCGCGCGAGTCAGTTCGCGCCCGGTCAGTGCATGTGCTGGCCGCCATTCACCGACAGGGTCGCCCCCGTGATGAAGCCCGCCTGCTCCGACACCAGGAACAGCACGCAGCGGGCGACCTCGTCCGGCTCGCCGAGGCGACCGACGGGGATCTGCGGCAGCACCTTGCTGGCCAGCACCTCGGCGGGCACCGCCAGCACCATCTCGGTGGCGACGTAGCCCGGCGCGATCACGTTGACGGTGATGCCCTTGCTGGCGTTCTCCTGCGCGAGCGCCTTGGTGAAGCCGATGAAGCCGGACTTGGCGGCGGCGTAGTTGGTTTGACCGAACTGGCCCTTCTGGCCGTTGATGGAGGAAATGTTGACGATGCGCCCGTAGCCGCGCGCGCGCATGCCCTCGATCACCGGGCGGGTCATGTTGAAGACGGAGTTCAGGTTGGTGTCGACGACGGCGTGCCAGGCCTCCGGCTTCATCTTGTGGAACGGCACGTCGCGGGTGATGCCGGCGTTGTTGACGAGGACGTCGACCGGCCCGAGCTCCGCCTCGACCCGGCCCAGCCCGTCGGCGCAGGCGGCGTAGTCGCACACGTCCCACTTGAAGACGGCGATGCCGGTCTCCGCCTTGAACTTGGCCGCCACCTCCTCGTTGCCGGCGTAGGTCGCCGCTACGGCGTAGCCGGCGTCCTTGAGGGCCTTGCTGATCGCCGCGCCGATCCCGCGCGAGCCGCCGCTCACCACCGCCACACGTCCCATTCGATCCTCCCCCACCTGCGCGAAGCGCCATCATCCGTTCGTCCGAACCACCCGGCGAGCTATCCTGCCCTTTGTGCCGGTGGCCCGCGATCGTCGCCCTAACGTTCCAGCGCCAATGCGATCCCCATGCCGCCGCCGATGCACAGCGTGGCGAGGCCCTTGTGGGCGTCGCGCTTGCCCATCTCGTGCAGCAAGGTCACCAGCACGCGCGCGCCCGAGGCGCCGATCGGGTGGCCGATCGCGATGGCGCCCCCGTTGACGTTCACGATGGCCGGATCCCAGCCCATGTCCTTGTTGACCGACAGGGCCTGGGCGGCGAAAGCCTCGTTGGCCTCCACCAGGTCGAGGTCCTTGACCTTCCAGCCGGCCTTCTCCAACGCCTTGCGGGAGGCGGGGATCGGCCCGGTGCCCATGATGGCGGGATCGACGCCGGCGGTGGCCCAGGACGCGATGCGCGCGAGTGGGGTCAGGCCACGCCGCTTAGCCTCGGCCGCGCTCATCAGCACCACCGCCGCCGCGCCGTCGTTGATGCCGGACGCGTTGGCGGCGGTCACCGTACCCTCCTTGGAGAAGGCCGGCTTCAGCTTGGCCATGCTGTCGTAGGTCGCGCCGTGGCGGATGTACTCGTCCTGGTCGACGACCGTGTCGCCCTTGCGGCCGGGCACGGTGACGGCGATGATCTCGTCGGTGAAGCGGCCGCCTTTCTGCGCCGCCTCCGCCTTGTTCTGCGAGCCGAGCGCGAACTTGTCCTGGTCCTCGCGCGAGAGCTGCCATTTGGTGGCGATGTTCTCGGCGGTGGTGCCCATGTGATAGCCCTGGAAGGCGTCGATCAGCCCGTCCTTGATCATCGTGTCGACGAGCTTGGTGTCACCCATCTTGGTGCCGCCGCGCAGGTAAGTCGCGTGGGGGGCGAGCGACATGCTCTCCTGGCCGCCGGCGACGATCACGCTCGCGTCGCCGTTGGCGATCTGCTGCTGGCCCAGCGCCACCGCGCGCAGGCCGGAGCCGCACACCTGATTGAGGCTCCAGGCGGTCTTCTCCTGGGGGATGCCGCCCTTCATCGCCGCCTGCCGCGCCGGGTTCTGGCCTTGGCCGGCCGTCAGCACCTGGCCGAAGATCAGCTCGTCGACGTCGCCACCCTCGAGTCGCGCCCGCTCCAGGACGCCCTTGATCACCGTCGCGCCCAGGTCGTGCGCCGGCGTATTGGCGAAGGCGCCGTTGAAGGCGCCGACCGCCGTGCGGCCGGCGGCGACGATCACGATATCCTGTGCCATGCTGTCGTTTCCTCCTGTGCGCCGGCGCCCGTCGACCGGCGCGGCACGCCCCGATGCCGGAGCCCTGACGTTACGGACCGTTCGACACCACGCCACATCTCGGGTCAAGGCGAGGGGCTGGCAATCCATCCTTGGTCGGGTGCCGCCGGCGAACAGCGGCCGCCACCGTCCATCGGATGCGGCGCGCCGGGGCGGAAACCTGTTTTCGCCGGTCGACGAAGGCTTTAAGACGTGGGAAGGCATTGAAACGAAGGCGCCGACGTCGCGCGTCGGACCGGCATCGCACTTGCGGGCACATCACCATGACGAGCGATAAAGGTTCGAGCGATCAAGCCTTCGCGGGCAACAAAACCTTGGTGGGCAACAAAAACCCGGCGGGAGACAAGGCCCCGGCCGGCGACAAGGCCCCCAGGGTCATCAAGAAATACGCCAACCGGCGGCTCTACGACACCGGCACCAGCGCCTACGTCACGCTCGAGGACCTGGCGGTGATGGTGAAGCGGGGCGAGGACTTCGTCGTGTCCGACGCCCGCACCGGCGAGGACATCACCCGTTCGGTCCTCACCCAGATCATCTTCGAGCAGGAAGGCAAGGGCGGCCAGAGCCTGCTGCCGATCGCCTTCCTCCGGCAGCTGATCCGGTTCTACGGCACGGGCATGCAGATGCTGGTGCCGAGCTACCTCGAATTCTCGCTGGACAAGCTGACCGCCGACCGCAGCGGCTTCCGGGAGCAATGGGTCGCGGCCTTCGGCAACACCCCCTTCGCCTCGCCGCCCGTGGTGGAGGCGGCCCGCCCGATCCTTAGCCAGATCGAGGAACAGACGCGCCAGAACATGGCGATGTTCCGCCAGGCGCTCGCCGTGTTCACCCCGTTCGTCCCGGGCGCGCCGGCCGGGGGCGGGCCGGACGCGGCACCACCACCGGACGAGGGGACGAACGGGAACGGGGCGATCGGGGACACGGCGGGCGTGCAACCGGCGCCCCCGTCCGCGCCGCCCTCGGAGGCGTCCCCGGCGCGCGACGAGTTCGACGAGATGAAGCGCCAGCTGGACGGCATGCGGCGACGCATCGAGGAACTCGCCTCGAAGCGGTAGGGTCGGGAAGCGGTGGGGTCGGACCGTCAGCGCCGCGCCATGGTCGCGTCCGGCGCCAGCTCGGCGCGCCCGAACAGGTGGCCCTGGAGGTAGTCGACGCCCCAATCACCCAGGATGCGCGCGGTCGCCTCGTCCTCGACCCATTCCGCCACCGTGGGGATGGCCAGGTTGCGGGCGAGGTCGATGAGGGTGCGGATGAAGAACCGGTCGTCGGGCGAGTGGGCGAGGTTCTGCGCGAAGGCGCCGTCGATCTTCAGGTAGTCGATCGGCAACTGCCGCAGCGCGCGGAACGAGGAATGGCCGGAGCCGAAATCGTCAATGGCGATCTTCACCCCGAGCGGCTTGATGGCGGCGAGCACGGTGCGCGTCGCCTCGATGTCGGCGATGGCGCAGGTTTCGGTGATCTCGACGGTGAGGCGGCGGGCGGCGTCGGGCCGCAGCTTGCAGGAGGCCCGCAGGTGCTCGAACCAGTGCGGGTCGCCAAGGCTCGTCACCGAGGCGTTGATCGACAGCGCCATGCGGCGGTGGGCGGTCAGCTGCCAGAAGGCGAGGTCGATGACGCGGCGGTCGAGCAGGGGCACCAGGCCCTTGGCCTCCGCCGTGGGCACGATGGCGTCGGGCATCATCACCGTGCCGTCGGTCCGCCGCAACCGCAGAAGGGCCTCGTGGAAGGCGATCGCGCGCGTCTTGGCGTGGACGATCGGCTGCAAGGCCAGGGCGATGCGTCCCTCGTTCAAGGCGGCGAGGATCTCGTCGGAGGCGTGCGGCCTCGCCGGGCGCAGGATCGAGCGCGTCAAGTCGGGATCGTAGCGCACGAAGGCGGAGCCGGTCGGCCGCGCCGCCTCCAACGCTTCCTCCGCGAACTGGAGGAGCAGCTGGGGCGTGCGCCCGTGGGCGGGGGCGGCGACCGCCCCGACGCTGGCCCGCAGCACGATCGAGCCGAAGGGGGTCGCCGCCACCGCGCCGATCAGGCGCCTGGCGGCCGCCTCGACCTGGTCGCCGGTGCAGTTCTCCAACAGCGCGGAGAATTTGGTGGCGGCGTGGCGCGCCAAGCATTCCTGGCCGCGCATGGCGGCGCGCAGCCGGGCGGCGACCTCGGCCATCAAGGGGTCGTCGAGCGCCGGCGCGGCGGACCGGTCACCACCCTGCCGTTGCCCGTCCGAGCGTCCCGCCCCGTCGTCGGCGATCTCCAGGCCGGCGATGTCGAGGCCGGCGATCTCGAGGCCGATGACGACGATGGCGAAGGCCGAGGCCTTGCGCGTCGCCAGGTTGAGCTTGCGGGCGACGTGCTCGATGAAGTGCGAACGGCTGAAGGCGCCGGTGGCGGGGTCGCGTTGCGCGACGCTCACGCGCAGGCGCTCCGCCTGGTAGCGCCCGGTGATCACCCGGATGATGCCGTGGGCGCGGCTCGGCCGGTCGCTCGCGTCGGCGAACCAACGGCCGGTGTCCTCGACCCAGACCGGCGCGGCGTTGGTGCGCTGGGTCGGCAGCAACCCGTAGACCGCGCGGAAGGCGACGCCGCCGCCGGTGTCGTAGCCGCCCGAGCCGACGATCGCCTCGTAGCGCGAGGACGGGCTCTCGGCGGCGACGTGCTCGGCGTAGCCGATCCCGGTGCCGAGCGCCGCGCAATCGGCCACGCCCAGGTTGGCCATGCCCGGATCGGCCGTGCCCAGGTCGGCCATGCCCAAGACGGCGGCGAGGTTGGGCGCCCAGCGGATGACGTCGCTGGCGATGTCCCAGTCGTAGACGACCTCGCCGCCCTCGATCACGGGTGAGGTGGCGTCGGCATCATGGGGCTTGGCCTCGTGGCGTTCGACGGCGACGACGGTCCCGCGATCGGGCGCGCCGCCGGCGGGGTGGGGAACTGCCCGGGCGCTCACGCCGCCACCCTCGCCCGAGAACCGTCACCCGAGAACCACACGTGCGCGTCTCCGCCAAGCACCACGCGAGAGGACCGCGATCGCGACGCACCCTAGGTCGCGGCCGTTAAGAAGCGGTTGCCGGGTGGCTGGCCACCCTTTGACCGCGGCCAGCCGGCCCCAATCCATGTGCTCAGCCCTTGTTCTTGCGGTCGCGCAGCTCCGCGAACACGTCGGCCGGGTCGGCGTCGGGCATGCCGAGCGCCGCCTTCACGCTCGCCTCGCCGGCGCGCAGGAACGGGTTGGTCGCCAGCTCCAGGGCGATCGTGGTGGGCAGGGTGGGCGCCTTGGCCGCGCGCAGCCGCTCGACCTCGGCCGCCCGCTCGACCAGCGTGGCGTTGCTAGGCTCGACGGTCAGGGCGAAGCGGGCGTTCGACAGGGTGTACTCGTGGCCGCAGTAGACCTGCATGGAGCCCGGCAGGCGCGCGAGCTTCATCAAGGAATGGTAGAGCACGGCGGGAGGCGTCTCGAAGGGCCGGCCGCAGCCGAGCGCGAACAGCGTGTCGCCGGCGAACAGCAGGTCCTCCTCCTCGAACACGTAGGCGATATGGCCGAGCGTGTGGCCCGGCACCTCCAGCACGCCCGCCTCCAGCGTGCCCACGGCGACGTGGTCGCCCTCGCGCAGGGCGACGTCGAGCCCACCGATCTTGTCGGCCTCCTTCGCCGGCCCGACGACGCGGACGTCGGGGTAGCGCTCCCTCAGCTCGGGCAGGCCTTGCGTGTGGTCGGCGTGGTGGTGGGTGACGAGGACGTCGGTCAGCGCCCAGCCGGTCTCCTCCAGCGCGGCGAGGACGGCGGTGGCGTCCGGCGCGTCGATCGCCGCCGTGCGCCGGGTGTCGGGATCGTGGAGCAGGACGCCGTAATTGTCGGCGAGGCAGGGGAACTGGTGGACGTGGGCGGCCATGGGACGGCTTCCTTGGGCGGGTTTCCTCGGGATCGTGGGCGCAACCACCCACCGGAGGGATCGGTTGCCGGGACGGGCGGGTGGCGTTCGTCGACGCCGTCGATCAAGGGGATGCGATCACGGGGGCGTGCCCTGCCGGGGATCACGGCCGTTCCCGAGACGTTAATCGACAATCTCCATGCTGACGTTCACGTCGACGCCGCGACGCTCGAACGTCGACGCGCGTCGCTTGGCGAGGCCTTCCACGGCCCATCCCACCTCCTCGGCCACGTCGGCCGGCACGCCGCCCATGTTGTGGACGCGCACCACGTAGGGCGGCTTGAGCTTGTTGATGCCACCCGTGATCATGGAGTCAGTGATCGCGTTGACACCCTCACCGTGCCAGGTGGGAGCGCCGATGGCAGGCAGCAAGGCGGCGTAGAAGTCGAGCCGCGTTGTCCAGTTCGTCGCGTCCAGTGCAATCTCGCGCATCGTCGTATAATCCTGTTAGATTTTAAGGCGGGATCATTATTATAATGTGACTAAAATTTCTATAATGGTTACTGGTATAATAAACTTCGCCCTTGCTCCAATCGATAACAAGCCGTCGCTCCCCGCGATCAAATATGCCAGGCGTGCGAACAGTGTATTCCTTGTAATTGCCAGAACTGTTCGGAAGATGGGCGCCAGTTTCCGGATGAGGATAGTTTTCATAGTCGCCCTCCGATAATTGCCTGAGCTTCCTACCGCGTCCCGTGATGATCGTGTTAAGGGCATCGATGATCTTCTCCTGCTCCTCAGGTGTCGGGCGTGTGCCGATCTGTTTCGGATCGAGAAGGGCGGCGAGGCCGGGGTCGAAGTTCTCGGCGGTGCCGGCTGGTGTCAAGGGGCCGTTCGCGGCGACCTGGATGGTGTCGAACCGCAGTTGGGACACGAGCAGCCGTCCGCGCCGGCCGGTCAGGCCGAAGGCGCCGTCCGCGCCGATCCACCGACCGCTCGCGGGGCCGTTGCCGGCCGGCACGCGGGGCTGGTCGGGGTCGTATTTCGCGAGATGATCGGCGATGGCCGCATCGAGCGAGGCCGCTTCGAGGCCGAGGTCCTCCATGAGGCGGCGCAGCGTCATCCCCCCGTCGAGCAGCCAAGCGGCCACCCTGAGCCGTTCGGCGTCGAGCGGCGTGGCCAGCCGGGGTAGGCCGGCGAAGAGGAGCCGCATGTTGGCGCGCGCCCGGTCGCCGCGCGCCCAATGACCGGCGGCGGCCTCGACGCCGGCGAGGGCACGGGCCGCGTCGACCGGCCGGCCGGCAGCGACCGACAGCAGCGCCAGCACGCGCCCGGGGTCGACCGCCAGATGCCCCGCCCCCTTCGCCACACCGCCCGCGAAGGGCGCGAGGACCGTCCCGGCGCCGAGCAGGAGGCCGGCCTCGCCGAGCGCGACCGTCCGCCCCGCGCCGGCCGGCCAGGGACGCGATGGGTCGAAGTCGAAGGGGTTCGTCGGGGATGGAGGCGACATAAGGCAAGATTACCTTAGGCGCTCACCGGAGCCAAACGAGGCCATCGGTCAACGCCCCGCCCGCCGTCGGTGCGAAGGCGCCGGCGCCGCGTCGCCGGGATTCACCTCATCGCCGGCGCGGGGATGCGCGTCGGCATCGGACGTGCCACATTATCGCCATGGCCCTGGACGTCACCGACCTGCGCTCCTTCTACGCCTCGCCGCTCGGCGAGGTCACCCGGCGCTCCATCGGGCGGATCGCGCGTGAGCGGTTCGACGCCTGCTACGGCCATTCCATCCTCGGCATCGGCTACGCCACCCCCTACCTCGACGTGTACCGGCCGGAGGCGGTGCGGGTGCTGGCCTTCATGCCGGCCGAGCAGGGGGTGGTGAACTGGCCGGGCGACGGCCGCTCCGCCTCGGCGCTCGTCGACACCGCCGCGCTGCCGCTGCCCGATGGCTGCATCGACCGCGTGCTGTTGGTGCATGCGCTGGAAATCACCGAGCACCCGCGCGACCTGCTCGCCGAGGTGTGGCGCGTGCTGACGCCGGGCGGGCGGGTGATCGCGGTGACGCCGAGTCGGGCCGGCCTGTGGGCGCGGCTCGACTCCACCCCGTTCGGCCACGGCCAGCCCTTCTCCCGCTCGCAGATGCGCGACCTGATGCGCGAAACCCTGTTCTCGCCCACCCACTGGGCGGAAGCGTTGTACGTGCCGCCCTTCGCCCGCGCCCTGCTGCTGCGCTCCGCGCCGGCGATCGAGCGGGTCGGCGCGCGACTCGCCCTGCCCGGCGCCGGCGTGCTCGTGGTGGAGGCGACCAAGCAACTGTACCGCCCGGTCGGCCTGCGCCGGGCGGTGCGGCGGCTCGCCCCCGCGCTGCAGCCGGTGCTGGTGCCCCAGCGCGCCGGCGTGATGGCCGGCACCACGCGGGAACCTTGAACGGCTTCATAATCGTCTCGGACGCCCGCCGGCCGGCTTGAACGGTGCCTACGCCCGTCCCACCTTCCCTCACGTCGGACTTTGGACACGCCATCTTGGACGCGCCGACGGAGACCATCCCCATGACCGCCGCCCCCGGTTTCGCCGGCCGCTACGCACCGCAAGCCCAGCCGAACCTCGACACCGAGGCCACGCTGCGCCGCCTGCGCTGGCTCGCCAACTTCCTCGACACGGCGATCCGCCTGCCCGGCGGGTTCCGCTTCGGCGCCGACACGTTCATCGGCTTGGTGCCGGGCCTGGGCGACGTCGCGACCGCCGGCATCGCCTGCTACTTCGTCTACGAGGGCCGCCGCCTCGGCCTGCCGCGTTCCGCGCTGGCGGCGATGGCCGGCAACGTCGCGCTCGATCTCGTGCTCGGCGTGACCCCGGTGCTCGGCGACCTCGCCGACACGTGGTTCAAGGCCAACGTCCGCAACCTCGCGATCATCGAGAAGCACGTCGGCCGCACCCGAGTGTAAGGGATGGTGACGTCATAGCCGGGTTGACACGGGGGGCGGCGGGCGGAATTGTCCCGGTGAGCCACCACAGGGCGTTCCATGCTGCGCTTCGCCAACCCCAGTCGGTTCCTGCGCCTCGCCGGCACCCTGATCCCCATCCTCGCCGGCCTCACCGTCGTGCTGCTCGGCGTCGGCCTCACCCTGGCGCTGCGCGGCCCGCCCGACTACCAGCAGGGCCGCACCGTCCTCATCATGTACCTGCACGTGCCGGCCGCCTGGCTCGCCATGCTGGCCTACGTGACCATGACCGCCTCCGCCCTCGGCACGCTGGTGTGGCGCCACCCGCTCGCCGACGCCGCGCAGAAGGCGGCGGCCCCGCTCGGCGCCGGCTTCACCTTCATCTGCCTCGCCACCGGCTCGCTGTGGGGCAAGCCGATGTGGGGGGCGTGGTGGGTGTGGGACGCGCGCCTCACCTCCGTGCTGATCCTGTTCCTCATCTACCTCGCGCTCGTCGCGATCTGGCAGGTGTTCGAGGACCAGACCCGCGCGGCCAAGGCGGCGGCGATCTTCACCCTGACGGCGGCGGTCAACATCCCGGTCATCCACTTCTCCGTGCAATGGTGGAACACGTTGCACCAGCCGGCCTCCGTGTTCCGCGTGGGCGGCCCCGCCGTCGCCGCCTCGATGCTGTGGCCGCTCATGGTGATGGCGCTCGCCTTCACCACCCTGTTCGGCACGCTGCACCTGATGGCGATCCGCAACGAGATCCTGCGGCGCCGCTTGCGCCGCCTGTCGATGCAGGAAGCCGGCGGCATGACGGCCGGCGCGGCGGAGGTGCGGGTGCCGGACCTCGGCCTCAGCGCGGGGTATGGGCGATGATCGAGCATGCCTCCCACGCCGGTTTCATCGTCGCCGCCTACGCGGTGGCGGCGCTCGTCATCGCTTCCATGGTCGCCTCCGTGGTGGTCGACCACCGCGCGCTGCGCCGCGACCTCAAGCGCTTCGGCGCGCGGGGCCTCGACCGCGAATGAACGGGCCGGAGGCCGAGGCGCCGCGCCGCCGCTCGCCCCTCGTGTTCCTGCCGCTTGTCGCCTTCCTCGCGCTGGCCGGGCTGCTGCTGCTGCGGCTCTTCGCCGGCGACGCGTCGCGCCTGCCCTCCGCCCTCATCGGCCATCCCGCGCCGGCCTTCGACCTCGCGCCGGTCGCCGGCCTCGGCAAGCCGGGCCTGACCACGGCCGATCTCACGCGCGGCGACGTCACGCTGGTCAACGTCTTCGCCTCCTGGTGCGTGCCCTGCCGGCAGGAGGCGCCGGCCCTGATGCTGCTGTCGCAGGGCGGCACCAAGATCGTCGGCATCGCCTACAAGGACCAGCCGGACAACACCCGCCGCTTCCTCGGGCGCGAGGGCGACCCTTACGCGGCGGTGGGCGCCGACGTCACCGGGCGCACCGGTATCGACTTCGGCGTCTACGGCGTGCCGGAAACCTACGTGGTGAAGGGCGACGGGACGATCAGCGCTAAGATCGTCGGGCCGCTCACGGAGGAGAACATCCGGGGCGAGCTGATGCCGGCGATCGCCCGGGCCAAGGATGGGGTCAAGGCTGCCACGAAGGGTTAAAGCGGCGCCGTGGCCCCCTCCAGCCAGGCCCGCACGTCGTCGGGCACCAGTGGCCCGATCCGCTCGCGCACCGCCTCGTGGTAGACATCCACCCACGCCCGCTCGCCCGTATCCAGCAACCCCGCCTCGATCAGCGCGCGGTCGAACGGCGCGAAGGTGATCGTGGCGAAACCGAGCATCGGCCGGTCGCCGCCCTCGAACGCGCGGGGCTCGACGACCAGCAGGTTCTCGATGCGGATGCCGTAGGCGCCGGCCTCGTAGTAGCCCGGCTCGTTCGACACGATCATGCCCGGCTCCAGGGCGACGTGCCCGGTCTTGGCGATGCGCTGCGGCCCCTCGTGGACGGAGAGGTAGGCGCCCACCCCGTGACCGGTACCGTGGTCGAAGTCGAGCCCGACCTCCCACAGCGGCCGCCGCGCCAGCGCGTCGATCTGCGCGCCGGTGGTGCCGGCGGGGAAGGTCGCCCGCGCGATCGCGATGTGCCCCTTCAGCACGCGGGTGAAGCGATCGCGCATGGCGGGCGATGGCTCGCCGACGGCGAGCGTGCGGGTGATGTCGGTGGTGCCGTCCTCGTACTGCGCGCCGGAATCCACGAGGTAGATGCCCCGCTCCAGCGCGCGGTTGGAGCGCGTCGACACGCGATAATGCGGGATGGCGGCGTTCGGCCCCGCCGCCGAGATGGTGGGGAAGGACAGGTCGCGTAGCAGCCCCGTGTCGTGGCGAAATCCTTCCAGCGCCTCGGCGGCCGCGATCTCGGTGAGGGCACCGGGCGTCGCGTGTCCTTCGAACCAGTGAAGGAAGCGGGTGACGGCGGCGCCATCCCTCAGGTGCGCGGCGCGCGTGCCGGCCAACTCGGCGGCGTTCTTGCGCGCCTTCATCAGCGCGATCGGGTCGGGGCCGACGAGCGCGGTGCCGCCGGCCTCCTCCAGGCCCCGCGTCAGGCGCGCCGGCACGGTGGCGGCGTCGACCATCACGGTTCGGCCGGCCTTGCCCAGCGCCGCCAGCACCGTTTCCACCGTGTCGGGCTCGGCCACCGTCGCCAGCGCCGTTAAGGCTTCGAACTCGTGGCTCCCGAGCTTCCCGCGCGCGATGAACAGGGTCGGGTGCCCGACCGCCGGCACCAGCGCGAAGCCGAGCGGCAGCGGCGTGTGGCCGACGTCGGCGCCGCGGATGTTGAAGAGCCAAGCCATCGCGTGCGGGTCGGACACGAGCAGCGCGTCCGCCTTGCCCAGCGCCGCGACCACGCGGGCGACCTTGGCCGCCGCGTCCTCCCCCGCGAGATTTTCCGCACGCAACGTGACCTGCCCCCGCGGCGATGGCGGTCGGTCGGTCCAGATCGCGTCGATCGGGTTGACGCCGACCGCGACGAGGATGCCGCCGGCCGCCTCGACCGCCCTCGTCCATCGCGCGACGTCGCCCGGTGTCGCCAGCCAAGGGTCGTAGCCCACCCGGCCGCCGGCGCCGACGTGTTCGCCGAGCCAGGCCTCCGGCTTCGTCTCGGCGATCGCGACCGGTGTGATGACGCCCGTATCGACCTGGTCGCGGACGGCGAGGGTGTAGCGCCCGTCGACGAAGATCGCCGCCTCGCCCTGCAGCACGATCGCCAGGCCGGCGGAGCCAGAGAAGCCGGTGAGCCACGCCAGCCGCTCGTCGCACGGCGGCACGTACTCGCCCTGGTGCCGGTCGGCGCGCGGCACGATGAAGCCGTCGAGGCCCTGCTTGCCGAGTTCCGCCCGGAGCGCCGCCACGCGCGCCGCGCAATGACTCGGGTCGGATGGTTCGTCGAAGGATTGGAAGCGATGGGGCATGGGTCGTACCATAACGCGGATGGGCCGACGGGGGCAGTGCTTCCCGGCCGCGCTACGCCTCGGCGGCCTGGCCCCCGGCCGAGGTCGCGCCCTCGCTGCCGATCAGGGTCTCGCCGATCGGGTGTGGGAGGACCTTGTCGCACGGGAACCGCTCGCCGAGGTCGCTCAGCTGGGCTTCCAAGCATTCGACCTTGAGCCGCACGGCCGCGCCGCCGGCGAAGGTCAGGCTGACGGTGCCGCCGGGCGCGTCGCCGGGCTCGAACACGATCGCGAGGAGATGGAGGACGCGGTCAACCTCGTCCTGCGCGAAGCCGGTGCGCGCCACCGATAGCACGCACTCGAAGTGCAGGCCGACCGCGCAGCGCTCGCACTCGTCCTTGGCCGCCTTCACCCAGTCGTATCGTTTGCCGACCAGGGCGAAGCGGCGCTCGCGCGGAAGGTAGGCGAGTTCCGCCACGCTCACCAGCGCGTCCTGGAGATGGGCGGACAGGATCGCGAGGTCGTCAGCGTCGAGCGCGACCAGGCGGAGCGGCTCGATGTCCTGGGCTCGCGCGTGTCCAGGCTCGGCGTCGTCGATCGTGCTCGTCATGGCGTATTCGTCATGGATGGCTCGCGGTGGTGGCGTCTTCACGGGAATGAGCCCAGGCAACGCGCCAGCCCGCTCGCCGTTCAGCCCGGATTCGACAGGCGCTCGACCATGGCGCCGCAGCGTCCCAGCTTCCTCTCGAGGTGCTCGAAGCCGCGGTCGAGGTGGTACACGCGGTTGACCACCGTTTCCCCCCGCGCGGCCAGGGCGGCGATGACGAGCGACACGGAGGCGCGCAGGTCGGTCGCCATCACCGGTGCCCCCTGCAGCGCCTTCACCCCCTCCACCACGGCGGCATCGCCCTCCAGCCGGATCCGCGCGCCGAGCCGCGCCAGCTCCTGCACGTGCATGAAGCGGTTCTCGAAGATGGTTTCCGTGATGCGCGAGGAGCCGTTGGCCATGGTCATCATCGCCATGAACTGCGCCTGGAGGTCGGTCGGGAAGCCTGGGAACGGCGCGGTCGAGATGTCGACCGGGTCGAGGCCGGCGCCGTTGCGGCGGACGCGGACACCCTCGTTGGTGGCGGTGATGGTGGCGCCGGCCTGGGTGAGGGCCTCGAGCGCGCTGCCGAGCGTGTCGGGCACCGCGCCCTCCAGCACCACGTCGCCGCCGGCCATCGCGACCGCCATGGCGTAGGTGCCGGCCTCGATGCGGTCGGGCAGCACGGTGTGGGTGGTGCCGCCCAGGCTCGCGACGCCCTCGATCTCGATGCGGGACGTGCCGGCGCCGGTGATGCGCGCGCCCATCTTGGCGAGGCAGGCGGCGAGGTCGACGACCTCGGGCTCGCGCGCCGCGTTGGTGATCAGCGTGTGGCCGTGGGCGAGCACGGCCGCCATCATCGTGGTGTGGGTGCCCCCCACCGTCACCTTGTCGAAATGGATGGCCGCGCCACGCAGGCCGCGCGGCGCCTTCGCGTGGGCGTAGCCCGCCTCGATGGCGATGGTGGCGCCGAGCTTCTCCAGCGCCATCAGCAGCAGGTCGACGGGGCGCGTGCCGATGGCGCAGCCGCCGGGCAACGATACGCGGGCCTCGCCCATGCGGGCCAGCAGCGGCGCGATGACCCAGAAGCTCGCGCGCATCTTCGACACGAGGTCGTAGGGTGCGGTGGTGTCGACGATGTCGCGCGCGCAGAGGTGGATGGCGCGCGCCGCGTGCGGGTCCTCGCCGACGCGGCGGCCGTTCTGCGAGTAGTCGACGCCGTGATGGCTGAGGATACGCACCAGCATGCGCACGTCGGCAAGGTTGGGCACGTTGCCCAGCGTCAGCGTTTCGCGCGTCAGCAGCGAGGCGATCATGAGGGGAAGCGCGGCGTTCTTGGCGCCCGAAATGGGGATGGTCCCGTTCAGGGTCTGGCCGCCGATGATGCGAATGCGATCCATGCCCTACCCTCTATCCCCGCCGGCCGTCCGGTCTTCTTCAGCCACCTGGCTTTCGTCAGCGACTTGGCTTTCGTCAGCGACTTGGCTTTGACCAGTGGTTTGGCTCTCGACAGGCCGTTGGCTCCCGTCAGGCCAATGGCCATGCGTCGGCCGCCCGTCGACCGGATCAGCCGATGGGCGCGAAGCCTTTCGCCGACGCAGGTTGGCCCGCAACGCCGCCGCGAGCCGCCGCTTGGCGTCGGCGTGCCGGTCGGACATCCCGGTTCCGGACACGATGGTTCCTCCGTCGCCGCGAACGTCCTTGGTCATCACCACCGGCCCACCCTCACCCGACCTTCGGCGTGTCGCGCGCCGCCAGCCAAACGAGCGTCCCACTGTCGCGCCTCCGCTCGGCGTCCGGCGTTTGTAGGCGGACACGGTCGCCGTCACAAGTTCAGCTTCCATTCGTCGGCCCATCGACCATCCGCCGTGGCGGCACGGACCCATCACCCTCGCGACCCGGCCGTGCGGTCACCCGGACGTGCCGGACCGAGAAGACCCGGCGATGCGGCGGTGAGTTACGGCGACGGGTCCATCCGGGTCCGGGCAGCTGCGAGGCGGCTCGATCGACGGTTTGGGCGGGTAGCGAGGTCGCGGTGGACGGCGGCAAGTCCAAGGCCGCTCCCGAGCAGGCCCGCGCCGCCAAGCGCCTCGCCCGCCGCGTACCCGCAAACCATGGGCGGCGGCACCCGCGCCTCGGGTATCGTGAGCTCGGTCAGGCGAATCGCTTGAAGCGCACGGCCACCTCCGGGCGATAAAGCACCGGACCGAAGAGTGCGCAGCGGCTTTCGGGAAAACCCGATGCGACGCGGGGAATTAGGGTATCGGACTGGGTCTTCGATCCAGTCCGATCCTTCAGCCTCTCGACGGGATCGTCGTCCCGTCCGACGGGTCTTCGTCGAACCTGAACGCCGGCCTCGTCGGGAACGGCCTTGGTGATGCGGAGGGCCGCGTGGCGGATGGTGGCCCTGTCAGCAGGACCGCTGTCGGCAAACAGCCGCGTGAGATCGTCTTGGAACACCAGGTCGGGCACGAGGCGCCGACGGCTGGACCCAGGCCAAGCCGAGATGTGGGGGCGCCCTCCCACCGTCTCCGCCGCGGAGTTTCGCCATCGGTGACGACGATGTCGGCCTCGCGCAAGCTCCTGCCCCGCTCATCGCGCCTAACAGGCGAAAGCTCCGACGACGGGTTAAAAGACCTTCCAAGCTCGCCGAGGATCGTCGAGCGCGACGAATGCCCGAGCGGCGATTCGCCCGGCATCTGAAAACCTCATCGTCGTGAGGTCTTCCTGGACCCTCGTTCGCGGCCGCAGAACCACTGCCTCTCCACTTCCAGCGATCGCCCGTGAACTCGATCACCCGCTTGACACCCCCCGCCTCCTAGGATAGCCGGTGCCGGCGCCCAATCGTCCTGGTGACGGCGGAGTAGCTCAGCCGGCTAGAGCAGGGGAATCATAATCCCCGTGTCGGGGGTTCGAGTCCCTCCTCCGCTACCA
>CAXSDP010000051.1:1663-28958 GCA_964235705.1 uncultured Beijerinckiaceae bacterium | reverse complement strand
AGCGCTCCGCCCGGCTCCTGGCGCGCGCGCGCGGCGGTGTCGAAGCCCAGCACGTCGGGTTGGAGCAGCAGCAGCCGCGCGATGTCGGGAGCCTCCAGGCCGCCGGCGAAGCCGAAGGGCAGGCCGGCGCGCCGGCAGGCGTCGGCGAAAGCGTCGAGCCGCGCCACGCCGCCGTCGCCGACGAGGCGTCGGGAGCCCGCGTCGAGCATGACGCCGTCGGCGCGGCCGCGCAGGCGTCCCACCGCCTCGACCGCGTCGCTGGTCAGCACCGCGATCAGCGCCGCCCCGTCGATGGAAACCTTCCCGTCAAGGTGGGAGGGGATGGTCGCCGCGCCGACCGCGACCTCGTCGGCCGACGCCCCGGCGAGGTTGCGCGCCCCGTCCTGGAAGCGAAGGCGGAACCGACCGGGGAACGCGGCGCGTATGGCGCGCGCCGTTGCGGGATCGACCGCGTCCGGCACCGCCCACTCGACGCCGTCGACGCCGACGGCCGCCGCGCCCGCCGCCTCGTCGGCATCGCAAACCCTCAACATCATGCGGGTCAAAGGTGGCATCCCGACACCATGGGCACGTCCGGGCACGAACCGGCGCGGGACGGACGCCCGTTTAACCGGAACGTCCCGGCGCCTCCAGCCTCCGTCATGCCGGCCTCCTAGGGTTGACCGTGCAGCCTGTTCCAGACCAGCCAGCCGATCCCGGCGAGCACGGCGAAGACGGCGATCGAGCCGAAGAGATCGATGACGAAGGCGAAGGCGGCGCCGAGCCAACCCAGGCGCGACCCCGCGCGACGCGGCGCGGCCTTTGGGGAGGTCCGCCGCCGCTCCGAGGCGGCACGCGGGCGATCCGACCTGGGCGCCCGCGCGATGATCGAGTCCGACGCGAGCGCCTTGTCACGCTCCAGCAACCGACGCGCGACGTAGTCGGTCACCGCCTCGACCATGGTGTCGATGTCGGCGCTCTCGGCCAACTGGACGCGACCGTGCCGCGTATCCTGGGCGAAGGTGTAGACCCGCGCGTTGCGGCCCATCTCCACGAAGCCGATCATGTCGATGAAAAGCCGCGGCGTCGTCCCCGGCATGAGCCCGACGTCGAACAGGTCGACGTCATCGGGGATCTGCGCGACCAGCGGCTGAAGCGCTTCCTGCAGCAACTCCAGGCGACAAAGGCGAGCGAGTCGCTGATCGGTCTGCACCGCGACGCGCTCGGCGTCGTCGTGGCGTGCGCGCCGCATCGCCTGCCGCAGCGTGCGAACGGCACCCGGTGGATGCACCCCTGGCGAATGCTCCGGCGCCCCCGTCCCAGCCGACGACAGGCCGCCGGTGCCACCAACATCGTCGGCTGGCACGCCGACCTCGGCGCCGTTCGTCAGATCCTGGTCCATCGCCGTCCATGTGGCTCCAGCGATCCCCATGACTCGGAGGTTCCCACGATCGCGTTTGGCATACAACACCATCCACGTGCGCATCGTCCGCGCGCCGCGACCTCGGTGAGGAGGTGCGGGCGCCAGGGCCCGCTCGCGCCCCGTGGGACGGCGGGCGCCCGAACGGTCACGCCTGCTGGATGGCCGACAGCAACCAACGATCCGGCGCGGCGGCGGCCGGGCGGGTGAAGGTCCACACCTCCGTCACCACCTGCGGCTGCGTGGCGTTGCCGCTGACGACACGGCCACTCGCCGTCTCAAGCGTCGCGTCGATCAGCGAGAACTTCATCGCCACCGTCGCGAAATCGCTCCCATTCTCGCGCCAGGCCTCCGAAAGGTCACCCTGGAGCAGCTTAACCTCGGACAGCCTGTTGACCAGCCCCTGTCGCGCGTTGCCGGCGAGTTCCCCCTCGAAGTTGCCGGCCATCTCCGCCGTCGCCAGCCGGCGCAGGGCACCGACGTCGCCCTGGCCGTAGGCGTATTGGCTCTCGGTCAGGCGACGCTCGAACGCCGCGTAATCGTCCGGTCCGATCGTGATCGGTGTCGTCTGGGGACGGCCACCAGCTGCAAACCCGCCGGCCCCACCAGCCGGCGCGCCGCCGAAGGCGGACACGTTGCCGCCGTACCCGGCCGCTTGCCGGTTGCGGAACATGTTCATCAGGAAACGGACGACGAAGAACAGCAGGCCGAGTTGCAGGATCAGGCCGATGAACGACATGCCGCCGCCCAAACCTCCGCCAAGGCCCCCACCGAACAGCATGCCGAACAGGCCCGCCCCCAGGAACCCGCCGAGCAGGCCGCGACCGAACCCGCCGCCGAAGAAGCCGGGACGGGCGAACCCGCCGTTGAAGCCGGGGCGAGGCGTCACCGAACCCTGGAAGGGTGACACGCGAGGCGCCGTCGGCGTGGCCGACGGCATGCTGAAGGTACGGCTGCCACGGCTACCGAAGGAACCGCCGCCACCCAGGCGGGCATCGGCCGCCGTCATCGGCAACAGGCCGCAGGCCATCGTCAGGGCGAGGGCGACGAAGGCCCGGCGCACGACCACTTGCCGGGACGTGATGGGGCGGACCGGGGACCGGACCGATGCGACGCGGGAACGAAGTCCGGTAAACATGGATCACCTTGCTTGAAGCGAGCTTGCTTCACGAGAGGATATATGTGGTCGGTCCGGGCGATCCGCAAAGAGCCATGTTCATCGCGAGTCCCACGTTCAGCGTGGATCGGTGATCCACGCGCCAAGATGGTTCACGCGCCAGGATTTAGGAACGGCCCGCGACCGAGCCCGTCGACGCCTACCAACACACCTTGGGCAGGCGTCGCTTCCATTCTTGACCGGGCTTCAGCTTCGTCCGCACCCAGGAGAAGCGCCGACGCTCGCGCGAGGGAAGGCCCGCGACGGGTTCGGCCGCTCCAGCCGCACCCGGGGCGATCGCCTCCGGATCGTCCCGTCCACCATCATGTCGAGCCCCATCCCGACCCCCGTCCGCGTGCTCCCGCGCGATCGTGTCGCCGTGGGCCGCGCCCGAGGCATCGAGGTCGGCGACAGGGTCGACCACGGGTTGATCCCGACCCGATGTCTCGAGGGGCGTGGGCCGCACCCCGATGTCGAAGGCTCGGGCGTCGAAGGCTCGGGCGTCGAAGGGGGTCGCCGCGTCGGGGGACGCCGCCTTGTCCGCCTTCGGCCTGTTCTTGGAGCCCGGCTTGCGACCGCGCCGCTTGGGAGCGTGTTCCCTTTCGAGCGCGCTCATCATCTCGCTCAACGGTTCGGGCGACGGTTCGTCGAGGACCCGCAGGATCCTGCCGCTGCCGCGTCCAGCCGCCTCGCGGGTCCCGCCGTTGTCGGTCCCATCGCCGCCGCCATGGTCCGGCCGGTGCCTCTGCGGCGAGAAGAGCGCGTCCGCCGCGCGCAGCGCCGCCTCGTACGAGTCGTCCGTCCGCGACGCCGCGTCGAAGCGGCCCGTCTCGCTCGGCTTCGGCGAGGCCGACTCGGTGGCGGAGGGTTCGGTGGCGAAGGGTTGGGGATGGCGCGTCGCGGAGATCTGGCGACGGGTCGAGGGCTTGTACTCGGTGACGAAAGGCTTCATTGGACGACGCATATTTATCTCGCCGGTACAGCGTTGCTATAGGGTGGGACGCGCTGGCAGGATCAGGCTTCGCGTGGGCGGCCCTGGCAGTCGATTAAACCGCGCTAGCCAACGATACCAGCTTATTCTTACCGTTTCCATTACAGTGCGTCGCTTTTGCTGTGATCGCGCATATAGGCGGACGACTTTTCGAGGCGGGCATGTCCACAGGAGCCGATTCCATGTCCACGGGAGCCAATTCCATGCGCGAAGCGCTTAACACCGAGTTGAAGGCGGCGATGAAGAACGGCGACAGGAGGCGCGTCGACACGATCCGACTCGTCAACGCGGCGCTGAAGGATCGCGACATCGAGGCGCGGGGCCAGGGCAAGGTGGTCTCGGAACAAGATGTACTCGCCATCCTGCAAAAGATGGTCAAGAGCCGACAAGAATCACTGGAAATCTACACGAAGGCCGGCCGTGACGACCTCGCGCGTGTGGAAAGCGAGGAGATCGCCGTCATCCAGGGCTTCCTGCCGCAACAGATGGACGAGGACGACGTCGCCGCCGCCGTTGACGGCGCCATCGTCGCCACGGGCGCGCGCTCGATCAAGGACATGGGCAAGGTCGTCGCCGCCTTGAAGGCGGACCACGCCGGCCGCATGGATTTCGCCAAGGCGAGCGGCCTGGTCAAGGCGAGGCTGTCCGGGCCCGCCGCCTAGCTGTCGTCCTCCAGCAGGGCCAGTTCCGCTTTGGGCATCGGGAAGACGTTCGCCCGCGCCGGGAAAGCGCGCGCGCGGACCGCCTCCACGTAGGCCGAGGCGGCGTCGCGCACGGCGGCGCCGACCTCGCCGAAGCGATGGTTATGGCGGAAGTTGGCGTCGGTGTAGCCGAGCACGTCGGTCACCACGAGGACTTGGCCGTCCGTGGCCCGGCCGGCGCCGATGCCGATGGTCGGGGCGGCCACCGCCGCCGTGATGCGGCCGGCGAGTTCCTCCGGGATCATCTCGAGGATGAGCAGGCTCAGGCCGGCCCGGTCCAGGGTCACCGCGTCCGTCTCGAGGCGCACCGCGTCGGCCGCCGTCTTGGCCTTCAGCCGCTTCTCCTCGTGGTGCTGGGGTTCGAGCCCGAGGTGGCCGCTCACCGCGATGCCGGCTTGGTGCAACGCGCTCGCGATGGCGGGACGCGCCCCCTCGAACTTCACCATGTCCGCCCCGGCCGCGACGAGCTGGCGGGCGTTGGCGACCGCGTCGGCCTCGTTGTCGTAGGTGGCGAAGGGGAGGTCGGCGACGATCGTCGCGTCCGGCGCGCCGCGCCGCACCGCGCGCAGGTGGTGGATGATGTCACCCAGCGTCACCTCCCGCTCGCTCGCGTAGCCGAGCACGTTGGTGCCCACGCTGTCGCCCACCAGGATCAGGTCGATGCCCGCCGCCGCCTCCGCCCTGGCGGTGGGCGCGTCGTAGGCGGTCAGCATGGCGATCGGTTCACCCTGGCGCTTCATGTCGAAGAAACGGGCGGTCTTGCTCATGCGAGTCTACTCATGATGGGCCTATCCTCACCATCTACTCATCTTATCGATCCAGGATGTCGAGCAAAGGTTCGTGTCCCCGCCGACACGGCGTATAATCGTGCCATCCGACGTTCGTTCGCGCCCGTGCCCCGATGGGCCGGCATCCCAATGGTCAAGGTCCGGGACAGGTTTCCGCGATGCGCTTCCCCCCTTCCTTCCTCGAAGACATCCGGGCGAGGCTCCCCGTGTCCGAAGTCGTGCGCCAGCGCGTCAAGCTGAGGAAGTCCGGGCGCGAATGGGTCGGCCTGTCGCCGTTCGGCTCGGAGAAGACGCCCTCGTTCTTCGTGAACGACCAGAAGATGGCGTGGTTCGACTTCTCGTCCGGCAAGAACGGCAACATCTTCGACTTCGTGATGGCGACGGAGGGCCTGAGCTTCCCCGAAACGGTGGAGCGGCTCGCCCGTGACGCCGGCGTGCCGTTGCCGGCGCGCTCGGTCGACGGCGAGCGGCAGGAGAAGCGCCGGGCCGGCCTCCAGGAGGTGCTGGAATGGGCCTGCGCCTTCTTCGAGGCGGAGCTTCGGGGCGCGCGTGGCGCCAAGGGCCGCGCGTACCTCGCCACGCGTGGCATCTCGGACGCGAGCCGCGCGACGTTCCGCATCGGCTACGCCCCGGCCGAGCGGCACGCGCTGCGCGACGCGCTGGCCGCCAAGGGCGCGAGCGTCGAGGTGATGTGCGAGGCCGGGCTGCTGATCCACGGCGAGGACATCGCCGTCCCCTACGACCGTTTCCGCGACCGGGTCATGTTCCCGATCGGCGATCGCGGGGGACGCGTCATCGCCTTCGGCGGCCGGGCGCTGGAGAAGGACGCGCCCGCCAAGTACCTCAACTCGTCCGAGACGCCGGTCTTCCACAAGGGCCGGATGCTGTTCAACCACCACCGCGCCCGCAAGGCGGCGCACGAGGCGGGCCGCGTGATCGCGGTGGAGGGATACGTGGACGTCGTCGCCATGCACGCCGCCGGCTTTCCCGAAACGGTGGCGGGACTCGGTACCGCCCTGACGGCCGAGCAGGCGACGCTGCTGTGGACCATGTCGCCCGAGCCGATCCTGTGCTTCGACGGCGACAAGGCCGGCCGCAAGGCGGCGTACCGGGCGGCCGACATGGCCCTGCCGCTGATCGGGCCGAGCAAGACCCTGTCCTTCGCGCTGCTGCCCGAGGGACAGGATCCCGACGACCTCCTCCGCGCCGCCGGTCCCGACGCGGTCCGCGCCGCGCTGGGGCAGGCGATCCCGCTCGTCGACCTCATCTGGAGCCGCGAAACCGAGGGTCGGAGCCTGGCGACGCCCGAGCAGCGCGTCGGCCTCGAACGCGACCTCGCCGCCGTGTCCGCCGCGATCGCCGACGAAGCGCTGCGGCGCCACTACCGCGCCCACTTCGACGGCAAGCTGCGGGCGCTGTTCGGCATCGCCGAGCCGTCCGACGGCCAAGGGCGCGGGCGGGCGGGGCACCATGGGCGTGCCGACCAATACGGCCAGGGGGCCGGCGGGGCGGGGCAGGCGCGGCGGGGCGGCTTCACCGGACGCGGCGGATCGGGCCGCGGCCCTTCCGGGCGTGGTTTCCCCGGCGGCGCCGTCGAGAGGTTGGGCTACCTGTCGGCACCGATCACGGCGAGCAGCAGCCTCGCGCGGAGCGCCGCCTTCCCCGGCCACGCCGGCCTGCCGCCCCGCGAGGCGATGATCATGGCCATCCTGCTCGCGCACCCGGTCCTCGCCGCCGACCACGTCGAGGAACTCGCCGCCCTCGACCTCGCCGCCCCCGACCTGACCGCGTTGCGCGACGCGCTGATCGACCTCGTCCACGACGGCGTCGGATCGAGCGCCGTCCTGCGCGCCAGCCTAGCCGAAGCCGGCCATCAACCGGTGCTTGTCAAGCTCGGCCGCTCGGGTGCGGGGACCGCTTGGTATTCCCGGCCGGACGCGGCGCCGCAGGACGCGGCGTCCGTGCTCCGGCAAGCGCTGACCTTGCATCACAAGACACGGGCGTTACATAAGGAACTCGCGTTTGCCGAAGCGGCCCTAGCTTTGGATGCCAATGAGGCCAATATGGCCCGGATGCGCGACATTCAGGAACAGCTTGGTGCCCTGCCCGGCATGGAAGCTGCAATAGAGGGTTTCGGATCGTCGTCGGGACGATCGAGCGCCCCCCTCTAGGAGCCTTGACCATCACCGACCCGGCTCATCGTCTCCCCGACCCATCGCTCCCCGGTCCATCGTCGCGCCGGCGTCGAACCGATGCGCGGGTTCCAACAGCGTGTCGCGCGGGGCACGGGCCCGGTTGAAATCCGGCGCCTAGGGCCACGTTTCCGGTTCCCCCCGCGTTATGGGGGCCGTGACGGGGTAAACAGAGGGATGGGGCGGTCGATGGATCCCGCCCCGTTGTGAATTCACGGGCCGGCCCCGACAGGGCGGCATCGGCGGGAATGAGGACCGGATGGCCAAGAAGGAAAACGAGAAGACGGAGAGCGACGTCGCGGTGACCGAGAGCGCCGACGGACCGTTGCTCGACCTTTCGGACGCCGCCGTCAAGCGGATGATCAAGGCCGCCAAGAAGCGCGGTTTCGTGACCTATGCCGAACTCAACGCCGTGCTGCCTTCCGAGGAGGTCAACTCCGAGCAGATCGAGGACATCCTTGCCATGCTCAACGAGATGGGCATCAACGTCGTCGAAGCCGAGGAGGCCGACGCCGACGAGGCCGAGGAAGCCGAGGAGGCGGAAGAGGCGGAGGGCGGCGACTTGGTCGAGGCGGCGGCGCCCAAGGCCGTCGCGGTGCGCACCTCCGAGCCGGCCGACCGCACGGACGATCCCGTCCGCATGTACCTGCGCGAGATGGGCTCGGTGGAGCTGCTCTCCCGCGAGGGCGAGATCGCGATCGCCAAGCGCATCGAGGCCGGACGCGAGGCGATGATCGCCGGCCTATGCGAGAGCCCGCTGACGTTCCAGGCCATCATCATCTGGCGCGACGAGCTGAACGGCAGCAAGGTGCTGCTGCGCGACATCATCGATCTGGAGGCGACCTACGCCGGCCCCGACGGCAAGAACACGCCGAAGGTCGACATGACCGCGCCGGGCGCGCAGGAGGCGCTGGCCGCGCAGCGCGCCCCGGCCACCGCGCCGGTCAACCCGCCGGCCGGCCTGCGTCCGGCCGGGGATGGCGACATGCCCATGCCGGAGGAGAACTTCGACGACGAGGACGACATGGAGAATTCCGTGTCGCTCTCCGCCATGGAGGCGGAGTTGAAGCCCAAGGTCCTCGACACCTTCGACCGGATCGCCGACAGCTACAAGAAGCTGCGCAAGCTCCAGGACCAGAACGTCGAGAACAAGCTCAAGAACGAGGACCTGACCCCGACCCAGGAGCGCAAGTACAAGACGCTCAAGAAGGAGGTCGTCGCCGACGTCAAGTCGTTGAGCCTCAACCAGAACCGCATCGACGCGCTGGTCGAGCAGCTTTACGGCATCAACAAGGGGCTGATCGGCCTGGAAACCAAGCTGCTTCGGCTCGCCGAGAGCTACGGGGTCGGCCGCGAGGACTTCCTCAAGCACTACCAGGGATCCGAACTCGACCCGAAGTGGGTCCTGCGCGTGTCGAAGCTCGGTACGCGCGGCTGGCGCGACCTCATCGCCAAGTCGATCGAGCCGGTGAAGGACATCCGCGGCGACATCCACCAGCTGGCGACCGAGACGGGCCTGGAGATCCAGGAGTTCCGCAAGATCGTCCACATGGTGCAGAAGGGCGAGCGCGAGGCCCGGCAGGCCAAGAAGGAGATGGTGGAGGCGAACCTCCGCCTCGTGATCTCCATCGCCAAGAAGTACACGAACCGCGGCCTGCAGTTCCTCGACCTCATCCAGGAGGGCAACATCGGCCTGATGAAGGCGGTCGACAAGTTCGAGTACCGGCGCGGTTACAAGTTCTCGACCTACGCGACCTGGTGGATCCGGCAGGCGATCACCCGCTCGATCGCCGACCAGGCCCGCACCATCCGCATCCCCGTCCACATGATCGAGACGATCAACAAGATCGTGCGGACGAGCCGGCAGATGCTGCACGAGATCGGCCGCGAGCCGACCCCCGAGGAGTTGGCCGAGAAGCTCGCCATGCCGCTCGAGAAGGTCCGCAAGGTCCTGAAGATCGCCAAGGAGCCGATCTCCCTCGAAACGCCGATCGGCGACGAGGAGGATTCCCACCTCGGCGACTTCATCGAGGACAAGAACGCGATCTTGCCGATCGACGCGGCGATCCAGTCCAACCTGCGCGAGACGACCACGCGGGTGTTGGCTTCGCTCACGCCGCGCGAGGAGCGCGTGCTGCGCATGCGCTTCGGCATCGGCATGAACACCGACCACACGCTGGAGGAGGTCGGCCAGCAGTTCTCGGTGACGCGCGAGCGCATCCGCCAGATCGAGGCGAAGGCGCTGCGCAAGCTGAAGCATCCCTCCCGCTCGCGGAAGCTCCGGAGCTTCCTCGACAACTAGGGTGCCGGACGGTGTCGGCCGCGGCCGACATCGCGCGGCGGGCGACGTCGCCGAACGCCGACCCGAAAACGGGCCTTTGTCCGCGAACCCCGACACCAGGCGGGGACCATGTCGGTGATCCCCGACACCGGGCTGGGACCATGTCCGCGAACGCCGACACCGATCGCGATGTACGATGCGCGACCCGCACAGGGCGAGGACCCCGGCGACCACGGGCGAAGGATCGCCCCGTCGGACGCGGAACGCAAGCCCACGGGCCGTACCCCTTTTACGCTTTCGCACCGGCGGGCGGCGAGGGCGTGGGCGATCGAGCCGTTCAGCATCGGGAAGACGCGGAGACACGCGGCGACACATCGCGACGGGTGGGACGCGCTTCGGCGCCGGCGGGAAGGGTCGATGTACGATGGTGACCAGGGGGCGTTGGCGACGGGGTGGCCGCGCGGACCAGCCACCCCTTGTCACACGAGCCAGGCAGACGAGTCCGGATCAGCGTCGTCGTCGAAACCTCAGCGCGGCCGCTCGATCTGCCACGCCAAGTGCGAGCGCACCGCCGGCCATTCGCAGGGGATGATGCTGTAGACGCAGGTGTCGCGCACGGTCCCGTCCTTCGCGCGCTGGTGGCTCCGCAGGATGCCGTCGAGCTTCGCGCCGAGCCGTTCGATGGCGCGCCGGCTCTGCTGGTTGAGCACGTGCGTCCGCAATTCGACCGCCAGGCAGCCCAAGGCCTCGAAGGCGTGGGTGAGCAGCAGCAGCTTGGCTTCCGTGTTGAGCGGGCTTCGCTGCACGCGCCGCGCGTACCAGGTCGAGCCGATCTCGACGCGGGGTCCGCCGGCATCGACGTTCATGTAGGTGGTCATCCCCACCACGTCGCCGTTCGGACCGTCGAGCACGGTGAACGGCAGCATCGTCCCCTCGTCCCGCAGGCGGAGGCGGCGGGCGATCTCGTCGCGCATGCCGTCTGGCGAGGGGACGGCGGTGTACCACAGGCGCCAAAGGTCGCCGACGGCGTCGACCAGCGCGTCGTGGTGGTCCATCGACAGGGGGACGAGTTCGACGTGGCGCCCGGTCAAGGTGACGGGGGTGGACGTGGTGGGTGCGGTGTTGGTCAAACGCGGTCCTTCGCGATTCCGGGTGCCGGTCGTCGTGCTACCCCCAACCGATCCGGGCGTCACGCCACCTTCTGCGGATGCGCGCCCGTCGGCTCGGCGTCGCGGGAGCGGGCACCGATCGCCTCGACGACGTGCTCCGCGTCGGCGGCGATGCCGGAGAAGCGGCCGGACCCCCAGGTCCACAGCCAGCCCAGCCCGAGGACGTACAGGCCCGGCACGCCGGTCACGCCGCGATGGTGGCCGGGGTGGCCCGACCCGTCGAAGACCGGCACGTCGACCATCGAGAAGTCGGGCCGGAAGCCGGTCGACCAGACCACGCTCGTGACGTCGCTCGCCGACAGGTCGAGGCGGCGCCTGGGTTCGCCCTCGTGCCACGGCGGCACGTAGGGCGCGGCCGGCGGCGCGTCGAGGCCGGCCTTCGCGACGTGGTCGTCGATCATCTTGCGGATGCGCAGGTACACCTTGTCGGCGCCGTCCAGGTTGGCGGTGAGGTCGTCGGCGAAGGTCACGGTGTCCCCCTCGACCGTGGCGAGCCGACCGTAGAGCTTCATACCCTCCAGCGCGAACCGCCGGAGGTCGATCTCGCGACCGCCGTCGCGGCCGGTGAAGTAGTGGTTGGCCTTCTTCCGCACATCGACACCGAGCGGGTGCGTGTCGACCGTGGTCTCGTAATAGCCCATCTCGTCGAGCCAGCGGATCGTGTCCTTGCCCCGGTACAGGCGGGGCGAGCGGGGGGCCTCGCCGACGGCGAGGTGCACGCGCCGGCCGGCGAGGTGAAGGTCCTCGGCGATCTGGCAGCCGGACTGCCCGGTGCCGACGACCAGCACCTCACCCGCCGGCAACTGGGCGGGGTTCTTGTAGTCCCTGGAATGGATCCGGCACAGGCCGGGCGGCAGGCGTTCGGCGAGGCGCGGGATCGCCGGCACGTGGTAGCCGGAGATCGCCAGCACGACGTTGTCGGCGGTCCACTCGCCCATCGTGGAGCGCACGCGGAACCGCCCGTCGGCGTCCCGCGACACGCGCTCGACGCCCACGCCCTCGTGGATCGGCGGGTCGACCATCCGCGCGAAGCCCTCGACGTAGGCGACGATCTCGTCCTTGAGCATGTAGCCGTCGGGGTCGTCGCCGGCGTAGGGGTAGCCTGGCAGGGCGCACTGCCAGTTCGGCGTCACCAGGCAGAAGCTGTCCCAGCGCTCCGCCCGCCACGCGTGGCCGACGCGGTGCTTTTCCAGCACGACGTGGCCGATGCCGCGCCGCTTGAGGTGGTAGCTGACCGACAGCCCGGCCTGGCCGCCGCCCACGACGACCACGGGGACGTGCCTTTCGCCGGAGGGTGCCCGATGCTGCCTCGGTGCCTCGAGGGTGGCCGTGATCTCGTCCATGGCGTGACTCCTATGACGCGCGGCCGTCGAAATTCTCGATCCTCACCAGCGCGGCCTGGTCCTGCCGCGCGGCGGCGGCCTCGATGGCGGCGAGCTGGCCCATCGCGCGCGAGCAGCCGGACCCGTACAGCGCGCGGACCCGGTCGCTGGCGGCGTGCAGCCCGTCGCGGCACCGCGCGAGGAAGTCCGGCACGGCGTAGCTGGCGCCGACCGCCAGGTGGTCCTTGATGATCGTGGAGGGCGAGTAGCAGGTGTCGACCCGGCCGTCCGGCCAGCGCACGGTGAAGCGGACTTCCGGCATCAAGCGATCCCCCCGGTTCGTCCCGCGCCGATGAACGGCCGCGCGAAGTCCCACACCTCGGCCTCGTCGCCGTCGCGCCGCAGCCGGAGGCGTCGCGTGGCGTCGACGCCCCCCACCGCCGCGCAGGCGATCGAGCGGGCGGCGAAGCGCGCGACCACGGCGTCGACCGCGTCCGGGCGGACGGCGAGGAGGAAGCCGTAGGACGGGAACGCGAGGAGGAAACGCGCGAGGTCGACGTCGGGCGGGCGGGGCACGGCGTCGACGTCGATCCACCCGCCGCGCTCGGAGGCTTCGAGGAGCATCGCCGCCGTGCCGACGAGCCCGGCCATGCTGACGTCCTTGCCGGCGGCGACGAGCCCGTCCTCCGCCAAGCCCGGCAGGAGGTCGAGGTCGCCGCGCAGCCGGGCGGCCGGGGCGCCGGTCGCCGCGTCCCAATACGGGGTCGCCCCACGGAAGTCGCCGCGCAGGTCGACCGCCGCCACCAGCACGTCGCCGGGTGCGGCGTCGAAGCTGGTGATGAGCCGCCTGGCCCGGCCGAGCACCGCGACGGCGAGCTGCCCGCGCTCGGCGCGGTGGTTGGTGTGGCCGCCGACGATCGGCACGCCGTAGGTGGCCGCCGCCTCGCGCAGGCCGGCGAGGACCGGGTCCGACGCGGCGGCGTCGCGCGCCCAGACCGCGTCGACCACGGCGATCGGGCGCCCGCCCATGGCGGCCACGTCGCTCAGATTGACCATGATCCCGCAGGTGCCGGCGAAGCGCGGGTCGGCCTCGACGAAGTCGTTGACGAAGCCCTCGATGGCCAACAGCAGCCAGCCATCGCCGTCGGGGATCGCGGCGCAATCGTCGCCGACGCGGATCGCCTGTTCGCCCCCATCAAGGGGCAGGCCCAAGGTCGCGATGGCGCCGGCGATGTCGGTCTTGTGCGCCAGGCCGCGCCCGGCCAGCACGGCGGCGGCGATGGCGTCGAGCTCGCTTTGGATCGGCGCGTGGCTCACGCCGCCGCGCTCTCGGGCGGGGCCCGACCGGCGAGCGCGTGGAACCCGCCCAGCACGTCGGGGAGCGGCGGGTAGGCGGCGAGGTCCGCCTCCATGAGGACGTGGGGCCGGCCGTGCAGCTCGACCGCCGCGACCTTGCGCCAACGCAGGCGGCGGAACATCAGCTCGTTCCCGACCTGGACGTGGGCGGTGAAGCGCGCGCAGCCGAGCGCGTTGGCGGTGCCCACCGCGAGCCGGATCAGGGCCGTGCCGAGCGCGCCGACGCGGCGGTAGCGGCGGTCGACGGCGAGGCGCGAGCCGGTCCACACGCCGCCTTCGCCTTGATGGATGCGGACGGTGCCGACCACCTCGTCGGCGAGCACCGCCATCGTCGACAGCGCCACGAGGTGGATCGCCTCGTCGTCGATCGCGTCGCGGTCATGACCGACGAAGATCCCTTGTTCGTCGCAGAACACGCGGGCGCGGAGCGCGGCGGCGCCGGTCCGCTCCCAATCGTCCGTGGCGGCCTTCAAGCGGAAGTGGCAGGCGGCGAAGGGATCGAAGGCGTCGGCGATCAACCCCTGACCCCTTCGAGGAGGTGGTCGGTGGCCGGCGGCCGCGTCCACGTCGGTGCCTCACGCGGGGCGACGGCCTTGGCGGCACCCGCGCCCTCGTAGGTCGACAGGGCGGAGCAGGCGCCGCACCGGCCGCACCCGGCCTTGATCGCCTCGGAGCCCATCCCGGCCGCCCGCAGCATGCCGGCCAAGGGCGCGAGGATGTCGTGCATGAAGGCGGGGGAGGGCGTCGGGTGGTCCTCCAGCGGCGTGCCGGAGATCGGCACGAAGGGCACGACGAACGGGTACACCCCGCGCGCGATCAGCGCCGCCGCCATCGCCAGGATCGCGGCGCCGGTGTCGCCGAGGCCGGCGAGGATGTAGGTCGAGACCTGGCCCCGGCCGAACACCGGCACCGCCGCCTCGAAGGCCTTCATGTAGCGCTCCAGCGGCACGCTCGCCTTGCCCGGCATGATCCGCTCGCGGACGGCGGGCGTGACCGCCTCGATGTGCATGCCGAGCGCGTCGACGCCCGACGCCCGCAGCCGCTCGAACCAGCGGTCGGAGTCGGGCGGCTCGCATTGCGCCTGGATCGGCAGGTCGACGGTGGCCTTGACCGCGAAGGCGCTCTCGCACAGCACGGCGGCGCCGCGATCGGTGGCGTTGGGCGTGCCGGTCGTCATGACCATGTGCTTGACGCCGTCGAGCAGCACCGCCGCGCGCGCGACCTCGGCGAGCTGCTCGGGCATCTTGTGCGCGATCGTGCGGCCGGCGGCGAGCGACTGGCCGATGGCGCAGAACTGGCACGTCTTCGCGCGGCTTTGATAGCGGATGCAGGTTTGCAGCACCGTCGTCGCCAGCACGTCCTTGGCGTGCAGCACCGCGATCTTGGAGTAGGGAACGCCGTCGAAGGTTTGCAGCGCGTAGAAGCGCGGGGTCGCCGGGAACGACAGCCGGCCGACGGCGACGCCGTCCCGCTCGACCACGCTGACGCCGCCCGCGTCAGGCTTGCCGGCGCTGTAGGGGGAGTCAGAGGCGGCCGCGGTGTGGATCGGCACCATCACCGTGCGGCCGTCGATCGTCACCGCCTTGTGATCGGAGGGGCCGGCGCCGCCGCGACGGCTCGGCGCCCCCCGCCGGCCGTCAGCCAGCCGCACCCCGAAGGATTGCAACTCGTTGATCAGCCGTTCCGTCGGGAGTTCCGTCATGATCGTCCGTTCCGCTGTTGCCCATGCCTTGAAGAGGGGAGGTTTGGTCCCGCAGGGGAGGGGGTTGGTCCCGCGGGGCGAGGGGATGGTCCTCCACCGCCGCGACGGGACCGCCGTTCGAGGGCCGCTCACGCATATACCGGACCAAACCCCCGTGCGGGGTCACGTCGTGGTGGAGTTGCAGGAGGTCCGGCCGCGCGTAGTGACCGGCCGAATCCATCATCCTCTTGCGCTTGGTGATCAGCGCCATGTCGCAATCGGCGACGAGCAGGCCCTCGCCCTGCGTCATCGGCGGCACGAGGTGGCGGCCTTCCGGCGTCACGATGGCCGTGCAATTGCCGCCGCGCAAGCCCTGCCGCATCGACTCGTCGGGCGTTATCGCCGCGATCTGCCCGTCGTCGAGCCAGCCGGTCGCGTTGACGACGAAGCATCCCGACTCCAGCGCGTGGTGGCGGATCGTCACCTCCATCTGGTCGGCGAACACCTGGCCGACCAGCGAACCGGGGAACTGGGCGGCGTGGATCTCCTCGCCCTGCGCCATCAGGGTGTAGCGGGCGAGCGGGTTGTAATGCTCCCAGCAGGCGAGCGCCCCCACGCGCCCGACCCCCGTGTCGACGACCCGCAAGCCGGCGCCGTCGCCCTGGCCCCAGATCATCCGCTCGTGGAAGGTCGGCGTGATCTTGCGGCGGTGTAGCGCGAGCGTGCCATCGGCGTCGAACACGAGTTGGGCGTTGTAGAGCGTGCCGCCGTCGCGCTCGGTCACGCCCACCACCAGCACCATCGCGTGCCGCTTGGCGGCGGCGCCCAGCGCCCGCGTCGCCGGGCCGGGCACGCCGACCGCCTCCTCGTACAGCTTCAGGTGCGCCCGACCCTGCGCCACCGGGGCCTGGACGAACGAGAAGTAGGGGTAATAGGGCAGCAGCGTTTCGGGGAACACGGCGAAGCGGACGCCGCGCCCGGCCGCCTCGTCGATCGCCAGCAGCACCTTCTCCAAGGTGCCACCCGGACGGTCGAGGACCGGGGCGATCTGGACGGCGGCGACCCGGACGATCCGCTTCTCCATGCTTCAGCCTTTCGGGACGGTGCGGCGGCTCGCCGTGGCGAGGTGCGCGGCATCGTCAGGACGTTCGGGAGGCTACAGCGTCCACGTGTTGAGCATGAACGCGTTGGCGCGGCGATGCAGCAGGATCAGGTCGAGGACGTCGAGCGGGCTGATCGGGGTGATGCCGGGGATCAGCGAGGGCTCGCCGTGGCCGTAGAGGGCCTGCAGCGCGAAGCGGCACGCGTACACCTTGCCGCCCTCGCCCATGAACTTCTCGATCTGCTTGTTCATCGCGAGGTGGCCGGGGAAGGCCTCGTCGCCCAGCGTCGGGAAGCCGCGCTGGAGGCCGAGCGTGACGCCGGGGCCGTACAGCAGGATGCTGGTCTCGAAGCCCTTGCGCAGGATGCGCGTGGCCTGGAGCAGGTTGACCAGGCCGATCGAGCCCTCGAACGCCACGGTGTGGAAGGTGACGAGGGCCTTCTCGCCGGGTTCGGCTTTGACGTCCTCGAACTTCTTGTCCTCGTAGTCGACGAAGAAATCGCCCTTCTTGTGGGCTGGCGTCGTGACGTCGGGCATGGATCTCTCCTGATGATGGTCGACCCGCCACGCGCGGGGGCGCGTCCGATGTCGCAAGGCTTGTGCCATGGTCGGGATGCCATGGTCGGGATGCCATCGTCGCGACCCGGTCTTTAGTAGGGCGGTGGCGTGATGCCGAGGACGGCGGCGGCGCCGAGCACGAGCAGGCCGAGGCCATATTCCAGCGCGACGCCGCGACCGAGCGCCGTCCACCGCGCGGGTCCGGGCGCGACGCGGGCGAGGCGCGGCATCATCACGAAGCGGTTGAACCCGGCGATGACCAGCATCGTCGTCACGAGCCCGAGCTTGGCGAGCAGGACGGCGCCGTAGGCGCTGTCCGCGAGGCGCGCCGGCACGGGACCGGCGTGGAACGCCGTGTTGGCGACGCCGCTGACGATGATCACGCCGACCGCCGCGCTCGCCGCGACCGAGGCGCGCGAAAGGAGCCGGAGCGCCTCGGCGGCCCCATCGGCCCGGCGACGCCCCTCCACGAGCGATAGCGCGAGCGGCACGAGGCCGCCCACCCAGGCCGCGCCGGCGAGCACGTGGGCGGCGTAGGACACGATCATCGCCGCGCCGGTGTCCGTGTCGCCGCCCTCCGCCGCGTGCCCGATCCAGGCCTGGCTCACCAGCAGCGCCGCACTGACGACGACGAACGCCGCGAGGCGCGGGCGCGGCGCGAGCGGACCTACGAGGACCAAGGCCGCCATCAGCGACAGGCGGGCGATCGCGATGGGGCCGAACGGCGTTTCGAGAAAGTAGATGCGCAGCATGTCCGGATCGACCAGCGAGGCGAGGCCGCCGGTGGCGTAGGCGACCGAGCCGGCGAGCCACGCGACACCGGACGCCGCGGCGGCGGGCACGGCGAGGCGCAGGAGCGCGACGGTCTTGCCCAACGCCCACGGCGGGCCCTCCGGCCCGGTCGCCGGCCGGCCGGTGGTGATCCAGAACAATGAGCCGCCGAACACGAGGACCAGGGCCGCGAAATGAACCCAGCGCGACGCGACGAGGAGCGTGGAAACGATGGTGATGGACGGGCCTCCCGAAACCCTGCCGGCGGTGGGCGTCGGAGCCGGCACGTGCCGCCGGCTCCGGGCGCCTCGCTGGATCGGGCGCCTCGTTGGATCAGGGCGCCTCGTTGGATCAGGGCGCCACGGTGAACTTGTAGGTGCCCGAGGTCGGGTGGGTGTCGACCGACACGACGTGCCACGTCACGACGTAGGTGCCGGGTGGGAGCGCTTGGTCGAGCCGCACGTGCAGGAGGCTCGGGTTCGCCCCGTCCACCGTCGGTTTCGCGGCGGGGACCGCGCCGCCGCCGGACCGCGCGACGCTCACGCCCGACAACGCCACGACCACGTTCTGGGTGAAGGCGAGGTCGAGCTCGGCCGGCCCGCCGCGCACGGTCCCGCCGACGCTGGGCACGGCGTGTTCGAGGAAGGCGTGCGCGGACGCCGCCGTCGAGGCCGCTGTGGTGGCGAGGGCGCAGCCGGCCGCGAGCACGATGGTCTTGAGGGACATGGTCTTGATGGTCTTCGTCATGGTGATGCTCACTGGGTTACGAAGCGGGATTGCGGGGGGCCGAACAGCGGCTTGCCGAGGGTGTTGGGGGCGATGTCGTCCAGGAAGAAGTCGAGGATCGCCATGACGCCGGGATGCAGGCCGCTGGCCCGGTTGATCGGCACCTGCGCCATCACGCCGACCTCGAAGGTCGAGCCGATGTAGTACAGCGAGGGCCCGACGATCCCGGTGGTGTCGTGGACCGAGAAGTCGCCGTCGATCGAGGGCCCGGTGTTGGCCACGGGCGTGCTGAACACGGCCTCGAACGCCGGGATCAGCCTGTTGAACGCGCTCGGCACCTCTTCGACGAACGCGTTGCGGTACAGCAGGCTGTACTGGATCGTGCCGCCGTAGGTCACGACGTTCGGCACGGGGCTGCCGTCGAGCGGGTCGTGGATGACGGTGGGGATGGCGTAGCTCACCGATCCCGTGACCGCGAAGGGGCGCGCCCAGTCCGTCCCGAGGTCGCCGAAGCCTTTGCCGACGTAGAGGGTCGGCGTCACCGTGGTGAACTGGTCGGAGGGTATGGCCGCGTTGGGCGAGCTGCCCGTGCCGCCGATGTCGACGTCGACGCCGCCCGACACGATGAACTCGTGCGCCGGGCTCTGGAAGAAGACGTACTTCGTCCCGACGTCGATGTTGGCGAAGCCGGTGGCGTGCGGGTTTCGCTGGACCGTCACGCCCTCGGAGGCGATCGACACCTGGAGATCGGCGGTGATCGTCTTGGCGTATTCCCCGCCGAAGGTGAAGGCTTGCGGCCCGGCGGTGCCGTCCGGGTTGGCGGCGGGCAGATAGGAGAAGACCGGCAGCGCCAGCTCGTCGTTGACGCCGGGATCGTCGATGGTGAGCGTCACCGGGAACACCCGGTCGCCGACGATGGTGTGGGCGCGCGCCGGGGTGATGGAGGGGACGGCGGCGCAGGGAAGCAGGGCGGCGAGCGCGAACGCGCCGGCCACCCTGACGGGCGGGGTTCGAGACATGGGGTCCTTGATGGGAATGCGGGCGCGCGTCCTTCGACGCGTCGGGCGGCCGCGTGGGATCGATGGGGTGGGAATGGCGTGAGGGGGCGGGAGCCGGCTGGACCGGGATCCGCCGCTCACGCGTGCGGGCCGACCGCCGCTCCGGCGTTGGTCAACCCCCGTCGGTCAGGCGCGTGGCGGACCGCGTGGCGAGGCGGCGGCGCAGACGCGGATGGTGGGGCCGACGCGCGGGCGTGCCGGCTGCGGCCCGGCCGCCGCGATGACGACGGTGGCGCCCGCTGTCACGATCGCCGGCGGTGACGCCAGCGCGACGTGGCAGTGCAGCGCGCAGTACGGGCACGGGGCCTGCTGGCCCGGCGCGTGGTGGCCGCCCCGATCGTGGGTATCGGTCGAACGGTCGGCGGCGGCCTGCCCGTGGCAGATCGGGAAGGCGGCGATGTCCGCCAAGGGGCCGGCCGAGCCCATCGTGCAGGCGCCGGCGGCCGAAAGCTGAACCATCAGCCCGAGGATGGCCAGCCACGCCAGGAGGACGCGTCGCACCGGTCCCGTGACACCGGTCACGCCGGCGCGGGCCCATGCGGGCGTCGACGCTCGGGTCGTGGCGGTGCGGCGTGCGGCCATTGGCGATGGGTTCGGGGATGCGGAGGGCTGGAGGATGTTCACGAACGCCGAAGACTTGCAAGCGTGGCGACGAAGGCTAGCGAACGGTCCGCGCGCGTCGCTTCGGCGCGCGCTCGCGGCCCTCACAGCGTCGGCGCGGGGCCGCCGACCGTGACGTCGAGCCGATCGTACCGCATGACCTTGTAGACCAGGACCGACGCCAGCCAGGCCGCGACGAACACGCCGATGATGACGAAGCCGAGATTGTTGAAGTTGTCGTTCAGCGTGCCGATCGTGTCCCAGAAGCCGCCCTTCAACTTCAACTGGTCGCCGAACAGCCCCAATGCCTCGATGCCGCCGATCAGCACCGCCACCAGCACCGAAACGAGGGTGATGGTGAGGTTGTAGTACAGCTTGCGCACGGGGCGGACGAAGGCCCACTCGTAGGCGCCCAGCATCAGGATGCCGTCGGTGGTGTCGACGAGCGACATGCCGGCGGCGAACAGGACGGGGAACACCAGCACGATGGAGATCGACAGCCCCTGCGAGGCCTGGCTGGCGGAGATGCCGAGCAGGCTGACCTCCGTCGCCGTGTCGAAGCCGAGGCCGAACAGGAAGCCGAGCGGCAGCATCCACAGCGGGTTCGACACCAGGCGGAACATCGGCCGGAACAGCCGCGCGAGGAGGCCGCGCCCGTTCAGCAGGAGGTCGAGGTCCGCGTCCACGTAGGCTTCGCCCCGGCGCACCCGGTTGAAGGTGGCCCACACGCCGCGCAGGATGACGATGTTCATCCCCGCGATGAGGAACAGGAACACGGCCGACACGCTCGTCGAAACGATCCCGCCCACCGCCCGCCAGGAGTCGAACCGGTCCTGCAGCGCGGCCGCCGTCGCCGCCACGGCGGCCGCGACGAGCAGCACGACGGCCGAATGGCCGAGCGCGAAGAAGAAGCCGACCGTCACCGGCCGCCGCCCGTCCTGCATCAGCTTGCGGGTGACGTTGTCGATCGCGGCGATGTGGTCGGCGTCGACCGCGTGGCGCAGGCCGAACCCCCACGCGATTAGGCCGGTGCCGAGCAGCAGGGATTGCCCGTGGAAGGCGGCGAAGGCCCACACCCACGCCCCGACGTTGAAGGCGGCGAGCACGGCGTAGATACCACCGACGCGGCGTCGCAAACCCCTGGCGCGGGCATCGAGCTGGGCGGATTCCGACATGACGATCCCTTCGACACGGGCTGCCTTCGCAACCCAGGCCCGCTCGCACGGACATGGCACGCAGGGGCACCCCGCCGGTCGTGGCCGCGCGGACCCTGAACGATGGCAGGTTTCCTCGCTCGCCGCCCGCCGCCGGCCTTCCCGGTTGGTTGGCCGGTAGCCCGGTTGCCCGGTGGTCACGCGTGGCGACCGGCTCGCCGCTCACGGTCGCCGGGGCGGCCGCGGCGGCGTCGCCCGCACCGCGTGCCCTCCCGAGTCCCGAGGGGAACCATCGCGCGCGACGCTAGCGGCTGGGAGCGACGCGCGTCAACCGGCCTGGCCTCCGTCGCCGGGGCGGGGGATCCTCGAAGGTCCGGCTTGCGGGATCGGCGCGCCACGGCATGCTGGACGGATGGATCGCCGGCTCCGCGCGACGTGGGTCTCGCGCGACGTGCGGATCGGCCGGGGCGCCGGCGGATCCCCCGCAGGTGTCGGCGAGCCTTCATCCATTGACCGAAAGGGGTCGTCCATGGCGGAAAGCTACATCGTCGGCTGGGCTCATTCGCCGTTCGGCAAGCTGGAGGATCCCGACATCGAGGGTCTCATCGGCCGCGTCGCCGGCGCGGCCATCACCGACGCCGGCGTGGCGCCGGCGGCCATCGACGGCGTGTTCGTCGGCACCTTCAACAGCGGCTTCAGCAAGCAGGACTTCCCCAGCTCCCTGCCGTTGCAGCTCCTGCCGGAGTTGCGCTTCAAGCCGGCCATGCGCTGCGAGAACGCGTGCGCTTCCGGCTCCGCCGCGATCCACGCGGCGCGGGACTTCATCGCCGCCGGCCGGGGCCGCCTCGCCCTGGTGGTCGGGGCGGAGACGATGACGGCGGTCCCGGCCGCGCAGGTCGGGGACAACCTGCTGGGCGCGTCCTACCGGCGCGAGGAGGGGGACGTGCCGGCCGGTTTCGCCGGCGTGTTCGGGCGGATCGCGGAAACCTACTTCCAGCGCTTCGGCGACCAGTCGGACGCGCTCGCCACCATCGCCGCCAAGAACCACCGCAACGGCGTCGACAACCCTTACGCGCAGATGCGCCGCGACCTGGGCTTCGACTTCTGCCGATGGCCCTCGGCGAAGAACCCGCGCGTCGCCGGCCCCTTGAAGCGGACGGATTGTTCCCTGGTGAGCGACGGCGCGGCGGCGCTGGTCCTGGCCGATGCCGACGCGGCCGCCGCCATGGCCAAGGCCATCGCGTTCCGCGCGGCGGTCCACGTGAACGACTTCCTGCCCCTGTCGCGGCGCGACCCCACGTGGTTCGAGGGAGCGGCGATCGCTTGGCACCGGGCCCTCGACGAGGCCCGTTTGAGCTTGGACGACCTGTCGTTCGTCGAGACGCACGATTGCTTCACCATCGCGGAGCTGATGAGCTACGAGGCGATGGGGCTGGCGCCGCGCGGCCACGGGGGCCGCGTCGCGCTCGACGGCGTGACGGCGGCCGACGGCAGGCTGCCGGTCAACCGCTCCGGCGGCCTCAAGGCGAAGGGGCACCCGGTCGGGGCGACCGGCGTGTCGATGCACGTGGTCGCCGCCATGCAGCTGGCCGGCGAGGCGGGGGACATGCAGCTGCCGCGCGCCGACCTCGGCGGCGTCTTCAACATGGGGGGCACCGCCGTCGCCAACTACGTGTCCATCCTGGAGCGATGGCGCTGACGGCCGCCGCCCTCACTCCGTCGACCATCCTCACTCCGTCGACCATCCTCATTCCGTCGACCAACCTCATTCGGTCGACATGGTCAGCGGGGGCTTCACCTCCGGCGGCAGCGGCGAGACGTAACCGCGCGGCCCGGTGCGGGCGGCGAGGTCGGCCTTCGCGGCGGCGAGCAGCGCGGGATCCGTGAGGACGGCGGCGCCGGTCGCCGCCATCGCCTTGGCGACCTGGACCATCGCCTTGTGGGCCGCCGGCGCCTTGCCCTGGGCCACCACCTGCCAGGTGTGGAACGGCGTGCCGATCGCCACCGTCGGGGCGTGCGCCTGCACCGTCGGCACGACCCAGCTGACGTCGCCGACGTCCGTCGAGCCGACCGCCGGGTTGCGCTTGGCGTCCATCGGCACGACGAAGTCGGCCAGCGCCTTGTCCGTGCGGCGCTGGCCGACGGAGCGATAGATCGCGTCGATGTCGCCGGGGCCGAAGGTCGCCTGGATGGCCCGGGCGTAGGCGTGGTCCTCCTCGTCCCAGTGCGGGGGGCCGAGGTCTTCGAGGATGCCGTGGAGCGTGCGCTCCAGCGGCTCGTTGCCCTGGAGGTCGGACACGGCGCTGATGATCCGCGCCGTCATCGTCGTCTCGCTCATGAGGGCGGCCCCTTGCGCGATCTTCTTCACGCGCTCCACCAGCTCCATCATGCCGGCCAGGTCGCGCGCCCTGACGGAGTAGCGTACGCGCGCGTGGGTTTGCACGACGTTGGGGGCGATGCCGCCGGTGTCGAGCACGGCGTAGTGGACGCGCGCGTCGCTTGGCATGTGTTCGCGCATGTAGTTCACGCCGACGTTCATCAACTCCACCGCGTCGAGCGCGCTGCGGCCGAGGTGGGGCGCCACCGCCGCGTGCGCGGCGCGCCCGGCGAAGGTGAAGTCGACCCGCGTGTTGGCGAGCGAGATCGCCGGCGCCACCTCCCAGAAGCTGTGGGGATGCCAGGTGATCGCCGCGTCGGCGTCGGCGAAGGCGCCGTCGCGCACCATGAAGGCCTTGGCGGCCCCGCCCTCCTCGGCCGGGCAGCCGTAATAGCGCACGCGGCCCGGCGTGCCGGTTTCCGCCAGCCAATCCTTGACGGCGACGGCGGCGAGCAGCGCGGCCGAGCCGAGCAGGTTGTGGCCGCAACCGTGGCCGGGGCCGCCCGACGCCACCGGCCGGTGGGCGGCCGCGCCCGCCTCCTGGCTGAGGCCCGGCAGGGCGTCGTACTCGCCGAGGAACGCGATCACCGGTCCGCCGGCGCCGGCCTCGCCGATCACGGCGGTCGGGATCCCGGCCACGTCCTCACGGACGCGGAAGCCCTGGTGGTGGAGCTCCGCGACGTGCTCGGCCACCGAGCGCGCCTCCGTGTAGCAAACCTCCGGCATGCCCCACACCCTGTCGCTGAGCGCGATCAGCCGCTCCTTGTGGACGTCCACCTGGTGCCAGAGCGCGTTACGATTATCCAAGGTCATCCCTCCGAAAGACGCCGCCGCGCGCGGGCAAAGCGCGCGGTTCGAGCGGGCCCGAGCGTTCCTCGACGTTAAGGAGTTTGCGAAATGCGGGCCAGTCCAACAGCGACTAGTCCAAGGACGGCCAATCCAGGCGCGGCCGGCTGGCCCATGCCTTGCAGGGCGGGGGACGGCGCGTTACCCCGGCCATCGCGCGAACGGCCGGGGCTGGAGGATCGATGGACGAACATCAACTGAAGGGTTTGATCGGCGAGGTGAAGCGCGGGCGCCTGTCGCGCCGGGACTTCGTGCGGCACCTGGCGGCGCTCGGTTTGAGCGGACCGATGGCCGGCATGATCCTGGCCGACAACGGGGTCGCCATGGCCGCCGACGTGCGCGCCGCCTACAAGCCGACCAAAGCCGGTGGCGGCGGCCCCTTGAAGCTCCTGTTCTGGCAGGCCGTCACCCTCATCAACCCCCATTTCGCGATCGGCACGAAGGACCAGGAAGCCTGCCGCATCTTCTACGAGCCGCTCGCCGCCTGGGACAACGACGCCAACCTGCTGCCCGTGCTCGCCGCCGTCATCCCGTCCAAGGAGAACGGCATGGTCGGGGCCGACGGCCGCTCCGTCACGTGGAAGATCAAGCCCGGCGTGAAGTGGCACGACGGGATGCCGCTCACCGCCGACGACCTCGTCTTCAACTGGGCCTACGCCAGGGACCCGGCGACCGCGACGACGACGATCGGCTCCTACAAGGAGATGACCGTCGAGAAGGTCGACGACCTGACCGTCCGCATCCTCTTCGACAAGCCGACGCCGCTGTGGTCCAACCCGTTCGTCGGCACCTACGGCATGATCATCCCCAAGCACGTGTTCGCCAACTACGCCGGGGTGAAGTCGCGCGAGGCGCCGGCCAACCTCGCGCCGGTCGGCACTGGCCCCTACAAGTTCGTCGAGTTCCGCCCCGGCGACATCGTGCGGGGCGAGCGCAACTCGAGCTACCACCTGCCCAACCGGCCCTTCTTCGACACGATCGAGGTGAAGGGCGGCGGCGACGCCGTGTCGGCCGCCCGCGCGGTGCTCCAGACCGGCGAATACGACTTCGCCTGGAACATGCAGATCGAGGACGAGATCCTCAAGCAGCTCGAGGCCGGCGGGCGCGGCCGCATCGAAGCGATCTTCGGCGGCAACCTCGAGCACCTGCTGCTGAACGCCACCGACCCCAACAAGGAGGTCGACGGCGAGCGCTCCTCGATCAAGACGAAGCATCCCGCCTTCTCCGACCCGGCCGTGCTGGCGGCGATGAAGCTGCTGGTCGATCGCGCCTCCATCCAGAAGTACATCTACGGACGCGCCGGCAAGGCGACCGCCAACACGGTCAACGGCCCCGAGCGCTTCGTGTCGAAGACCACCAGCTTCGCCTTCGATCCCGCCAAGGCCAACAAGCTGCTGGACGACGCCGGCTGGGCGAAGGGGCCGGACGGCCTGCGCGCCAAGGGCGGATACAAGCTCAACTTCGTGTTCCAAACCTCCATCAACGCGCCGCGCCAGAAGACGCAGGCGATCATCAAGCAGGCCTGCGCGAAGGCCGGCATCGGCATCGAGATCAAGTCGGTGACCGCGTCGGTGTTCTTCTCCTCCGACGTCGCGAACACGGACACCTACCCGCATTTCTACGCCGACATGGAAGAATACCAGACCAACATGACCCAGCCGGACCCTGGCCTGTGGTGCCAGCAGTTCGTGTCGTGGGACGTCGCCTCCAAGGCCAACAAGTGGCAGGGCCGCAACATCCTGCGCTGGCAGAGCGCCGACTACGACAAGCTGTACGGCGAGGCGCAGACGGAGATCGACCTGACCAAGCGCGCGGCGATGTTCATCCAGTTGAACGACATGGCGGTGGGGGGCAACCTCGTGCCGCTGATCAACCGCGCCGAGGTGACGGCCGTGAACAAGAAGCTCCACCTGCCCCTGAGCGGCTGGGACAACGACCTGTGGGCCGTGTCCGACTGGTGGCGCGAAACGTGAGGCTCGCCGCCACGGCGGCCAGGCCGCGCGCTCGAACCCGGCCGCCCGCTCCAAGCCGGCGGCGCGCGCGATGATCGCGTACCTGGCGCGGCGCCTGCTGATCGCGATCCCGAGCCTGATCGGCATCAGCCTGGTGCTGTTCGTCGTCCTGGCGCTGGCGCCCGGCGACCCGTTCGGCGACCTCGCGTCCAACCCGAACGTGCCGCCGGAGGTGGCGGCGTCGCTCAGGGCCAAGTTCGGCCTCGATGACCCGATCATGCTGCGCTACCTGCGCTGGGTGCTCGCGATGGCGCACGGCGACTGGGGCTTCTCCTTCGCGAGCCGGGTCAACGTCGACGCGCTGATCCGGCAGCGGCTCCCCTCCACGCTGCTGGTCGTCGGCTCCTCGCAGGTGCTGGCCCTGCTGGTGGCGGTGCCTGTGGGCACCTACGCCGCGCTCAAGCCGCACTCGCTGTTCGACCAGGCCGCCAACGGCCTCGCCTTCGTCGGCTTCTCCCTGCCGACCTTCTTCACCGGGCTGCTGCTGATCCTGCTGTTCTCGATCAAGCTCGGTTGGCTGCCGTTCGTTTACCAGGCGGACATCGGCGGCACCGGCTGGCACTGGTGGTGGGACCACCTCGCGCAGATGATCATGCCGGTCGCCGTGCTCGCCCTGTTCCAGGCGGCGTCCTACACGCGCTACGTCCGCTCGGCCGTGCTCGACGTGGCGCGGCTCGACTACGTCACCACGGCCCGCGCCAAGGGGCTGGCGGAGACCGTCGTGGTGTGGCGGCACGTCGCGCGCAACGCCATGATCCCCGTGGTGACGCTGGTCGCCCTGCAGATGCCGGCCGTGTTCGGCGGCGCGATCGTCACCGAGCAGATCTTCAGGGTGCCCGGCATCGGCTCCCTCCTCATCGACGCGATGCTCGCCAACGACACGCCGGTCGTCATGGCGGTGACCTTCGTGTTCGCCTGCCTGGTGGTCTTCTTCAACCTGGTGGCGGACCTCCTCTACGGCTGGCTCGACCCCCGGATATCCTATGGCTGAACCGGCCTGGAGCGCACCGAACCTCTCTTTCACGGAGCGCGACCCTGGCAGGGACGCCGCCACG
>CAXSDP010000051.1:0-1563 GCA_964235705.1 uncultured Beijerinckiaceae bacterium | reverse complement strand
ACGCCGCCACGGACGCCGCCACGATCCTGGCCGCCGCCGATCCGGCCCTGTCGACACCGGCCGCCGCCGAGCCAGCAGCCACCGGTTCCGCCCGGGCAACCGGCGGGCGCCCCACGTCGCCGGCCGCCGAGATGTGGCGGCGGTTCCGCCGGCATCGGCTCGCGGTCGTCAGCATCTTCATCCTGGCGCTGCTCGTGGGCGGGGTGCTGCTGGGTCCGCTGCTGTGGCCGATCGCGATCGACGACATCGACTTTTCCGCCACGCTCCAGGGGCCGACCCTGGCCCATCCCTTCGGCACGGACGACCTCGGTCAGGATCTCCTCGCCCGCATGATCTACGGCGGTCGCATCTCGCTCGCGGTGGGCATCGCCGCCATGCTGGTGGCGACGACGGTCGGCGTCGCGGTGGGGGCGCTCGCCGGCATGGCGAAGGGCGTGCTCGACGCCGTGCTGATGTGGGTGACGGACCTGTTCCTGTCCCTGCCGCAGCTGCCGCTCCTCCTCCTCATCATCTACCTGTTCCGGGACAAGCTGAAGGCGCTGTTCGGCGTCCAGGGCGGCGTCTTCGTGATGGTCGTGGTCGTCATCGGCGGCCTGCGCTGGATGCCCATCGCCCGGCTCGTCAGGGCGCAGTTCCTGTCCTTGCGCGAGAAGGAGTTCGTCGAGGCGGCACGCGCCGCCGGGGCCGGTTCCTGGTGGCTGGTGGTCCGGCACATCCTGCCCAATGCCATCGGGCCGGTGATCGTCGCCGCCTCCATCGAGGTGTCCGCCGCCATCATCGCGGAATCGACGCTGTCCTTCCTGGGGCTCGGCTTCCCGCCCGACATCCCGACCTGGGGGCGGCTGCTGTTCGACGCCAAGGACCACCTCGACACCGCGCCCCATTGGGCGCTGTTCCCCGGCGCCGCCATCTTCCTCACGGTGCTGTCGATCAACTTCCTCGGCGACGGCCTGCGGGACGCGCTCGACCCGAGGCGTTCACGGTGAGCGCGCGCGCGATGACCGGGGCTGGCGAGGCGGTGCCGGTCCTCTCGGTGGAGGACCTGCGGACCTCGTTCAAGACCGACGAGGGGTGGCGGGAGGTGGTACACGGCGTGTCCTTCACCATCGGTCCCCGCGAGACGGTGGCGCTGGTCGGCGAGTCCGGCTCGGGGAAGAGCGTCACGGCGCTGTCCTGCATGCGGCTGACGCCGGCGGCGACGAGCCGCGTCACTGGGCGGATCGCGCTGGAGGGCCGCGATCTCCTCGCGTTGCCGGAGCCGGCGATGCGGCGGGTGCGCGGCGACGACGTCGCGATGATCTTCCAGGAGCCGATGACGAGCCTCAACCCGGTGCTGACCGTCGGCTTCCAGATCAGCGAGGCGCTGCGGCTGCATCGCGGCCTGTCACGCCAGCGGGCGGAGGCGGAGACGGTCCGGCTGTTCGACAAGGTGCGCATCCCGGCGGCGCGCTCGCGCGTCCACGAGTACCCGCACCGCTTCTCCGGCGGCATGCGCCAGCGCGTGATGATCGCCATGGCGCTCGCCTGCCGGCCGAAGCTGCTGATCGCCGACGAGCCGACCAC
>CAXSDP010000050.1:5907-29207 GCA_964235705.1 uncultured Beijerinckiaceae bacterium | reverse complement strand
GAGGCTCGAAAGCCATACCTCAGGGCGGACCACTTCAAAGGGGGAAGATCAGGTGGCCAATAGTCGTCGACTACCGACCAACGGGTTCTGGAGCGATCCGACTGATGTGGCCACTCTTCTTGCACATGACGTCGGCGCGGGCGAGCGCGCCGGCTGTCGGCCGGAGTCCTTCTTCGACCTCGCCTGGTACCGCTCAGCCGACAAGGTTGGGCGCCGCGTCTCGCCGCTGGCGCACTACCTCGCCCACCGCCGCATCCAGGTCGCACCCAACCCTTTGTTCGACCTGCCGTTCTACCTCGCTCCACGGTAGGGAGATCGGGCTCAACCGTGACCAGTCCATGCACCACGTGCGCAAGCGCGCCGTGACGCGCGACCTCAATTCGCGCCGCACTCCCATGTCGCGCGCTACCGGCGCGAGGCGATGGCCGGCGACGCGAGGGCGTGGACGGGCCTGATCGCCCACGGGATGCGCGTGTTCCTCGTCCACTTCCTCGACGCGTCACGCCCGCCGTCGGCGTCAAGGGACGGCAGGACGAAGCCCGGCGGGATCAGCAGCTCGTCGTCGGCGTCGATGACGAAGGTGTAGTCGGCACGCGGGCGCGCCAGGGCCAGCGCCTCGGAGCGGTTGTGGGCGAAGTCGACCCAAGGCCCCTCGACCAGCGCGCCCGGCAGGTCGGCGAGTGTTTCGCGCGCGATCGCCTGCGTGCCATCGGTGGAGCCGGTGTCGACCACCAGCCAGGCATCCATCAGCGGGCGCACGGAGCCAAGGCAGCGGCGGATCACCGGCGCCTCGTCCTTGACGATCATGCACAGGCAGATGGACTGGTCGCTCATACGATGGGATGGCACGCCGGAGCCGCTCAGAAGTCCCGCCATCCATCCTCGTGCGCGGGCCAGGCGCACTGCGCCTGCGGGCCGGTGGCGAACACCGCATCAAGGCGACGAGCGGCGGCGACCCCAGGGCTGTATCGTGTAGCCACCTGGAACATTCAAATCGTGCATGTACCTATGATGAGAAATCATTGGCGCGCGTGAGGTCGGGTGTTCCATGATGAGCTCCAATCGCAACCAGGTCATCGTCATGCGCCAACTGCGCCGTCTCGGGATGCGCGCCACCTTCGCGCTGGTCCCTTTCTGGATGGGCGCCGCGCATGCGGCGACCGACGCGGTCCCCGTCACCCTCGCCGTGGCGCGAGGTCAGGACGTGCCGATCATCCGCGAGGGCCTCGGGACGGTGCAGGCGCTGAAGACCGCCACGATCCACGTCCAGGTCTCGGGCCTGCTCGAGCGCGTCGACTTCGTCGAGGGTCAGGTCCTCAAGAAGGGGCAGGAGATCGCCCAAGTCGATGCCAGCCTCTACAAGGCGCAATTCGACCAGGCGGTCGCGACGCGCGAGCGCGACGAGGCCGTGCTGGCCAACGACCAGCGGGACCTCGAACGCTATAAGATGCTAGCCGCCACCAAGGCGGTGACGCAGCAGCAGTACGACACGCAGACGTCGCTGGTCGCGCAGGCGCGGAGCACGATCGCGCTCGACGACGCCACCGTCGCCGCCGCGCGGACGCAGCTCGGCTTCACCACCATCACCGCGCCCTTCGACGGCATCGTCGGCATCCAATTGACCGACATCGGCAACATCGTCCACCCGACCGACACGACCGGCCTGACCGTCGTCACCCAGGTCCAGCCGATCACCGCGCTGTTCACCTTGCCCTCGGCGGACATCCCCACGGTCTACGCCGCCCTGGGGAAGGGTCCCGTCACCGCGATCGCCTACGCGCCGGACGACAAGCGCGAGCTCGACCGGGGCAGGCTGCTGCTCATCAACAACGTCGCCGATCCCGCCACCGGCACCGTGCAGCTCAAGGCCAAGTTCCCGAACGTGGGACGGACCCTGTGGCCCGGCACCTTCGTCAACGTCCACCTTGTCGTCGACACGCGGCACGACGGCGTGACCGTGCCGCTCGCCGCCGTGCAGCAAGGGCCGACCGACCCCTACGTCTACGTCGTCGGCCCCGACGACGTCGCACGGATGCGGCCCGTGACCATCGGCCAGTCGCGCGACGACCGCGTCCTCGTCGACACGGGGCTGAAAGCCGGCGAGACCGTCGTCACCGACGGGCAATACGGCCTCGTCGACGGGTCGAAGGTCGCGGCGGCCGGACCCCGCGCGGGGCCGGTCAGGTCCTCCACCACGGCCAGCGCCGGCATGCTGCCATGAGCCAAGTGCCATGAACCAAGTGCCATGAACCTGTCGTCGGGGTTCATCCGCAGGCCGGTCGCGACGACCATGCTGATGGTGGCGGTCGTCCTGCTGGGCGCGGCCGGCTACCTCCAGCTGCCAGTCGCGGCGTTGCCCACCGTCGACACGCCCACGATCCAGGTGACGGCGCAGCTGCCGGGCGCCGACCCGCAGACGGTCGTGTCCTCGCTCGTCACCCCGCTGGAACGGCAGTTCGGCGAGATCGCCGGGCTGCAATCGATGACGTCGAGCGCCGGCACCGGCACCATGCAGATCACGCTGCAGTTCGCGCTCGGCCACTCGATCGACGGCGCGGCGCTCGATGTCCAGGCGGCCATCAACGCCGCCGCCGGCCAGCTCCCGAAGACGCTGCCCTCGCCGCCGGTCTACAAGAAGACCAACCCGGCCGACGTGCCGGTGCTGCTCATCGCGATGATGTCGAGGACGATGCCGCTGACCAGGGTCAGCGACTACGCCAACAGCATCGTGGCGCAGAAGATCGCGCAAATGCCAGGCGTCGCCCTGGTCACCATCGGCGGCCAGCAGAACCCGGCGATCCGCGTCCAGGTCAACCCCGCGCAGGTCTCTGCGGCGGGCCTCGACCTCGAGCAGATCCGCACCGCGTTAGGCGTCGCGACCGTGGACCAACCCAAGGGCGAGCTGTACGGCGCGCGCCAATCCTACCTGCTGAAGACCAACGATCAGCTGTTCCGGACGCGGGACTACGACGACCTGATCCTGGCCTACCGCAACGGGGCCCCGATCCGCCTACGCGACGTCGGTCGCGCGGTGGTCGCGCCCGAGGACATCACCCTGCACGGCTGGTACGATGAGCGACCGGCGGTGGTGCTCGCGATCCAGCGGCAACCGGGCGCGAACGTCATCGCGACGGTGGACCGGATCAAGGCCGCGCTGCCGCAGCTCAAGGCCGGGCTGCCGGCGGGCATCGACGTGGTGATCGCCTCCGATCGCACGCAGACGATCCGGGCGAGCGTCACCGACGTCCAGTTCACGCTGCTGCTGACGGTCGCGCTGGTCGTGTTGGTCATCTTCGTGTTTCTCCGGAAGGTCTGGGCGACGGTCATCCCGGCGGTGGCGGTGCCGATCTCGCTGGTGGGCACGTTCGGCGTCATGCGGCTGTTAGGCTACAGCCTCGACAACCTTTCGCTGATGGGTCTGACCATCGCGGTGGGCTTCGTGGTCGACGACGCCATCGTCATGATCGAGACCATCGCCCGCCACATCGAGGAGGGATCGTCACCACTGGAGGCGGCGCTGAAGGGCTCGGCCGAGATCGGCTTCACCATCCTTTCCATCTCGGTCTCGCTCATCGCGGTGTTCATCCCGCTCCTGCTCATGTCGGGCGTGATCGGCAAGATGTTCCAGGAGTTCGCCGTCACCGTCAGCGTCGCCATCGCGGTTTCGGCGCTCGTGTCGCTGACCTTGACGCCGATGCTCTGCGCCACCCTGTTGCCCGCACGCTCGGAGCACCCGGAAGGGGCGCTCCCGCGCGGCCTGGAGCGGTGCTTCCTGATGCTCCAGCGCGGGTACGAGGCGTGCCTGCGCGTCGTGTTCCGGTTCCGCTTCACGACGCTGATGGTCATGTTCGCAACGATCGGCCTGACCGGCTTCCTGTTCATCCACATCCCGAAAGGCTTCTTCCCGCAGCAGGACACCGGCCTGATCACCGGCATCACCGAGGCGGCGCAGGATGCCTCGCCGCAGGACATGGCCGCCCGGCAGGCGGCGGTCATCGACATCATCGCCGCCGACCCCGCCGTCAGCAACGCGACCGGCTACATCGGCCCGGGCGGCCCGACCGTGACGGAGAACAACGGCCGCCTGTTCATCCTCCTGAAACCCCGCGACGAGCGCGACGCCGACGCCGACCAGATCATCCACCGGCTCGACGCCAAGCTTCGGGGTGTAACCGGCATCCATGCCTTCATGCAGGCGACGCAGGACATCAACCTGGCGAGCCGCCTGTCGAAGACGCAGTACCAGTACACGGTGACCGACGTCGACCAGGGAGAGCTGACGACTTGGTCCGCCCGGCTCCTCGACGCGCTGCGGCGCTTGCCGGAGCTGTCCGACGTCGCCACCGACCAGGGCACGGGAGGACGGCAGTTGAGCCTCGTCGTCGATCGCGACGCCGCCTCGCGGCTCGGCATCATGCCGGCGAGCGTCGATGACACGCTTTACGACGCCTTCGGACAGCGTCACGTCGCCCAGGTCTTCACCGCACTCAACAACTACTACGTGATCCTGGAGGTCGATCCCAAGTTCCAGCTCGGTCCCTTCGCGCTCAACCGGATCTACGTCCGTTCCGCCTCCGGGGGAGAAGTGCCGCTCAGCCAGATCGCCAGGATCGTGCCGTCCGGCGTCCAGCTCTCGATCAACCACCAGGGCCAGTTCCCATCGGTCACGTTGAGCTTCAACCTGTCCCCCGGCACGTCGGTCGGCGCCGCCGTGACGGCGATCCAGCGGGCGAGGGCCGGTCTGCGCTTGCCGTCCACCGTGTCGACGAGCTTCCAGGGCAACGCGCAGGCGTTCCAGGCATCGCTCAGCAGCACCCCCGTGCTGATCGTCGCGGCGCTGGTCACGGTCTACCTGATCCTGGGCGCGCTCTATGAGAGCGCGATCCACCCGATCACCATCCTCTCGACGCTGCCCTCCGCCGGCCTCGGCGCGCTCCTCACGCTGGAGTTGTTCGGTCGACCGCTCGACGTCATCGGCCTGATCGGCATCATCCTGCTGATCGGCATCGTCAAGAAGAACGGCATCATGCTCGTCGACTTCGCGCGCGAGGCCGAGCGCGAGCGGGGGCTGACCCCGGAGGTTGCGATCTTCGAGGCCTGCCGGCTGCGGTTCCGGCCCATCCTCATGACCACCCTGTGCGCGTTGTTCGGGGGCGTGCCCCTGATGCTCGGCACGGGGATCGGCTCCGAGTTGCGGCAGCCGCTCGGCTACGCGATGGTCGGCGGCCTGCTCGTGTCGCAACTCCTCACGCTCTTCACGACGCCGATCGTCTACATCTACCTCGACCGGCTGAGGGGAGGCTCGAAGCCGACGCGCTTGAACGTCGTGGCGCACGAAGCCGTGGCCGCGCAATGACGGCGACGTCGTGATGCGTCGCGAACGCCGATGAGTTCCTCCGGTCTCGATGATGAGCCTCCCGCGATGGTCGTGAAATCCTTGGCGGCGGTCGGCTGCCTGACGATCCTGCTGGGTCTGGGCGCGGCCGTGTTCTTCTTCGGCGGCTTCTTCAGCGTCGCGGCCGACGACGCCGATCCGGGACTCGTCAACTGGGTGCTGGCGGACGTCCGCCAAGCCTCGATCGCGCGGCACGCGACGGCGGACGCGCCCGCCTCCCTCGATGACCCGGCGGCCGTGGCCGAGGGCGCGGACACCTACGCCCGATTGAGCTGCCAGTCCTGCCACGGCGGGCTCGGCGCGAGGCCGGCGCGCTTCTCCCAGGGCCTCAACCCGCAACCCAACCTGAAGGCGGTCATCAGAAACATGAAGCCCGGCGAATTGTTCTGGGTGTTTAAGAATGGGATCAAGATGTCGGGCATGCCGAGCTTCGGCACAGGGGCCACGCCCGTACCCGACCAACAGCTGTGGTCCCTGGTGGCGTTCCTGAAGGCGGTTCCGAGCGTGTCGGACGCGGAGTTGAAATCGTGGACCGAGCGCCACGCCGCCCAGCGCTGACGTGCCAGAGCCACGGTCCGGGTCCATCCCGTCCGACGCTGCCGCCAGCGACGGAAGACGGCGGCCCTCGTCGATGCGCTGGGGCGACGCCGCTGCGCGCAACGCCTTGCGTGATGGGGGCGACGCGCCGCTGACACGAACGACCAAGTTCAGCACAAGCGAGCGCCGGGCGACGGACGCAGGTCACGGAGCCGCTTGGCGCACCGAACCATGGCGTCCAGATTCTGGACGCAGCGGGCGCTGTCCCAGGCAGCGAGAGCGCCAGTGATCGCCCCATCCAGGGGCTCGCGGGTACCTCGTTCTGGTCAACGCGGTAAACGAAGAGATGCGCCACGAGCCTACCTTCGTGAACACGCTCCTGCATCGGTCGGCGGACGATGCCGCCGTGTTCATGCTCTATGAGACTTGGCGCGATCGCGACGCCTTCTTCGCGGTGCAGATGAAGCGGCCGTGTCGGGCCAAGTACGAGGCGAAGCTGCCCGATCTGCTGCGCGCCGCACGCAGGATGGACGTTTTCGAGACGTTGCGCGCCGACCACGCGGAGGAGGAAGACTGATGATCAACCGCGTCGAAGTCATCGGTCGCTTCCACGCAGCGGAGGCTGACGACATGAATACGGGCGGCGCGGCGGCCGGCGCCGATTTCACGGCCATGGCCGCGACGCTAAGGCATTGCCGCCAAAGGCCGCCGCCCGGACCATCGCCGACCTTTGGCGCGTCATCGGCGAGAGCCTGGACGCCTTCTCGGCAGCCGAGTGCGCAAACTACTTCACAGCCGCAGGGTATGAACGGGCGTGAGGCGAGCTAACACCTCATCAACGAAGTTCACCTAACCTAAGGGGACGGGGAAGCCGCTCGACCTGAGGTGCTTTCTTGGCGATCGTCGTCGGTTCGGGGCTGCCAATTTGTTGATCGGAAGCCGAACACGAAAGGGCTTCGAAACCCGTCGATTGATGACGGGATTATGCCTGCTACTCGCCGTGGCGCTCGCCCTGATCTGCGCGATCGTTGGCATTCTGCTGCGCGATGTCCGCGAGGCGGACCTCAGGAGCGCGTCGAACGAAGCCACCAACCTTTCCGCGATCATCACGCAAGACATCGCTCGCAACATCGAGTTCTTCGACCTGTCGATCCAAGGCGTCCTGGACGATATGCGTGACCCGGACATCATGGCCGCACCGTCCAAGTTGCGTCGCCTGATCTTGTTCGATCGCGCGGCGACCGCCTCCTACCTTGGTCCGATCAAGGTTCTCGACGCCGCCGGAAACGTCACGATCGACTCCTCGAACCCAGAGCCGCCCGCCAGCAATCTGTCCGAGCGCGACTGGTTCAAGGTCCAGCGCGACAATGATGATTTCGGCCTCTACGTGGGCCATCCCAACATGGCGCAGCAAGACGGCGATCTAACCTCCGGGATCAGCCATCGCATCACAGGACCCGACGGCAAGTTCGGCGGCGTGGTCATGGGCACGTTGCATATCGCCTATTTCAGCCGCCTGTTCTCCAAGGCCAGCCTTGGTCCCCGGGGAGCGGTGAGCCTGCTGCGCGACGACGGCATGCTGCTGATGCGTGAACCCTTCGAACCAACCATGATCGGCCGCATCTACAAGCCCCGGATGCTTTCAAGCCGGTCGACCGCCCCAGCCGAAGGGGAGTACCAAGCGGCCTCCGCGATCGATGGTGTCGAGCGCCTCATCCATTATCGGCGGCTTGAGGGACTGCCCCTCGTCGTGGTGGTGAGCCTGTCCATGGACGACATCTATGCCGATTGGTGGCACAAGATGGTCCGCATCGCGATTGTGCTTGCCGTGTGCATCGCGCTGATCCTCGCCCTCGTCGTGTGGTTGCGCCTTGAGCTTCGTCGACGCACCGTCGCGGAAGCCGCGTTGCTTCGGCTGGCGGATGAGGACGGGCTGACCGGCCTGGCCAATCGGCGCCGGTTCGCGGAGGTGCTGCGGCGCGAGTGGGATTTGGCCGTCCGTCAGGGTACGACGCTGTCGCTGCTGATGGTCGATGCCGACTGCTTCAAGGCCTACAACGACACGTTCGGTCACATCGCCGGTGACGAAGCGCTGACGGCGCTGGCCCTGTGCCTGAGGAACACCCTGCGCCGACCCAGCGATTTGGCGGCCCGGTACGGTGGCGAGGAGTTCGCGGTCGTCCTCCCGTGCACCGACGCCGATGGCGCCTCGCGAGTGGCTGAAACGATCCGACAGAACGTCCTTGGAACAGCGATCCCGCATTCGGGGTCGCCGTTCGGGGTCGTGAGCGTGAGCATTGGGTCGGCTAGCGTCAGCCCGCGAGCAGGCGATTGTCCCGCCGATCTCGTCGCGGCGGCCGATGCCGCGCTCTACGCATCCAAGGCGAACGGTCGTAACAGGGTCACGTCCGCTGACACCATGGTGAAGCTCGCGGCCTAACCGTCCGGGAAGGCGTCCGATCGCGGCGGCTCGCCCCCCTCGCCCCCGATGGCGCCACCTGCGGGTGCTGGCATCGCACCCTGGCGTCAGGCGAACCGTCGAGGTGAAGACCAAGTTCCGGTACGCGCCGTCAAGGTGAGCGTCACGGGCTGCGACTGTCGAGCACCGCCCGCCGCCTTGGGCCCGGTCTCCAGGCGAAGCGAGGCCCTCTCGTCGTCGGCGGGTCGCCCGAAACAGCCAGCCGCCAGCCAGCGCTGGCCCCCTGGTGGGAAGGGGGCGGCCGGCGAAGACGCCAACGAACGTAGCCGGGGTCGCGCTCGCCGGGCCTTCGATCTCGCTGAACCTTTGATTTGGTTCGGATGGCCGGAAAACGGCGATGAGCGCAACGTGGAGCAAGCCGGAAACGGCCGGTCGGCGACCAACACCTCCGATGTACTTGACGCTTCAGATGTACTTGGCGCTTCAAATGCACTTGGCGCTTCAATGGCCGCGCAGGACTGAAAAGCTCATGTAGGTGAAGAGAACGCCGCCGAACACGATCAACAGGCCCACGATCACGTAATCGATCCGCGCGCCATATGCGGCTTGTTCGTCGGGGCTGTCGATCGCGACCGCCAAGCGCCGGAAGCGGATCGTCGCCAACACCACGATCAACCCACCGAGCAACAGCAGCAGGAGGCCGACGACGTCGCTGATGGTTTCGCCGATGACCGGGGGTGGTTTCACGCCGCCCGTCCGGCTGGCCACCCGCAGAAACACGTCGAACTTCTCGACCAAGAAACCGAACGCCTCCACCGCGATCGCGGTGCGTATCCACGCCAGGAAGGTCCGCTCATTGGCCGCATGATCGGAGAAACGCTTGATCAAGGGGATGCTCCCACGAACCCGAGTGATGGACTTCGACAAGGGTGGGCGCCCACCCTGACGTCCCGTGGCCGAAGCGTCGGGAACGACCTTGCCGGGGTAGCCGCGACATCGAACGCGAGGGAAAGGACGGGGCGACGCTTTCTCGCGATGCCATCCGCTACTCCCCCCAAGTCGCCTCGTTCTACATCCTCTCGGGGAACGTGTCCCTCACTTGGCGGCGACCTCCTCATAGGGTTCGCCGTTCACCTCCTCGCCGACCACCGCGAAGTCCGCCGGCGGGCACGGGTCGATCGCGTCGCTTCGCCAGCCGAAGCCGGTCGAAGGGACCGACACCTCCATCCGACACCTCGCGAGGACGCCCTTGACCCGCAAGCGTTCGCCGTCGTTGTCGGTGCCGACCCGCCTTGAACCCGGCTGTGCGGGCGACCCGGCCCTTGAAGTGATCGATGCGCGAGGGTCGAATCCGCCCTTGTCGAGCCACGGGATCGGACCGGAGGGACCATCCGCCCCGATGGGTGCGTCGATACCTCCCGTCACGCCCGTGCCGATGAGGGAACAACGCCATCGTGAGACCGAGCCTGGATGGTGGAGCGAGGCGTCAAGGGACGAGCGCGCGCAGGTTGGCGGCCATTTCACCCGATCGCCGTCGCGCCGCGGACGTGGCGCTCAGGGGCGATCGGCCTTCCACTTGTTGATGAGACCGCCGGCACGAACGATGGCGATCTGGCGATCCGAGAGGTCGTGCTTGAGCTTGATGGTGCGCTCGCCGATCTTCGCCTCGACCTCCCGGCCCGCCCCGAGCGCGTCGGCGAACCCCTTGATCTCCAGCGTGTCGTCGACCTTCACACGATCGTAGTCGCCGGGATCGGCGAAGGTGAGGGGCAGGACGCCGAAGTTGACGAGGTTCTGCCAATGGATGCGGGCGAAGCTCTTCGCCACCACCGCGCCGAGGCCGAGGGTCCGTGGCGCCAAGGCGGCGTTCTCGCGGCTCGACCCCTGTCCGTAGTTTTGGCCGGCGATGATCGCGTGCAGCGTCCCCTCCTTCCGCTTCGCCTTGGCCCGATCGGGGTAGTCACCGGCGATGTCGCGGAAGGTGAAGGTCGAGACGTGGGGGATGTTGGCCCAGAACGGCAGGAGCTTGCCGGCGGGGACGATGTCGTCGGTGGAGATGTCGTCGGGCACTTTCAGCAGCACCGCGACGGACAGGTCGTCGCCGGGCGCGTCGAGGTCGGGGAGGCTGGTGATGTTGTCCGTCTTCTCCAGCCGGGTCGCCCGCGCCACCTCCGGCTCGGCTGGCGGCACGAGCTTGAGCATGCTGGCGCGCGGCCCCGCCGGCTCGGTGATCCGGGGGTAGTCCATGTCGAGGTCGCGCGGGTCGGTGATGATGCCGGTGAGCGCCGACGCCGCCGCCGTTTCCGGACTGCACAGGTAGATGGCGTCCTCCTTGGTGCCGGACCGGCCGGGAAAGTTGCGCGGCACGGTGCGCAGCGACGCGCGGCCCGCCGCCGGCGCTTGGCCCATGCCGATGCAGCCGTTGCAGCCCGGCTGGTGCAGCCTCGCGCCAGCCTCCAGCAGCGCCGCGATGTGCCCGTCGGCCACGAGATGCTCGTAAACCTGCCGCGTGCTCGGGTTGATGTCGAGCGAGATGCGGTCGTGCGGCGTGTGCCCCTTCACGATGGCCGCGACCACCGCGTAGTCACGGTAGCCGGGGTTCGCCGAGGAGCCGATGTAGGATTGATAAACGTCGCGCTTGGGCACGTCGCGCACCCGGACCACGTTGCCAGGACTTGATGGGACGGCGATCAGCGGCTCGAGCGTCGACAGGTCGATGGACTCGTGGTGGTCGTAGGTGGCGCCGTCCTCGGCCGCCAGGGGTCGCCAATCGTCCTCGCGTCCGACGTTGACGAGGAACTCGCGGGTGCGCTCGTCGGAGGGGAAGATGGTGGTGGTGGCGCCCATCTCGGCACCCATGTTGGCGATGACGTGCCGGTCCATCGCCGAGAGGCAGGCGAGGCCCGGCCCGTGATACTCGACGATGCGCCCGAAGGCGCCCTCGACGCCGTGCCGGCGCAGCATCTCCAACGCGACGTCCTTCGCGCTGACCCAGTCCGGAAGGGCGCCGGTGAGGTGGACGCCCCAGATCTCCGGCATCTTGACGTAGAAGGGCTCGCCCATCATCGCCAAGGCGATATCGGCGCCGCCGGCGCCGATCGCCAGCATACCCATGCTGCCGGCCGCCGACGTGTGGCTGTCGCCACCCACCAGCACCGCGCCGGGCTTACCGAAGCGCTGCATGTGGGTGGGGTGGCTGATGCCCGTGCCGGGCCGGCTGTACCAGAGCCCGAAGCGCTTGCATGCGGAGCGCAGGAACAAGTGTTCCTCGGCGTTGAGGTTGTCGACTTCGAGGAGGTTGTGATCGACGTATTGGACCGCCAACACCTTCACGCGGTCGGCTTCCATCGCCTCGAGTTCGAGCATGATCATCGGACCCAGCACATCCTCCAGCAGGGCCTGGTCGATGCGCAGACCGACCTCGGATCCGACGACCATGTCGCCATCCATCAGGTGTTCGCGCATCAGGAGGTGGGAAAGGTTGTGCGGCATGGTGCGGGCGTCCTTGATGGGAATGGCGCGTTGGGGTGACTTATCGGCCGGCTGAGGACCTGATCGACCAGCCGGTGCCCGAGAGGTCGTCGTTGGCCGGCGCTTGCGAATGACCGGCGCTCAGGATTTGCCGGCGTCGGGATCGCCGAACCGCTCGATCAATTTATCGATCTCCCGCTTGCCCACGGCGCTGGTGAAATCCTCGAATTTCGGCAGTTGGCCGACGCGGTCGATCGGCGTACCCACCTTGCGGACGCTGGCATAGTGTTCCCGCAACGCGGTCAGCATCGTGAAAACGGAGCCGATGGGGTAGATCACCATCCCGAAACCGTAGGCTTTGATCTTGTCCAGGCCGATCATCGGCGTCTCGCCGTTCTCCAGCCAATTCAGCAACACGGGGACGCCCTTGAGGCCCTTGGTGATCGTCTCCAACTCGGCCTCGGTCGTCGGCGCCTCGACCCAGACCACGTCGGCCCCGGCGTCGGCGTAGCGTTGCCCGCGCTTCACCGCCTCCTCGACGCCGTGGATGGCGAGCGCGTCGGTGCGGGCGATGATGACGAAGTCGGGATCGGTGCGCGCGGCGATGGCCGCCTTCAGCTTGCCGACCATCTCGCCGGCCGGGATCACGCCCTTGCCGGCCATGTGCCCGCAGCGTTTGGGCGCGGTCTGGTCCTCCAGGTGGATGGCGGAAACGCCCGCCGCCTCGTACTCGTGGACGGTGCGGATGACGTTGATGGCGTTGCCGTAGCCGGTGTCGGCATCGGCGACGAGCGGGATGGTCACCGCCTCCGCCATGCGGCGGGCGTTCTCGACCATCTGTGTGCCGGACAACAGCGCCATGTCGGGTCGACCCAGCAAAGAACCGGTGGTGGCGTAGCCACCCATGTAGACGACGTCGAAGCCGGCCTGCTCGACCAAACGGGCCGACAGCCCGTCATGGGCGCCGGGGGCGATGACCGGCGGGGTCTGAAGGAGTTCGCGGAGTTTCGCGTTGCGGGTCTTGGGACGTTGAAGGAAGTCATGCATGGTTCAGTCTCCTGGTGCGGTCGGCGCTCGGGACGGCTCCCGATGGCGCTTGGCGAGCGCTCCATCGATCCACTCAATCGTCGCGGCGAGCCCGGCTCGTTCATGTCCGTCCCAAACCCGCGATCGTTTGGATCGTTCTGATGCGCGCGTAGGTGAACCACGAAGGCGCATTCGAATTTGGCGATCGAACCGCATCGGTGGGTGAACACGCCCGCTTCGGGAAATTGGTCGCGCGGCGAGGTGAAGACGCGATGGTGGCAGTGCCGCTCCGTTCTGACAGGATCAGCCTGACGACGTTGCGTCTTTTCGTGGCCGTCGCGGAAGAAGGTGTCCTCACCCGCGCCGCCACGCGCGAGGGGATCGCGCCGTCGGCTGCCAGCAAGCGCCTGCTCGATCTGGAAACCGACCTCGACGTCGTCCTTTTCGAGCGCGCGACGAGCGGGATGCGGCTCACGCCGGCTGGCGACAGCATGCTCCAGCATGCCCGGCGGGTGTTGGTCGCCACCTCGTCGCTCATCGCCGAACTCGGCGAATACAAGCTGGGCGTGCGCGGGCACGTGCGCATGCTGTCAAACCTGTCCACCATCGTCGGGCCGCTGCCGGGTGACCTGAAGACCTTCTTCGACGCGAACAGCGATCTGCGTGTCGGCCTGGAGGAGCGTCCCTCCGCGGGCGTCGTCAGTGGCGTCGGCGATGGTTACGCGGAGATCGGGACATGCGCGGGCGATGTCGACCTTCGCGACGTCCACGTCCTCCCCTATCGCCGTGACCGCCTCGTGGTGATGATGCGCGCGGATCACGCCCTGGTCGGACGAGGTTCCCTACCCTTCGCCGACGCGCTCGACTTCGATCAGATCGGCTTGCACCGCGAGAGTTCCATCTTCCAGCGATGCGAACGCGCCGCGCAGGAGGCCGGCAAGCCGTTGCGCCTGCGCATCCACGTGCCCGGCTTCGACGCGATCTGCCGGACGGTGCACGCGGGGCTTGGCATCGCGGTGGTCCCGAAGCCGGTGTTCCGCCTGCTGGGCGTGCCGATGGGCCTGCACGTCGAGGATCTGACCGACCCCTGGGCGGCCCGCGAACTCGTGATCATAACCGGCAAGGACAGGGTGATGTCGGCAGCGGCCACGCTGCTCCGCGACCATCTTCACGCCAGTCGTCCGCAGCCTGCCTGAGCCATTCGCGGGCGCCCATGCGGTTCACGCGATCGCCGGGATCGGACGGCCGGCCAGGCCCGGTGTTCAACCCGCAGGCGAGACTTCGGGAAGCCGCAAGCAGGCGGCCGGGATGGCGGGTGATGCGCCCGGCATCGCGCCGACGCGCGTCACGGGCGAGCGCCTTCCGGTCAAAACGATGTTTTCCCCAGGAGATCGCTCCTCGAGGTGCTGCGCATCGGGGTGTCCCTTCATAGATCGTGGAAACGATCCCCATGGCGAGCGAGGAGCGCACCGGGCGGGCGTCGACGTGATCTCGGGCGGGAGGGGAATGGTGCCGACGCTCGACCGGTTCGATCCCAACGCCGCGCCGCGCCAGCGGAAGATCGTCCACGTCGACATGGACGCCTTCTACGCCTCCGTCGAGCAGCGTGATGATCCCTCGCTGCGCGGCCGCCCGGTCGCGGTCGGCGGCAACCGCGAGCGCGGCGTGGTGGCGGCAGCGAGCTACGAGGCCCGCGTGTTCGGGGTGCGCTCGGCGATGGCCTCTGTCACGGCGCGGCGGCGCTGCCCGGAGCTGGTGTTCGTCAAGCCGCGTTTCGAGGTCTACAAGGCGGTGTCACTGCAGATCCGCGCCGTCTTCGCCGAGCACACCGCGATCATCGAGCCCCTCTCGCTCGACGAGGCCTACCTCGACGTCACCGACAACAGCCAGGGCCTGCCGACCGCGACAGCCGTGGCCCGCGCCATCAAGGCGCGCATCCAGGACGAGACCGGCCTCACCGCCTCGGCCGGCGTGTCCTACAACAAGTTCCTCGCCAAGCTCGCCTCCGACCACCGCAAGCCGGACGGTCTCACCGTCATCACGCCGCGCATGGGGCCGCCCTTCGTCGCCGGCCTGCCGATCGGCCGGTTCCACGGCGTCGGCCCGGCGACGGAGGCGAAGATGCTGCGCCTGGGCATCGCCACGGGCGCCGACCTCGCGGGCAAGTCGCTCGCCTTCCTCCAGGAGCATTTCGGCAAGTCGGGCGGCTACTATTTCGGCGTGGCGCGCGGCATCGACGAGCGGCCGGTGCGGGCCAACCGCGTCCGCAAGTCGGTCGGGGCGGAGAACACGTTCCCCGCCGACCTGCGCGATCGCGCGGCGATGCACGAGGCGCTGCGCCCCATCCTCGACAAGGTGTGGCGGCACTGCCAAGCCAACGGGGTCGGCGGCCGGACGGTGACGCTGAAGGTCAAATACGCCGATTTCGCCCAGGTCACGCGGAGTCGATCGTTCCCGGTGCCGGTCGCGAGCCGCGAGGCTTTGGAGGCGGCGAGCTTCGGCCTGCTGGACGGCGTGCTGCCGGCGCGACGGGGCGTGCGGCTGCTCGGCGTCAGCTTATCGGCGCTGGAGGTCAATGGCGGGGACGCGGCGCCCACCCTGTTCGTGTGACCGACACGTCCGACGGTCACATCGGCGGTGGTTCGGTCGACAACCACCAATCCCCACCGTCGAACCAGCACGCGTCCCGCACCACGGCGTCGAAGCGGAGGGACGCCACGCGGTCGAGACCGCCGCCGGCGAACGCCGCCGCCAAGCTTTGACCGTCCTCCCGGCAGCCTTGCAGGCGATAAAGCCAGCCCGCGCCGGCCACGACGCGCCACCGTTCACGGACTGGGAACGATGGCGCCCGTTTGCCCGTCGACCGCCGTCATGCCCGGATCATCGCGGATGGCGCGCAACACCCGGCCGAACGGTGACGTGCCGACGAGGACGGCCACCACGGAGCTGTTCGATCCCGAGCGCCCGCCTGTCGGCTCACGACAGCTCGCCGCTGCGGTCCTTGAGCACGCTCGCGAGGCTCACCTTGGCCGAGCCGGGCTTCAAGGGCTGCTGCTGGCTCGGGTCCGGCGCCCATCCCGACACGGAGATGATCTCGAAGGTCGCGCGGATGCGGCCGTCGGGGTCCGCGTGTCGCTCCCGGTACAGGGCGGCCGCGCGCAGGAAAATCTCGCGGCGGGTGGGGGCGCGGGTGCGGGACGCGAGCGCGTTGGTGGCGCCCATCGCGCGCAGGTCGGCCATCAGCGCGAACAAGGTGTCGTAGCGCACCGTGAGGATCTCGCTGTCGGCGACCGGCAGCGCGAAGCCGGCGCGTTGCAACAGGCCGCCCATGTCGCGCACGTCGGCGAAAGGGGCGACGCGCGGGCTAGCGCCGCCGCTCACCTTGGCCTCCGCCTCCGTCAGCACGGCGCGCAACTCGTGCAGCGTCCGGCCACCGACGAGCGCGCCGAGGAACAGCCCGTCCGGCTTGAGCGCGCGGCGGATCTGGATGAGCGCGCCCGGCAGGTCGTTGACGGTCTGCAGCGCCAGCGCGGAGACGGCGAGGTCGAACCGGCCGGCGGCGAACGGCAGGTGCTCGGCGTCGCCTCCCACCGCCGCGACGCGTCCCGCAGGTCCGGCGAGCGGTCCGAACAATGGGCCAACATGCGCGACGAAGGCCTCGGGGCACATCGAGGCGACCGCCCGTGCGAGCGACGGACCCGGCGTGCCGACGTCGGCGATCCATCCGAAGCGACGCTGCACGGCAGCGAGGCGCTCGACGATGTCGGCGACCGTGCGGGTGAGCAGGAAATCCGCCGGGCCCCGTCGCGTCGCGCGTTCGAGCCGGTGGCGAAGGAGGTCGGGGTCGAAGATCAGGTTGGGCTGCGCCATCCCCCCGATATGGGACGTTCGGCCGCCCGCGCCCACGCCTGACCGCGCGCCCCGCGCGTTTGCCGCCTCGCCGATGCTTGACAGCCGCGAGTCCGGGCGCGTTGTGTGTGGGCGCGCGGGGTTCTACCCTCCCGGTCCAACGCGTCGCGCCGAGGGCGCGCGAGACCTCCCAAGAGCGATCATCATGGCAGCGGCACCCCCCGAACGACCGGTCGAGCCTGACAGCATCGAGCGGCTGACGATCGCGCGCATCACCTGGCGCATCGTCCCGTTCCTGATGGTGTGCTACTTCATCGCCTTCGTGGACCGGGTCAACGTCGGCTTCGCCGCGCTGCAGATGAACCACGACGTCGGCCTCTCGCACGCCGCCTTCGGGCTGGGTGGCGGGCTGTTCTACATCACCTACGTGCTGTTCGAGATCCCGAGCAACCTCGCGATGCGGCGGTTCGGCGCGCGTGCCTGGATCGCGCGTATCCTGATCACCTGGGGCCTCGCCTCGGCCGCGATGGTGCTGGTGGTCGGTCCCAACTCGTTCTACGCGGTCCGCCTGCTGCTGGGCGCGGCGGAAGCCGGCTTCTTCCCCGGCGTGATCCTTTACCTAACCACATGGTTCCCACCGGAGTACCGGGGCCGCATCGTGGCGATCTTCATGGTGTCGATCCCCATCTCGTCCTTCCTCGGCTCGCCCATTTCCGCCGCCCTGCTCGAAACGGAAGGCTGGCTCGGCCTGCACGGTTGGCAGTGGATGTTCATCGGGGAAGCGGTGCCGGCCGTGCTGCTCGGCGTCGCCGCCTTGTTCGTGCTGCCGGACGGGCCGGCCACCGCCCGGTTCCTGGACGAGGGGCAGCGCGCGTGGCTGACGGCGCGCCTCGCGGCCCGGCCCACCAGCGTCGCGCGCACTGTCGCGGAGCACGCCAGCCTGTGGCAAGTGATGACGAACAAGTACGTGCTGGCCGGCTCGCTGATCTACGCCGGCGCGTCGGGGGCCAGCCAGTGCCTGTCGATCTGGCAGCCGCAGATCATCAAGTCCTTCGGTCTGACCAACATGGAGACGGGGCTGCTCAACGCCCTGCCGTTCGGCATCGCCTCCGTCCTGATGATCCTGTGGGGGCGCTCCTCCGACAAGCGCAGGGAGCGGACGTGGCACACGGCCATGCCCCTCGCGCTGCTGGCTTCGAGCCTCACCGCCGGTCTCCTCACCGACGCGCTGGGCTTGACGATGGTCATCCTTTGCCTCGCCGTCACCGCGACTTACATCGTCAAGGGGCCGTTCTGGGCGCTGTCGACGGAATGGCTGTCGGCCGGCGCGGCGGCGGCCGGCATCGCCCAGATCAACGCCATGGGCAACATCGGCGGCTTCGTCGGCACGTCGCTGCTCGGCGTCATCAAGGACAGGACGGGGAGCTATCCCCTTTCCTTGATGCCGCTCGCGATCATCTCGGCGGCCGGCTGCGTGATGGTGCTCGTCCTCGGACGCGGCGCGCGCGACAGGGCGGGGCCGGACACCGGGGCGGTCGCCACAACGCGCTGAGCGACGTGTCGACCAACCTCCTCGTCCAGCGCGGTCGGCTCGGCCAGTGGCTCCGCCGGGGGAACGCGGCGCTGGCCCGCCTCGCCGGCGCGAGCCTGGACCTCGTTTATCCCCCGGCCTGCCTCGCCTGCCGCCGCGCCACCGCGCAGGGGAACGCGCTGTGCGGGGCGTGCTGGGGCGGCGTGCGCTTCATCGAGCGCCCGTACTGCGAGCGCACCGGCACGCCGTTCCCGGTCGACCTCGGGGCGGAGGGCCTCCTGTCGCCCGATGCCGTGGCCGACCCGCCGGTCTACGCCCGCGCCCGCGCCGTCGCCCGCTTCGAGGACGGCCCGGTGCGCCGGCTCGCCCACCAATTGAAGTACGGCGACCGGCTCGACCTCGCGGGGCCGATGGGCGCCTGGATGGCGCGCGCCGGCGACGACCTCATCAGTGAGGCCGACGTGCTGATCCCCGTGCCGCTGCACCGGCTCAGGCTCGCCGCGCGCCGCTTCAACCAGTCCGCCTTGCTCGCCCGCGCGATCGGGCGGGTGAGCGGCGTCCCGGTCGACACCGACGCGCTGCGACGCCGCAAGCCGACCCGGCCCCAGGTCGGGTTGACCCGCAGCCAGCGTGCCGCCAACGTGCAGGGTGCCTTCCGCGTCGCGCCCGAGCGCGCCGGCGCGGTGGCCGGCCGCGCGGTGGTGCTGGTCGACGACGTGCTGACGTCGGGTGCGACGATCAACGCGGCCGCCCGGGCGCTGCTGCGCGCCGGGGCACGCCGCGTCGACGTGCTGGTCTTCGCCAGGGTGGTGGTCGACGGCACCTGAGGCCGCCCGGCTTCGGGCACATCCCATGAGCGGCGAAATCCCAGGAGCGGCGAACCCATGACAAGCGGCACGGGCGTTGCCATATGGATGAACACAAGGAGCCCGGTCATGGCGGCACGAGAGGTCGTGATCTACACGACGATGTTTTGTCCCTACTGCCACAGCGCCAAGGCGCTGCTCGCGCACAAGGGGATCGCGTTCACCGAGATCGCCGTCGATGGCCAGCGTGAGGCACGCCGCGCGATGAGCGAGCGGGCGGGCGGGCGCACCAGCGTCCCCCAGGTCTTCATCGGCGAGGACCACGTCGGCGGCTGCGACGACCTCCACGCGCTCGACCGCTCCGGCCGGCTGGACGCCTTGCTCCAGGCGCCCGCCACGTGAGCCACCTCCCCCAGAACACGCGTCGGTTCCGATGATCCTCTACACCCTCGCCTGCGACGCGGGTCACCGATTCGACTCGTGGTTCCGCGACAGCGCCGCTTTCGACGATCAGGCGGGGCGCCACCTCGTGTGTTGCCCCGTGTGCCACTCCACCAATGTCGCCAAGACGATCATGGCGCCGGCCGTCGTCGGCGGCCAACTGGTCGCGGAAGCGTCCCGGACGGCGCAGGTGGCCGCCCAAGGGGCGCCCCAAGTGGCCCTGCTGGACGGGCCGGGGCAGGCGTTACGCGCGGCGGTGAAGGCGTTCCGCGACCGGTTGATGGCGGAGGGCAAGGACGTCGGGCGGCGTTTCCCCGACGAGGCTCGCCGCATGCACGAGGGCGACATCCCCTACCAGCCCATCCATGGGCAGGCTTCGCCCGAGGAGGCGCGTGGCCTCATCGAGGATGGCGTGATGATCATGCCGCTGCCGAGCCTCCCCGAAGAACTGAACTGAAGGTCAAGGGACCAAAGGAACTACCGCGCTGCCGCGACGCTTCCTTGACGACGCCCGCCAAACTGGCACATTGGTGCCAAGTGACCGCGGGGGTGCCAAGTGACCGCGGGCGCGACGCGACCGCAGCGCCAGATGACGACGGCGATGTCACAACTGCTCAAGGTGATGACGTTGCCTAGCCCGTCCATGCGTCCGATCCGTCAAGGACTGGCCAGACCCAAGCTCGAAGACCGCCTCGCCGACGAGGCCCGTTTCATCAAGACCTGGATCGACAATCCGGTCCTCACCGGTGCGGTGTCGCCGTCCGGCCGCTTCCTGTCTCGCATGATGGCGCGAGCGGTGGACCCCTACGGCGCCGGTCCGATCGTCGAGTTGGGGCCGGGCACCGGCCCGATCACCCAGGCCTTGCTGAAGCGGGGCGTCAACCCGTCCCGCCTGCTCCTCGTCGAGTTCGACGGCTCGTTCTGCCGGTTGCTCCGTCAGCGGTTCCCGGGCGTCAAGGTGGTACAGGCCGACGCCTACACACTCCGTGATGGTGTGCGTGCCATCTTGGACGAGCCGGCGGCCGCCGTCGTGTCCAGCCTGCCGCTCCTCAACAAGCCGGACGCCCAGCGCCTGTCCCTGCTCGAGGACGCGTTCTCCCTGATGCGGACGGATGGCCGCTTCGTGCAGTTCACCTACGGCATGCATTCGCCCGTGCCGCGCGACGCGGCGGTGGACTACGAGGCGGACGTGTCGGCCCCCGTTTGGTTCAACCTGCCGCCGGCCCGCGTGTGGATCTATCGCCGCAAGGTCGAAGTTGGCGGGATCCTGGCGGACGGGACGCTGCCGCACGATGTCCAGGTAGGCGAGGTCCAGGCGGCCGGCTTCGACGCGTCGCCGCGCGACGCCAAGCGCCTCGGCCCGCGGGCGGCTGATACCGGGCTGTTTCGGCCGCCCCTGTTCCGCCCGGCCTCGTTCCGACCCAAGCCTGAACGCACGAAGGCGGAGCGTCGGGACGGCTTGTTCCGCCGCCGACGCGACGGGACGATCGGCGGCGTCGCCGAATGAGCCCGTTTCCCGTTGCTTGAGGCCCACGGGGGTATTCCCCTTAAGGATCGCCTGATCGTCGCCCTCGACGTGCCGACGCCGGACGCCGCAGCCCGCCTCGTCGCGACGCTGGGCGAGGGCGTGAGCTTCTACAAGATCGGCCTGGAGCTGGCCTACGGCGGTGGCCTCGCGCTCGCCGAGCGGCTGGTGGGGGACGGCAAGAAGGTTTTTATCGACGTCAAGTTGCATGACATCCCGGCCACGGTGGAACGCGCGGCGGCCAACCTCGCCCGGTTAGGGGCCACCTTCCTCACCGTACATGCCTTCCCGCAAACGATGGCCGCCGCCAAGGCCGGGGTCGGCGGCAGCGGCCTCGCCATCCTCGGCGTGACGGTGATGACCTCGGTCGACGACGCCGACCTCGTGGCGGCCGGCTACGCGCTCACCGTGCGCGACCTTGTGGTGCGGCGCACCGATCAGGCGGTCGCCGCCGGCATCGACGGGCTGATCCTGTCGGCGGAGGAGGTCGAGGCGATGCGCGGCCGCGTCGGCCCGGCGTTCCGCCTCGTCACGCCCGGCATCCGGCCGGCCGGCGCCGCGCCCGGCGATCAGAAGCGGGTGATGACACCGGCCGCCGCGCTACGGGCAGGGGCGGACCACCTCGTGGTCGGGCGGCCGATCACGCAGGCGCCCGACCCGCGCGCCGCCGCGGCCGCGATCCTGGCGGAGATGGCCGAGGTTTGAGGGTGGGAACGTCCGCTCGTCGCGCGTCATTGCCCGATGGCGGAGATGGTGATGGCGAAGGTGCTGTATTTCCTGCTGACGTTCCTCGAGTCGGGTTTGTCCGTCTTCGGCATCCGCGCGTTCTCGGAGCAGCCGCCCTACACCGTGGTCGCCTCGCTCGGCGACGGGGTCGAGGTCAGGCGTTACGGTTCGACGGTGGTGGTGGAAACGCGGGGCGACAGCAACGAGGCGTTTTCCCGCCTGTTCCGCTACATCACCGGCGCCAATCAGGTCGACAAGCTCATCAAGATGACCACGCCGGTCAGCCAGGGCGGCGGCGATCGGTCGGGTTCCCCGTTGGACGGACCGATCACCATGCGTTTCGCGCTGCCGCGAGCGCTCGCCGCCGACCCGCCCGCCCCGACCGACTCGGCCGTCAAGATCGTGACGCTGCCGGCGCGCACGGTGGCGGCGATTCGCTTCTCCGGCTCGTTCGGTCGAACCAACATCGCCCGCCATCTCGCGGAGCTTCGAGCGGTGCTGGCGCGGGCCGGCAGGGAGACGGAGGGCGGTCCGAGCTTCCTCGGTTACGACCCGCCCTTCGCGATCCCCTTCCTGCGGCGCAACGAGGTGGTGATCGACGTGAAGGCTTGAGGGCGACCCGCTACGAAGGCCTCATCGCCCGGATCTCGGACAGCACGGCGGGCGGTTTCGCGAGGGCCGCGGCCGCCGCCATCGCGTCCACCAGGGCGCGGCACTCGTCCTCGCCGGTCGCCAGCAAGTCCCGGAAGGGTTTGATGCGCGACAGGGACCAGAGCATGCCCGCCACCACCCAGGTTGGACTGCCGTCGATGCGCCGCTTCGCCTTCGGGTAAAGCTCGTATCCAAGCCCCTTGATCAGCGTGAACCCCGCGTGGAGACCGCGCGCCAGGACGAGCGCCTCGCCCCAGGACGCCCCACCCCCGCGCCGCGCGCCAGCGACCGACACCCCCTCGAACGCCACGCAGAGCGGCGCGTGGCAGCGCAGCCACAGGAGCATGTCGCGCTCCAGCGCCGCCGGCAGGCCAGCCGCGTCGAACACATCGACCCAGCGTTGCCGGTCCATGATGGTCCTCATGCCGGCGATGCCGATGGTGGCCTTCAGCCTGCCGTCGCCGGTGAAGGTCGCTTGGACGTTCGGCATGCCGAAGGCGCATCGCTCGTCGCCGATCGCTTCCCGCAGCCGCTCGGGATGGAAGGTGTTGAACATGAACTGGACGCATCCGGCCCGGCTGCGTCGCAATACGGGCAGCAGCGCGTCCACCTGGTGGGCCAGGAGCGTGACGATCAGCAGGTCATAGGGCGTTTCCTCGTCGAGCGCGTCGGCGACGCGGACGCTCGCTCGGTCACCCCCGACGTCGACGATAGCCTGGTCGCGTTCGAGCTGCCGCAGCCGTTCGGACCCCGGCCGCGCGATGACGGTGACATCGTGGTGGCCTTCGCGCGCCAGCTGGAAGGCGAACGCGCTGCCGACCTTCCCGGCGCCAAGGATCGCGATCTGGAGCGAGGGGACGGATGGGGGCATGATGGCTCCTGACGTCGTGACGGATCTTGGACGCGTGCGAGTCGCGCGTCGG
>CAXSDP010000050.1:0-5807 GCA_964235705.1 uncultured Beijerinckiaceae bacterium | reverse complement strand
GTGGTCTGAAGGCGGCGCATCGGCACCGGTGTCCACCCCGGCCGGAGTCCCTCGGCGAGGGCGACACGCCGTGAACGAGCCTGTTGGTGTCGTCCGCCTTCGTCAGCCTGGCGAAGGCGATGATCCCTGATCGATGTGCCATGCGGCCAAGCCGGCATCTCGCAACTGGCGCATGGCTCCATGGTCGAGTCGGCGGGCACGCGGCAACGTGGAAACGGCGATCCGTCATTATTATCGGCCGACCGATACGTTCAATCCTTCGAGAGCCAACCTTTGGAGAGCGGCGCCGCGAAGGGTCCGACCGGACCAGCGCCAGCCACGATCATGTCATTCATAGGGATTCTTGATTCCTTCATCAGCGTCGCGGACGCGTATCGAAGGACGCGAGCGGTCCCGCCCACGCCCACCGATCGACGACGCGTGGGCTACGCCGCCGATGCCTCGCTCGCTGCCTCCGTCGCACAGGGTGAGAAGCGACCATACGCGCCGCGATGGAAGAGGAGGGGATGGTCCGGGCGCTCGACGTCGAGTGCCCGGACCGAGCCGATCGCGATGAAATGATCGCCGGCCTCATGCACCGCGTGAAGCTTGCAATCGATCCACGCGACGACGCCTTCGATGATCGGCAGGCCAGCGTCCGAGAGACGATAAGCGATCTTGTCGAACTTGTTCTCGACCTTCGCCGCGAGCGCGCGGCACAAGTCCTGCTGATGTTCCGACAATATGTTCACGCAAAACTCGCCTGCGGCCTCTATTTTCGGCCAGGTGCTCGATCTGCGATCGGGGAAAAAGCCCACGAGCGCTGGATCCAGTGAAACGGACGTGAACGAGCCCACCACCATGGCGATGGGTTCGGAACGATCGAGCGTGGTGATGACGCAGACACCCGTCGGGTAATGTCCAAGGATCCTGCGAAACTCTCGACCGTCGGGAGCACCTTTCACCATCCAATTTCTCCGGCGCCGACCGTCATTCGGTGACGTTTGGGTGTGGATACGTACAGATCGCATGACACTGAACGCGCTTGACCACTCCGTGAAGTCCATAGTAAGTCATCATGTGACCTTGTCAATGTTGATCGGGTGCCGGCCGTGCGGCGGCATCCCACGATCCTGGCCGACCTCATTGCCCGCCGACCTCGTTCCCGGCCCAACGATTGGATGAACGACCTTGGAATTGGTTCGATTCGCCGATGCGCCCTTATACACTGCTCCGGACCATGACGACGTCGTGGCGCGGCGCCTCCAAGGCGGCGAAGCGAGCAAGGCCGACTTCGCGCTGGTCGGGCACTCGTCCTTTCCCGATCGCGCGGTCGTGCCGATGGGTGCCGGGCCGATCGGCAAGGTGTACGTCGTCACGGAAGGCGCGCTCACCATCGAGCAGGGCGACGGCACGCGGCATGTCCTGCACGTTGGGGATAGCATCTTCATATCCGCTGGCGAGGCGCGTGCGATCATGAACGAGAGTGGCCAACCCGCGGCAATGATCGTGGTCACGCCGACGCCGGTGAGATAGGTCTGGAGCCGGGTGCGAAGGACCGCTCGTTTCCGCCGTTGATCACGATCCAGACACCATGCGCCACGCTGCGCTTACGATGACCGGCTGGCGCACGGATCGTTCCATAACGGCGACGCCCCGCGCCAACGAATGTGGAACGTGCCCTCGGCCCGATTCGATGGACGTTGCCTGCCTCATGTTTTCTGAACGGCTGCGGCGTGTTCGCTCCCGTGGCCGACGGCACGGCTCGAACGCGTCCGGGCGGGCTGATTCTTTATTCGACATGGCCGCGAGGCGTTCCCTTGCCGCGCCTTCGATGCGATCACGCGACCGCCCGCACCCTCGCATACGTTCGCGCCCGGTCGATGTTGCCGCCCTCCCAACCGAGCGGACCAAGGACAAACTCTCGTTCGAGGAAGTGCGGTCCATGCCGATGTTGCCAAACGTCCGCTACACGCGTCGCGGCGGATGGACGCTCACTATCCGCAAGTGATCGCGCGTCAGCGGGAGCGGATTTGGTTATGACGTCGATGCCTAGATCCTGCGATCAGGCGCGTCGACGTAGCCGCCCAATGATGGGCTGAAGCGTGCTGAACGCTCGCCGGGTTGCGAGATCAAATCGCGTCACGATTGCTTCTTCGCTCGTATCGCCTCGAAGAACCTCACCGTTCCCGCTTCGCACGCCTTGCTGAGAATGTTCTTATTCATGTCCGGATTGTGTTCCGGAACCGGTCCTGGAACGCGGGGATTACCGGTCCAGGATACAAGCTTCGCAACCCGATCCCGAATGCGCCAACCGCGTTCGGTCCGAACCAGTTCGTCGTCATACCAGCCCGTCCCAAGCCAGGACGAGCCGCCTTCCGCTTTATCGCGAACAAGGAGCCAGTTTCCGTAGCTGAACGCGTTCGCCTTATCGCCGTCGACATGAACGACTTGGCCGATCATTTGATGCTGGTGGTTGTCAAGGGTCTTATGAAACTCTTCGAAAGTGCGCTTCAGGTTCGCAAGACCATGCCAAACAGCTCCAGCTGGGCCAAACTCTGCTCTCACGTCATCTGTGAAGACGAGATCGAATATTTCGAATTGATGCGAGTCAAGAGCGAAACCGTACAGGTTCAGCACTTGGATTACGTCTGTTTTATCGTACTCAGCCATGCTGATAAGTCCTTACCCTAATTTTGTGGCAGGAAACCCTACTACAACACCGTGTTCGTCGCGCCTTGACTTTAATTCATGGATATGAAAAGCGGGAAGAACGACTATGGCGCTTAATGGCGCCCGATCGTTCGGGCTTCCTTTGCCTCGTTACTTACAATCCGTATCATCGAAGCTAGATGAGCGGCTTCGACATCAAACCAATGAGCCTGGATCGCGAATTTGGTATCTACCAAAGCAAGCTATTCAGAAATGAGAATACCGTCAATCCTTCGATTGTCCGTCTTGAACGCTAGACTGTGACGTGCAAGGCGGGAAGCAAACGGAGGTAACGAAGTTTGCTTTGAAAGCGAGACGCGCGCTGCCAATCCAACGCTATTTGAGAGCGTCTCATCGAGGCACCCCTACGTCACCTTGGTCGCCTTTCTTACATTATCGGCCTTCATCTCCAGGGCGATCCCGCCTCGGAACGCGGCGTCGAGGACGCCGTCTTTGAATAGGGGACCGATACGCATCCGCACAGATCAAGACCTTTCGCTGATTTCAGCATTCCAGCGCGTCAGGCGACGCGTCAACGAGATCGGCGCGCATCCTTGGCTGATACTTGCGCTGTCGAAACCATCGAAGACGTGAAACGCTCCCGATACGACCGCTCAGCCGTTTGAATACTTTGGCTGCCTCCATATGTTGCGTAGGCCCCGTCTTTTCTTCCAAAAAGAGACCAATTCAGTGGACACGTCTCATGGAACGGGCCGTGCCATGACACCCGCTCTGACCCGCTCCCGCGCGGTGACGGACGCGCTCGGCACCCGCTTGGTCCCGGTCAGCCGCAACGCGCTGTTTGATCGCGGTTTCCTCAGCGGATCCTCGCTGTCATGGCCCGGAATGCGAATGGACCGACTCGCCAGGGCGATCCCCTGGAGGGCGGAGACAACCTCGCCGGTCAACCTCCGACGCGATCGATGAGACCACGGACATCGCCGGATTCCTTCCGCCGCGGCCTCGTGTCCGAAGTGAGGCGCCGGTCGCCTAAAACCATGCAGTCACAGGCTCTATGTCGCATTGCTCAGCAGAGGTCTGCGGCTACGGTTCAACGACCATTCGAACGTCGCCACCAAGTCGGTCGGTGGCCGTCGGCATGATCGGGAGATGGATCATGGGTGACCAGGACGTGGAAGCCGGACGCCGTAAGGTGTTGGAGTTGATCGAGGGCATCGACTACGCGCTGTTCACCACCCATGGCGCGGACGGAGGACCCCTTCATTTCAGGCCGATGGCGTGGCGCAAGGTGGAGGACGACGGCGACCTCTGGTTCTTCTCCAAGAAGGACTCGCGCAAGGCCAAGGAACTGACCGCCGATCCGCGGGTACTCGTCGCCTTCGCCGATCCGAAGAAACAGCACTTCGTCTCCATCATGGGCCGTGCCGAGATCGTGGCCGAACGGGCCAAGGTCGAGGCCATGTGGAGCGAGATCTATCGAGCTTGGTTCCCTGGTGGAGCCAAGGACGACAACGTCGTGCTGATCCGAGTCGAGGCGGAGCAGGCCGAGTACTGGGACACGCCGACGAGCGCGATGGTCTACGCCTTCGGGTACCTCAAGGCCGTCACCACCGGCAAGCCGTCACGTGCCGGCGAAGTCGGCGTCGTCGACGCGATGTGACGACCGCATCGACGACGGCGCGCCGCAGGTGATGCGTCAGCCGTCCCGCGGAACGACGTGGGATGTTCGCGACGGTGAGCGAGCTTTGCGGGAAAGTGGGTGACGACGGTTGTTTGAAGGCGGCGTATCGAGGCGGGTGTCCAGCCTGCCAGAATCCCTCAGCAAGAGCGATACGCCATGAACGATCCTATCAAAGTTGTCCGCCTTCATCAGCACGACGACGTCGATGATCCCCTGACCGATATGCTTCGTACCGGTGCACGGTGGCTGCTCGCGCAAGCTGCCGAAATGGAGGCCGAGGCGTTCCTGGCCGGCATGCAGAACTTGAAGCTGCCGGACGGGCGGGCTCGTCTTGTCCGGCATGGCCATGGCCCCGAGCGATCCAGACCGGGGTCGGCGCTGTCGGGGTCTCGCGCGTGAAAATCCGCGATCGTGGGGGCCGCGTCCGATGACGAGAGGGTCCGCTTTTCGTCAGCAATCCTGCCGAAGTGGTCGCGGCGGACGCGCAGCCTGGATGCGCTGCTGCCCGTCTTGTCCGTGCGCGGCGTGTCGACCGGCGACTTCCAGGAGGCGCTGACGGCGTTGCTCGGCAAGGATGCTCCGAACCTGTCGCCTTCGGTTGTCAGCCGCCTCACGGCCGAGTGGCAGGCCGAATACGCGCGCTGGCAAATACGGGACCCGTCGGCCCGGCGCTATGTCTACGTGTGGGCTGACGGCGTCTACCCGCAGGCCCGGATGGAAGGGCTAGGCGGCGTGCATGCTGGTGCTGATCGGGGCAACACCCGAGGGCAGGAAGGAGCTGGTCGGCTTCCAGGTCGGCGTGCGAGGGAGCGCCCAGAGTTGGCGCGAGCTGCTCGTCGAGGTGAAACGGCACGGCCTGACCGTGGCGTCGGAGCTGGTGATCGGGGACGGCGCGCTCGGCTTCTGGAAAGCCTTGGAGGAGATCCATCCCGGCACGCGGCAACAGCGCCGCTGGGTCCACAAGACCGCCAACGTGTTCAACAAGGTCCCGAAATCCGTCCAGGCCGCGCTCTCGTACGATGCCGGGTGGGTTCGTCGAATTCATCGAACTCGCAACGTTTGAAGGAGGTTGGTGAGCGGTCCGGTTGTCCGTTGTCGCGGCTCGTGTTGCGCGCCGACGACGTCGAGTGGGAGTTGTTCCGGGACATCAGGACGCTGGGCATCACCGCCGGCGCCTCGGCGCCCGAGGTGCTCGTCGAGGAGATCATGGACGCCTTCGCCGCGCGTTTCGACCTCGACATCGAGATCGTCTCGACCGCCGACGAGAGCGTCTTCTTCCCCCTGCCCCGCGAGCTACGTCCGGTGGCGTGACGCCTCGGCCGGCCGGGAGCGGGCGACATCGTGGACGTCCATTGAAGGGATGGTCATCCGACCTGTCGGGCACGCATGTCTTGCATGTCTTGCATGTCTTGAACGACCAAAGCCGCCCCAGGGCTATCCTGGGACGGCTTTGGTGAACCTTGGTTGCGGGGGC
>CAXSDP010000049.1:0-29410 GCA_964235705.1 uncultured Beijerinckiaceae bacterium | reverse complement strand
CCGCGGTCTTGGCCTCCTTCGCGGTCGTCTTGACGTCGTCCTCGTTGGGCGCGCGGGGGGCGCTCATGGCCGGGCTCAGGTCCTCCTTCGGCTTGGGGGGCTCGGGTTGGGGCGGCTTCGGCGGCTCGGGTGGCTTGGGTGCGTCGGGCGGCTGTTCCACGACGACCTCGACCGGCGTTTCCGCGACGGGCGCGGCCGGCGTCGTGGTGCTGGGGTCCTTCCACAGGAAGGCGACCAGCAGCGCGGCGTGGACGAGGAGGACGAGCGCGAGCACGACCGGGAAGACGCCGTTCGCCCGACGTCTCGCCCCCGCGAGGAAGCGTTCGGCGGGGGTCGCGGCGATCGCCGCCTCGGCTTCGGGCGTGACGCGCAGGACCGCCGCGGCGTCATCGTCCGCCGAGGCGAACGCCGGCACGTCCTGCGTCAGCCGTGGTTCCATCCCGTCATCGCTGGTCATACAGGGTCGTCACATAACCGATCGCGCGCGAACCGACAAAAGCCGTCAACCGCTTCTTCCACCGCGAAAACGGCGGGGATGAGCCGACTCCGCCGTAAACGTGTCACGCGCGGCGGGAGGAGGCACGGCGGGAAACGGTGGCGGCCCGGCCTTGACGCCGGAACGCGTTGGCCGCACATCCCGTCCCTCGCCGCGCAGGGAGGCTCCGTGCCGCCGCTCCTCATCGCCTATCCGGTCATCGATCCGGTGCTGGTGCACCTGGGTCCGCTGCCGATCCGGTGGTACGCGCTCGCCTACATCGGCGGGATCATCGCCGGCTGGGCCGGCGTCCGGTACCTGGTGGCGCGGGACAGGTTGTGGGGCAGGCGCCCGCACCCGAGCGTGCCCTCCATCGACGACCTCGTGGTCTACATCGCCGCCGGCATCATCGGCGGCGGTCGCATCGGCTACGTCCTGTTCTATAACCTGCCCTTCTACCTCGCCCACCCGCTGGGCGCCCTGAGCGTGTGGCAGGGCGGCATGTCGTTCCACGGCGGCCTGCTCGGCACCGCGCTCGCCATGGTGATCTTCGCGCGGCGCGCCGGCGTGCCGCTCGACAGCGTCACCGATCCGGTGGCGGCGGTGGTGCCGATCGGGCTGTGCCTCGGCCGCCTCGCCAACTTCATCAAGCCGGAACTCTGGGGACGCCCGACCGACGTGCCGTGGGCGATGATCTTCCCGGGCTCGGATGGCCAGCCGCGCCACCCGAGCCAGCTCTACGAGGCCGGGCTGGAGGGCACGGCCCTGTTCATCCTGCTCGCCCTCGTCATCGCCGGGGGCGGGCTGCGCCGCGATGGCCTCGTCACCGCGTGGTTCTGCATCGGCTACGGCACCGCCCGCATCGTCTGCGAGTTCTTCCGCGAGCCGGACAAGCAGCTCGGCTACCTCTTCGAGGGCGCCACCATGGGCATGCTGCTGTCGGTGCCGGTGATCGTCGTCGGGCTGCTGCTGCTCGCGCGGGCGCTGCGCCGTCCCCGCGCCGCCGATCCCATCCCTTCTGCCCTCCCAGCGTCGGCGGACGCGTGGCGGGCGGAGGCGTGAACGCGCTCGGCGAGGCGATCCTGGCGATGATCGACATCGACGGCCCAATCGACGTCGAGCGCTACATGCTGCTCTGCCTCCAACACCCGAGGCTTGGCTACTACACCACGCGCGAGGGCATCGGGCGCGCCGGCGACTTCGTCACCGCGCCTGAAATCGACCAGATGTTCGGCGAGCTGATCGGCCTGTGGGCGGCGCAGGTTTGGCTCGACATGGGATCGCCGCCCGCGCTGCGCCTCGTCGAACTGGGGCCGGGCCGCGGCACGCTGATGGCGGACGCGCTGCGGGCGACGCGGATCGTCCCCGGGTTCCACGCGGCGGTCGCCGTCGACCTCGTCGAGACGAGCCCCCGCCTGCGGGCGGAGCAGCGGTCCAAGCTGGATGGTGCCGGACCACCCGTGACGTGGCACGACGCGTTTGCCGACGTCCCTGACGGCGCGGCGATCGTTCTCGCCAACGAGTTCTTCGACGCGCTGCCGGTGCGCCACTACCTGCGCGACGCGGACGGCTGGCACGAGCGCGTCGTCGGGCGCGGCGACGACGGCAGGCTGCGCTTCGGCGCACGACGCGAAGTGGTGGAGATGCCGGCGAGCCTCGGTGCGCCGGGGGAGATCCTGGAGGTCGCGCCCATCGCCGCCCGCTTCATGGGCGAGGTCGCTGGCCGCATCGCCAGGTGCGGGGGCGCCCTGCTCGCCTGCGACTACGGCCACACCGTCACGGGCTTCGGCGAAACGCTGCAGGCGTTGCGCGCGCACGCCTACGCCGACCCGCTCGCCGACCCCGGCGAGGCCGACCTCACCGCCCACGTCGATTTCGCGGCGCTGGCGCGCGCCGCCGTCGCGGCCGGCGCGAAAGCCCACGGCCCGGTCGCGCAGGGCGTGTTCCTCCTGCGCCTCGGCATCGCCGCGCGCGCGCGCGCCCTGAAGCGCAACGCCGACGCCCGGCAGGCGGACGCCATCGACGCGGCGCTCGCCCGCCTCACGGCGCCGGAGTCCAGCATGGCGACCTTGTTCAAGGTGTTGGCGCTCACGCGCGGGGACGACCCCATCCCGCCCGGCTTCGAGGAGGTGGCGTGAACGCGATCGACGTCGATCCCCCCGTCATCCAGGCGCCCGCCCTGGCGGGCACGCGGCACGCCTTCTTCACCCGCCAGGGCGGCGTCTCCGCCGGCGTGTACGCCTCCCTCAACGGCGGGGTCGGCTCCCGCGACGCGCCCGACGCGGTCGCGGAGAACCGGCATCGCATGATGCGCCACCTCGACGCCCCCACCCTGCTGGTGCCCTACCAGGTCCACTCGCCGACCTGCCTCGCCGTGTCGGAGCCCTGGACCGAGCGCCCCCGCGTCGACGCGCTCGCCACGCGGACGCCGGGGCTGGCGCTGGGCGTCACCGGCGCCGACTGCGGCATGACCCTCTACGCCGACGCGACCGCCGGCGTGATCGGCGCCTCGCATTCCGGATGGAAGGGCGCGCTCGGCGGCGTGCTGGAAGCGACGCTCGACGCCATGGAGGGTCTCGGCGCCCGGCGCCACAGGATCGTCGCCGTTCTCGGTCCGACGATCGGCGCGGCGAGCTACGAGACCGGCCCGGAGTTCTTCGAGCGCTTCGTCGCCGCCGATGCCGCCAACGCGGCCTTCTTCGCCGCCTCGTCGCGCGCGGCCCACCACATGTTCGACCTGCCGCGTTACGTCGGCCACCGGCTGCGCGGCGCCGGCGTCGGGCACTTCGTGTCGCTCGACCTCGACACCTACGCCGACGAGGACCGCTTCTTCTCCTACCGCCGCGCCACCCATCGCGGGGAGCCGGACTACGGCCGCCTCGTGGCGGCGATCGTGCTGTGAGGCGCCTTCACGAGGGGTTTCACCCCTACGAAGCGCACGGCCGGTCGTGCTCGCGCTTGCCTTGGGGAGGATGCCCTTTTAAGGCTTCGGTCGATCCTCCCGACCTGGAGACCAAACCTTGGCGCGTGCCGACTACCTTTTCACCAGCGAGTCCGTGTCCGAGGGGCATCCCGACAAGGTGTGCGACCGCATATCGGACGAAGTCGTCGACCTGTTCTTCCGCGAAGGCGCGAAGGCGGGGCTCGACCCCTACGGCATCCGGGTCGCCTGCGAGACGCTCGCCACCACCAACCGCGTGGTCATCGCCGGCGAGGTGCGCGGCCCCGCCATCGACCCGGCCGCCATCGAGAAGGTCGCCCGCGCCGCGATCAAGGAGATCGGCTACGAGCAGGACGGCTTCCATTGGGAGCACGCCAAGATCGAGATCCTGTTGCACGCGCAGTCCGCCGACATCGCGCAGGGCGTCGACAGCGCCGGCAACAAGGACGAGGGCGCGGGCGACCAGGGCATCATGTTCGGCTACGCCTGCCGCGAAACGCCGGAACTGATGCCGGCGCCCATCTACTACGCGCACAAGATCCTCGAGGACCTGGCGCACGCCCGCAAGGGCAAGGACGGCGAGGCCGCCAAGCTCGGGCCGGACGCCAAGAGCCAAGTCACGGTCAAGTACGTGGGCGGCAAGCCGGTCGGCGTCACGCAGATCGTGCTGTCGACCCAGCACGTCGACGAGACCCTCACGTCCGCCGACGTGCGCCGGATCGTCGAGCCCTACATCCGCCGCACGCTGCCGGACGGCTGGATCACCGACGAGACGGTGTGGCACGTGAACCCGACCGGCAAGTTCGTGATCGGCGGCCCCGATGGGGACTGCGGCCTGACCGGGCGCAAGATCATCGTCGACACCTACGGCGGCGCGGCCCCGCACGGCGGCGGCGCCTTCTCCGGCAAGGATCCGACCAAGGTCGACCGGTCCGCCGCCTACGTCGCGCGCTACCTCGCCAAGAACGTCGTCGCGGCCGGCCTCGCCGACCGCTGCACGATCCAGCTGTCCTACGCCATCGGCGTCGCCGAGCCGCTGTCGATCTACGTCGACACGCACGGCACGGGCAAGGTCCCGGAGGCGAAGCTCGAGGCGATCCTGGGCGGCGTCATGCGCCTGTCGCCGCGCGGCATCCGCGAGCACCTGCAACTGAACAAGCCGATCTACGCCCGCACCTCGTCCTACGGGCACTTCGGCCGCAAGCCGGACGCCGAGGGCGGCTTCGCCTGGGAGAAGACCGACCTCGTCGACCAGCTGAAGGGCGCGGCGGCCTGAAGGGTCGAGCGGGCGCACCGCTCCCTGGGATCGCGGCTCCCCCCAACGACACCCTCGCGGCGGCGCCCGACACGGTCCGCGTGGGGTCCCCACTCCACGGACGACGCAAGGGCAAACCGCTCGCCGCCTACCAGGACGAGCTGGTGGACCGCCTGTTGCCACACCTCGCCGTCGACATCTCCGCGCCGGTCGAGCCCACGCGTCTCTTCGCGTCCGCTCGCCGCGACCTGTGGCTCGAGGTCGGCTTCGGCGCGGGCGAGCACCTGCTGTCCGCCGCCACCCGCCACCCCGACGTCGGGCTGATCGGCTGCGAACCGTTCGTCAACGGCGTGGCGCGGGTGCTCGCCGACCTCGCCGGCGCCGACCTCGGCAACCTCCGCCTGCACTGCGGCGACGCGGGGGAGCTGATCGACCGCTTGCCGGACGCCAGCCTCGGCCGCGTCTTCCTCTTCTACCCCGATCCCTGGCCCAAGCGCCGCCAGCGCAAGCGGCGTTTCGTGTCCGACGCGATGCTGGCGCGGCTCGCCCGCGTCATGCGCGGCGGCGCGCAACTGCGTTTCGCGACCGACATCGACGATTACTGCGGGTGGACCCTCGCCCGCCTGTTGCGCTCGCCCGACTTCACGTGGCGCGTCGAAGGCGCCGACGACTGGCGGACGCCCTGGCCGGACTGGGTGACGACCCGCTACGAGGCCAAGGCCGAAGCCGCCGGGCGGCGACCTTGCTACCTCACGGCTGTCCGGCGCTGACACCCGGGCCCACGCCGTAGCGCATCAACCCGGTACCATGCGCCTTCAGCCAAGCCTCGGCGCGCCGGTAATCGGGGACGAGGCCCTCGGCGAGCGACCAGAACGCGTCGGAATGGTTCATGTGGACGAGATGGGCGACCTCGTGCGCGGCGAGGTAGTCGAGCACGAGGGGCGGCGCCATCACGAGGCGCCAGGAGAAGTTGAGCGCCCCCGCCGACGAACACGATCCCCACCGCGTCGTGGTGTCCCGCAGCGTCACGCGGCTCGCCTTGACGCCGAGCCTCGCCGTGTGGCGGGCGACGGCGGCGGCGAGATCGACCCGAGCCTGTCGGATCAGGTAATCCTGGACGCGGCGGGCGACGAAGGGGGTGGCTCCGCTGACGTGGAGGCGGGGCGGCCGCCCGACATCGCCCTCCCCCGGCTCGATCCACACCGTGCCACGCGCGCCGGGCTCGTGCACGATCTCGTGGGCGATGCCGCGCAGGGGAACGAGGGCGCCAGCCCAGAACGGGGTCGAGGCCGGCAGCCGCGCCAGACGCGCGGCGATCCAATCGGCATGTCGCTCGACGAACACCTTGGCGCGGGCCGTCGAGCCGCGCGGCGGCATGGTGAGGAGGACGTCGCGCGTGGCCGCCCGCACACGCAAGGTCAGGCGGCGGGCCGCCGCCACGCGCTTGATCTGGACCCGGTGGGTTTCGCCGGCGTGAACGACGTCGAAGAAGGTGACGTCCGACCCACGCAGCGCCGCCTTTGGACCGCTCTTTCCCATGTCCGACCATAACCCGGCCTTCCACGAGTCGCCATCGCCGACGACGATCGCGGGGACGATCCCGGCGCGCCGAGCCGACCATTGACTCGCCCCGACGACCCTTCCTACCCTGCGAGGCGGCGCGGCCGAGCGTGGGGCCCATTGGCCTTGGTTGGATGGAGACCGGCATGACATTGCGCGTTTCGGGCAAGAACCTCTCGATCGGACAAGCCTTGCGCACGCACGTGCACGGACGCATGGACGGGATCATCGCCAAGTACAACGCGGGATCGCCGAGCGGGCACGTCACCATCGAGCCCGAGGGCTCGGGCTACCGCGCGGACTGCACGCTGTTCCTCGCCTCGGGCGTCACGTTGCAGGTGGAAGCGGTCGCCCCCGAGCCCTACGCCAGCTTCGACAAGGCGGCCGACCGTGTCGAACGCCGCCTGCGCGACCAGAAGAAGCGCTTGAACACCCGCCACGAACATGACGATCTCATCGCCGCCGGCGTCACGGAACCCGACCCCACGCGACCCGACGGCCCGGACCACCCGCCCGTCGCCTCGGCACCACCGCAGGATCCGGACGACGAGCACGAGGTGTTCCCCACCGTCGTCGCCGAACACGCGAACGGTTTCGCCGCCATGACGGTCGCCGCGGCCGTCCGCAAGCTCGACGCGACGTCCGACGCGGTGGTGGTCTTCCGCTACGCCGAGGATCAACGCATCAACATCGTCTACCGGCGCGGAGACGGGAACATCGGCTGGATCGATCCGCTCGCCGTCGGTCGGGCGCGGTGAACCAGACCGCCTTGGCGGAGGTCTTCACGCGGCGGCGCCCATCTTCACCCGACCTTCACCGTTGGGAAGGATAAGAGGTGCGGGCGATCCCATCAAAGGTTCCGGCAAAAGGGCTCCCCCTTCCGCGACGGGAGTGTTAAGGATCCGTGTTCACGAATGCGAGAGCGCGGACGGCCATGGCACCGGACATGGGCGCCGCGTATTGAGACCGAGTCGAGATCGTGCCTTTGGATCAAGCCCAACGATGACCCTCGTAGATCTGATAAGACGCGACGCCATCCTCCCGGCGCTCAAGGTCGGCACGAAGAAACAAGCGTTGCAGGAATTGAGCGAGCGCGCCGCCCAGCAGTGTGACCGTCCGTCCCGCGAGATCTTCGACGCGCTCCTGCAACGGGAGCGGCTCGGTTCAACCGGCATCGGCAACGGCATCGCCATCCCGCACGGCAAGCTCGCCAACGTCGAACGGATCTTCGGCGTCTTCGCCAGGATCGAGAAGCCGATCGACTTCGAGTCGCTCGACGGCGACCCTGTCGACCTCATCCTCCTCCTCGTCGCGCCCGAGGGCGCGGGTGCCGATCACCTGAAAGCCCTCGCGCGGGCGGCGCGCATGCTGCGTTCGCAGACGATCACCACCAAGTTGCGCGCGACGCGCGACGCGGCATCGCTCTACGCGATCCTGGCGGAAGAGCCGAAGTCCCACGCCGCCTGAGCGGCGACGCTTCGAGACGCCCGTTTGGACGCGACACGGTCACCATGGCCACGCGCTCGGGCGCGTCAGCACCAGGCGCGACGCGCGTAATCGAGGACGTAGCGGTCCGGCTCGGCGGCGATCGCGCCGAGCCCCGAGAGCACGGCGTCCTCGGCCACGATGACCCGCGTGCCCACATGGCGCAGGAGGTCGCCGAACGGCGCCTTGTCCTCGAAGCGGGCGCGGAAGACGGCGGGGTCGAGGAGCTCGATGATGCGAGGCAGCACGCCGCCGGAGAAGGTCACGCCGCCGGTCGCGAGGAGGGCCAGCGTCATGTCGCCGGCGAAGCGGGCGGCGAGACGCCAGAAGAAGCGTGTCGTCTCGGCCTCCTCGCCGTGCGGGTCCGCCTTGGCCCGCTCGATCAGGACGGCCACGTCGTTGATCGACGACACCAGGCCACGCGCGGCGAACCTGGCTCCGTGCAGGCGCAGGAGGCCCGGGCCGGACAGCACCGTCTCGGCGCTGATCCGCCCGTGCCGCGTTAACGGGATGTGCGGCCAGATCGCGCCCTCTTCCGCGCCGACGGGGCCGAAATCGACGTGGCCGGCCTCGCTGGCGAGGGCGAAGTGCCTGCCGTCGATCTCCAGCAGGGCGCCGGCGCCGAGCCCGGTGCCGGGACCGAGCACGACCTGCGCGCCCCTGCCGTTCTCGCGGGCATCGCCGATCCGATGCACCCAACCATCCTTGATGACGGGGATGGCGAGCGCCTGGGCCTCGAAATCGTTGAGCAGGATGCCCTGTTCGAGCCCCACCTCGCGCGCGACATGCCCCCCGTCGATGGACCATTTGGCGTTGGTCATCTCGACCTTGCGGCCCTCGACCGGGCCGGCCGCGCAGGCGATGACGCTGCGAGGATGGTCGGGGAAGGCCGGCAGCACGTCGGCGATCGCCGCCTGCAGGCTCGGGAAGTCGTGGGTCGCCCGGTGCACGGGACGGGACGGTTCGGCCCCCGCCTCGCTGATGATGGCGAAGCGGGCGTTGGTGCCGCCGATGTCGCCGACGAGGACCGGAAAAGGAATGTCCAAAGGTGTGACGCCTTTCAAGGACTCGCTTGCTTCGAGGACCGTTCGTCGATCCCACCCTAGGACGCGGTGCGGCATCCCGCCACCATTCGTGAGGGCGAGGGCGCCGCGCCCCGTTCGTAGCGCCCGGTTGAACCGTGCCATGGACCGGAAGTTTCTCACGAAACGTTCGAGTTCCCGGCGCGATCGGCTATAGCGGGCGCGATAACGTCCTTCCCCATTCGCCGCCATCCGCGCACGGTCCCGATGTCCGATCCCACCGAACTCGAAGTCCAGATCCTCCAGGCGGTCGCCTCGGCGACCGACGAGGCCGCGCTGGAGCGGGCGCGCGTCGCCGCGCTCGGCAAGAAGGGAACCGTTTCGGCCCTGCTGGCGACGCTGGGCAGGATGGCACCGGACGAGCGCCGGGCCAGCGGCGCCGCCATCAACCTCCTGAAGGACAAGGTCACGACGGCTTTCGACGCGCGGCGCGACCTGCTGCGCGAGGCGGCACTCGACGCGCGGCTCGCGTCCGAGGTCGTCGACGTGACACTGGCCCCGCGCGCGAGCCCGCTGGAGACCGGACGCATCCACCCGATCACGCAGGTGACCGACGAACTCTCCGTGATCTTCGGCGACATGGGGTTCTCGATCGCCGAAGGGCCCGACATCGAGACCGACGATTACAACTTCACGAAGTTGAACTTCCCACCCGGACACCCCGCCCGGGACATGCACGACACCTTCTTCTTCCCGGCGAGCCCCGACGGTTCGCGCAAACTGCTGCGAACCCACACCAGCCCCGTCCAGGTCCGCACCATGATGGCGCGCCAGCCGCCGATCCGCGTCATCTGTCCGGGCCGGACGTACCGCGTCGACTCGGACCAGACGCACACGCCGATGTTCCACCAGGTCGAGGGGCTGGTGATCGACCGCACCGCCAACCTCGCCAACCTGAAATGGGTGTTGGAGGCCTTCCTCAAGGCGTTCTTCGAGGTGCCGACCGTCACCATGCGCTTCCGCCCGAGCTTCTTCCCCTTCACCGAACCGTCGATGGAGGTCGACATCCGGTGCGCGCGCCGCGACGGCCAGATCCGTCTCGGCGAAGGCGAGGACTGGATGGAGATCCTCGGCTGCGGCATGGTTCATCCCAACGTGCTGCGCAATTGCGGCATCGACCCCGACGTTTACCAAGGGTTCGCCTGGGGGATCGGCATCGATCGCATCGCCATGCTCAAGTACGGGATGCCGGACCTGCGCGCCTTCTTCGAGAACGACGTCCGCTGGCTGAGGCACTTCGGCTTCCGGCCGCTGGACATGCCGAGCCTGATCGGCGGCTTGACGTCCTGAGCGTGACACCAGCGTAACGACGGGGCGGTCGCGTCAACGTCGGCGCGGCGGGTGAAACGCCCCCGACGCGGCGAACGTAGAATAGTCGAGACGGGTCCGGAGCATGCCATGTCGATGAGACCGCCTTTGACACATCTGCCCGTGCTCGGGCTGCTCGTGGTGACGATGTCGGCGACCGCGGGGCTGGCGGCGCCGGTCGGCCGATCGGCGGGGGCGGCGGCCGGCTCGTCCGATCCAGCGGCCCGCGTGATCCTCGTCGCCGGCCACACCGAGCACGAGAAACCGAGCGACCTCGCCGGGCGCTACGCCGTGATGCGCGAGAAGCGGGACACCGGCTGCATGGTGACCCTCGACGACGCGTCACGCGCCAAGGGCGGCGGCGACCGCGCCCAACTCGCGCCGGGCTGCCGCGACCAGGGCATCGTCGTCTTCGACCCCACCGCCTGGCAGCTCGTCAAAGGGGAACTCGTGCTGACCGCCCGCGCCGGCCACAAGACCAAGCTGGAGAGGCAGGACGACGGAACCTGGACCAAGGATGCCAAGGACGGCGGCAAGCCGCTCGGCTTGAAGAAACTCTGAGGGCGGCGCCGCGCGATGATGGGCCCGCCGGATCGGGCGCGTCAGTGGGCGGGCGCCTCAGTGTGAGGGGCGCGACAGCCCGACGTGGACGATCTGATCGGGTGGCAAGGGCGTCCCGGCTCCCTCGAACGTCGGGAAGGTCCGCAACTGCGCCGGGGTGAAATCGACGATCTCCATGTCCTCGCCCAGCAACGTCATCGCGTCGATGGGCACCGCGATCGGCCTCGCGCCGAAGCCTAGGAAGCCGCCATAATCCACGACGACGTCGATCGTGCCATCGCCCGCCCGCACGACACCGGCGACGTGCCCGAGCACGGGCTGGCTTTCCAGCGGCTCGAGCACGGTGCGACGGAGGAGCGTGCCGGCCGGCACCGGTTGCGGGAAGCGCTCGGCCGCCTTCTCGGCGAGCGACTCGTCATCGCCGTCGTCGTCATCGTCCTTTTGTCCCTCATCCTTCTTGCCGCGATCCTTCGCGTCGCTCTTGTTGCCGTCCTTCGCCGTTTCGCCGCCGTTGCCTTCGGCGCGTGCGGCTTGATCGGTCATGGGCGATGTGCCCACGAGGGCGAGGGCGGCGAGGACGCCCAGGAGGAGGATCGATCGCCGACGTCCAGCATCCGGCACGCCACCCGTTCGCCCCGCCGTCGTCGACCGCGCCGCACGACGTGCCACGACACCATCGTCCGGGCATAGGGAACCGTGACGCGGGACGGACCTCATCGGGTTGGCGCGTCCGATACGCCGTCCGATACGACGCCCGATGGCGACGAGGGAGGTTCGCAGGCCGGGCGCGCCTTCGCGGGGTCGAGGCACGTCAGATCCCGGCGAACCAGTTGAAGCCGCGCCCTTCCCAATACCCGCCGGTGTAGGTGTTGCCGACCTCGATGGCCGTGATCCACTTGGGGTTCTTGTAGCCGAGCTTGGTCGACATCCGCAGCCGCAGCGGGAAGCCGAACGGGTCCGGCAGCGTTTCGCGCGCGTAACGGGTGGCGAGCAGCGTTTGCGGGTGCAACGCGGTCGCCATGTCGATGCTGCTGGGATAATCGTCGGCCGTGTGGAAGGCGACGTACTTCGCTTTGAGGTCCGCCCCGACCTGTTCGAGGAAGGTCCGCAGCGGCACACCCGACCATTCGCCGATGTAGTCCCAACCCTCGACGCAGATGTGGCGGATGACCTCGTCCTTCTGCGGAAGCTCGTTGATCCGTCGCAGCGTCCATGGCCGCTTGTCGGCGATCAGGCCGGAGAGTTCGAGCTTCCAGGTCTCGCCGTCGACCTTCTTCACCTCGTCGATGTCGTAATAGGCGTTGAACTTGGGCGGTTTGAGCACCATCGAGGCGGGGTAGGTCGGGGCGAGCTTGTTGGGATCGAACAGCAAGGCCTGAACCTCGTCGTTCATCGCCGAGATCCCGCGCAACGCGGACTCGATCGGGGCGGGCGTGGTGACGTCGCATCCCGTCAGCATGGTCAGGGCCCCGAGCGACAGGCCACCGCGAATGAGGCCGCGTCGTTCGAGCGACGCGATGAGGGGTCGATGATCCTCGAGGATCCCGCGATCGGGAACCACCGCCGGACGGAACAGCGATCTCATGGGCGCGCCTTCCGCCGCTCGACGGTGGGACCGCCGGTGAGCATCGCCCAAAGGGTGCTGGGCACCAAGAGCGCGAGCGCGACGTGGACGACGAGGAAGCCGACGAGGGTCGACATGCCTACGAAATGGATGACGCGGGCGTATTGGAACCCGCCCAGCAGGTCGACCAGCCAGGACAACTGCACCGGCTTCCAGATCGCCAGACCGGTCACCACCTGCGAAACGCCGGCGAGGATGGCGACGATGTAGAGCAGCTTCTGCACCGCGTTGTAGGTGGTGAGGTCCTCGTGGGCCACGCGCAGGCGCAGGGCGTCGCGCAGCGTCGCGACGAAGTCGCGCCACCGGATCGGCAGGAGGCGCTCGCGAAGACGGCCCGTCACGACGCCGTAGGTGAGGTAGGCCAAGCCGTTGACCATCAGCAGCCACATCGCCGCGAAGTGCCAAAGCAGGCTCTCCGCTGCCCAACCGCCGATCCGCAGCGTTTCGCTGAAGTGCAGGCCGTGGATGATGACGTCATCATCGTAGATCCCCCATCCCGACCCGATCATGAGGATCATGGCGAGGGCGTTGGTCCAGTGCATCAGCCGCACCGCCCTGGGGTGCAGGCGCCTTGCCTCGGGCGTCCGGGCCGCGAGGTCCGCCCCTTGCCCGTCCATGTCTCGCGTCGGCGCAACCATGCGTATGGTTCCCATGGATCATCCTCCGCCCCGAACGACGCTTCGGTCCATCGCGCGGATGGGACGGGGCGCTCGGTCGTCCTCGGGATCGGTTCCGGTCGGATGAATCCGCTCGACCGTGGTCCGACCAACGATGGTTCGACGGGTGCCCACGCCGGAGGTCCGGCTTTCACGGGTCGACCGAATAAACGGCAACGAAGAAGGGTCCGTCCACGATGGACGGACCCTGATGAGACCGCAGTCCGCGCGGGAGCGCATGATGCGCCCCAATGGTACGCTCGGGGATTAAGCCTGCTTGAGCTTGGCGAGCGTCGACTGTGGGACGCCCTCGAAGTTGTTGGACAGCAGGTACTTCGGGCTCGCCTGCACCCAGTTGGTGAGATCGATCTCCTCGAACTTGCCGTTGTCCCAGGTTTGCACGATCTGCAGGTCCTCGTCGCCGACGTTCTTGATGGCGTGTCCGAACCCCTGCGGGATGTAGGCGCTGTCGCCGGCGTTGAACTCGGCCACCTTGCCACGTCCCCCCGAACCGAACATGGCCACCTGGCCCTTGCCTTTCAGGTAGTAGTGGAACTCGTTGGCGTTGACGTTCCAGTGCAGCTTGCGCATCGCGCCGGGCTTGATGACCATCAGGCCGCCCGACATGGCCTTCGAAACGGGCCACTCGTCGACGGTCGCCAGGCGGAACATGCCGCCGTCGAAATCGCGAACCGCGCGCGCGTCGTCCATGAGGCGGAACTTATGGGTGGATTCCTTGGGCCAAGGGGCGTCCATGGCGTCCGACGCCGGGATGACAGGTCCGGCCTGGATGTAGACTTCGCCCTTCGGGAACGCGTCGAAGGCGTCCTTCGGGAGACCGAAGTTCATCGCCAGCATGTCCTTCGGCGTCACGTTCACCCAGTCGGTGATCGAGAACGTGCCGTGTTCGGAGAAGGCGCCGTTGTCGAACGAGAGGATGAAATGGCAGGGCTTGTCGCCGATGGTCTGGATGGAGTGGCCGTGACCCTTGGGGAAGAACCACAGGTCGCCAGGCTTGTAGTTGTTGATCTCGCTCGCGCCTTCCGGCGTGAGCACCACCGTCTGGCACTGCCCGTCGATCACGTAGGCCCATTCGGCGGCGATCGCGTGCCAATGCAGCTCCCGCGACGCGCCCGGGTCGAGGAACATGTGGACGCCGGCGAGCCCCTTGCTGATGGGGAAGTTGTGAACGGTCGCTTCCTTGGCCCAACCGCCGGTCAGGACCTTCGGCGACCCGCCGTCGAGCGCGAAATGGAAGTTGGGCATCGCCCCGACGTCTTCCGGATTGTGGTAGGCGACCTTGGCGCCCGGCGGAAGCTGAACGGATTGCAGCGCGTTGCCGCCCTCACCCGGCTTGCCCTTGTCGTTGATCGCGGGCGCCGGCGTGTCGGCCCGAGCGGTCCCGGCCAAGGCGACGAGTCCGCCCGCACCGAGCGCGGCATTGCCAAGAAACGCGCGTCTGTTACTGTTCACTTAGGCCTCCCCGATTTGATCAGCATGGAACGCCCGCTAATCCCATCGCGAGAGCTAAGTCTTTTTACATTTTCGCGGAACTCCGCCGTTTCCGATAACTGCCATCGGGAAGATCGATAAGCGATTCGTCAAGAATTTCGCAACGGTCTGTTACGGCTTGATGACAGCCCTGGCACCGGATCGGCCCAAGGTCATTGATCCCGCGTCCGCGAAGCCCGTCGAGCCCATCGCTTTGATTTTGAACGGGAAGCCGATCGCACGTCCATCAATTCCGACCGCGGATGCCGCCGACCCGAGTCGGACGCGGCATCCCCGCCCTTAAGTCTCCTCACGATCGTGGGCCGGTTCCCCATCGCGTCGATCACGCCACTGGACGAAAGACGGGTGCGTGTAGCCGTCACGAGCGTGATCAATCAAATTTCGTGCCGTCTGCGGTCGATGTCCCATCGCCGCTTGATCGTGTCCGACGCATCCTCTTGAGACGTTGGGACGCGTGGCGTGCCGACCAAGCCTTCCGGCCATTAGGCTTTCCAGCCTTTTCACCCTGTCGAACGAAGGTTGGGGCGGGTTTGCCCGGAGCGGAACGAGCACGCGGGCCATCCGCGCCATCGCCGCCGGACGTCGGGCGGGTCGCGGCACTTGCCAAGCGCACCATTACGGCTTTTGCTCGCGGCGGGTTCGAGACCGCTCGCCTCACGTGTCCCGGGGAACCAAACGCTTGGCGAACGACACGCCGTTCCGACACCGTTCGTTCCGCGCGTTCTGGTTCGTCCGCTCCGCCTCCTCCATGTCGTTCCAGATGCTGGCGGTCGCGGTCGGCTGGACCATGTACGCCATCACCGACAGCGCCTTCGACCTCGGATTGGTGGGTTTGGCGCAGTTCCTGCCGATGGTGGCGCTCACGCTGGTGGTCGGCCACGTGGCGGACCGGTTCGACCGTCGCGCGGTGATGCGGGTCTGCCAGGTGACGATGGCGGCGGTGGCCCTGGTGTTCGCCCTCGCGAGTTGGCGGGGCTGGCTGTCGCGGGACATGATCTTCGGGCTGGTCACCATCCTCGGCGCCGCCCGCGCCTTCGAGGTCCCCTCGACCATGGCGCTGCTGCCGGCCGTGGTGCCGCGCGAGATCCTCCGTCAGGCGACGGCCGCCTCCTCCTCGGCCAACCAGACCGCGCAGATCGTGGGTCCGGCGCTCGGCGGCGTGCTATACGCGCTCGCGCCCGGCGCGGTCTACGCCTTCGTCGCCCTGGCGGCCCTGGGCGGCTCGCTCCTCCTGGCCTCCATCCCCATCGATCCGACGCGCGGCGAGCCGCTGCGGACCGCGCGGACCCAGGCCGACCACCGGGAACGCATCCCGAAGCGACCCGACGCGCGCTCGCTGTTCTCCGGCATCGCCTTCGTCGGGCGCAACCCGCTCATCCTCGGCGCGCTGTCGTTGGACCTCGTCGCGGTGCTGCTCGGCGGCGCGACGGCCCTGCTGCCGATCTTCGCGCACACCATCCTCGGAACCGGGCCGTGGGGATTGGGGCTGCTGCGCTCGGCGCCGGCGGTGGGGGCGCTGGGTGCCTCGCTGGTGCTGGCGCGACGTCCCATGCGCGCCGCCGCCGGGCTGACGATGCTGTCCGGCGTGGGGCTGTTCGGCCTCGCCACGATCGTGTTCGGACTGTCGCGCAGCATGCCGTTGTCGCTGGGCGCGCTCTGCGTCCTGGGCGCCTCCGACACGATGAGCGTCGTGGTCCGGCAATCGCTCGTCCAGCTGCGCACGCCCCCGGAGATGCTCGGGCGGGTCAGCGCGCTCAACGCGCTCTTCGTCGGCACCTCGAACCAGCTGGGCGAATTCGAGTCGGGCGCGACGGCGGCCCTGTTCGGCACGGTCCCCGCGGTCGTGATCGGCGGGCTCGGCACCGTACTCGCCGCGCTCACGTGGGCCTTCCTGTTCCCGACCCTTCGCGACCTCGGGACGGTGGACGAGCCGCCGCCCGCCCTCCTCGACGAGGAATTGTCCGCGAAAGGGACCATCTGACCGCGCACCGGCCTCGCGCGTCCACGCCGCCTCGAAGGGTCGGGCGACGGGACTGCCCCCCATTCGACGGAGGCCGGGCCCGGCGTCCCGACCCTCGCGCGACCTTGGCTTTTCGCCCGGCTATGCCTTACAGCAGGACCGCCCGAAGGCCGTCCCGAGCGGATCGGGGTGGGGCGCGTCGGACGATCCGACGCGTCGTACCCCCAGGTCCTTCGCGGCCGCGCCGACTGCGAAGAGGCCTCGATCGAGCCAACATCGGTGGCGGGAACCCGGAGGAAGCGATGTCCATGATGACGCCCGCCATGCGGCGCGAGAAGATCGGCGCCGTGCTGCGCGTGGCGAGCGGCAACTTCCTCGAACAATACGACTTCTTCGTCTACGGCTATTACGCGTCCTACATCGCGAAGGTCTTCTTCCCGCTCGACGACGCCTTCGCCTCGCTGATGCTGTCATTCGCGACCTTCGGCGTCGGGTTCCTGATGCGTCCGCTCGGCGCCGTCTTCCTCGGCGCCTTCATCGATCGCGCCGGGCGCCGTACCGGCCTGATGGTGACGCTGGGGCTGATGGCGGTGGGCACGCTCTCCATCGCGGTGACGCCCGGCTACGACAGCATCGGCATCGCCGCCCCCCTCATCATCGTGGCGGGACGTTTGCTGCAGGGCTTCTCCGCCGGCGCGGAGCTCGGCGGCGTCTCCGTGTACCTCGCCGAGATCGCGACCCCGGGCCGTCGCGGCTTCTACACGGCGTGGCAGTCGAGCAGCCAGCAGGTCGCCGTCATCATCGCCGCGCTGCTCGGCGTGGGGCTGTCCAGCGTGCTGACCACCGCTCAGATGGCCAGCTACGGCTGGCGGATACCGCTGCTGATCGGCTGCGCCATCATCCCGCTGATCATGTGGCTGCGCGGCTCGCTGGAGGAAACCGAGGCGTTCATCCAGATGGAGCGCAAGCCGCACACGCTGCGCGAGGTCCTCGCCATGCTCGCGGGCCACTGGCGCATCGTGCTGACCGGCATGGGCCTGTCGGTCCTGACGACGACGACCTTCTACCTCATCACCGCCTACACGCCGACCTACGGGCGCGAGGCGCTGCACCTCGGCAACATCGGGGTGTTGATGGTGACGCTCTGCGTCGGCTTCGGCAACTTCGTCTGGTTGCCGGTCGGCGGCGCGATCTCCGACCGTGTCGGGCGCTACCCCCTGCTGCTGCTCGTCCCCGCCCTCACGCTGCTGACCGCCTACCCCGCCCTGCTCTGGCTGGTGGGTGCCCCGAGCTTCCCGAAGCTGCTGGCGGTGGAGTTGCTGTTCTCCTCCTACTTCGGGCTCTACAACGGCGCCATGATCCCGCTGCTCACGGAGATCATGCCCTCGCAGATCCGCACCTCCGGCTTCTCGCTGGCGTTCAGCCTGGCGACGGCGGTGTTCGGCGGCTTCACGCCGTTCATGTCGACCTTCCTCATCAAGGTCACCGCCGATCGCGCGTCGCCGGCGCTGTGGTTATCGTTCGCGGCGATCATCAGCCTGGCGGCGGTGCTCGTGTCCCGCCGGGCGGCTCGGGGGGCACGACGCGTCGTCGGCGCACCCGTCGGTCAGGGCGTCCCGATCGCGTGAGCCGGGCCGCCTGGCACGCTCCTCGCTGCGGCGCGCCGCGACGGCGTTGAAGGCACCACGATGAAACCCGACCTCCTGCTCGTCCTCGACTGGGACCGCTTCCACCGCGCCCAGCTCGAGGACACCTACACCGTCCACGTCGCGACCACGGCGGCGGCACGCGCGGAGGCGGCCGCCCGACACGGCGGAACGATCCGCGCGCTCGTGACCAATGGCGGGACGCCGATATCGGCCGAGCTGATCGCGGCGCTCCCCAAGCTGGAGGTCATCTGCGCGCAGGGCGTGGGCTACGAGGGCGTGGACCTCGCCGCCGCCCGCGCGCGGGGCATCACCGTGACGCACGGGCCCGGGACCAACGCCGACTGCGTCGCCGACCACGCGATGGCGCTGCTGCTGGCGTTGCTGCGCGACGTCGCCGGCAACACCGCCGTGATCAAGGCGGGCGGCTGGCGCGAGGGCAACGCGATGCGCCCCGCCGCCGTCGGTCGCCGGCTCGGCCTGCTGGGCTTCGGCCAGATCGCGACGCGGATCGCCGGCCGCGCCGGCGCCTTCGACATGGCGGTCGCCTATTGCGCCCGCCGGCGGCGCGAGGACAGCGCCCTATCCTTCATGCCCGACGTGGCCGCCCTGGCGCGCTGGGCCGACATCCTGGTGGTGGTCGTGCCGGGCGGCGCGGAAACCTACCACATGGTCGACGCCGCCGTGCTGGACGGCCTCGGACCGGACGGGTTCCTGGTCAACGTCGGCCGGGGCAGCGTGGTCGACACGGATGCCCTGGTGGCGGCGTTGCGGGAGGGGCGCCTGGCCGGTGCGGCGCTCGACGTCTACGAGGGGGAGCCCCGCGCGCCGCGGGCACTGCGCGACTGTCCCAACGTCCTGCTCACGCCGCACATGGCCGGGCGCTCGCCGGAATCCGTCCAGGCGACGGTCACCCTGCTGCTCGAAAATCTCAACGCCCACTTCGCCGGGCGGCCGGTGCCGACCCCGGTGCCGGGATGAGGGATCGTCGGACCACGCCGCCCCGAACATCGGCGGTTGCGGTCCGCCGCCGTCCGAGCCGGTCCAGCCGTCCCGCCCCGGCGGGCAGCGTCTCGGCCCACGACCTCCCGCGTCAGGGCGCGGCGGCGGCGCGCCCGCGCCAGGGTGCCATCCAGCCGAGCCCCGCGCTGGTACCGGCCTTCGGCCGGTACTCGCACCCGACCCAGCCGGGATAGGCCAGCTCGTCCAGCAGGTCGAACAGGTAGGGGTGGTTCACCTCGCCCCCGTCCGGTTCGTGGCGGTCCGGCACGCCGGCGACCTGCACGTGGCCCACCGCGCCGATCAGCGCGCGCAGCCTCACCGCGAGGTCGCCCCGCGTGATCTGGGCATGATACAGGTCGAACTGCAGCCGCACCCCCTCCCCGATCTCGCGGCACAGGGCGGCGCCCTCCTCCTGGAGGTCGAGGAAATAGCCCGGCATGTCGCGCCCGTTGATCGGCTCGATCACCACCGTGATCGCGTGGGCGCGGGCCTGCCGCGCGGCGTGGGCCAGGTTGGCGACGTAGGTGGCGCGCAGCCGCGCGGGGTCCTCGCCCGGCACGCTCAGGCCGGCCATCACGTGCAGGCGCGAGCTGCCGAGCACGCTCGCGTAGGACAGGGCGAGGTCGATCGTGCGGCGGAACTCGTCCTCGCGTCCGGGGATCGAGGCCATGCCGCGCTCGCCCGCCGCCCAGTCGCCGGGGGGCGCGTTGATGAGGGCCAGCGTGAGGTCGTGGTCGCGCAGCCGGTCACGGATCGCCCCGGCCGGCGTGTCGTAGGGGAAGAGCACTTCCACGCCCTTGAAGCCGTCGGCTGCGGCGGCGGCGAACCGGTCGAGGAAGGCGTGCTCGCCATATTGCATGGTCAGGTTGGCGGCGAAGGCCGGCATGACGTCCCTTTCGTATTACCAGCGGGCGCCGAAGGTGGCGCGCAGCTCGGCGATGGCGGCCTCGTCGAGCGGGACCGGCTTGGGCGACTGGCCGAGCCACAGCTTCGCCGTCTCCTCCAGCTCCTCCAGCGCGTGGGAGGCCTGCGACGGCGTCACCCCCCACACCACGGGTCCGAGCCGCTCCAGCAGCACGCCGCGCACGTCGCCCGCCACGGCGCGCACCTGATCGGCGACGGCGGGGTCACCCGGACGGCGGTAGCGGATGAGCGGGACGTGGCCGACCTTCATCACCTGGTAGGGGGTGAGCGGCGGCAGCACGTCGTCCTCGCGCCACACGCCGGCCAAGGTGAGCGCGACGAGGGCGGTGGAATGCGTGTGCACCACCGCGCGCGCGTCCGGATCGGTGTCGTAGACCGCGCGATGCAGCAGCAGCGTCTTCGAGGGCCTGTCGCCCGACACCCATTCGCCGTCCGGGCCGACCTTGGCGATGGTGGCGGGATCGAGCACGCCGAGGCAGGCGTCGGTGGGCGTGATCAGCCAGCCGTCCTCCAGCCGCGCGCTGATGTTGCCGGCCGTGCCCACCGTGTAGCCTCGCGTGTGGAGGCTGAGACCCACCCGGCAGATCTCCTCGCGAAGGGACGCTTCATCGGACATCGGTTCGCGCTTCCAATCGTTGCGGGGCTCGTTCAACCGTCGCGGGGCTCGAGGGGGTCCCCGCCGCCCCACGGCTGCCACGGTTCACGGCCGCTGCTCTTATGGCCGGCGACGAACCGGGGCAACTCCCCTTCCGGCGACGCCCCGGGCCTCAAACGGCGCGCCAGCCGGGCTTGCCTGGGTTGGTCAACTGGTAATGGATCGGTCCCTGGCCGGAGATCGCGATGATGGCCGGCTCGGGCGCGCCCTTGATCACGCCATCGTAGTGCGGCGTGTTGGCGACCCGCCGCACGAAGGAGCCGGCCGGCACCGGCACCGTCTTGTCCGGGGCGAAATCGGCGCCGCTGGCGCAGTACCACGTGCCCGAGAGGACCACGCAGAGCCGGTCCGTTTGATACGAGTGCGGCGCGCTCATGTAGCCCTGGTGCCAGCGGATGAGGACGAAATACTGGCCCGGCTCGCCGATGGCGCCCACCATGTTGGCCTGCTCGGCCATGCCGGCGGGGAAGTTGTAGAGCGGCTGCCAGGGGATCTTATCCGGCGGGGTGATCATCGTCATCGTCGGGTCGACGCCGGCGGCGAGCGCCTCACCCGAGGCGGAGGCGGTGGCGAGGGCGAGCAGCGAGGCGGCCAGGACGTCGCGTCGGGTCGCGAAGGGGTCGATCATCGGCAATGTCCTCCCGGTGGTCCGTTCGATGATCGTTGCGTCGAGGCGGCGACATCGCGCGTCATAGCAGCACCGGGGCGGCCGGAGTTCAACCCGAACCGCCCCCGCCGATCGGACGACGCGCGCGGCGGCCGAACGGCACCTTGCCCGGGCGGGGTCGAAGCGCCTAAGCAGCGGGCCACCGCGGCAGGACCGCGAAGGGACCGACGCGCAAGGGCTGGCACGCGGGAACTGGCGCGCGAAGCCGGTGAATCCGCGCGACGGATGGGAACGACATGCAGGTGCCGATCAAGAGAAGCATCGACCGCCTCCCCGGCGGCATGATGGTCGTGCCGCTCCTCGCCGGCTCCCTGATCGCGACGTTCTTCCCCGGCGCACCGTCGTTCTTCGGCTCGTTCACCGCCGCCCTGTTCGGCGGCGCCCTGACCATCCTGGCGGTGTTCTACGTCTGCATGGGCGCGAGCATCGAGTTCCGCGCGACGCCCTACATCCTGAAGAAGGGCGGCGTGCTGTTCGCGGTGAAGATCGTCGTCGCGGTGGTGCTGGGGGTGATCTTCGGCCATGTCCTCGGCGAGGCGCCGGTGCCATCCGGCGTGTTCGCCGGCGTCTCGACGCTCGCCGTCGTGGCCGCCCTCAACGACACCAACGGCGGCCTCTACATGGCGCTGATGGGCCAGTACGGCCGGCCGCGCGACGTCGGCGCCTACACGATCATGTCGCTCGAATCCGGGCCGTTCCTGACGATGGTGACGCTCGGCGTCGCCGGACTCTCGGCGTTCCCCTGGCAGACGCTGGTCGGCAGCGTGCTCCCGCTCGTCGTCGGCATGGTGCTGGGCAACCTCGACCGGGAGATGAGGGCGTTCCTGGGGCGCGCCATCCCCGTCATGATCCCCTTCTTCGCCTTCGCGCTCGGCGCCGGGCTGAACCTGGCCAAGATCTGGCAGGCCGGGCTGCTCGGGCTGGCGCTGGGCGTCGCCGTCGTGGCGGTCACCGGCGTCCCGCTCTTCTTCGCCGATCGCGCGAGCGGGGGCACGGGGGTCGCCGGCGTCGCCGCGGCGTCCACCGCCGGCAACGCGGCGGCGGTGCCGGCGATCGTCGCCGCCGCCAATCCGGCCTACGGCGCCTCGGCCCCGTCCGCGACGATCCTGGTCGCGGCTTGCGTGGTCGTGACGTCCATCCTGGTGCCGCTCGTGACCGCCTGGACGGCCGCCCGCTTCGGCGACGCGCCGGCCACCGATCCGGCGAGCGGTCAACCAGCCACCAGCGCGCTGGGGACCGATCCCGTCGCCGCGGCGGACGCACCCGATTGGGCGCGCTGACGTGGACGGCGACCGGCTGATCCTGGCCGACGACCTGACCGGGGCGGCGGATTGCGCCATCGCCTTCGCGCATCGCGGCGCGACCGCCATCGTGGGCTGGGGCGAGCATCGACGCGGGGACTACCCGCACGTGCTGTCCTACGATTGCGACAGTCGCGGCCTGCCGGCGGCGGCGGCGGCGGAGCGGCAGCGCGACGCCCTGCACCGCCTGCTCGACCCCGGCACCCTCCTGTTCAAGAAGATCGACAGCACCCTGCGCGGACAGCCCGCCGCCGAGGTCGCCGCCTGCGTCGCCGGCCTGCGCGCGCGGTTCGGGCGGGCCTTCGCGATCGTCGCGCCGGCGTTCCCCGCCACCCGCCGCACCACCGTCGGCGGCCACGTGCACGTGGCCGGCCGGGCGCTGGAGCGCACCGAGGTTTGGCGGCGCGACCATACCTACGCGTCCGCCGACCTCGTCGCCGTGCTGGCGAGCGCCGGCCTCGGCGGCGAGGTGCTGCCCCTGTCCTTGGTCAGGGGCGGATCGGGGCCGCTCCGCGACGCCTTCGCGTCGCTGATGGCGCGCGGCGACGTCGTGGCGATCTGCGATGCCGAGAGCCACGACGACCTGGAACGCATCGCCCGGGCGAGCCACCCGTCCGCGCCCTGGACCCTCCACGTCGGCAGCGCCGGGCTCGCCCATGCCGTGGCGGCCGTCGCCTGCGGAACGCCGAAGGCGGGGGTGCCGAAGGTCGGGGCGCCCGCCGCCCTCCCGATGCCGCGACGAGGGGGGACGCTGCTCGTCGTGGGCACGCTCGCCGCCGTGTCGCGCGCCGCCGCGCGGCGGATGGCGGCGGCGGGTGACGTTCGCCACGTTCCCCTCCCGCCCGCGCTGCTGCTCGGTCCGGAGGCGGCGTGGGAACCGGTCGTGGCGACCCTGGCCGAGGCCCTGGGCGCCGGCGGGGACGTCATGGTGGAGATCGCGGTCGGCGACGCCCCCGACCTCTCGATCGGTCCGCGCCTGGTCGAGGCGCTCGCGCGGCTCCTGCGGCCGGTCCTCCCCCTCGTCGGCGCGCTCGCCGCGACGGGTGGCGAAACGGCGGCCGCCCTGCTCACCCGCTTCGGCGTGGACGGCATCCACCTCCACGCGGAGATCGAACCCGGCGTCTGCCTGGGGCTTACCCTGGGCGCCGTCTCGATCCCGGTCGTCACCAAGGCCGGCGCCTTCGGCGACGAGGACAGCCTCAATCGGATCGCCGCGCGCCTGCGCCACATCAGAGGATCGACGCCATGACTCCCTCGACGACGACGCCCTCGACCAGGCCCGGTGCCGCGACCAACCGCCCGATCATCGCGATCACCATGGGCGACGCTTCCGGCATCGGCTCCGAAGTCATCATGAAGGCCCTGTCCCGGCCGGACGTCCAGGCGATGTGCCGGCCGCTGGTCGTCGGCGACGCCGAGCGGCTGCGGACGGCCGGTCGCATCGTCGGCAGCCCGCTGACGGTCAACGCCCTGAAGGACGCCGCCGAGGCCCGCTACGCGCCCGACGCGGTCGAGTGCCTGGACTTGGCCCTCATCCCGCGCGACCACCCCTTCGGCCGGATCTCGACGGTGTCCGGCGAGGGGGCGTTCCGCTTCATCGAGCGGGCGGTGCGGGTGGTGCAGGCGGGCCAGGCGGACGGGATCTGCACCGCGCCGCTCTCCAAGGAGGCGCTGCACGCCGCCGGCCACAAATATCCCGGCCACACCGAGATGCTCGCGGCGCTGACCGACACGCCGGAGGTGTCGATGATGCTGGTCTCGCCGAAGCTGCGGGTGATCCACGTGACGACCCACATCGGCCTCGTCGACGCCATCGCCCGCATCGAGCCGGGCCTCGTCGAGCGCGTGATCGTTCGCGCGCACGATACCCTCGTGACGTCCGGCATCCCCGAGCCCCGCATCGGGGTTTGCGGCATCAACCCCCACGCCGGCGAGAACGGCCTGTTCGGCCACGGCGAGGAGGAAGGCAAGATCGCCCCCGCCGTCGCCGCCTGCCGCGCGCGGGGCTGGGACGTGAGGGGCCCTCTGCCGGCCGACACGCTGTTCTACCTGGCGGCGCGGGGCGACTACGACATCGTGGTCGCCATGTACCACGACCAGGGCCACGGCCCCATCAAGGTGCTCGGCCTCGAGTCCGGGGTGAACATCACCGTCGGCCTGCCGGTGATCCGCACCTCCGTCGATCACGGCACCGCCTTCGACATCGCCGGCAAAGGCATCGCCGACGAGGGCAGCATGGTGGAGGCGCTGCGCCAGGCGGTCGACCTCGCGCCCAAGCGCGCCGCCTGAGGCGACCGCGTCGGTCGGGGGTCGCGGGGGCACACGGCTTCGCGTCAGGATGCGTCGTGCGTCAGGGTGCTTCATGCGTCGGGACTCGGAGATCGCCGCCAAATGTCGACGGTAGGGATACCTTACGACCGACACGTTCAAGGGGCAAGCCGGGGCGGCTCGGCCAACGGCACATCGCACCACGCCCCGCTCGGACACCATGACCGCCGCGACACGGACCTTGGACGCGGGTCGCCTCAGGCGCCCGGGTCACCGGCGGCTTTGATCGGCTTGTCGAAGCCGACGTGCCCGCCGAAGCACATCGCCGTGTTCGCCAGGGCGCGGACCTCGTCGCGCTCCAGACGAACGGAGCCCTCGCCCAACCAGCGCGATCCCGCGCGCCCGTTGACCCACTCGTCGGGCGGTAGAAGCGTGGAGGCCCGCGTGGTCACGTCCCAAACGTAGTAATGGTGGGGCACGATGACCTTGGCCCGCAGCCGCTCGGCCACGGCCTCGACCTGGGGATAGCTGAGCACGTGCTGCGACCCGTCGATGGGGAGGAGCGCGACGTCGACCGCGCCGAGCAGGTCCCAGACATGGTCCGGCGGGTTCGGCCGGTTGTCGCCCCAGTGCAGGATGCGCAGGCCGGCAACCTCGACGAGGACCATGCAATTGTCGAAGGATCGCCAATTGTCCGGCGGCCGCGTCTCCATATTGGTCAACAGACGGGTCTTCTCCGCCCAGTCATAGGCGTTGTGGCTGCTGTCGGAGACGTGCTTGTCGGCGATGCCGGTGATTGTCACGTCGGCGAAGGCGAAGGTGCCGACCGGACGGTCGAGCAGCATGTTGGCCCGCAGGAGGTGGAGGCCGTCATGGTCGAAGTGGGCGTGGGTCGACACGCCGATGTCCACCTCGACGCTCGGGAAATCATAAAGGTACCAGTCCCAGTTGCCCCAGGGCGGGTTGCGCCAGGGATCGATCATCAGGCTCAAGCCGGCGGGCGAGGTGATCCGGAACGCCGATCCCCCGAAATAGGCGAGCCCGACCGCGTCGCCGGCCGGCAGCGGACCACGCCGCTGCAGCGCGATCATCCGGTTGTTGTTCTCCTTCTGCCGCCAGGTCCACAAACCCTCGTCGCGTCGGTCCTTCATTGAGAGCGCGCCCCGCGTCAGCGTGGTCTGGACTTCATGGGGCGGATCCCTGGTTCCCCGCCGGTCAACTCGTGCAGAGCATGTCGAGCATCCGGCTCTGATCGGTGTTGTCCATGGTGTTGCCTTCGTACCGGTGGCCGCCCTCGTCGATCACCCCGGTCTGCGTCCAAACGTGGGGGGCGACCTTCTTCCAATCCGAGCAATGGAGCTGCGGCGTGTCGATGAATTGTACGTCGTCGGCCCAGGCCGCGACAGGGCACGTCGCCCCGAAGGCGAGACCGACCAGGAGAACAGCGCGTCGCATCAACCATCCCTCGCTTGCCTTCGGCCCCATCGGCCGCCGTTCGGCACAACGTCTCAAAAGCTTTGGACGTTGACAAGGTTCAAGGCGCGACAAGGAGCGACGATCGGGGTCGCGCCGGCGCGATGTCGCCGGCCCCATCGCGGGCGGATGCCGATTGTTGTCGCCGACGACGGGCGAAGCCGCGCCTAGCACGGGACAAGTCTTGACACGGGGCGAGTCTTGACACGGGGCAGATCCTGGCACGGGACCCATTCGACGACGGGGGTCGCGATCATCGTGGCAGGGTCTCCTCGAGCGTGGATCAGGCCGGACGGGAACCGCGCGGCCACGCGGCCGGCGCCATCGTTCGGCTGGCCGGATCGAAGATCAGCCCGCTGGATTTCGTCATCGCGCTCGGCCGCGAGGTCGGCGGGTCCTGCGCGCCGCCGCAGGGCCCGCTGCATGTCCGGCTGCATGTCCGCTTGCTGGAGCAGGTCCTCGCGTTCCGGCAGGAGCCGCGCGGGGGCGCGTGAGGCGACGGCCGTGTTTCCGACGCGCGGCGGGCGAACCCTCGCGGCCGTGTCGCCGTTCCCATGGCTGATGCCGAGCGCGAGGACGACATGGAACCGATGAAGCCGATGAAACCCATGGCACCGATGGAGCCCATGGAACCGATGAAGCCCATGGAACCGATGTCGGGCGGGGCACCATGGTGGCCGGACGACCTGGGACAGCCCTCCTCCTCGGGCGCGCAGAACGACATGCGCTACGCGTTCTTCCCGCAGAAGCGGCGCCTGCTGATCGAGGACGGCGGCAAGCTCACGACCTACGACAGCGGCGACCACCGCATCAGCGGCGTGTCCCAGCAGGGTAGCCGCGAGCGGTCCCTGACCTTCACGAGCCAGGACGGCCCGGTGCGGCTCGACGAGCTCAAGGTGCTGGACACGTCGGCGGACAAATCGTCGGCGCGTCCGCGCGAGGGCGGCGACCGACCCGAAGGAGGTTCGGGTGGTTCGCGCGACGACGACGGCGACCCCGAACCAGGATCGCCGTCCTCCAGGGGGGCGGGGGAAGCGACCCGGGGACCGGGGGCCGGCGAGCGCATCGTCTTCACGGAGGAAGCCGGCGGGGGACGTCGCCTCAAACTGATCGCCACCGGCGACATCGACGCCGACATGCTGGAAGCCCTGGAGGATTTCATTAAGCGGCAGAAGCGGCGGCTCGCCAAGCCGGCGTCCTGACTGTCCTGACTGCCGGTGGGACGGGGCCGGGGCACCGTGACGAAGGGTGGGACGGCGACAAAGCGCGGGGCGGGCGGAGAACTTCGCCACCGCCTCGCAGTTAGCGCATCGATGACGACCAGCAAGCCCCCCAACGGGATCCCCACGCCACGCCCGGTGGAGCAGCCGGACGCGGATCGCACCCAGTTGCGACGGATCATCGCCGAACTCAGCGACGGCATCATGATCTACGAAATGGATGGGACGCTCTCCTGGGCGAACGGGAAGGCGCTGGCCATGCACGGCGACGTCGCGCTGGACGCGCTGGGCGACAAGGCCGGCGTCTACGCCGAGCGATACGCGCTGCGCTACCGCAACGGCCACGCGCTGGCGCCCGGCGAGTACCCGGCCGACCGGGCGTTGCGCGGCGAAACCCTGAAGGACCTCGTGGTGGAGGTTGGGCGGCGGGGCGAGCTTGTATCCTGGGTCCACGGAATCGACAGCCTCCTGCTCCACGACGCGGACGGCAAGCCCGACTTCCTCGTCCTCATCCTCGACGACATGACGGAGGAGTTCGAGGCGGAGGAGCGCTTCGAGCAGATGTTCGCCGCCAACCCGGCCCCCGCCGTCATCTGCCGGTTGGAGGACCTGCGCTTCATCAAGGTCAACCGCGGTTTCCTGGAGATGACCGGCTACCATCGCGAGGGCGTCATCGGCCATTCGCTCTACGAGGTCGACGTGCTCGAGCGCGCGGAGCGGCGCGAGAAGGCCATCCGCCACCTCCAAGCCGGCGAAACGATCGGGCAGATGGAGGCGGAACTCTCGCTGCCGGGCGGCGGCTCGAAGCTGGTCGTGGTCGCCGGCCACCCGATCGCCGTGGGCAAACAAGCCTGCATGCTGTTCACCTTCATCGACCTCGAACATCGCCGCAAGGCCGAGGTCGCCATACGCCAGAGCGAGGAGCGGTTCGCGCAGGCGTTCCAGTTGTCGCCGGTCCCCCTGCTCGTCACCACGCTGGCCGAGCGCCGCATCCTCGATGCCAACCAGGCCTTCTTCGCGGAATTCGGCCACGAGCGGTCGGGCGTGATCGGGCGCACCAAGGCGGACCTCAAGCTATGGGGCGACGCCGAGACCCGTGCCGCCGTGGAGCGGCAACTCTACGAGACCGGCCGCGTGCGGACGACCGAGGTCCGGCTCCACAAGAACACGGGCGAGGCGATCGATTGCCTGCTCACCTCGGAGGGCGTGACCATCACGGGCGAGTGCTGCGTCCTGACCGTGATCCAGAACATCACCGCGCAGCGGCGCTCCGACGCCCGGCTCCAGGCGGCGGTGGAGGCGGTGATGCAGGACACCTCCTGGCTCGGTCAGAAGATCGTCGCCAAGATCAACAGCTACGCCGAACCCGACGGACCCTCCGGCGAGGACACCGGGGGCCTGTCCAAGCGCGAACGGCAGGTGCTGGCGCTGATCGCCCAGGGTGCCGCCGACAAGGCGATCGCCTGCACGCTCAACCTGTCGACCAACACGGTGAAGAACCACGTCCGCAGCATTTATCGCAAGACGGGCGTTTGCAAGCGCGGGGAAGCCGTGGTGTGGGGCCGGCAACGCGGCATCTTCAACCACGTGTTCGAGGGGAAGTAGTCATTCCAGGCCAGGCGACTAGTCCCTTCGAGCCATACCAAAGGGGTTTGTGGGCGCTATCTAGCGATGGTGGCCGCGCGCACTGGCACCGCCGCTGCCCAGAGTCCGGTGATTGGGCGGCCGGTTCCGGCCCGCGAGGGGACCATGCGGTCCTGACGCGAGCGCTTCCGCGGGAGTCACGAGCGTGAACGAGAAGCCGGTGGCGGGCGTTGCGTTTTCCGACGGGGAGG
>CAXSDP010000048.1:0-30296 GCA_964235705.1 uncultured Beijerinckiaceae bacterium | reverse complement strand
AGCGCCGCCTGCACGCCGACCACGCCGAAGATGGCGCCGAGCATGTCGATCACCGAGGCGCCGGCGCGCAGCGGCCGGCCGGGCGGCCCGGTCATGTAGGCGAGGCCGGTGTGGAACTGCACCACCTCGTCCAAGGCCGGCCGATGCTCGTAAGGGCCTTGGAGGTAGCCCTTCAGCGCGAGGTACACGAGCCGCTCGTTCAGCGGTGCCAGTTGCCCGTAGCCGCAACCGAGCCGCTCCATGGTGCCAGGCCCGTAATTCTCGATCACCACGTCGAAGCCAGGCACCAGCCGGTGCAGCACGGCCTGCCCCTCGGCGCCCTTCAGGTCCAGGGCGAGGCTGCGCTTGTTGCGGTTGAGCGCGGCGAAGAAGCCGGCGGCGAAGCCGGTGAGCCGTCGCGTGTCGTCACCGAGCTCGCGGCCGCGCGGGGCCGGCTCGACCTTCACCACGTCGGCGCCGAGGTCCGCCAGCAGCAGGCCGGCGGTCGGCCCCATGACGGTGTGGCTGAACTCCAGCACGCGGAGCCCGGCGAGCGGCGTGGCCGACATCAGGCGGCCCGCCGCAACGCGCTCAGACTGCCGGCGCGCAGCAGCTCGCTCGGCAGTTGATGGCCGACGATGGCCTCCGCCAGGCGCCCGGCCTCGATCAGCGCGTCGAGGTCGATGCCGGTGTCGACCCCCATCTCCTCGCAGAGCAGGGCCAGCTCCTCCGTGCAGATGTTGCCGGCGGCGCCGGGCTGGCCGGCGAAGGGGCAGCCACCGAGGCCGCCGGCCGTGGCATCGAAACGCGCCACGCCCACGCGCAGCCCGGCGAGCGCGTTGGCGACGGCGAGGCCGCGCGTGTCGTGCAGGTGCAGCCGGATGGGGATGTCGGGCCAGCGGTCCCTGACGGCGCCGACGACGCGCTCGATGCGCTGCGGCGCCGCCCAGCCCATCGTGTCGGCGAGCGACAGGTCGTCGATGGTCGCGTCGAACTCGGCCGCGATGGCGAAGCCCTCCTCCAGCGTGCTGATCACGTCGGCGGGCGTCACGTCCCCCTGGTAGTTGCAGCCGAACGCCGCCATGACGCCGATGCGGCGCACGGGAACGCCCGCCGCGATGTGGGCGCGCGTCAGCTCCCGCATCGCCGCCAAGTTCTCCGCGCGGCTGCGGTGGAGGTTCTTCCGCGTGAAGGCGTCCGAGGCGGTGAGCGAGATGGAGCCGGTGAGCGCCAGCTTGTCTCGCGCGGCGAGCGCCCGCTCCAACCCCTTGGCGTTGAACCAGAGCGCGTTGTAACGCACGTCCGGCCGCGCTCGGACACCGGCCATGACCGCGTCCGCGTCCGCCCAGCCCGGCACGACCTTCGGACTGACGAAGGAACACGCCTGGATGTGGCGCAGGCCGGTGTCCGCCAGCGCCTCGATCAGGCGGATCTTGTCGGCGGTGGCGATCGGCCCCGGCTCGATCTGGAACCCTTCGCGGGGACCTTCCTCGTAGATGTCGACGTGCTGCGGCAGGTCCGCCATCGCGTTCGTTCTCCTGTGACGCTCGCACCGCGAGGATCGTCGTGCCGTGGCATGGTCCCGGTCGTTTCGACCGGTCGATGCCTTGAGACGCAGGGTTTACGCCCGGACGAACCCGTCCGCCAAGGTCCGTCGGCGACGTCCGTTGGTACCACGACCCACGATCCGCCCGGCCTCGCGGCATCGCCCGTCCGGCCGATTGACGGGTGAATCCCCCGTGCGTAACACCGCCGGCGAAGCCAGGGCCACGCCCGCGCGGGACCCGGTGCGTCGACGCGCCGGGAACGGGTTGGACGTGAGGGAGGGCGAACGCCCCTTCCGATCCGTGGCGAGTCCGGGAGGATGTCCGATGTCGATGAACGCGGTCGCGGCCCCGGCCGGCACGGCACCCTGGTACGCGGGTTTGACGCCCCGGCACTGGCGCATCCTGTGGGGCAGCTACCTCGGCTGGGTCTTCGACGGCTACGAGTCGCTCGCGCTGATCTACGCGCTGCGGCCCGCGCTCCATTCCCTGCTCACGCCGCAGCAGGCGCAGGCGCCGGCCTTCTACGCCGGCTTGACCATCGGCGTGACGCTGCTCGGCTGGGGCGCCGGCGGCATCGCCGGCGGGGTCCTGGCCGACTACATCGGCCGCAAGCGCATGATGATGCTCGCGATCCTGGCCTACGCGTTGCTGACCGGCGTCACCGCCTTCGCCAACAGTTTCGCCGCCCTGGTCGTCCTGCGCTTCGCCACCGGCGTCGCCATCGGCAGCGAGTGGAGCACCGGCGTCGCGCTGGTGGCGGAAAGCTGGCCGGACCGCGCCCGGCCGAAGGGCTGCGGCTTCCTGCAATCGGCCTACGGGGTCGGCGCGCTGATGGCGGCGGTGATCTGGTGGGTGCTGGCGGCGACCACGCCGCTCGGGGCCGAGTCGTGGCGCATCCTGTTCGCGCTCGGCGCGCTGCCGGCGCTGGTCTGCCTGTACCTGCGCCGCTCGCTCGACGAGTCCGAGCGCTGGGTCGCCTCGCTAAAGAAGCACCATTGGAGCGCGCCGGGCCTCGACGGCATCGCCAATCAGACCGCCAAGCGGCCGTTCACCTTGGTCGAGGTGTTCCGCGAGCCGCGCACCCGCCGCCTCCTCCTGCTCGCCACGGCGATGTCGTTCTCGGCGACGGTGGGCTGGTGGGCGGTCTCGACGTGGCTGCCGACCTACGCCGAGGGCTTGGCCAAATCCTACGGCGAGCCGGCCAACCTTTGGGGGCCGCGCATCGGCACGATCTACACGCTCGGCGCGATCTTCGCCTACGTGACCTCCGGCTTCATCGCCGACGCGATCGGGCGGCGCTGGTTCCTGTTCCTGACCTTCGTCGGCGCGATGGCCTCGACCTACCTCGTCTACACCTGGAGCGGCGGCCTGACGCTGTTCGCCGTCTTCGCCTTCGTGAACGGCATGTTCTCGCTCGGCTACGCCTACAGCTGGATGACGATCTACCTCGCCGAGCTGTTCACCTCGCCGGTGCGGGCGACGGCGTCCAGCGTGGTGTTCAACGGCGCGCGTCTCGTCGCCTGGGTGTTCCCGATCATCGCCGGCGAGTTCGTCACCGTGTTCGGCGGCATCGCCCACGCCGCGATGATCATGAGCAGCGTCTACGTCATCGGGCTGGTGGTGCCCTGGTTCATGCCGGAAACCCTCGGCGAGCCGCTGCCGGAGTAGCCCCCCGTCCTCAGCTCACCGCGAAGCCACGGTACGCGTCCGCGGCCACGGCGGCGCAGGTGGCGGCGTAGCGCGCCATGCCGCCGGCGTAGGGCATGAAGACGCGCGGTTTGCCCGGCACGTTGGCGCCGAGGTACCACGAGCTGCTCGCCATCGGCAGGAGCGTCGCCTCCGCCGCCTCGTTGACGTGCGCCGTCCAGGCTTCCGCCGCATCGGCCTTCGCCTCGATGTGGTGGAGGCCATGCGTCCGCATGTGACTGATGCAGTCGGCGATCCACCGCGCGTGCTGCTCGATGGCCACTGGCATGTTGGTGAGGACCGAGGGACTGCCCGGCCCGGTGATGGTGAACAGGTTGGGGTAACCGGCGGTCTGCAGGCCGAGGTAGGTTCGCGGACCCGCCACCCAATCGTCGCGCAGCGCGCGCCCGTCGCGCCCACGGATGTCGATGGCGAGCAGCGGACCCGTGAGGGCGTCGAACCCCGTCGCGAAGACGATGACGTCGAGGGGATGGTCCGCCGCGCTCGTGCGGATGCCGGTGGGCGTGATCGCCACGATCGGCGTCGCCTTGAGGTCCACGAGGTCCACGTCGGGGCGGTTGAACGTCTCGAAGTAATGGCTGTCGATCGGCGGCCGCTTGGACGCGTAGGGATGGTCCTTCGGAGTCAGCATCTCCGCCTTCACGGGGTCGGTGACGACCGCGCGGATCTTCGAGCGGATGAAGGCGGAGGCCGTCTCGTTGGCCGCCCGGTCGCGCAGGAGGTCGTTGAACGTCGCGCGGAAGCGCAGGCCGCCCGCCTCCCACGCCGCCTCGTAGCGGGCGAGCCGTTCCTCGTCGGAGACGGCGAGCGCCGACTTGTCATACACCTCGAACGGATGGCCGTTGGTCGAGGCGCGCGCCTTGTCGCGGATGGTGGCGTAGTTGGCCCTGACCTCGTCGCGGAAGGCTCGGTCCACCGGGCCGTTGCGCGCCGGCACGCTGTAGTTGGCGGTGCGCTGGAACACGGTCAGGTGCGCCGCCTGCTCGGCGATCACCGGCGTCGCCTGGATGCCGGTGGAGCCGGTGCCGATCAGCCCGACGCGCTTGCCGGAGAAATCGACCCCCTCGTGCGGCCAACGACCGGTGTGGACCCACCGCCCCCCGAAGGTGTCGAGACCGTCGATCCCCGGCACGTTGGCCGCCGACAGGCAGCCGACGGCGGTGATGAGGAAGCGTGCGCGGTGGCGTTCGCCGGTGTCCGTCACCACCGTCCATCGATCGTCGTCGTAGGTCGCCGAGAGGGCGCGGGTGCCGAGCCGGATGTCGCGGCGCAGGTCGAAACGATCGGCCACGTGGTTCAGGTAGCGGCGGATCTCGCCGTGCTCGGGGTAGCGCTCGCTCCAGTCCCACTCCTCCTGGAGCTCCTTCGAGAAGGAATAGGAATAATAGTAGCTCTCGGAGTCGCAGCGCGCGCCGGGGTAGCGGTTCCAGTACCAGGTGCCGCCGACCTCGGCGCCGGCCTCGATCACGACCGTGGATAGTTCGAGGTGATCGCGCAGGAGGTGCAGCTGGTACAGGCCGGCGAAACCCGCGCCGATGATGATCGCGTCGTACTCGTCGCCCACTCGCTCGAAGGTGGACTCGTGCGCACCCGCCATGGTTCGTCTCCCTTTCGCCGTCGGTTCGTCCGGTCCCGCAGCGGCTCGCGGGTGTTCCGCGTCCTGGTACGGATCGCTGCCCACGCCAGCGGCGTTTCGGCCCTGGGGCGGCCACGGGACGTCCCTTAGGTGGACGACCATCCAGGCGGAAGCCATGGGTCGATGGTAGGCGGCCTTCGAAAGGGGGATGGGCATCGGCGCGACCGCGCGATCCGACCGGTGGCGGGATCGATGGACGGAGCCCCGAAGCAGTCCCGCTCGCGGCGTGTCCCGCCTCGGATCCAACCCCGTCATCGGTGGGAATCGCTCCTGGCGGTTCTACTTAAAGGGTTTCGTGACTAACTGAGGCTAGGTAGAGTTTACAGTGAGTGGAAATGCGTCAATCTCATCGCAAATCGCGTCTGGAAACACTCAATTGACAAAAAGAGAAGCGCGTTTGCTGGCGGTCGTCGCCCTGCCGGCTTGTAACGAGCGCGAGCGTATTGCCGCATGTCTCACCTCCCTGATCGAGCAGGACGGTGTCCCCATCGGAAGTTACGGCCTCCTGGTCTTCCTCAACAATTGCACGGATGGAACGGAGCGCATCGTCGGCGAGTGGGTCGCCAATTCTCCCTGCCCCGTCCGCGTCATCTACGAGGACCACGACGGCGCGACCGCCGGCTGGGCGAGGCGCTCGGCGATGGAAGCGGCGGCCGGGTGGCTGGCGGAGGAGGGGGCCGACGACGGCGTGATCCTGACGACCGATGCCGACAGCCGCGTGGGGCCGTCCTGGATCGCCGACAACCTCGCCTGCGTCGCCGCCGGTGCGGACGCTGTCGCCGGGCGCATCGCGCTCGATCCCTTCGAGGCGTCCCTCCTGCCCCCCGCCCTCCACGCGCGGGGGCGGTTGGAGGGCCAGTACGAGGCGTTGCTGACCGAGATAGGTGCCCGCCTCGATCCCGAGCCGTGGAACCCCTGGCCTTGCCACTGGACGACGTCGGGCGCGACCATCGCCGTTCGCAGGACGGTCTACAACCGCGTCGGCGGCATGCCCGCCCTGGCCGTCGGCGAGGACCGCGCCTTCATCGCCGCCGTTCGCCGGCACGACGCCTTCGTGCGGCACGCGCCGCACATCGAGGTCGTCACCTCGGGCCGCCTCGTCGGACGTGCGCCAGGGGGCGCCGCCGACACGATGAAGCTGCGGTGCGACGTCCTCGACAGCCCCTGCGACGAGCGCCTCGAGCCGGTCCGTCTCGCGATCAAGCGCGTGCTCTGGCGGCGCCGGTTGCGCTTGCTCCACCTCGAAGGACGGTTGTCGGAGGTCAAGCGCTGGGCACGCCCGCTCGGCTTCACCCCCTCCGAGGCGGTCAAACTGGCGGCCGGCGCCGCGTTCGGCGAGGTGTTCACCGCCATCGAGGCGGCGAGCCCCGTCCTCGCCTTCCGTCCCCTGCGTCCCGCCGAACTGCCCGCCCAGATCCGTTGGGCGCGCTACGCCCTCGACGCCTTGCGCCTCAGCGAGACGCTCCGACCCGCAGCACGTCGAGACGATACCCCTCCGCGCGTGACTGGTGCAGGATCCGCGCGCTCCCAGTCGACCGGCTGATGAAGCACTCCGCCGCCTCGTCGCCCGTGAGGGGGTAGTCGGTGAGGCCGAGCCAGTGCACGAGCACCACGTCGGCGCCGTCGGCCGCCCCCGAAACCACCTTCGCCGCGAGGGCGGCGACATCGTCCCGGTCGAGGTAGTACACGACCTCGGACAGCAGGATCAGGTCGTAGGGACCCACCGCTGGCCACTCCGCCGGGACTCTGGCCTGCGCGAAGGCGATGTTGGGCATGGCGGCGCATCGCTCGCGCGCCTGGTCTAGCGCGCCCCGCGCGGCGTCGAGCGCCAGCACCTCCCCGCAACGGCGTCCGACCTGCGCGGTCATCACCCCGATGGAGCAGCCGACCTCGAGACCCCTCGCGTACGTCGCCCGGGGAAGCGCCGCCAAGGTGTCCGCGTACTTCCCCCGCTCGTAGTCGCTGGACGCGAACCGCCACGGGTCCGGGTCGGCCGCGTAAAGGCCCTCGAAGTAGTCGGCGGAGAGCGTCGAGGTCCGTCGGCTCATGGATTCGCTCCGGTCACGGGTTCGGTCCATCATCGGTCGGCCCCGGGAGGCACGTCGAGGTAAATCTCGAAGGGGCGGGCGAACCGCTCCAGCATCGTCGCGTCGAGGCGGAAACCCTCGGGATCGTCCGTGATGAGGGCGGTGGTCTGCGATCGGTGGGCGGCGACGGCGGCGCGCTTGGCCTCCATCCGTGCCGCGATGTCGAGACGCAGGCCCGATGGTCCAGCGCCGACGTCGGTGCCCTCCGGCAGGGTCCAGCCCCAGATCGGGTACTCGTAGACGCGTGCGGCGTTGAGGCGTGGCCGTGCCCGCTCGACCAGGATGGCGGCGGCCAAGTGGTCGCAATGGGGGTCGTGCCGCCACGTCACGCAGACCGCGCCGGCGGCGCAAGCGTCGGCCGTCGCGACGATGGCGTCCACGGCGGTTTCCGCGTCCGGGCCTTCGGTCGGCACGGCGGCGTCCGGCAAGCGGAGGAAACGGACGGCGGCCGCCTCGAGCCCGAGCGCCGCTGCCGCCTCGATCGTCTCGGCCTCGCGCAGCGCCCGCAGGCGGGCGGGGGGATGGGAGCGCGAGTGGCGGTGCGAGCCGACCCCGTCGCTGATCACGAGGAGGCGCACGTCCCGGCCGCCGGCGCGGGCGCTGGCGATCAGCCCGCCGCACCCGAGCGACTCGTCGTCCGGGTGCGGGGCCACGATCACCAACCCGCCATCACCGATCAGGGTGGGCAGGTCGGCCAAGGGCAGCGCCTCCGCCACCGCCAGGAATGCCGAAGCCTTCACGCCGACACCGTCACCCGGCCGCTTCGTCCGACGCCGGCTGGTTCAGGAAGAAGCCGGCGGCCGAGGTGAGCGAGGCGTCCAGCGCCGGCTGGCGCATGTAGGTCGAGAGGTCACGGATGATCCGCTCGATCGGGTTGGGCCGCAGGAAGGCGCGCAGGCCGATCGCCTTCTGCGCCCCGGCGATCACCCGCAGCGCCGCCCCCTCGAAGGCGTTGCGGGCGAGGTCGACGGTGGCGTCGACGACCTTGGGGTCGGCGGAGGGGTCCTCGGCGGTGCGGCAAGCCTTGGTGACCCAAAGCCTCGCCGTTTCCGCCGCGATCAGCGCCTCGCCGAAGCGCGCGAGCTGCAGGGGATCACCGACGCCGCGAACGCCGGACAGCTGCGCCTTGTAATGGCCGAGGATGGCCTCCACGCCGCCGAGCTGCGTGGCGATGACCCGCCAAGCGCCGCCGCGGAACAGCGGCGAGGTCATGTAGTCGTTGGGCTTGCCGATGATCTCGTCGTCGTCCACGGCGATGCCGGTGAAGTCGACGGTCCCGGTCGCGGTGGCGCGCATGCCGAGCGTCGTCCACCCGCTCGCGTCCGCCCGCCCCAGGTCGGCGACGAACGGGATCACCATCTGCGGACCCGCTTCCGTCGCGGCGGCGACGAGCGGCCGCCTGATGTGCCCGCACCCGGATGCCAGGATCTTGCGCCCCCGCAAGCGCGTCCCGCCGGACCCCGTTTCGAGGCGCAACGGCGTCGCGTCCTCGGCCATCCAGACACCCATGGGATGGCCGGCGACGGCTTCGTTGTGCGCGTGCGCCAGATTACCGGCGGTGCCGTAGCGCGCGACGAGCTTCACGGCGTTCACGTGGCCCTCGTAGAGCCGGCCGAGCGTCAGGCTCCCGCGCCCGACCGCGACGAGCACGTCGAGCAGCGCGGTCGGGTCGACCGCGTCCGAGCCGAGGCCGGCGCCACCCATCGCCACGGGGAACGGCGCGAGCAGGAGGCCGGCTTCGCGCAGGTCGCTGATGTCGGCATGGGGGAAGCCGCCATCGGCATCGTGGCCTTCCGCGCGCCCGGCCGCCGCCGCGCCGATGCGCCGCGCCGCCGCCCGCACGTCATGGGTCCCTTGGTCGATCGGGTCGGCCAACTCGAACGTGTGCGTCAAATGCTTGCCGATCCCCGTATTTCTTAGTTTGCCCGAAGCTAACGAGGTTTAACGCGGCCATCGCGGGATCGTTCTTGGTTCATCGCGGTCGTCCTTGCTTCATAAGGCCGCTCGCCGGCCTGGGCGCGTCATCGTCCGTGACGGTCGCGTTCGATTCGTTTCCGAACGACTTCCCCCGGCCGGCCCAAGCTGAGCGCGACCGGGATGGCCGTGAGGCAGAGCAGGGACATCAGCCAGAACGCCTCCGCGCCGTGATGCTGGTAGAGGATGCCCGACAGGAAGGTCAGGACGGCCGAGCCGAGGCCGAGGGCCAGCGTCCCGTAGAGCGACTGGGCGGTCGCCGTCAGGCGCGGCGGGCAAAGCTCCGTGATCAACCGCACGCAGGCGAGGTGCACGAGGGCGAAGGTCAGGCCGTGCAGGAGCTGCGCGCCGGCCAGCACCGGGACCGACGAGGTTTGCGCCAGGACGCCCCACCGCACGATCCCGGCGCTCGACCCGACCACCAGGGCGGCGACCGGTCCGAACCGCGCCAGGAACAGGGGGCCGACGAGCAGGAACACCACGACCTCCGACAGCACGGCCTCGGACCAGAGCAGCCCGATGGTCCCGGCGCCGACATGGGCGTCCTGCCAGTGGATGACGGCGAAGGCGTCGCTCATGGCGTGGCTGCCGATCACGAGCCCGGCGACGAGGAGGACGCGGCGCATCGCCGGGATCGCCAGGATGGCGCGGATGCCGCCGCTCGCGGCCTCGTGGGCCGGGGCCTTCACGTGCGGGATGGCGAGGATCGACGGCATCATCAGGAGGAACAGGATCGACGACGACACGATGATGCTCGCCGTGCCGAACGACGCCACGAGGCGACCGGACGAGAGCGTGCCGGCGATGAAGGCGGCGGAACCGACCCCCCGGACCCAGCCGTACGCGAACACCCGTTGCGCGGCGCTGGCCGCCAGGCAGAGCGCGTCGGAGATGGCCGCCAGCGATGTCGTCGTCATCGAATGGATCATGCAGACGAGGAGGAACGACCAGAACCCGTGCGCGCCGAGGTAGCCCAAGCCGACCAGGCCCGAACCGGCCGCCGCCGCCAGCAGGACGCGCCTCGCGCCGACATGGTCGGCGAGGTTGCCGAGCAGGGGGCCGGCCGACAAACGCACCACGGTTCCAGCCGTCAGCACCGTGCCAATGGCGCTGGCGTCCAGGCCCCGCTCGCTGAAGAAGGCGGGGAGGAACGGCGATTCCGTGCCGTAAGCGCCGTAAAGGGCGGCGTAGAGGCCGACGAAGATCGGGAACGAGCTGGTCGCGATCGACCGCCACGACGCGTGCCGCCCCGCCGTGCCGACGACAGGCGTCATCCCGGTCGACCCGCGACCGTGGGCGATGCCGTGCGAACCGTCGACCGCGCGATGATCATACACCTCCCGACGGTGGGACTCGGACGCTACGGTGGCTCGTCCGGCGATGACTATGACACGAACGCGCCCTCGGAACGATCGATCTCACGATGTCCACCGCTTTCCAAGCGCGCGACCTCACCGTCACCGACGTCCCCTACATTCGATGCCGCGACCGGATGGATCACGGATCGCTTCCCACTAGTCGTAGCGCGAAGCCGGCGGCGACGCTCACGTCGTCGCGAAGCCACCCGCGAAGGCGAGGCTGTCGAGCGGCATGCGTGGGCTGGGTACCTCGCGGGCGCGCAACGCGTCCGGCAGCTGCGCGGTGTCGCCTCGCTTGCCGACGGCGTAGATGGCCTCGACGCGGTAGCCCTTCGGCACGTTGAGCTCGGCGAAGGCGCGATCCATGTCGAAGCCGACCATGCCGTGCACGTGCCAGCCCATCCTGGCCGCCTGAAGGGCGAAATAACCGGAGGCCGCGCCGGCATCGAGCGAGTGGCTAGGCGAGGGCACCTCCTTGTCGGCGCCCGGCGGCTTCATCAGCGAGTTCGAGATCAGCACGACGAGCGCCGCCGCGTCCTTGGCCCAGCTCCGGTCGAAGGGCACGAGCAGGTCGAGGAACACCGGCCACGCCGCCGTGTCGCGCAGGGCGTAGGTGAAGCGCCACGGCTGCGAGTTGTAGGAGGACGGCGCCCACCGCGCCGCGTCCAGCATGGTCAGCAGGTCCGCCTCCACGATCGCCGCCGGCGCGAAGGCGCGCGGCGACCAGCGCTCGAGGAAGAGGGGATCGATGGGATGGTCCGTTTCGCGGGTGCTGGCGGTCGTCATGGCGAAGTCCTTGCCGATTTTCGGGTGGTCGGAGTCCTTCAGGTGGATGGCGACACCTACCACGCCGCTCGGGACGTCGCACGGCTGGCGCCGCGCGTGACGTTCCCCCATATCACCCTGGCCGCGTCGACCATCCCGTTCCCGACGCGCCCCGCCCCGGACCCCGTGCGTACCCTGGTCGTCATCCTCCTGATCTTCATCGCCCCGGTGCTGGTTTCGGCCGCGCTCTACACCCTGCGCAACAGGGGCGTCGAATGGCGGACCGCCGACAGGTCCAGCGCCGGCCTCCTGCCATCCGCCCCCGCCCATCCCGGGGCGGTCGTCCGCGTCTTCTCGGCCCGCACCGTCAGCTGGCGGGGCATCGTGGCCACCCACAGCTGGATCGTGGTCAAGGAGACGGGCGCCCGCGCCTACGCCCGCTTCGACTACACCGCCTGGGGCACGCCGATCTGGGTGGACCGCTTCGTCGCCGACGGTTTGTGGTTCGGCAGCCGCCCGGAGGTCGTGTTCGCCGCCGACGGCCCCGCCGCCGAGCGCATGATCGGGCCGATCCGTGCGGCGATCGCCGGCTACCGCTACGCCCGCCCCGGCGATTACCGGGCTTGGCCCGGTCCCAACTCCAACACGTTCGTGGCGGCGGTGATGGCGGCCGTTCCCGGCATCCAGGTCAGCCTGCCGCCGACCGCCATCGGCAAGGACTTCCCCTATGACGGGCGTTGGATCGGGCTCACCCCGTCGCGCACCGGCGTGCGGGTCAACCTCGGTGGCTACCTCGGCCTGACGGTCGGCTTGGTGGAAGGACTGGAGGTGAACGTGCTCGGCGCGGTGGTCGGCGTCGACATCCGCCACCCCGCCATCAAGCTGCCCGCGCTGGGGCGCATCGGGACGTAGCGCCGCGCGCCGCCGGATCGCCTTCTACGCCGCCGCCATGGCACCGACCGCCTGCCGGGCCTCGCTGACGCAATGGTCGACCGCGTCGTGCAGCGAGCTGACGTAGAAGTCGGCGCCGATCTGCCGGCGCACCGCCTCGTCGCTCATCGCCATGTCGCCCGCCGGCCACAGGCCGACCAGCAGCTTCTGCCCGTCGAGACGATCATGGAGCCGTTGCAGGAGGTAGCGCAGGTGCGAGGGGCTCCCCTTGATCTCGAGGTAGGCGATGCAGACCATCGCCACCCCCGTCAGGTCGAGGGTCTCGACCTCGCGCCGCGACACCGCCTCGTGCGGCACGATCTGGGCGCCCAAGCCGTGCTTGACCATCAGTTGCGCGAGGATGGCGGCCGCCGCCTCGTCGAGCGGTCCGCGCCCGGCGATGCACATCACCGCGCCGGGACCACGCCAGATCGGGGGCAGGCCGTCGACATCGACCATGGCCGGCACCTTTCCGGAGGGGACCGGCAGGTTCTGCTCGGCGATGGTCGGCACGTCGGACAAACCGGTCGTGGTCGATCCGGTCTTGGGCGCCTCCGCGTCGGGTTGCTCGCCCTTGCCACGCGGGCGATCGTCGTAGTCACCTAGTTCATCGACGAGTTCCTTCACGGACTCCTTCATCGTTTCGAGCTTCTCGGGCCCGAGCACGCCGCGCTGCACGTCGTTGGCGGCGAGTTGCAGCCCTTTCAACGCGACGTCGTCGTAATAGGCGATCAGGGACCGGTCCTTGAGCAGCTTCTCCGCGTGGTCGCGCGCCTCGTCCGGATCGCCGGCGAGGATGCGCTGGTAGAAGTTCTCGACCGGCGTCAGCGCCGCCCGGTCGCCGAGCAGCACGTCGAGGAACTCGAGGTGCTCGACGTGGCGGCCGAGCACCACCAGGATCACGGTGAAAGGCGTCGACAGGATCAGGCCGATCGGCCCCCAGAGCCACGCCCAGAACAGTGCGGACACGATGACCGCGAAGGGCGACAGGCCGGTCGAATGGCCGTAGAGCAACGGTTCGACGACCTGGCCCACGACGGTTTCCGACACGAGGTAAAGGAGCGCCGTCCAGCCCACCATCGACCAGCCCGGCTCGACGGCGGCGGCCAGCGCGATGGGCAGCAGCGCGGAGATCGCCGAGCCGACGTAGGGCACGAAGCGCATCAGCGTCGCGAACACCCCCCACAGGACCGGCGAGGGGACGCCGATCACCCATAGGCCGACACCTACGATGACGCCGAAGCCGGCGTTGATGCCGAGCTGGGTCAGGAAATAGGTCGAGAGCCGGGACGCCGCGTCATCCATCGCCATGGTGGTGCGGTGGAGGTCGCTCGATCCGAACAGCCGGATCATGCGGTCGCGAAGGTCCTCGCGTTGCAGCAGCAGGAAGATGACCACGACCAGCACGATGCCGAGCGTCGTCAAGGGCGACAGCACCGGCGCGAGCACGGTCTGCGCGACGGCGAGCGAGGACACCTCCTGCTGCGGGAGGCGGACCAGCATCGGCTTCTCCTGCGGGGCGGACGAACCACCTTTGGCGGTCGAGGCCGGCGCGCCGGACATGGCGGAGGATTCCTGGACGGCGGTCGAGGCCTTGTGGATCAAGGCCGACACGCGCCCGAACACGCCCTCCTGCAGCCGGACGACCTTAGCCTCGACCGTTTGCTGGTACTCCGGCAGCTTGCTCCCGAGGTCGGCGATCTGCAGCCCGATCACGCCACCCACCGCCAGCAGCACGCCCAGCGCCAGCACCACCGTGACGATGATCGCGGGCGCGCGTGGCAGGTGCCAGCGCCGCAGCAGGTTGACGGCCGGCGCCAGGACGAAGGACAGCAGCACGGCCAGCACCAGGGGGATGAACACCTCCTTGCCGACGTAGAGCGCGCCGATGCAGACGAGCGCGACGGCGAGCGTGCCGAGCCCCGAGGGACCGGGCGTCGCCGGGGGCGGGACGCGCGCTGGGCGCGGCGGTTCGACGGAAAGCTGTTGCGCCATGCCCTGATCCCTTCGGTAGCGTCGCCGTAACGCTTCATCGGGGGTGAAAGCTGCACGGGCGCGCGGGACGACCGGGATTTGGCGTCCGACACCGGCTCAGCGTCAGCGGCGTCCGCGCGTCGGGGCGTGGAAGTCGGGGGGCTTGTTGGCGATCCAGCCCAGGAACGTCCGCATGTCGGGATGGTCCGCCAGCGGCGTGCCCTCCAGCGTCATGCGGGCGAGGTCCACGTTGGTGAAGCACGCGTGGATGGTCCGGTGGCAGATCGGGTGGACCGGGACGGTTCCACGCCCGCCGCGGCTCTTCGGCCGCGGATGGTGCCACTCCACCCGGTGCCCGAGCGGCCGGCCGCAGAGCCAGCAGGCGTCCGGCGCGGCGGGACCGTCCATCGCCTCGACGTCGGCCTCAATGGATCCCGCTCCGCGAACCCTCGCCCGTCGTCCCCTCGCCATGGTGGCCCCGATGCCCGATGGGGCCGTCGCTCGGCCCGTCCGGGGCGGGGACACCCGCTCCGGTGGCCGGCATGTGGGCGTCCCGCCATCGCGCGCCAACTGGCGCGCCGCGTCGCAGGCGCCCGGTGGCGGGGTGACGCGGCCCGCCTAGCGCGATCCGAGGACGACCGCGAGGCGCTTGACCTGACCGCTCTCGTAGGCGGCGAGGAAGGCCGGGTAGTTGCGGAACACCACGCAGCCGTTCGAGTCGCCGCGCGGCCCGAGCATGAAGGTGTGGGCGAGCAGCCCGGCGCGCCCATAGGTGGTGCCGCCCGTCGGGTTCAGGCGCAGGGCGCGCACGCCGTGGAACAGCTGCGCCCTCGGCTGCAACTCGTAGACGTTGGGGGGCGTGGCGCCGCGCATGTGCTTGGTGACGCTACGGGGATCGTCCAGGCTCGCCCCCAGGCCGGAATGGGCCTCCAACTTGGTCCCGTCCGGCAGGGTGACCGTGTGGGCGGCGATGTCGTAGACGGCGGTGGCGCGGTCGGGTCCGGATTGGCCGGTCAGCAGGCCACCGAAACCGCCGGACGGACGGTTGCCCACGATGCCGTCCTCCGGCGAGGCGTAGGCCAGCACGGTGGACGGCTGCCGCGCCGGGGTGAAGAGCTTCTCGAAGAAGGAACGGTGGTCGTTCGCGTCGGCGGACGCCGTCGCGGGCATCGCCGTGGCCGGTGGCGGGGCGCGACGGTTGGCGCCGGCGTGGACGGCGGCCTCGAAGGCCGGCAGGAACGAGGCGGGGCGCGGCGCCGGCATCGGGATGTCGCGCGTGGCGATGGCCGGGAGCGGCAGGGCCGGCGGTGCCGATGGACGCGGCTCGGGCGGCAACGCGACGGCCAGGCGTTCCGGCACGGGCGCGCCCGCGAGGTTGGGGGGTGTCGGCGCGAGCGCGACGCTCGAGGCGATCGGCGGGGCCGGCTCGAAGCCGGCGTGCAGCGGGGCGCTCAGCGCGAAGGTGACGGGCTTGAACCCCGAGGTGAGCGCGGGATCGAGCAGGCTGGCGTGGTGCCGCAACGGCGGTGTCGCCGCCGGCAGCACCACTGTCGGCAACACCGCCGGCGGCGACACCGTCGCCGATCGTTCGTCGGGTGTGCCGATCGCCTGCCGCGCGGCGAGCGGGGCCCGGATGTTCGGCACGGGGGCGTTCGTGATGCCCGCGGGCGGCCCGTAGAGGAACCAAAGGCCGGCCGAGGCGGCGAGCGCGAGGGCGATGGCGCAGGGCAGGCCCTGGGGACCGACGATCCGCCCGCTTCGGCCGCGTGCCGTGGCCGCGAAGCCGCGCGCATCGAAATCCCGCGCCGTGAAGGCCCCGTACGTCATATGCCCGCTTCCGCCATGAAGACCGTCACGCTTCGATCGATCGAGGGAAACCGCCGGCCTATCCGATGCCGTCCGGGGCGCGTCCACCGATGCTTCACTGAACCCGGTTTTGGTTAAGCGCCGATTAAAGGGTTAATTCTGGCGAACGAACGTCCTCGACGTGGCAAGACGGGTGTCGAAGGACCAATGGCCGGGGATCGATCCCCGGCTGGTTCGCGTCGTGACCGGACGACACCGTGCCGGCGTCCTCGCCAGCATCGCCGGGACGGCTCGGCCGCGTCCGTCGGGTGATCGTCACACGGCGCGCCGACCGATGGCAGGCGGTCGCCGACGCGCGCCCCCGTCGCGGCGTCGACAAGGCGGGCCACTGAAGCAACAGCCTGAAAACCGAGGCGATGACGGGTTCCCGGCCTCAGAAACTCGGCGGCGTGCAGGCGCTCACGACTTCGCAGGGCACCGGCCCGACGCACTTGAAGCGGTGGGGCCGGCGGCTGTCGAAGTAGTAGGCGTCGCCGGGACCGAGGATGCGCCGTTCGTCGCCCACGCTCACCTCGAGGCGGCCGGACAGCACGATGCCGCCCTCCTCGCCCTCGTGGGCGAGGGGCACCCGGCCGGTGTCGGCGCCGGGCTGGTAGTGTTCCCTGATGATTTGCAGCGCCCGCCCGAACAAGTTGTCGCCGATCTGCAGGTAGGAGATCGCGCCCTTGCCGATCTGCGACAACTCGTCGGCGCGGTAGAAGGGCTTGTCGTCGGCTTCCGGTTCGAGCGCGAAGAAGGCGGCGAGCGAGATCGGCACGCCGTCCAGGATGCGCTTCAGCGCGCCGACCGATGGGTTCATGCCGTTCGACTCGATCAGCGACACCGTCGAGTTCGTCACGCCGGCCCGCTTGGCCAGCGCCCGCTGCGACAACCCGTGCAGGCGCCTGACCTGCCGCAGCCTCCCCCCAACATCCACGCTCATCGGCCGACATCCGTTCAGATGGTGCGGATCGCATAACACTTTGCCACGGTATCGAACAACAACAGCGGGTTAGCCGTCGCGAGAAAGAGGCTTGTCGTCCAACCATCCTTATGGCCCCATGACGCCACCAGGAGCCGCACCATGTACAACACCTTCGAGCCCGATCGCGCCGGCGGACGCCCCAACGCCGTCGGCACCGACGCCTTCTGGATGCCCTACACCGCCAACCGGCAGTTCAAGGCGGCGCCCCGCATGCTCGTCGAGGCGCACGGCATGCACTACACCGCCGACGACGGCCGTCCCGTGCTGGACGGCGTGGCCGGCCTCTGGTGCGTCAACGCCGGGCACGGCCGCAGGCGCATCGCCGACGCCGTCGCCCAGCAGCTCATGACGCTCGACTTCGCCCCGACCTTCCAGATGGGACACCCGGTCGCCTTCGAGTTCGCCGAGCGGCTCGCCGCGATCGCGCCCGGGCGGCCGGGCAACCGGCTCGACCGCGTGTTCTTCACCGGAGGCGGCTCCGAGTCGGTCGAGACCGCGCTGAAGATCGCGCTCGCCTACCAGCGCGCGATCGGGCAGGGCACGCGGACCCGCCTCATCGGGCGCGAGCGCGGCTATCACGGCACCGGCTTCGGCGGCATCTCGGTCGGCGGCATCGTCAACAACCGCCGGATGTTCCCGACGCTGACCGGCGTGGACCACCTGCGCCACACCCATGACCTCGAGCGCAACGCCTTCGTGAAGGGCCAGCCCGCTCACGGCGCCGAGCTCGCCGACGACTTGGAGCGCATGGTGGCGCTGCACGGCGCGGAAACGATCGCCGCCGTGATCGTCGAGCCGATCGCCGGCTCGACCGGCGTGCTCATCCCCCCCAAGGGCTACCTGGAGCGGCTGCGCGCGATCTGCGACGCGCACGGCATCCTGCTGATCTTCGACGAGGTCATCACCGGCTTCGGGCGGCTGGGCGCGCCCTTCGCCACCGACTTCTTCGAAGTCGTGCCGGACCTGGTCACCACCGCCAAGGGCCTGACCAATGGCGTCGTGCCGATGGGCGCGGTGTTCGCCTCCCGCCCCATCCACGACGCGCTGATGCACGGGCCGCACGGGGCGATCGAGCTGTTCCACGGCTACACCTACTCCGGCCACCCCGTGGCGTCGGCCGCCGGCATCGCCACCCAGGACATTTACGCCGAGGAAGGCCTGCTGACGCGGGGCGCCGGACTGGCGGACGAATGGGCGGACGCGGTGCACGGCCTGCGCGGCCTGTCCCACGTCATCGACATCCGCACCATCGGCCTGATCGCCGGCATCGAGCTGACGCCGCGCCCCGGCGCGCCGGGCGCGCGGGCCTACGACGTCTTCGTCGATTGCTTCCAGCGCGGCCTGCTGGTGCGGTACACCGGCGACATCATCGCCCTGTCCCCGCCGCTGATCGTGGAGGGGGAGCACATCGCCTCCATGGTCGCCACCCTGGGCGAGGCGATCGAGCGCGTCGCGTGAGCGGGGCGAGCTCAGTGATGGCGAACCTGGCGATCGACCCCGACCGGCTCTGGGCCAGCCTGGAGGAGACGGCGGCCTTTGGCGCCTGCGCCGGCGGCGGCGTCAACCGTCTCACCCTGGGCGACGACGACGCCCAAGTGCGGGACTGGTTCCGCGCCGCCACGGAGGCGGTCGGCTGCACGGTCACCGTGGACGAAGTCGGCAACATGTTCGCCCGCCGCCCCGGCCGGCGCGCGGGGCTGGCGCCGATCGGCATCGGCAGCCACCTCGACACGCAGCCGACCGGCGGCAAGTACGACGGCATCCTCGGCGTGCTCGCCGGGCTGGAGGTCCTCCGCACCCTGGAGGCCGCCGGCCACGCCACCAACGCGCCGATCGAGGTCGTCAACTGGACGGACGAGGAAGGGAGCCGCTTCGCCCCCGCCATGCTGGGGTCCGGCGTCTTCACCGGCGTCCACACGGTCGCCTTCGCGCGCGGGCTGCGTGACGCCGATGGGGTGACGTTCGGCGAGGCCCTGGACCGGATCGGCCACCGGGGCGAGGCGACCGGTGCCCACGCCTTCGAAGCCATGTTCGAGCTGCACATCGAGCAGGGCCCGATCCTGGACAGCGAGGCCGTGCCGATCGGCGTCGTCACCGGCGTGCAGGGCGTGCGCTGGTACGACGTGACATTGACCGGCGCCACCGGCCACACCGGCGCCACCCCCATGCGCCTGCGCCGCAACGCGCTGCTGGGCGCGGCCCGCATCGTCGAGGCTGTCGACGCGATCGCCCGCGACCATGGTCCGGACGCCGTCGCGACGGTGGGTAGCCTCGACGTGTCGCCGAACTCCCGCAACGTCATTCCCGGCGACGTCCACTTCAGCGTGGACCTGCGCCATCGCGACGACGCGGTGCTGGGCGCGATGGCGGCGGCCTTTGAGGCGCTCGTACCCGACGTCGCGACGGCGCTACGCCTCGATCATACGTTGACGACGATCCTCGCGTCGCCGGCGGTGCCCTTCGACCCGCGCCTGATCGCGAGCGTGGAGGCCGGCGCCGCACAGGCCGGCCTGGCGCACCGCCGCCTCACGTCGGGCGCCATGCATGACGCCGCCTACCTCGCGCGCGTCGCGCCGACCACGATGATCTTCGTGCCTTGCCGCGACGGCGTCAGCCACAACGTCGCCGAGTTCGCCTCGCGCGAGGCGTGCGGGAACGGCGCCCAGGTGCTGCTCAACGCCGTGCTGGCGCTGGACGCCACCCTCGACAACGGGGCGTGAGGGGCGGCCGCCGGCCGGCGCCATGAACCCCCGCCCGGGAGGGCTTCAGGCGCCCGTGACCGGCAGTCGCTCGCGCAGTTCCTCGACCAGCACGCGCATGTTCTCGCCGTAGTCGATCGGCACCTCGACCAGGTGCACGCCGCCGCCGGCGAAGGCGGCCTCCAGCGTCGGGATCAGCTCCTCCGTCCGCGTGACGCGGCTGCCCCTCGCGCCATAACTTTCCGCGTAGCGCACGAAGTCCGGGTTGCCGAAGGTCATGCCGAAGTCGGCGAACCGGTCGACCGCCTGCTTCCAGCGGATCATGCCGTAGGCGCCGTCGTTGAGGATCAGCACGACGAGGTCGAGGCCGAGCCGGACCGCCGTCTCCAACTCCTGGCTGTTCATCATGAAGCCGCCGTCGCCGCACACCGCCATGACGCGGCGCCGCGGGTTGAGGATCGCCGCCATCATGGCCGACGGCAGGCCGGCGCCCATGGTGGCGAGCGCGTTGTCGAGCAGCAGCGTGTTGGCGACGTGGGTCCGGTAGTTGCGGGCGAACCAGATCTTGTACATGCCGTTGTCGAGCGCCACGATCCCGTCCGGCGGGATCACCTGGCGGACGTCGTGCACGATGCGTTGCGGGGTCGGCGGCCAGCGGTCCTCTTCGGCGCGGTCGGCGATGCGGGCGAGGATGCCCTCGCGCAGGCCGAGCAGGGCGCCGGCATCGGGCAGCTTGCCTTCCACCAGGTCGGCCAGCCGCTCCAGGCTCGGGCCGACGTCGCCCACCACCTCCGCGTGGGGAAAGTACACCTGCTCCACGTTGGCGGAGGTGTAGCTGACGTGGATCACGCGCGGCCCGCCCGGCCCCATGATGAAGGGCGGCTTCTCGATCGTGTCGTGGCCGATGGCGACGATGAGATCCGCCCGCTCGATCGCCTCGTGCACGTAGTCGCGCTCCGACAGGGCGGCGGTGCCCATGTAGAGGTCGCCGCCGCCGGCCACCGTGCCCTTGCCCATCTGGGTCGTGAAGAACGGGATCCGCAGCCGGCGCACGAAGCTGTTGAGCCCCGCCGTGGCGTGCGGGCGGCTGCACGCCGCGCCCAGCATGATCAGCGGGCGCTCCGCCTCCAGCATCATCGCCGCCGCCCGCTCCAGCGCGGCGCGGTGCGCCACCGGCAGCTCGATGGGGTGGGCCGGGACCATCGGCACCGCCTCCGTTTCCTCCCCGGCGATGTCCTCCGGCAGCTCCAGCAGCACGGGGCCGGGCCGCTCCTCCGTCGCCAAGCGGAAGGCGTCGCGCACCAGCGTCGGGATGGAACCGGGACTGACGATCTGGCGCGACAGCTTGGTGAGGGGCCGGAACGCGCCCACCACGTCGACGATCTGGAAGCGCGCCTGCCTGGACGATAGGATGCCCTTCTGGCCGGTGATCATCACCATGGGCATCGCGCCCAGGTTGGCGTAGGCGGCGCCGGTGGTCAGGTTGAGGGCGCCCGGCCCGAGCGTCGTCAGGCACACGCCGGGGCGCCCGGTCAGCCGTCCGTGCGTCGCCGCCATGAAGGCCGCCGCCTGCTCGTGCCGGGTCAGCACCAGGCGGATGGAGGAGCGGCGCAGGCTGTCCACCACGTCGAGGTTCTCCTCGCCCGGCACGCCGAAGATGCGGTCGACGCCCTCGTTCTCGAGCGCCGCGACGAGGAGGTCCGAACCCTTGGTCATGCGTCGATCCTCCAGTTCAGGGCGGCGTCGAGCCGGCCGACGATCGGCTTCGATGCGCGTACCCGGATGGCACCGTCGTCGTAACGCGCCGCTTCCCGCCCGGATCCCGCCGCGTTGGGTGAACGGACCCCTCGCCGTCCCTTATCTTACACCGCGCCGCGATTCTGGTCCGGCAATCGCATCGGCGGTCCGGGCCCCTCGATCGGGCCCGAAGGACGAAGCGTGCCGCGGCACGGGGAGACGAGTCGATGCGTTTGTTGAACATCCTGCTTGCCACCGGCGCCATGGCCCTGGCGATCGTGCCGGCCCACGTGCGGCCCGCCCGCGCGGCCGAGCTGACCGGCACCCTGAAGAAGATCCACGACAGCGGGACGATCGCCGTCGCCTACCGCGAATCCTCGGTGCCGTTCTCCTTCCTCGACGACACGCAGAAGCCGGTCGGCTTCGCGATGGACATCTGCGCCAGGATCGTCGACGCGGTGAAGACCGAGTTGAAGATGCCCGACATCGCCGTGAAATACGTGCCGGTGACGTCCGCCACTCGCATCCCGCTCATCGCCAACGGGGCGGTCGACCTCGAATGCGGGTCGACCACCAACAACGCCGCGCGCGAGAAGCAGGTCGCCTTCACCAACACGCACTTCCTCACCGCGAGCCGCTTCATCTTCAAGAAGGCGAGTCACATCGCCTCGATCGGGGACATGGCCGGCAAGCCGGTCGTCTCGACGTCGGGCACCACCAACATCAAGCAGCTGAACGACGCCAACACCGATAAGAAGCTCGGCATGAAGATCCTGCCGGTGGGCGAGAACAACGAGGCGTTCCTCGACGTCCAGACCGACCGCGCGGTGGCCTTCGCGATGGACGACATCCTGCTCGCCAGCCTGCGCGCCAACGCCAAGGACAGCGGCGACTACGTCATCTCGGACTTCGCCCTGTCGAAGCCCGAGCCCTACGGCATCATGATGCGCCGCGACGACCCGGCCTTCAAGGCGCTCGCCGACAAGGCGACGGCGGCCCTCTACAAGAGCCCGGACATCGCCGTCATCTACGACAAGTGGTTCACCAAGCCGATCAACAAGCAGGGCCTGAACCTCAACTTCCCCATGCCGCCGGACCTGAAGAAGGCCTTCGCCAACCCGAGCGACTCGCCCGACCCCGCCGCCTACTGAGGCGTTTGGAAGGACGCGAGGACCCGGCACGGAGCCCCGATGAACTACCATTGGAACTGGTCGGTCTTCTTCGACGACTCGCCCCAAGGCGACGGCACCTACCTCCAGACCCTGCTCACGGGCCTGGAGTGGACGATCGCGACCGCGCTCGGCGCGTGGACGCTCGCCTTCCTCGTGGGGTCGCTCGTCGGCATCGCCCGCACGCTGCCCTCGCGCGGGCTGCCCTCGCGGGCGGCGATGCGGCTCGGCGACGCCTACATCGAGCTGTTCCGCAACGTGCCGTTGCTCGTGCAGCTCTTCATCTGGTTCTACGTGGTGCCGGAATGGTTGCCGCACGCCGCCGGCGTCTGGGTGAAGCAGCTGAGCGCCGGCCCCTTCTACACCGCCGTCCTCGGCATCGGCCTCTACATGTCCTCGCGCGTGGCCGTGCAGGTCACGGCCGGCATCAAGTCGCTGCCGTCGGGCCAGCGGCTCGCCGGCACGGCGATCGGCCTGACCACCGCGCAAACCTACCGCCACATCCTGCTGCCGCTCACCTACCGCATCCTGTTCCCGCCGCTCACGTCCGAGTTCCTGAACACGATCAAGAACACCTCGGTCGCGCTCACCGTCGGGCTGATCGAACTCACCGCGAGCGCCCGCGCCATGCAGGAGTTCTCGTTCCAGGTGTTCGAGTCCTTCATCGCCGCCGCGATCCTCTACCTCCTGCTGAACGGCGGCGTGACGATCGCGATGCGGCTCATCGAACGGCGCCTCGTCGTACCGGGCTTCAACGCGGGCAAGTAGCGCATGGTCGGGCAATTCGACTTCGGCGTCATCTGGCGCAGCCTGCCTTACCTGTTCGAGCAGGGCATGGCCTTCACCTTGACCCTGACGGCGATCGCCAGCGTCGGCGGCGTGGTGCTGGGCACGTTGCTCGCGTTGATGCGGCTGTCATCCAACCGCGTCCTGTCGCTGCTGGCCGCCAGCTACGTCAACCTGATACGGGCGCTGCCGCTGGTGCTCGTCATCTTCCTGTTCTACTTCCTCGCGCCCTACATCGGCCAATGGGTGTTGCGGACGGCCGAGCCGATCCAGTTCGGCGCCCTGCATTCCACGGTCACGACCTTCACGCTGTTCGAGGCGGCCTACTTCTCCGAGATCATGCGCGCCGGCATCCAGGCGATCCCGCGCGGCCAGGTGGCGGCGGCTTACGCCATCGGGCTCAACACCCGCGAGGCGATGCGCTTCGTGGTGCTGCCCCAAGCCTTCCGCAACATGCTGCCGGTGATCTTCACGCAGACGATCGTGCTGTTCCAGGACACCTCGCTCGTCTACGTCCTGTCGATCACCGACTTCACCGGGGCGGCCTCGAAGATCGCCCAGCGCGACGGGCGCCTCACCGAGATGTACCTGTTCGTGGCGCTCGTCTACTTCGTCATCTGCTTCACCGCCTCGACGCTCGTCAGGCACCTGCAGCGTCGCGTCGGCATCGTCCGCTGATATGAAGTCCTGAGGGCCCGCCCATGCGCATGATCTCCATCGACAACGTCAGCAAGTGGTACGGCCCGCAGTTCCAGGTGCTGAAGGACTGCACGACCGGCGTGGAGAAGGGCGAGGTGGTGGTGGTCTGCGGCCCGTCGGGCTCGGGCAAGTCCACCCTCATCAAGACGGTGAACGCGCTGGAGCCGGTGCAGGCGGGGGCGATCACCGTCAACGGGATCAGCGTGACCGCGCCCGGCACGGACCTGCCGAAGCTGCGCGCGCGGGTCGGCATGGTGTTCCAGCACTTCGAGCTGTTCCCGCACCTGCGCATCCTCGACAACCTGTGCCTGGGGCAGAGGATCGTGCTCGGCCGTTCCGACAAGGCGGCGAAGGCCAAGGCGATGGCGATGCTGGAGCGCGTCGGCCTGACGGCCCAGGCGGCGAAGTACCCCGGCCAGCTGTCGGGGGGCCAGCAGCAGCGCGTCGCCATCGCCCGCGCCCTGGTGATGGACCCGATCTGCATGCTGTTCGACGAGCCGACCTCGGCGCTCGACCCCGAGATGATCAACGAGGTGCTCGACGTGATGGTGGAACTCGCCAAGGATGGCATGACGATGATGGTCGTCACCCACGAGATGGGCTTCGCGCGGAAAGTGGCCTCCCGCGTGGTGTTCATGGACGCCGGCGAGATCGTCGAGGATGCCCCCAAGGACGACTTCTTCGGCCGCCCGCGCAGTCCGCGCGCGCAAACGTTCCTGTCGAAGATCCTCACGCATTAGGGATGCGGTTGCCGCGCCGGACCGGACGAGGCTCGTCACCTGGATCGACCGGGGCACGGACCCGTGCCCGGAAAAGGTTGACGACCCCTGCGGCCGTGGTCCCCGGCACCTCGCCGGGAACGATCGCCGTCGAAGCCAGGGGCGGCGGCTGCGTGACCTCGCGAACCGATCCCGCTTGATTGTTTGATCCCGCGATGTGGTGGCATGGGGGCGGACGACGGCAACCCAGTCTGGGACTCGGGGGATCGGTGTCGGCGCGGTTGGAAGCGGGACGCCGATCGTGGTAGGGTGAACCCGCGCGTCCCGGTAGCTCAGCAGGATAGAGCGACGGTTTCCTAAAAGCGTCTGATCACCAGCGATGTCGCCCTATCGTGTTGATCACGCATGCTATTCCCGGCTGACGCAGCTCCTGACGTGCCGGCTCTTTGATCGTCCGTCCTGGTACAGCTCTTCAAGGCGGCGCTGATGACGTTTCTCCCGGCCGACGATGTGCCCTGAAAAGGGATGTCCTTTGTCCTTATGACACCTTGATCATACAGGGCTGGGACCGGGACTGCATTATTCGCGTGCGGATCGAACCCCGGAGATCGGCCGACCGGTGGTGGGGCGGGTCCCCCGTACGGTCCCCATCACGATCGGCGGGCATCGTTCCGGTAGGCAGGGCGGCACGCAGATCGGGAGAAGGCTGAGATCGTCCAACGGGAGGTCGTGCGGGCAGAGATCATCGCCAATCTGACGATGATCGGCGCTGATGACGTGGCCGCTCAGGTGACACGCTGCTGGCGGGATCGTCTCTTCGGTGATCCTGCTCAGCACCGGTTCAGATGCCGGAGCGTGGCCTGCCGATCGTACCGACGGCCGCTCCTCGCAGCGTGGTGGCGATCGTTTCTCGGATGGTGCCAGGACGGCGGCGCGACCAGCTACCTGAGGCTGCCGGTCGATGATCCAATCGTCGAGCTGCCTGCTTGGGCGAAGAGCTTCCGGAAGCTACGGGATCGCCTTGTGCGAGAGGAGAGTTGGTTGTGGACGGAGATGGCCTTCCTCGGCATCGCTGACGGTGGTCATGTTCACGTGCCGGTCTCGCATCCAGGTGTTGGGCGAGGTCAGGTGGAGCGGCGGCTCCGACGACTATGGCCGACCCTCGAACTGACCGACGCGCCAACGACGCCCGCCGTCGCTGCGGGTTGGCCATCCACAAGCGGGTCATGTGCGATCCCGATGAGGCCGCACGCGAACACGTCTAATATGAAGAACCGCGACAGCTCGTTGTTTCACGACCAGAGCGGATGATGACGGGCATTGCCCATCGAACCTTTCCGAAATGATGCAACAACAAAAAGCATATGCGGGCACAAGCCGCGCGTGTCGAGCAGAACTCAACTTCTTTCCTCTGCGCGATCGAAGTCGAAACCTAACTTGGCAGGGATCAAACAGGCCCTCCAATTGTTGGGGGCCAGCGAATGTACGGCGCTTGGACAAGGACCCGCGGATGAACGACAGCGAAGCCAGCGAGGCGGCCCTCCTTCGCCAGCAGGACATCCTCGCCAAGTTCGGTGAACTGGCCCTCCGGTCCGACGATCTCGATCAAATCCTGACCGAGGCTTGCCGGCTGGTCAGCGAAGCGCTCGGGACGGACCTCGCCAAGGTCATGGAGTTGCAAGACGACGGCGTCACCCTGCTCGTGCGCGCTGGCGTCGGTTGGAAGCCGGGTGTGGTCGGCGAAGTGACCGTCAAGGCCGAGAAGGGCTCATCGGAAGGTCACGCGCTGCTGACCGGCAAACCCGTATTCTCGGACGACGTCGATCGGGAAACCCGGTTCCAATACGCCGACTTCATCAAGGACAACGGCGTCAAGGCGCTCGTCAACGTCGCGATCGGCGGAGGCGGCAAGTCGCCCTACGGCATCCTCCAGGTCGACAGTCGTTCCCCCCGTCGGTTCGGGGAGAAGGAAACAAGCTTCCTGCGCGGCTATGCCAACCTGCTCGCCGCCGCCGTCGATCGGCTGCGCACCGCCCAGGAACTGAGTGACGCGCAGGCCATGCTGCGAGCGCGCGAGGTGGCGCGGGGCCACAGCAACAAGATGGAGGCCATCGGCCACCTCACCGGCGGCGTCGCCCACGACTTCAACAATCTCCTGACGATCATCCGTTCGGCCGCCGACCTGCTGCGACGGAACGAGTTGCCGGAGGATCGGCGCGCGCGCTACATCGAAGCCATCTCCGACACGGTGGACCGCGCCTCGAAACTCACGGCGCAGCTCCTCGCCTTCGCCCGGCGTCAGGCACTCCAGCCCGAAGCCTTCGACGTCGGTCGGCGGGTGCAGGTCGTCATCGATCTCCTCACATCCCTGTTCGGATCACGGATCAGGATCGAGTGCGAGCCCAGCGACCCGCCATGCTTCGCTCGGGCGGACATCGGCCAGTTCGAGACGGCGCTCGTCAATCTGGCCGTGAACGCCCAGGATGCCATGGACGGGCAAGGCGTCCTGACCTTCAAGGTCGGGCCCACCTCATCCGTCCCGGCGATGCGCGGTCATCCCGAGATGATCGGCGACTTCATCATGATCTCGGTCACTGACACCGGCTCGGGCATCGAGGCGGACAGTCTGCCCAAGCTCTTCGAGCCCTTCTTCACCACCAAGGAGGTCGGGAAGGGCACCGGCTTGGGTCTGAGCCAAGTCCACGGGTTCACCCGGCAGTCCGGCGGCGGGGTCGGCGTCGAGAGCCTTCGGGGTCGAGGCACGACCTTCAAGCTTTATCTGCCGGAGAGCGCGCCACCGATGGATGCGACGAAGGCGCCTGCGGAAACGATCATGATCACATCCGAAGACGAGGGCGCCCGCATCCTCATCGTCGAAGACAACGATCTGGTCGGCACGTTCGCCAACGAGATGCTGGTCGATCTTGGCTACCGCACAGCCTGGGCGATGAACGCCGCCGAAGCTTTGCGGCTGCTCGCGGATGATGGCGCGCGCTTCGATCTCGTGTTCTCCGACATCATCATGCCCGGCATGAACGGGATCGAACTGGCGGAAGAGGTACGGCGGAGCCACCCAGACCTGCCGCTCGTGCTCACCAGCGGCTACAGCGACGTGCTGGCCAAGGAGGGCAATCACGGTTTCCCGCTGATCCAGAAGCCCTATTCGGTCGAGGCGCTGTCACGAGTCATCCAAGCGGCCTTGGGCGAACATGCCCCCTCTTGACTGGCGCGGACGCGATGATGGTTCGACGGGGCGCTCGTCGATGTGCCCGCGATGACGAAGACCCCGCACCATCGCCGCGACCATCTTGCGCGGACATCATTCGATGATGCTGCTTCTCCCGCGCGGCGAACGAGGGCGGCGGCAGGAGCATGGGACCGCCGTGATCGTCCGTCACGTGCTCAGTGACCGGCAGCCCGCACGCGGGCGATCGCGGCATCAGCCAGGTCGTCGGTGTCGATCGCTTGATCCGGGATGCGCGCGTAGCCTGTGCGGACCACCGACAGCACCGCTCTCGCCGCTTCGTCGGCTTGTCCCTCGCTGACAACGTGCCCGTCGCCGACCTGCTCGATCACCCTTGCCGTCGCCCGATGCAAGCTCGCCGCGTCCGAGGGGTCGAAAACACCTTCGTTGATCATGCTCATGCTTCGACGTTGGACCGCCGATGTGACGTCCTGAAGGCGCTCGCCTCGCATCCGCTTCATCGCGCGCGTCAGCGCCGTCGCGCTGGTGGCGGATGTTGATGGGGGCGGTCGTGGCCTACGTCACCGTGATCGACGCGAAATGGCCGATCAGACGTCGGTACTCGGCCTCGGGCTTGCCGTAAGCCTCACCCGCCATCTCCTCCAACGCCACCCTGTTGCGGATCGTGACGCAGCCGCGTTCCGACTGAATGAGCTTGTGGCCTTCCAGGACGTGCAAGGCTTGCGTGACGCTGGGTCGGCGGACGCCGAGCATGATCGACACGTAATCGTGGGTGATCAGGAGGTCGTCGCTGTCGGAGCGGTCATGGGTCATGAGCAGCCACCGTGCGAGCCGTTGCTCGATCTCGTAGACGGCGTTGGAGAGGGCCGTGTAGCTGGTCTGGACGAGCATGACCTGGGCGAAGCGAAGCATCAGCTTCAGCAGCGAAGTGCTGCGCCCGAAGGCCTCGCCGAACGCCGCGTAGCTCATCCGGTGGCCGTGTCCGGGCACCTGCATCTGACTGCTGTGCGGGATGCGGTCGGTGTCGAGCGCCATGGCGGGGACGCTGAAGCCCTCCCTGCCGATCATGCCGGCCTCGATCCGCAAGCCACGCGGCGTTTCCGCGATGAAGGAGGCGATGCCGTCTTCCAGGAAGTAGACGTACGGGATTGGCTTGTCGGCCTCGGCGAGGCGGGTGTGGAGGGGAAGCTCGACCGGTTCGAGGTGGTCGAGCAGCAGGGCGCGGTCGTCGGCTGACATCAGCGCGAGCAGGCGGTTCTGGAAGATCGTCCGCTGACGCGTCATCGAGTTCACCCACGCACTTGATCTCTGTACGGTTTCGTACAATGGTTTGCCAGCTTGTCGCACCGATAACCTGAGCGCAAACATTGCTCCCCTCGAAAACGCTTCACCAGAAGCGGGTGAGGATGTGTTCCGGCGAGGGGCGGCAGGCTGATCGGCGCTGGGGGCGCGTTGTAAGCCACTGAAGGTGCGAGGGATGTTGATCACCAAGCGGGTTGCGGACTCGCGCCGATGCGGATGGACCAACAAACGCGTTTAGCGAGTATGCGAAAATGGGAATGGCGATCGTCAAGGTCACGTTGGTTCAAGGCCCATCAGCAAACTCGATCGAGTCAGCCCTGGAACCGCGTCACGTGCCTTGGACCGGCGTCGCGCGTGTCCTCTCTGCGGAACGGATGGACCACGATGCCGGAAGACGTTCAGAAATCGGGGCAACAAAGGGAGGGCGAAGCCGAGGTCGATCGCTTCAGGGATGCGCTCGGCCCGTTCGTGACCGCCGCCGACACCACGCGCATGCCGATGATGTTCACAAACGCCAAGGCGCCCGATCATCCGATCGTCTACGTCAACCAGGCGTTCCTGACGCTGACCGGCTACGCCGAGCACGAGGTGATGGGGCAGGGCTTCGATTTCCTGATGAAGCGCGGCACCGATCCCGAGATGCTGCGGGAGATCCAAACCTCCTTCGAGGGCGCACGCGAGTTGGAACCGTTGGTCCGCTACCGGTGCAAGGACGGCAAGATGGTCTGGCTCCTCGTCTTCATCACACCGGTCCGCAACAAGGACGGCGACGTCGAGCAGCACTTCTCCTCGTTCGTCGACATCACGCGACAGAAGGAAGAGGAGGATCGTCTCCGTGCGCTGTTCAATCGGACGTGACCCGGGTCGGTGATCGGGGCGCGGTTTTTCTTCTAACGAGGACGTGGGGCGTGAGCTGCTTTGTGCTTCACCTGCTTCGCATATCCTATGATATGAGGTCGAGACCTGCTTTCATGCTCATCGAGGTTGTTAAACAACCACACATCGTCATCTCCAATGCTTGATTGGGATGATCTTCGCTTTTTCCTCTCCATCGCGAGGCATGGCAAGCTGTCCGCCGCCGCCAGGGAGCTTCGCGTCTCGCAACCAACCGTGGGCCGCCGCCTCGCCTCTTTGGAGACGAGCCTCGGTGTTCGCCTGCTCGATCGAACCCCCGAGGGCTACGTGCTGACGGT
>CAXSDP010000047.1:15781-31036 GCA_964235705.1 uncultured Beijerinckiaceae bacterium | reverse complement strand
GCGCGCGTTCGAGGCGACGGGCGGCGCGGGCCCCGGCGGGCCGGCCGGCGACCCCGCCGTGGAGGAGGCTTCGCGTGGGGCTTGACGGCCTCGAGCCGGGCGCCCGCGCGCTGGACTTGAGCGGACGCGGCCTGCGCGAGGTCCCGCGCGCGGTGTTCGACCACGCGGACACGCTGGAAGTCCTGGACCTCAGCCGCAACGCCCTCACGAGCCTGCCCGACGACCTCGGCCGGTTGACGCGGCTGCGCGCCATCTTCTGCTCCGGCAACCCGTTCACCCGCCTTCCGCCGAGCCTCGGCGACTGCGTGGGCCTGAGCCAGGTCGGTTTCCGGGGCTGCGGGTTGCGCGAGGTGCCGGGCGAGGCGCTGCCGCCGGCGCTGCGCTGGCTGACCCTCACCGACAACCGGCTCGACACCTTGCCGTCCGCGCTCGGCGAACGGCCGTTGCTGCAGAAGCTGATGCTCGCCGGCAACCGCCTGACGCGCCTGCCCGACACGCTGGCCGGTGCCGCCTCGCTCGAACTGCTGCGCCTGTCCGCCAATCGCTTCGACGCCCTGCCCCCTTGGCTGACTGCCTTGCCGAGGCTCGCCTGGCTGGCCTGGGCGGGCAACCCGTTGGAGGCGGCATCCCGCGCCCCGCCACCCACCGGCGTTCCGTCACCCACCCGCGTTCCGTGGGCCGACCTGCGGGTTGGCGCCCTCCTGGGCGAGGGTGCGTCGGGACGGGTGGTCCGGGCGGACTGGCGCGCGCCCGGCGCGGCGGGCGCGCGACCGGTCGCGCTCAAGCTCTTCAAGGCGGCGATGACCAGCGACGGCCTGCCCGCCTGCGAGATGGCGGCCTGCCTGGCGGCCGGCGACCATCCCCACCTCACCGGCGGCCTGGGCCTCGTCACCGACGGTCCCGATGGCGCCGAGGGCCTGCTGATGCCGCTCCTGCCGGCGCGCGCGCGCGCGCTGGCCGGCCCCCCCAGCCTGGCCAGCTGCAGCCGCGACGTTTACGACGCCGACGCGCGCTTCGACGCCCCCGCCGTCCCGCGCATCGCGCGCGGCGTCGGGGCGGCGATGGCGCACCTGCACGAACGCGGCCTGTCGCACGGCGACCTTTACGCCCACAACATCCTGTGGGACGGGGCGGGCGGCGAGGCGGTGCTGAGCGACTTCGGCGCGGCCTCCTTCATGCCGGGCCACCAGGCGGGCGCGTTGGCGCGGCTCGACGTGCTGGCCTGGGGGCTACTGCTCGGCGAGTTGCTCGATCGTCGCGCGGTCCCAGCCCCCTCCGCGTTGCGCCACCTCCAGGCCGCCTGCGTGCGGCCGATCCCGTCGGACAGGCCGGCGATGGCCGAGGCCGTGGCGGCGATGGGGGACCTGCAAAGGTAGGGGGGACTTGCAAAGGTAGGGGGCCTCGCAAAGGTGGAGGGGACTCGCGGAGGCGGGGCGGCCGAAGCCGAGTACGTCAGCCCCACTCGGCGCGCAGCCGCCCGCGGTGGCGGGCGAACCATTGCAGCACCACCACGGCCGGCCCGGACTCGATGGCGCCGGCGTCGAGCAGCGCGACCGCGACGTCGGCGTCGACCACCTCCACCCGGATGTCCTCGTCCTCGCTCGCCAGCCCGTGCACCCCGCCGGCTCCGGTCAGGTCGGCCTCGCCGCAGAAGGCCACGACGCGCTCCGACGTGCCGCCCGGCGAGGGCAAGAAGGCCTGCGCCCGCACGAGCCGCTTCAGCGCGCAGCCCGCCTCCTCCATCGCCTCGCGCCGCGCCACGTCCTCGTCGCCCTCGCCCGGCCCGACGCCGCCGGCCACCACCTGCAACGGGCGCGGCGCCACCCCGGCGACGAAGGCGCCCAGGAGGAACTGGCGGATCAGCAGCACCCTGTCCGTGCGCGGATCGTAGGGGAGCACGCAGACGCTGGTGCCGCGCTCCATCAGCTCGCGGGTCAGCGTCGGGCTCATCGCGCCGTCGAAGCGCCGGTGCCGCAGCGTGTGGACGGACACGCGGAGGAAGCCGTCGTGGACTGGGCGCACCGCGTCCACCTCCACGGCGACGTGGTCGTCGGCCGGCGAGGGCCGCGCGGGGACGTCGGGTTCGGATGTCATGGGTGACCTCGGGTGTTGGTGCCGGACTCCGTCGGCCGGCGGGTCCCTCCGGCGCCAAGCCGCACGAGGCGCCTTGGGTTCATCCGCTCGTGGGCCGGCGTCGTCCCTGCCCCATGGGAAACGCGGCGCCGCGCTCGGTTGCCCGCCCGCGCCCTGTTCCTCCCGGTGACTCGACCGCTCGCGTTCCGCCGGGAACCGTCAACACGGCGGCTCGGCGAGTTCGAGGGGCGAGGGATGCCACCGGAAGGCGCCGTGACGCTCCTGAAGGTGCCCGAGGCCGGGGAACGGGAATGATAGGCGAGGATCGTCGCGCGCGTTTCGATCGCGTCCTTGAAGACGCGTGCCCGCGTCCGCGCCGCCAGGGCGCCGTCATGGTCGTAGATCGTGCTCCACGCGGGTTGCGCCAGGTGGAGGACGTGATGGTGCGCGACGTCGCCCATCACCACGAGGGTTTCCCCCTCCGATCGGACCCGGAAGATCATGTGCCCGGGGCTATGGCCCGGCGCCGCGTGCGCGGTGACGCCCGGGACCACCTCCTCGCCGTCGGCGAGGCGCCGCACCCTGTTCGCCTCCCAGTACGGTTCGAGGCTCCTGCGCGCGCCGATGATCGCTTGGCGATGCGCGGGATCGAGGTCGGACGACCTCAACCGCTTCGCGAGATCATCGAGGTGAGCCAACTCATCCGCGCCCACCGCGATGCTGGCCCGGGGGAAGTTCGGCAACCCGCCCTCGACGAGACCCCAGCAATGATCCGGGTGGAGGTGGCTCAGGACCACGTGGGACATCTGTCCGGGGTCGATGCCGGACGCCCGCAGGTTGCCGAGGGCTCGACCAACGCCCCGACCGAAGAAGGCTTGGCCGAACGCGCGCTCCCGACCGGAGCCGCTCTCGAAGAGGACGAGGTGCGCGCCGGTGTCCACCACCAGCAGGTTCTGGTCGAGGGCCATCCGGCCGGGCGACGCGAAGGCGGCCCTCAGGAGGTCGTCGACCTTGGTCCCATCCTGCCCCGCGAACACGACGGCGGGCGGATCCAGGTCGAGCGGCCCGTCGCTCACGACGGTGCACTCGAAGGCACCGAGGCCGAAGCGCGTCCAGCCCTGCTGTCGCGCGCGAGGGGGTGACGTCGCCATGATCCGATCTCCTGCCGATGGTGGCGGTACGACACGCCGCCGTCCTATGTTCGAGCACGCGCGGAGGCTACACGTGATCCGCGCGACGGACGAGGCCCCGGCCCACGTCGTTCGCCCACGCGCCGAACCGGGCGGATCGTTCGTCGCCCCCGCGCCGTTCGCCATCATCCCCGGAGACCTCGACGTGACGCAATCCTTCCACCCCGCCGCGCTCGGCACCAAGGCCGGACACGCGCCCGCCCCGCCGCACGACGACCCGGCCGATGGCGCGAGCCCACGCGTCGAGCGCGCCCGCACGGTCGGGCGCGTCGTGCTCGCGGTCTCCTACTTCGTCGTCGGCGTCTTCCACCTGCGGGCCACCGACGGCTTCGCCGCGATCGTGCCGGCCTGGGTGCCGGCGCCGCACGCGGTGGTGATCGCCACCGGCTGCTGCGAGCTGCTGGGTGCGCTCGCGCTGCTGATCCCCCGGCTGCGGCGGCTCGCCGGGATCATGCTGGCGCTCTACGCCGTCTGCGTGTTCCCCGCCAACATCAACCAGGCGGTCGAGCACATCCCGATCGGCGGCGTGGTGCTGGGCTGGGGCTACCACCTGCCGCGCTTCGCCTTCCAGCCGGTGCTGGTGTGGTGGGCGTTGTTCTGCGGTGGCGTGATCGACTGGCCGTTCCGCCGGCGGTCGTCCCCCTAGGGACGCCGGCCCTACTTCTGCCAGGCGGCGATCGCCTCGCCGAGGTCGCGCTGCCCGGACTCACTCTTCTCGAAGGTCAGTTTGGCGATCTTGCCGTTGGCCAGCAGCATGGGGATGTCGATCCACTGGAGCGAGCGCATCAGTTCGAGGTTGTTCGCCTCGGCGGCGCCGGGGCTCAGGCCGACGAGGAACGAGTTGGGGATCACCGACACCGTCACGCCGGCCAGGCCCTCGCCGGTCGGGCTGTCTTCCCGCCGCAGCTGCGGCACGCTGATCTGCTTGATGTCGCCGGTCGAGCTGCCGGGCTGGACGACGAAGCGCACCTTGATGGTGTGCGAGGCCGGCAGCGAGGCGTCGGTGTTCTTCTCGAAGGTGACGACCGCCCTCATCTTGTCGTCGGGCAGGTCGACGTCGGCCTCGACCGCCAGGCCCACGGGATCGTTCGGGCCGCCACTGATGTTGTTGAGCTTCCACACGACGGTGCCGAGGTACGTCTTGACCTTGTTGGCCTCCTCCGGCGCTTCCACGAGCAGGGCGGCGCGATGGGCGACCGGCAGGTCGGGGTTGGCCGGCACGGCGGCCGGCTGATCGGTCGCCGCTTGCTTCGCCGGGTTGGACGCCGCCGGGTTGGGCGAGGCGGGGTTGGACGACGCGGAGCCGGCGGCCGGTGCCTTGGCCGGGTTGGCGGCGGGCGACGCGCCGGGGGCCTGGTCGCCCTGCGAGGCGACGCCGTCCGCGGCCGGCCCACCGACCCGCTCGGCGATCTTGCCGGACTCGGATTGCGCCTGCTGCTCGCTCGACGTGGCGTGGACCACCGCCCGGGGCCGGTCGCGCAGCTTGTAGGCCGCGATGCCGACGAGCAGCACGACGATCCCGATCCCGACGGGGATGATCCACAACGGTCGTTTCGCGCCGGCGGCGGACGCGGGTTTGGGCGCGAACGGGCGACGCCCTTCGCCGCGCGGGCGCCCGCCACGACCGCCCGGCAGCTTGAAGCCCCTCGACCCGCCGGCGTCCAGCGGTCCGGTCCGCGACGTCGCGACGTCGGCCGGCGTCGAGCCTGGCGCGGGTTCGGCGACCGGCGCCCCGCCCGACGCCCGCCCCAGCCCCGCGACCCCCGATCCCTCCAACCCGGCGGCGACCGGCTCGTCGGGGAAGACCATGTCGGAAACGGGCGGCTCGGCGGGGGCCTGGGGCACGCCGGCGGCCGTCCGGGCAACCACGGCCGGCGGCGCGGCGGCGGCCAAGGGGCGCGGCGGCGGCACCGTGGTGCGCAGCGGGAGCGTCCTCCGCTCGGCCGCTCCCGCTGCGCCGCCGGGGGCGCCGGCCGCCAGGGCTGGACTCGCGGGAGGCGGGCTCGCGGGGGATGGGCTCGCGGGGGGCGAGCGCGCGGGACCCGCCACCGGTGCCGAGACCACCCGCGCCTCACTCGCGGAGGGTCCGGCATCCGCCATGGCGAGCGGCCGGCTGGCGAGTTCGCCCTCGAGCCGCTCGACCGCCTGCTCCAGCTCGTTGGACTCGCGCTCGATGTCCTCGTCCGGCACGGGCGGGTGCAGCGTCCGCAACTGGCCGATCAGCGCCTTGCGGGCCCGGTCGTACACGACCTGCCGCGTGGCCGGGGTCGCGTTGGGCAAGCTCCCGATGGCTTTGGCGAGCAAAGGGTAATATTCGGCCATGCGGCTTCAGAGCATTCCGGGCCGGGTCCGTCAATCCGTCGCGTCAGGGCGGGCGACCCCGCCGACCCGCTTGGTTAACGGCATCGGGATCAGTCTTTCGAAACGGCCGCTCAGTCGCGGAACGGGTCGTGCACGAGGATCGTGTCCTCGCGCTCGGGGCTCGTCGATAGCAGCGCGACCGGCGCCTCGATCAGCTCCTCGATCCGGCGCACGTACTTGATCGCCTGCGCCGGCAGGTCCGCCCAGGAGCGCGCCCCGGCGGTGGTGCCGGTCCAACCCTCGATCGTCTCGTAGACGGGGGTGACGCGGGCCTGCGCCGCCTGGCTCGCCGGCAGCCGGTCGACGCGGCGCCCGTCCAGCTCGTAGTGCGTGCACACCTCGATCCGCTCGAAGCCGTCGAGGATGTCGAGCTTGGTCAGCGCGATGCCGTCGATGCCCGACGTCTTCACGGTTTGGCGCACCAGCACCGCGTCGAACCAGCCGCAGCGGCGACGGCGCCCGGTGTTGACGCCGTACTCGCGGCCCCGGTCGCCGATGCGCTGGCCGGTCTCGTCGTGCAGCTCGGTGGGGAACGGGCCGCCGCCGACCCGCGTCGTGTAGGCCTTGGCGATGCCCAGCACGTAGCCGATCGCCTTCGGCCCCAGGCCCGAGCCGGTCGCCGCGTTGGCCGCCACCGTGTTGGAGGAGGTGACGAAGGGGTAGGTGCCATGGTCGACGTCGAGCAGCGCCCCCTGCGCCCCCTCGAACAGGATGCGGCGGCCCTCGCGCCGCAGCCGCTCCAGCCGCTCGAACACGCAGTCCATGTAGGGCAGGATGCGCGGGGCGACCGCCATCAATTCGTCGCGGATCGCCCCGGCCGCCACCGGCTCCAGCCCGAGGCCGCGCCGCAGCGGCTCGTGGTGGGCCAGCAGCCGGGCGATCTTCTCGTCCAACGTGTCCGGCTCGGCGAGGTCGCACAGCCGGATCGCGCGGCGCCCCACCTTGTCCTCGTAGGCCGGGCCGATGCCGCGCTTGGTGGTGCCGATCTGCGCGGCCGTCGCGAGGCTCGTTTCGCGGTGCGCGTCGAGCTCGCGGTGCAGGGACAGGATGAGCGGCACCGTTTCCGCGATCGCGAGCCGGTCGGGCGTCACGGCGACGCCCTGAGCCTGCAACTTGGCGATCTCGGCGATGAGGTGGGTCGGGTCGACCACCACGCCGTTGCCGATCACGGAGAGCTTGTTCGGCCGCACGATGCCGGACGGAAGCAGCGCGAGCTTGAACGTCACCCCGTCGATCACCAGCGTGTGGCCGGCGTTGTGGCCGCCCTGGAAGCGCACCACCACGTCGGCCTCGTTCGACAGCCAGTCGACGATCTTGCCCTTGCCCTCGTCGCCCCATTGGGCGCCGACCACCACCACGTTCGCCATCGCGTCACTTGAACTCTTCGTGGGCGGGACCCGCCCCGACGGAAGAAGGCCCCCGGTGCAAAGCACGGGAGCCCCTTGCCCGCGAGCCCTAACCAATCGGCGCGACGGAGGCAAGCGTCGCCGCCGCCCGCCGAGCGACGCGGGTCCGCGCCTTCGCACCGCGCCTCCTCGGGGGGCCGGGGCGATCGCCGCCGCGCGGGGGCGTGGACACGCGCGGACCGTTTTGCGACACTTTTCGAGCGCCGACGCCCGGCGGGCGGAACGGCCATGTCGGCGCGAACCGACATAAAAAACGCCGATGCCGGCCGGAGCCGACACGAGTGTGCAAGGGATGTCGGCCGCCGCCGACATTCTTACATAGGCAGCCCTCCCCTCACCCGACCCGGGAACACCCACCATGCCGTCGAGCCCCACCGCGACCCGCACCGCGACCCCCGCCACGAGCCGCTGAGCGTGGCGCGCGCCTCCTACGGCTTCGACGCGCCGGTGCTGACCCGCAACGCCCTGTTCGGCGGCGGCGCGGCGCTGGTGGTCGGCACCGCGCTCGCCACCGTGTTCGGCCGCACGGCGATCGTCGCCTCCACCGTGCTCACCCTGGTCGGCATCGGGCTGCTCGCGTGGGGCTGCTCCCTGATCGCCTACGCGTTGCGCGGCAAGTTCGCGATCCGCGACCGCATGCTGGGGCTCGTCGCCTGGCGCGGCGACGAGCGGGTGCTCGACGTCGGCACCGGGCGCGGTTTGCTGATGATCGGCGCCGCCAAGCGGCTGGACGCCGGCGCGGCGGTGGGCCTCGACGTGTGGCGGCCCTTCGACCTCACCGGCAACACGCGGGAAAGCGCGCTCGGCAACGCCGCGCTGGAGCAGGTGTACACGCGGGTGAAGGTGGTGGACGGCGACGCCCGCGCCGTGCCGCTGCCGGACGCCGCCTTCGACGTGGTGCTATCCCTCGGCTGCCTCCACGCCGTGCCGGCGGCGGAGCGGGCGGAGGCGTGCGGGGAGATCGCCCGGCTGCTGAAGCCCGGCGCCCGCGCCATCATCGGCGACCGCCTGCCCCCCGGCGCCCTCGCCAAGGGCTTCGAGGCGGCCGGGTGCCGGGTGGAACGCCCCCGCTTCCACGGGCGGGCGGCGCTGACGCCGCTCTGGGTCATCGTGGCGTGGAAGCCCTGAGCCGCGCCGGTCGAGCGGGGCACGGCCGACCCCGCGATTGACAGGGGGGCGACGCGGGACCGATGGATCGCCGGCCCACGATCGCCCCTTCGGCCCGACCCGGATCACGACGATGCTCACCCTCGATCCCCCACCGACCATGATCACCTTCGATTGCTACGGCACGCTCGTGCGATGGCACGCAGCGCTGCGATCGGGCGTCCGGGCGGTCCTGGTCGGCGACGGCGCACCGCCGGACGTCGCGGGGGACGGGGCGGTCGCCGCGACGGTGGAGTCGCTTCGCCGGCACGCGACGGCGCTCCAGGGCCGGGACACCTACCGTCCCTACGGCGAGATCCTGCGCGCCGCCCTCGCCGCCGCGATGGCCGAGGCCGGCCGGGCGGCGACCGACGGGGATGGCGACACGCTGCTGTCGTTCCTTCGCGCGATCCCGCCGCACCCGGAGGTCCCGGCCGCGCTGCGGCGGCTGCGCGCGCGCTACCGGCTGGGCATCATCAGCAACACCGACGACGCGTTGATCGCCGGCACGGTCGCCGCCATCGGCGTGCCGATCGACGTCGTGGTCACAGCCGAACAGGCGCGGGCCTACAAGCCCGACCACCGCCTCTTCGACGTCGCCCACCGCGCGATGGGCGTGACGAAGGACCAAACGGTGCACGTCGGCATGGGCCAGTTCACCGACATGAAGGTTTGCCATGAACGCGGCATCCGCAGCGTGTGGATCGACCGGGCGGGCGAGCCGGCGAACGCCACTTGGCGACCCGACGCCGTATTGAAGGACCTCGCCGGGCTACCGGACCTCCTGATGCCAGAAAACGCGTAGGCCGGGGACGCGTTGGGCCGGGGACGCTTGGGCTGGGGACGGGTGCGACGGCCCGGCTACAGCGCCTCGATCGCCGCCAGCAGCGCGTCGGCGACGTCCAACCCCTCCGCCGCCGCCCGCGCGCGCAGGGCGAGGCGGCGGGTGCCGGGCAGGCGGGCGCCCTCCTGCTCCTCGATCGATGCCGCCAGCACGCCGAACCGCTCGGGGGCATCCACCGCGAAGGCGCCGGCGTCGAAGGCCAGGATCAGCTGGCCGGTGCCGGGCGGGTCGCCGGCCGCGTCGAGGAACGAGGTGGCCTCGCCGGCGAAGCGCGCGCCGGTCATCCCGGCGGCGAGCAACTCCACCACCAGGGCGAGCGCGGTGCCCTTGGCCCCGCCGAGCGGCACCATCGTGCCGGCCAACGCCGCGTCGGGGTCGGTGGTCGGGCGGCCGTCCGCGTCGAGCGCCCAGCCGGCGGGGATCGGCTCGCCGCGCGCCTTGGCGGCGACGATGGCGCCGCGCGCCACGGCCGAGGTCGACAGGTCGACGACGATCGGCGCGCGGCCCGGCAGCGGGCAGGCGAAGGCGATCGGGTTGGTGCCGAAGGTGGGGCGCGACCCGCCCCACGGCGCCATCGCCGCCGGGGTGTTGGCGAACAGGATCGCCACCAGCCCCTCCGCGGCCAGCGCCTCGACGGGGCGCCCGGCGGCGCCGCAATGGTGCGAGCGGCGGATGGGCGCCGCCGCCAGCCCCTGCGCGCGGGCGATCTCGGGCAGGTGGGCGACCGCCGCGTCGAGCGCGGGGTAGGCGAAACCGTGCGCGGCGTCGATCGCGACGATCGCGGGGCGCGGGCGGGTGACGCCGACAACGGCGTGGCCCGCGACCTTGCCGGTGCGGACCTGCGCGCCATAGGAGGGCACGCGCGACAGGCCGTGGCCGCGCAGCCCGTCCGCCTCGGCGCCGACCAGCGCGCGGGCGACGCTCGAAGCGTTGGCCTCAGCCGCGCCGCAGCGCGCGAGGGCGGCGGTGGCGAGCGTGGTGGCCTCCGCGAGGCTCAGGGTCGCCATCGCTCAAGCCCCCTTCCGATCGCGCGGCGGGGCGCCGGCCGGCCCGCCGTCAGGTGCCGGGATAGATGGTGATGCCATCGCCCTGCCGCGCCGACTCGATGATGCCCTGCTTGATCGCCGAGGCGACGCCGGCCAGCGTGACGCCGGCGAGCGGGGTCCAGGACGGCTGGTCCGAGGGCTGGTGGGCGTGCAGCCGCACCAGGCTGGTCGCGAGGTAGAAGGCGACGGCGGTGAGGAGGATCGCGTTGGAGCGGGTGTGGTCGAGCATGGGGGCCCCTGTCCGGGTTGTTCCCCCATAGGTAGCACCTCGCGTTGTGCGTTGCAGCGAGAACCCTCGTTCCTTGCCGCATGGCAGCATTGTGGGCGCGACATGATCGGCCGCGCTACAGCGGTCGCCGGATCAGCCGCGCCAGCAGGCCGACGATGCCCTCGCGGAAGGCGAGGACGCAGAACACGAAGACGGCGCCCTGGATGATCGTCACCCAGCTGCCGAAGGGGGCGAGGCCGTCCTCCAGCCCCACGATGACGAAGGCCCCGACGAGCGGGCCGAACACGGTGCCCATGCCGCCCACCAGCGTCATCAGCACCACCTCGCCCGACATCGTCCAGTGCACGTCGGTCAGCGACGCCAGCTGGAACACCAGCGCCTTGGTGGCGCCGGCGACCCCCGCGAGCGTCGTCGACAGCACGAACACGGCGAGCTTGTACTGGTTGACGCGGTAGCCAAGCGACACGGCGCGGGGCTCGTTGTCGCGGATGGCCCTCAGCACGAGGCCGAACGGCGAATGGATGACGCGGGTGACGAGCAGCAGCCCGGCCATGACGATGACCGCCACGAGCGCGTACATCGCGCGGTCGTCGGTCAGGTCGAGCAGGCCGAACAGCCGGCCGCGCGGCACCGACTGGATGCCGTCCTCGCCGCCGGTGAAGCGGGATTGCAGGCACACGAAGTACACCAGCTGGGCGAGCGCCAGCGTCACCATGGCGAAGTAGATGCCCTGGCGGCGGATCGCTAGCGCGCCGATCGCCAGGCCGAGGACGGCGCCGGCGACCGTTCCGCAGGCGATAGCCAGCTCCGGCGACAGGCCCCACGCCTTGGCGGCGGTGGCGGCGGTGTAGCCGGCCACCCCGAAGAAGGCGGCGTGGCCGAAGGACAGCAGCCCGCCGTAACCGAGCAGCAGGTTGAAGGCCATCGCGAACAGGGCGAAGCACAGCCCCTTCATCAGGAACACGGGGTAGACGGCGAAGGGGGCGCCCACCAGCGCGAGCGCGACGAGGACGAGCACGGCCCGGTGCAGCGCGGTGCCGTCGGCGACGGGCGGCGTGGCCAGGGGCGCCTCGGCCTCGGGCGCGACCCCTGGCGCGGCTCCGGGCACGGGCTGTGCGAGGGGGGTGTCGCGCGTCACGCGGTGCGCCCGAACAGGCCGGCCGGCTTCACCAGCAGCACCAGCGCCATGATGGCGAAGATCACCGTGGACGCCGCCTCGGGGTAGAACACCTTGGTCAGGCCCTCGACGAGGCCGAGCGCGAAGCCGGTGAGGATCGCGCCGCCGATCGACCCCATGCCGCCGATCACCACCACCGCGAAGACGGTGATGATGATGTCGGCGCCCATGTTGGGGTTGACGGAATAGATCGGCGCCGCGAGCACGCCGGCGAAGCCCGCGAGCGCCGCGCCGAAGCCGTAGGTCAGCGTCAGCAGCAGGGGCACGTTGACGCCGAAGGCGCCCACCAGCGTCGGGTTCTCCGTGGCGGCGCGCAGGGTGGCGCCGACCTTGGTCCTCTCGATCGCCAGCCACGTCGCGAGGCAGGTGACGAGCGAGGCGACGACCACGAAGCCCCGGTAGTTCGGCAGGAACATGAAGGGCAGCCGCTGCCCGCCGGTCAGCGCGTGGGGGATCGCGTAGGGCAGGCCCGACGACCCGTATTGCGTGCGGAACGCCCCCTGGATCAGCAGCGCGAGGCCGAAGGTCAGCAACAGGCCGTAGAGCGGGTCGAGCTTGTACAGCCGCGCGATCAGCAGCCGTTCGACCACGATACCGAACGTGCCGACGACGAGGGGCACCAGCACCAGCGCCCACCCGTAGCCGAGGCCGGCGTAGGTCAGCAGCATCCAGGCGACGAAGGCCCCGGTCATGTACAGCGCGCCGTGGCTGAAGTTGATGACGTTGAGCAGGCCGAAGATGATGGCGAGGCCGAGCGACAGGATGGCGTAGAACGAGCCGTTGATGAGACCGAGCAGCAGCTGCCCGAACAAGGCCTGCACCGGGACCCCGAAGAGCGTTCCCATCACCTCAAACCCCCAGGTACGCGTGCAGCCGCGCGTCGTCGGCGTCGGCGGCGTCCAGCGTGTCGACCACGCGGCCCCCCTCGACCACGACGTGCCGGTCGGCGATGGATCGCGCGAAGCGGAGGTTCTGCTCGACGAGGAGGATGGTGAAGCCCCGCGCCTTCAGCGCTTTGAGGCTGCGCCCGATTTGCTGGACGATCACGGGGGCGAGGCCCTCCGTGGGCTCGTCCAGCAGGAGCATCTTGGCGCCGGTGCGCAGGATGCGGCCGATCGCCAGCATCTGCTGCTCGCCGCCCGACAGCTTGGTGCCTTGGCTGCGCGCGCGCTCCTCGAGGTTGGGGAACATGGCGTGGACCTCGCCCACGCTGAGGCCGCCCGGCTTGACGATCGGGGGCAGCGTCAGGTTCTCCGCCACCGTGAGGCTCGCGAAGATGCCGCGCTCCTCCGGCACGTAGCCGAGGCCGAGGCGGGCGATCCGCCGGGCGGGCAGCGTGATCGTCTCGTGGCCGCCCAGCGTGACGGAGCCGGCGCGGCGCGCGAGGATGCCGGTGATGGCGCGCAACGTCGTGGTCTTGCCCGCGCCGTTGCGGCCGAGCAGCGTCACCACCTCGCCCGGCCCAACGTCGAACCCGATGCCGTGCAGCACGTGGCCCTCGCCGTACCAGCCGTGGAGGCCGCGCACCGCCAGCAGCGGCGGGGCGACGGCGACCGTCCGCTCGGGCGCCAGCGCCTCAACCATGGGCGTCGCCGATGTAGGCCTCGATCACGCGCGGGTCGCGCGACACGGTGGCGTAGTCGCCCTCCGCCAGCACCTTGCCCCGCGCCAGCACGGTGATGCGGTCGCACAGCGAGGCGACGACCGACAGGTTGTGCTCCACCATCAGCACCGTGCGCTCCCTGGCCACCCGGCGGATGAGGGCTGCGGTGCGCTCCACGTCCTCGTGGCCCATGCCGGCCATCGGCTCGTCGAGCAGCAGCATGGCGGGGTCGAGCGCGAGCGTGGTGGCGATCTCCAGCGCGCGCTTGCGCCCGTAGGACAGGTCCTTCGCCGGCACGTCAGCGAACGCCCGCAGGCCGACGTCGTCGACCAGCGACAGGGCCTCGGCGTCGAGGCGGCGCAGCACCTTGGCCGGGCGCCAGAAGTCGAAGGACGCGCCGTGCAGCCGCCGCTGGAGGGCGATCCGCACGTTCTCCTTGACGGTGAAATGGGGGAACACGGCCGAGATCTGGAACGAGCGCACCAAGCCGCGCCGGGCGACGTCGGCCGGCTTCATCGCCGTGATGTCGTGGCCGTCGTAGCGGATCGTGCCGGCGGTCGGCGTCAGGAACTTGGTGAGGCAGTTGAAGAAGGTGGTCTTGCCGGCGCCGTTGGGGCCGATGAGCGCGTGGATCGTGCCGCGCTCGACCCGCAGGTCCGCCCCGTCCACCGCGCGGAACCCCTTGAACGCCATCACGAGCCCGTCGGCGGTGAGGATGAACTCCCGCATGGCACCCTCCCCCACCCGCGCGCGGTCCACCGGCCGGGACCGGTTGATAGGCGAAACACGCGCCACGTTCGAGGGGTTTCGGCGGCCCGCGCGCCCGTCCGTTCGAGGGAGGCTGGGGTCGGGCTACGCCGTCCGTCCGAACAGGCCGTCCAACCAACGACGCCCTTGACGCGGGGTCCGGCCGGCGGCACCCCTGCCCCGCCTCGAGGGAACCACCATGCTGAGATCCACCCTGCTCGCCGTCGGTTTGACGGCGCTGACGCTCGGCGTCGCCCGCTGCGAGACCGCGCTCAAGATCGGCGTGCTCAACGACCAGTCCGGCGCCTACGCCGACTTGTCCGGCCCCGGCGCGGTGGTCGCCGCGCGCATGGCGATCGCCGACTTCAAGGCGCTCGGCCCCGACCTCGACGTGACGCTGGTCTCCGCCGACCACCAGAACAAGCCGGACGTCGGCGCGGCGATCGCCCGCCGGTGGTACGACCAGGACGCGGTGGACGCGATCTTCGACGTGCCCACCTCCTCCGTGGCGCTCGCCGTCAGCGACGTCACCCGCGAGAAGGACAAGGTGTTCGTCGCGTCCGGCTCGGGCACCACCGACCTCACCGGCGCCAAGTGCTCGCCCAACACCGTGCAATGGACCTACGACACCTACGCCCTCGGCAACGTGCTCGGCGGCGCGATCATCAAGCGCGGCGGCAAGACGTGGTTCTTCCTGACGGCCGATTACGCCTTCGGCCAGGCCTTGCAGCGCGACACCAGCGGCATCGTCGTCAAGGACGGCGGCACGGTGGTCGGCTCGGTCAAGACGCCGTTCCCGTCGGCCGACTTCTCGTCCTTCCTGCTCCAGGCGCAGGGCTCGAAGGCGCAGGTGATCGCGCTCGCCAACGCCGGCACCGACGCCACCAACGCGATCAAGCAGGCCGGCGAGTTCGGCATCACGGAAGGCGGCCAGTCGCTCGCCGCCCTGCTGATCTTCTCCTCCGACATCCACGCCCTCACCACCCAGGTCGCGCAGGGCCTGCTGCTGACCGAGCCCTTCTACTGGGACATGAACGATGGCACGCGGGCCTTCTCCGCGCGCTTCGCCGCCGCGTTCGGCGGCAAGAAGCCGACGGCGTCGCAGGCCGGCGTCTACGCCGGCGTGACGCACTACCTGAAGGCCGTGGAGGCGCTGAAGGGCGCGAAGGACGTTGCGCGGAGGGACGGCGCCCAGGTCGTCGCGGAGATGAAGGCGATCCCGACCGACGACCCACTGTTCGGCCGGGGCTCGGTCCGCGTCGACGGTCGCACGCTGCACAACATGTACCTGTTCCAGGTGAAGACGCCGGCGGAGTCGAAGGGCGAGTGGGACTTCTACAAGACGCTGGCCACCGTGCCGGGCGCGGACGCGTTCCGGCCGCTGAACGAGGGCGGCTGCGCGCTGGTGGGCGCGGCGAAGTAGGCGGGGACGC
>CAXSDP010000047.1:0-15681 GCA_964235705.1 uncultured Beijerinckiaceae bacterium | reverse complement strand
CGGGACGTCCGTCGCCCTCAGTGGATCGCGCGCGAGCCCCCCTCGGCCGGCGCGCCCGGCACCATCGGCAGGTCCCCAGCGGGGTCGCCGACGACGAGGCCATCCGCCCCCGCGCCGATCGTCACCTCCGAGCCGTCGAGGATGGTGCCGCCCAGGATGCGCTCGGCGAGCGGGTCCTGCACCGCCTTCTGGATCACCCGCTTCAGCGGCCGCGCCCCGTAGGCGGGGTCGTAGCCCTTGTCGGCGAGCCAGGAGCGCGCCGCCGGCGACAGGTCGAGGGTGATCTTGCGATCCTCCAGCAGGCGGCCGAGGCCGCGCAGCTGGATGTCGACGATCGCCGCCATGTCCGCGCGCCGCAGGCGGTGGAACAGGATGATCTCGTCGACGCGGTTGAGGAACTCCGGCCGGAAATGCGCGCGCACGGTGCCCATGACCTCCTCGCGCACGGCGGAAGAATCCTGCCCGTCGGGCTGCATCACCATGAAGTCGGCGCCGAGGTTCGACGTCATCACGATCAGCACGTTGCGGAAGTCCACCGTGCGCCCCTGCCCGTCGGTGAGGCGGCCCTCGTCCAGCACCTGGAGCAGCACGTTGAAGACGTCCGGGTGCGCCTTCTCGATCTCGTCGAACAGCAGCACCTGGTAGGGGCGCCGCCGCACGGCCTCGGTCAGCGCGCCGCCCTCCTCGTAGCCGACGTAGCCCGGAGGCGCGCCGATGAGCCGGGCGACGGAGTGCTTCTCCATGTATTCCGACATGTCGATGCGGACCAACGCCGTCTCGTCGTCGAACAGGAAGGATGCCAGCGCCTTGGTCAGCTCCGTCTTGCCGACGCCGGTCGGCCCCAAGAACATGAACGAGCCGATCGGCCGGTTCGGGTCCTGCAGGCCGGCGCGGGCGCGGCGCACGGCGGTCGAGACGGCGTGCACCGCCTCCGGCTGGCCGATCACCCGCTCGGCGATGACGTCCTCCATGCGCAGCAGCTTGTCGCGCTCGCCCTCCAACATCTTGTCGACCGGCACGCCGGTCCAGCGCGACACCACGCCGGCCACCATGTCGGGCGTCACCGCCTCGTCGACGAGCACGTCGCCGCGCTTGCCCTCCGTGTCGGCGAGGCGCTTCTCCAGGTCGGGGATCACGCCGTAGGTCAGCTCGCCGGCGCGCTGGTACTCGCCCCGGCGCTGCGCGGCGGCGAGGTCGTTGCGCGCCGCCTCCAGCTGCTCCTTGAGCTTCTGCGCGTCGCCGAGCTTGCCCTTCTCCGCCTGCCAGCGCTGGGTGAGCGCGGAGGATCGCTCCTCCAGGTCGCCCAGCTCCTCGCTGAGCTTGACGAGCCGGTCGCGCGAGGCGGCGTCGGTTTCCTTCTTCAAGGCTTCCTGCTCGATGCGCAACTGGACGATGCGACGGTCCAGCTCGTCGAGCGCCTCGGGCTTGGAATCGACCTGCATGCGCAGGCGCGAGGCCGCCTCGTCGACGAGGTCGATCGCCTTGTCCGGCAGGAAACGGTCGGCGATGTAGCGGTTGGAGAGCGTGGCGGCGGCGACGATCGCGGCGTCCGTGATGCGGACCCCGTGGTGCAGCTCGTACTTCTCCTTCAGCCCGCGCAGGATCGACACGGTGTCGGCCACCGTCGGCTCCGACACGAACACCGGCTGGAAGCGCCGGGCCAGCGCCGCGTCCTTCTCGACGTGCTTACGGTACTCGTCGAGCGTGGTCGCGCCGATGCAGTGCAGCTCGCCCCGCGCGAGGGCCGGCTTCAGCAGGTTGGAGGCGTCCATCGCCCCGTCCGCCTTGCCGGCGCCCACCAGCGTGTGCATCTCGTCGATGAACAGGATCACGCCGCCGGCCGCCGCCGTCACCTCGCCCAGCACCGCCTTCAGCCGCTCCTCGAACTCGCCGCGATACTTCGCGCCGGCGATCAGCGAGCCCATGTCGAGGGCCAGCAGCCGTTTGTCCTTCAAGCTCTCGGGCACGTCGCCGTTGATGACGCGCAGCGCCAAGCCCTCCGCGATCGCCGTCTTGCCGACGCCCGGCTCGCCGATCAGCACGGGGTTGTTCTTGGTGCGCCGCGACAGCACCTGCACGGTGCGGCGGATCTCCTCGTCGCGGCCGATGACGGGATCGAGCTTGCCCTTGCGCGCGGCCTCGGTCAGGTCGCGCGCGTATTTCTTCAGGGCGTCGTAGCTGTTATCGGCGGTGGCGTTGTCGGCGGTGCGGCCCTTGCGCAGGTCGTTGATCGCGCCGTTCAGCGTCTGCGGCGTCACGCCGGCGTTGGCCAGGATGCGGCCGGCCTCCGTCCCCTTATCCATGGCCAGCGCCAGCAGCAGCCGCTCCACGGTGACGTAGCTGTCGCCGGCCTTCTCCGCGACCTGCTCGGCGCCATCCAGCACGCGGGCGGTGCCCGGCGCGAGGTAAACCTGGCCGGCACCGGAGCCGCCCACCTTGGGCAACTTGGCGAGCGCGAGTTCGGTGGCCTGCAGCGCGTCGCGCGAGCGACCGCCCGCCTTGTCGATCAGCCCGGCGGCGAGCCCCTCGGGGTCGTCGAGCAGCACCTTCAGGACGTGCTCGGGGGTGAACTGCTGATTGCCCTCGCGCATGGCGAGGGTCTGCGCGCTCTGGATGAAGCCGCGCGCGCGTTCGGTGTATTTCTCGATGTTCATTCGTCCTCACTGTCCGCGCACCGTCCCGAAGCGACGGCGCGTGTCACGGATAGGCCCCTCGAAGAGGCGGCCACGGACGAAATGTGGGGGGCGCCCGCCGCCACGGGAAGGGGCGGGATCGCGGATCCGGCGGGCCGATTCGCCTCGACGGGCGACTACTCGGCGACCGGGTCGGAGGCCGGCGGCGCGTCGGGGGCCTGGGCGGCAAACTCCGCCTTGGACCGGCGCCGGCGCCGCGGCCGCAGGAGGAAACCGGCGTCCTCGCCGTCGCTCGGCGGGGCGGCATCCTCGGACGCGACGGCGGGGGGCGTCGGCTTGGCTCGCGGACCGTCGGGCGCCGCCGCCGGCTCGCTCGCGACCGGGTCCGGCTGGACGCGCGTCGGGGCGGTGATGAACGCCGGCAGCCCGTTGTTCGGCTCGTCCGCGACGACCTGCCGAGGCTCCGGCTGGTGCCCCTCCGTTTGACGCGCGTCCGAGTGCCGGCCTTCGCCGTTCTCGCGGAAGGCCCGGGGACCTCGGCCGCGCGGGCGGTTGTCGTAATCGCGCGGCTGACGGTCTTGGTCGCGCGGCTGGCGGTCTTGCTGACGGTCTTGGGGAGGCCGATCCGGCGAAGGGCGCTCGGCCTGGAAGGGGCGCTCGGAGGGGGTCACCCGTTCCGGGGCGTACGCCTGATGCTGCGGTTGGCGCTCCGCCGGCTCGCGGGCGGCCTCGCGGTTCGCATCCCTGTTCCCGTCGCGGCCGGGGAAGGGACGGTCGCCGTAGCCCCGACCGTTGCGGTCGTATTGCTGCCGATCCTGCTGCCGGTCGTTGTATTGGCGATCTTGCTGGGGACGATCCTGTTGGGGACGATCCTGCCGCTCGCCGCCGTCGTGCTGGTGCCGGTCGTTCTGCCGTTCCGCGTAGCCGGCGTGCGGCTGACGCTCGTAAGGCCTTTCCGCGGGCCGGTCGCCGCGCTGCTCGAACGGCTGTCGGTCGCCGGGGTGGCGGTCGCCGCCGTTGTAGCCGTGCCGCTCCGGCTGGCGCTGCTCGTAGGGTTGCGGCGGCGGCGGAGCCACGCGCTCGGATGGCGAGGCGAAACGGTCCGGCAGGCTGTAATCGTCGTCGCCGTCGTCCTCCTCCACCTGCTCGCCCGCCGAGCGCTGGTAGCCGTAGGCGGCTTGCTGCTGGGCCTGCTGGGCCGTGGCGATGAGACGGAAGTAGTGCTCGGCGTGCTGGAGGTAGCTTTCCGCCATCACGGGGTCGCCGGACGATTGCGCGTCGCGGGCGAGTTGCAGGTACTTCTCGCCGATATGGTGGGCGGTCCCGCGGATTTTGACGTCCGGTCCGTTCGACTCGTAGGACCGGGTGAGTGGATTGGGACCTTTGCGGTTGTTGCCACCGCTATTGTTGTTGCGGCCACGCATACGCTTGTTTTGACCGGGTCTCATCGATGATCCTTAAGTGGCCTCGGTTCGTCCGCTGGCATCGCGTGCTCGGACGCCAAGTTGAAGCTGATCAGCATCGGGGTGAGGCGTTACTGGAGGTGTCGCGGGAGATCCAAAGCCCAACCCAAGCCCCTCGCGCCGATCGCAAGCCCCCCATCGATGGAGCGCCACCAGGCACTTCAACCCACGGGCGGGAACCCCACCCACGATGGGCGACGCGAACGCGCCAAACAACGCCGTCACTCGTCTAGAGCCGTCACTCGTCTAGACCGGGGTGATACCGCCACGTCGGATCCAACCAGGCTGGATCCCCAACGACACTCCAAGACGCCGGCTCCCGCGCCGGTGCGGTTCATCGGTCGATCCTGACATCAACCGCGGCGTCACTGGGACGGCGACAGATCGTCTGGGCAGGTGTCTAGACGATTTTTCCCGGGACGCCAAGGGTTTTCAAGGATTGGATCGAAACCTTCGTGGGCGCCGGAGCGTACCGGCGACCGTCACCCGGGATGGCGGGCGCCGGTGACGACCCGGCCGTGCCCGGCGAGGTCGGGGTGGACCGCGACGTCGACCAGCCCGGCGGCCCGCATGGTGCCCGCCACGCGCACGCCCTGGTCCCATCCGCATTCCAGCGCCGCCAGCCCGCCCGGCGCGAGCAGCGCGGGAAGGCGGGGTGTCAGCGCGCGGTAGGCGTCGAACCCGTCAGCGCCACCGTCCAGCGCGGCGAGGGGATCGTGGTCGCGCACGTCCGGTTCCAGCCCGGCGACGTCGCCGCTGCGGATGTAGGGCGGGTTCGCCACCACGACGTCGAAGGGCCGGACGAGCGCGTCGCCCCAGCACCCGCAGACGATCGCCGCGCGCCCCGCGAAGCCGAGGCGTTCGAGGTTGCGCCGGGCCACCCGGCAGGCGCCGACCGATCGGTCGATGCCGAGCCCGGTGGCGGCGGGCAGTTCGTGGAGCAGCGCGCAAAGGATCGCACCGGAGCCGGTGCCGAGGTCGAGCACCGCGAGCGGCGCGCCGCGCCGTCCGTCCAGCACGCCCAGCACGGCGGCCACCAGCGCCTCCGTGTCGGCGCGCGGGTCGAGCACGGTGGCGTCGATGGCGAGCGGCAGGCCCCAGAACTCGCGCGCGCCGAGGATGCGCGACACCGGCTCGCGCGCGAGGCGCCGGGCGGCGGTGGCCCGCAACGCGGCGGCGGCGGGGCCAAGCGGCACGTCCGGGTCGCGGATCAGGCCGCCGTGGTCGATGCCGCAGGCGGCGCAAACCAGCAGCCGCGCGTCGAGGTCCGGCGTGTCGACGCCGGCCCCGGCGAGCAGCCCGGCGACGTGCCGCCGGGCTTCTGCGCGCGGGAGGTCGGGCGTTAGGGCCGCGAGGGCGTCGAGCGACGGCTCGTCAAGCGACAGCCGTGGCCGCCTTGGTGAGGATGCGGGTGAGCCGGGCGGAGAAGTTCGGCGCGTCGGTCGGCTTCTCGCCCTCCATCAGCCGCGCCTCGTCGAACAGCAGCCACACGATGTCGTCGAAGCCCGACTTGTCGGCGGCGTCCACGTGACCGGCCAGCGCGGCGATCAGCGGGTGGCCGGCGTTGACCTCCAGCACCGGCTTGCTCGCCTTGTCACCGAGCTGCCCGTGCTCGGCGAGCATCCGCTCCAGCCGCAGGTCGAGGCCGCGATCCTGCGCCACAAGGCAGGCCGGGCTCTCCGACAGGCGGTCGGAGGCGCGCACGTCCTCGACGTGGCCCTCCAGCGTCTGCTTCATCAGGGCGAACAGCGAGGCCTGGCCCGCCGTCGTCTCGGCCGGGGCCGGACCCTTGCCCTCCTCGACCGGGATGTCCTTGATGTCGGCGGCGCCCTGCGAGATCGACTTGAACGGCTTGCCCTCGTAGCCGGCGGCGCTGCCGACCCAGAAGGCGTCGATCGGATCGGACAGCAGCAACACCTCCAGCCCGCGCGCGCGGAACCCTTCGAGCTGCGGGCTCGCCTGCAGGCGCTTGGCGTCCTCGCCGAGCACGTAGTAGATCGCCGTCTGGTTCTGCTTGAGGTCGGCCACGTAGCTGGCGAGCGTGCGCTTGCCCTCGGGGTGGGCGGAGGTGGCGAAGCGGGCGAACTTGTAGATCGCGTCGCGCCGCTCGTAATCCTCGTAGAGCCCCTCCTTCAGCACGCCGCCGAAGTGCTCCCACACCGTGTCGAAGCCGTCCGAGTCGCCCTCGGCGAACTTGGTCAGTTCCTGCACAACGCGGTTGGTCACCCCCTTCTTGATCGCGGCGAAGACCGCGCTCTCCTGGATCAGCTCGCGCGACACGTTGAGCGGCAGGTCGGCGGAATCGACCACCAAGCGCATGAAGCGCAGCCAGTTCGGCAGCAGCTCGGCGTCGGACGTGATGAGCACTCGGCGCACGTAGAGCTTCGCCCGGCCCTTGCGCTGGGGGTCGAACAGGTCGAAGGGCCGCGACCCCGGCACGAAGGCGAGCACGGTATACTCGTGGCGCCCCTCGGCGCGCCAGTGGATGGTCAGGGCCGGCTCGTCGTACTGGCCGAAGGTCTGGTAGAACTCCTTGTACTCCTCCGCCGTCACCGCCGACTTCGGCTTGGCCCAGAGCGCGGTGCCGGCCGACAGGCTGCGGCGCTCCTCGCCGGGCTTGTCGACGATGTCGATGGGCACGGCGATGGCGCCGGAGTGCTCGCGCACGATGCGCTCGACGCCGTGGGGCTCGAGGTACTCCTGCGAGGCCTCGTTGAGGTGCAGGGTCACCAGCGTCCCGCGGGCGGGGGCCTCCTCGAGGGGCAGCGGCGCGATCGCGTAGGCCCCCTTGCCGTCCGAGGTCCAGCGGTAGGCCTGCTCGGAGCCGGCGCGTCGGGTGTCGACGACCACATGGTCGGCCACCATGAAGGCGGAATAGAAGCCGATGCCGAACTGGCCGATGAGGTCGGTCTGCGCCTGGGGCTTCTCGCCCTCACCATCGCTCCCGGCGGCGCCGAGCCGGTCGAGGAAGGCGCGGGTGCCGGAGCTGGCGATGGTGCCGAGCGCGCCGTTCAAATCCGCCTCCGACATGCCGATGCCGTTGTCGGCGATCGACAGCGTCTTGGCCTCCTTGTCGAGACTGAGCGTGATGGCGAAGGGGGCACCGTCCCCCGTCAGGGCCGGGGTGGCGATCGCCTCGTAGCGCAGCTTCTCGCAGGCGTCGGCGGCGTTGGAGATCAACTCGCGCAGGAAGATGTCGCGCTCGGAATAAACCGAATGCACCATGAGGTGGAGGAGGCGGGACACGTCGGCCTGGAACGCGTGGGTGGTGCCGGCGGGCGCGTTCGTGGAGGGGGTTTTGATGGTATCGGTGGAGACGTTGATCGTCTCTCCCTCGCCGGTCGTCATGCGGGAAGCTCCAGGTGGGTGAATGCGGGTTGGTCGACACCGGCCGTTACGGGGCCGGCGGACGCGGGGCACATATCACCCGGGGCGGAGCCGATTTCAAGGTTGGCGGAAGACGGCGGAGCCGGCCGGGGCGATCGCCCCATGCCGGCTCCTCGTCGCGCGCGGGCGCCCCGGCAGGCTGGGGGGCTGACGAAACCAGGGCGGCCCGCGACGGCGCGACGACGGGCGGAGGTTCGTCCCGGTCCGCGGCGCGGCGACGGCGTGGGCGGGGCCAAAGGATGGCCGGCGAACACCCGTTGTTGATGGAACCCGAGCGACGGGAGCCGCCCCTTGCGCGCCCCGCCCAGGGCCTTGGAAGCGGATCCTTGAAACCGTCGGGGACGACGCCGACATCACGCGCTCGCTTGCCGGGGCACGGCGGAACGCGCAAACTCGGCGCGGGATCAGGGGATGGGGCCAGGTGACAGAGGATACGCCGTTCGAAGCCGGCAAGGGTGTGGGCGCGGGGATGGGCGATGTCCGCCCCTTGCGTCCGCCCACCGCGATGCCGGAAACGGTGACCTTCGATCGTCACGAACTTCGCGCCATCCTCAACCTGTACGGCCGCAAGGTCGCGGAAGGCGAGTGGCGGGACTACGCGATCGACTTTTCCCGCGACAAGGCGGTGTTCTCGATCTTCCGCCGGGCGTCCGAGTACCCGCTCTACCGCGTGGAGAAGAATCCCAAGCTGGCCCGCAAGCAGGGCATGTTCAGCGTCGTCACCACCACCGGGCTGATCCTGAAGCGTGGCCACGAGCTGGCGCGGGTGATCGACGTGCTGGACAAGAAGCTCAAGCTGGTGACCGGCTGAGCGGCGCGATCCACTGAATTACCGGACCAGATCACGGACGTGGCACAACCACCCCGTCGTCATCCCGGACGAAGCGAAGCGACGATCCGGGACCGGCGCCGTCCGAGGCCAACTTAAGGGAACACCGGTTCCGGGTTCGCCTTTGGCGCCCCGGAATGACGTCCAAGATCCTGTCCGATGCTCCAGCCCACCAAGAAAAAAGGCCCCGGCGCGAGCTGGGGCCTTCCATCTAAGAGCGGAGAGCAGGTCGTCAGTTGTTGCGCTGGCCGGTCAGGTTGAGCAACGCCATGAAGATGTTGATGAAGTCGAGGTACAGCATCAGCGCGCCGTTGACCGACTTCTTCGTCTGCACCTCGTAGCCGTCGCCGGCCAAGTACATCGACTTGATGGCCTGCGTGTCATAGGCGGTCAGCCCGGAGAAGATCAGCACGGCCAGACCCGACAGGGCAAACTGGAAGCCGCTCGACTGGACGAACATGTTGACCACGCTGGCGATGACGAGGCCGATGACGCCCATGATCAGGAAGGAGGCCATCGGCGACAGGTCGCGCTTGGTGGTGTAGCCGTAGAGGCTGAGACCGCCGAACGCCGCCGCCGTGATGAAGAAAGCGCGGTAGACCGACGCCCCGGTGTAGACGAGCAGCACCGAGGAGAGGGACACGCCCATCGCGGCGGAGAACACGAAGAACAGGGTGCGCGCGGAGGACGCCTGCATCGTGTTGATCTTGTAGGAGAAGAAGAACACGAAGGCGAGAGGGGCCAGCATGATCACCCACTTCAGCGGCGAGCCGTAGATGGCGACGCCGAAGGCGGTGAGCGGGATGTGGCCCATCTGCGCGACGACCTGCGAGCCGTCGTGGGCGACGGCGAAGTAGTTCGTCGCGAAGGCGGCGAGGCCGGTCAGCACGAGGCCGACGACCATGTTGTTGTAGACGCCGAGCATGTAGGCCCGCAGGCCCTGATCGACCATCGCGCCACGGGCGGACGCGGAGCCCTGTCCCCAGCGTACTGCGTTGCGATCGTAGTCCGACATTGAACCCTCTGTGGTGAGGGAGGCGGCTTCGCCTCCGAACGCCCCCTCGAGGGAGCGCGTGAGCGAAATATGGATCGAAGGCGTTCGCGGCACAAGGAGAGTCGCGGCGCGGCCACCTTAAACTCCTGTAATGTCGAGCTTGCGGCGGCCTACGGCGTCCCGGCGCCGAGTTTGAGCAGCCGACCCTCGACCTCGCGCAGGGCGGCGAGCGGCGCGTCGCAGGCGGCGGTCAGGCCATAACGCCCCTTCAGCGCCGCCGGGTCGACCATGCCGATCCACACCCGCTCGGCGTCGTCCTGCCAGACCACCGCCCGCAGCGGCAGCTCGAATCCCAGGCGCGGGTCGCAGCCGATCAGCGGCACGCCGACCTGCGGCTTGCCGAAGAGCAGCGTCGCGACCGGGCGCAGCGTCACGCCGATCCGCTGCGCCGCGATGGGATGGTTCGCGCGCGCGAAGATCCGGAAGCCGTCGGCCTCGGCGGCGGCGGCCAAGCGGTCGAGCGTCCGCGCCACCGTGTCGGGGCTCGGGGCGGTGAGTAGGCCGTCGTCGGCGCGCGCGGACCCGGACGCCGCCACCGCGCCGGCGAGGAGGGTGGCGGCGATCGTCCGGCGGACGCCGCGCGCGACCATCACAGGCTGCGCAGGTAGGGGGCGGGCTTCTTGCCCAGGATGCGCCAGGTGCCGATCAGCCCCAGCCCCACCGTGAACACCAGCGCCCCGAGCGCGGCGGCGAGCGCCTGCGGCCAGAGCCACACGAAGGGGAGGCTCATCACCCCCTTCACCACGCCGTAGGCCGCCGCCGTGCCGGCCCCCACGCCGAAGATCGCGGTGAGCAGGCCGATGATGCCGTATTCCAGCAGGAAGGCGGCGAGCAGCCGGGTCCGCGTCGCCCCCAGCGTCTTCAGCACCACGGCGTCGTAGAGCCGGGCCTCCTGGCCGGCGGCGAGCGCGCCGGCCAGCACCAGCACGGAGGCGACCAGCGCGACGGAGGCCGCGCCGCGGATGGCGGTCGCGAGTTGCGCCACGACGCCCGACACCGCGTCGAGCGCGTCCTTCACCCGGATGGTGGTGACCGAGGGGTAGCCGTTGGCGACGTCGCGCAACAGGGCGAGCTCGCGCGCGTCGTCGCCGCCGTGGGGGAAGGTGACGCTGGCCAGGTCGCTGTAGGGGGCGCCGGCGAAGGTGTTGGGCGAGAACACCAGGACGAAGTTGATGCCGAACTTGCGCCAATCCACCTTGCGGGTGTTGGCGATCGTGGCGCTCACCTCGCGGCCGAACACGTTGACGGTGATCGTGTCGCCCAGATGCAGGCCGAGCCCGTCGGCGATCTCGGATTCCAACGAGACGAGCGGCTTGCCGGCGTAGCCCGCCGGCCACCACGAGCCCTTCACCAGCGTCGAGCCGGACGGCAGCGTGGGCGAGAAGGTGATGCCCCGGTCGCCCTGCAGCACCCAGGCCGCCTTCTCGCCCGGCTTGACGTCGGCCGCCGGCGTGTCGCCGACTTTGGTGATGCGGCCGCGCATCATCGGCACGAACTCGAGCGCGCCGTCGCCGGCCTTGGCTTGGAGGAAGCGGCGGAAGTCGGCGGCCTGCGCGCTCTGCACGTCGAGGAAGAAGAAGGACGGCGTCTCGCCCGGCGCCGTGCGGTGCAGCTGCGCGCGGATGTTGCCGTCGATGAGGGTGAGCGCGACCAGCAGCGCCAGCCCGAGGCCGAGCGACAGCACCACGGTGGGGGTGAGCGCGCCGGGCCGGTGGATCGCCGCCACCGCGAGCCGCAGCGCCACGTGCCGCGAGTGCGGGATGCGGCGGGCCACCGCCATCAGGGCCCAGGCCACCAGCCGCAGCGCGACGAAGCCGCCGGCGGTGGCGAGCATGTAGATGGCCGACAGACGGCGCTCGGGCGACAGCAGGATCACCGTGGCCACCAAGCCGAGGCTGGCCGCCGCCACCATGGCGAGGTAGCGGGCGCGCGGCCGCCGGCGGTCCGGCTCGACCTGGTCGCGGAACAGGGCGGAGACCGGGATGTCGTGGGCGCGGCCGAGCGGCCCGAGCGAGAAGGCCAGCGCCGTCCAGCCGCCGAACAGCAGGCCGGCGCCGAGCTGCGCGGGGTAGACCGCCGGCTGGAGCGGGAACGGCAGGATCGCCGCGAGCGCCCACGCCGCGACGAACGGCATGGCGACGCCGAAGGCGAGGCCGATGACGATGCCGAGCAGCGCGCAGGCCATCACCTCGGCCAGCATCAGCGCGAACACGGTGGTGCCGGTCGCCCCGAGCGACTTCAGCGTGGCGATGGACGGTCGGCGGCGCTCGACGAAGCCGCGCACCGCGTTGGCCACGCCCGCCCCGCCGATGATGAGCGCGGTGAGCCCGACCAGCGTCAGCAACTGGGTGAAGCGCTCCAAGTCGCGGGAGAACATTGGCGACACGTTTTCCCGCGTCCGAACCTCCCATCCCGCATCCGGGAAAGCGCGGGCGGCATCGGCGACCAGTGCGTGGACGGCGGCGACCGGGGCCGGCTGGCCGCCCCGGTCGGGCAGCGACACGCGGTACAGCCGGCGCACCAGCGAGCCCGGCTGGACCAGGCCGGAGGCGGCGAGCCCGGCCTCCCCCATGATGACGCGCGGGCCGAAGCCGATGCCGGCGGCGAGCCGGTCCGGCTCCCGCGCCAGGGTCGCGCGCAGGACGTAGGTGCCCTCGCCGATGCGCACAGTGTCGCCGACGTGCAGCCCAAGGCGGGCGCCGAGCGCGGCGTCGGCGACGATGCCATAGGCGCCGTGATCCTTCGCCGAGGGGTCGGCGGCCAGCGCGGCCGCCATCGTCATCGGCGGGTCGAGCGTGACGCCGCCGGCGGACGGGTAATCGGCGCCGACCGCCTTCACCTCGACGAGCGCGGTCGCGTCGGCGGGGCCGCGCGCCATCGCGCGCAGCACGCTGACCGGGGCGAGCGTGCCCTTCGATTCGAGGAAGGCGATCTCCGCCGGCGTCGCCGGGCTCTGCACGAGGTCGAAGGAGGCGTCGCCCCCCAGGATCACCCGGCCCTGCTTGGCGAGCCCGTCGGAGAGCGCGCGCGACACGGAGCCGACGCCGGTGATCGCCGCGACGCCGAGCGCGATGCAGGCGAGGAAGATGCCGAAGCCGCCGAGCCCGCCGCGGAGGTCACGGAGCGCGAGGCGCGGGATGAGGGGCATCGCGGGCGGGTCCTTGTGGTCCGGGGACCCCGCGTATACGCGCCTCGCGTCGGTCACGCGAGCCGCGCGTGACCGACGCGGTGCTTGGCCGCTTCCAGGCTTGGCCGCTTCCAGGCGGGCCTCAACCAGCCCTCAGTGCGTCGCCTCCGGGACCGGCGCGGCGGCGTCCGCCACCTCGAAGTCGACCGCCTCGATGTCGAGTTCGCCGGTCATCGTCGGCATCACGACTCGTAGCGGCACCACGACGTGGGCGTGCTCGATGGGGGCGAGCCACACCTCGATACCCTCGTTCGAGGCCATGAAGGCGGTGGAGCGCGAGTTGACGAGGTGGCCGGAGATCGGGCGGTAACGCGCCGAGCAGACCGACACGGGGCCGCTGTAGCCGGCCACCCGCACGTCGCGCACGCCCTGGAAGTGCAGGGCGATGTCGAAGCGGGCGTAGCCGTCGTAGATCGGCAGCGTGCGCTCGCAGGCGGCCGGGCCGACCAGCGCGTCCTTCACCGGCACGGGCATGATGAGCGCGCTGGTCGGGTCGAGGATGTTGCGCTTGTTGGCCTCCGTCACCGGCACGCGGTCGCCCCGGAACTCGGGCGGCGGCGTGATCTGGATGCCCTTCACCGTGCCGGCGGCGAGCGCCATGCGCAGCGTGCGGGTCTCGTTTGAGTTCTCGGCGCTCGTCGCGTAGGTGGAGGGCGCCACCGCCCCCTTCTTGGTCATCGACCCGGTCGAGGCGAGCGCCATCTTGACGTTCGACACCATGGCGGCGAGCCCGGTCAGGCGGGCGTTGAGGTCCATGCGGTAGTTCTGGGGCTGCAGCGAGCCGTCGGCGTAAAGGTCGCCGATGCGCAGCCCGAGCAGCGTGACGGAATAATGCGCCCGCAGGGTGTCCGCCCCGGCGCCCGTGCAGAGCCCGAGCAGGCAGACCGACGGGCCGAGCAGGCGGACAAACGGGAAAACGAGCCGTCGCGCCACGGCGCCGCGCCCCTTCGTTTCAACCATCGTGCAGTACCATCCTCGCGAAGGGTCGAACGCCGACGCGGCATACGGGTCGGGGAATTCGACAGATTCAAGGCTCGCCCCCATACAACAGGCTTGGTTAACCCTTTGCCAGCGAATGCCCCGGACTTGGTTAACGGGCGTGTCGGCGGGGCCACAGCGAGCCCGCGCGTGCGCGGCGGCGGCAAGACGTTTTGCGCGGGGGCGAAGCCTCCTGTAGGGAACGCGGCAATGGACCAGCGCATCAACCCGGATCACGCGTCGCGAGGATCGCCCGAGGGATCCTCCAGGCCGTCCCTCGACGTCGCCGCGACCAAGGACGGCTCGGGCGAGAACTTCCCCGTCGCCTCCTGGCTGATCGCGCCGGCGCACCGCGCCACGGTGATGGCGTTCTACGCCTTCGCCCGCGCCGCCGACGACATCGCCGACAGCCCCGCGCTGCCCCCCGACGAGAAGGTGCGCCGGCTCGACCTGTTCGAGGACACGCTGTGCGGGCGCTCGGACGCCGCCGCCTCAGCCCTGCCGCTGCGCGCGGCGCTGGCGCGGACCGGGTTGAGCCCGCGCCACGCGCTCGACCTGCTCGTCGCCTTCCGCATGGACGCGACGAAGCTCCGCTACGCCACCTTCGACGAACTGCTCGGCTACTGCCGCTACTCCGCCGCGCCGGTCGGGCGCTTCGTGCTGGCCGTCCACGGCGAGGCGGAGGCCACCTGGCCGGCCAACGACGCGCTCTGCGCCGCGCTGCAGATCATCAACCACCTGCAGGACTGCGGGAAGGACTACCGCGCGATCGACCGCGTCTACCTGCCGGCCGACCTGCTGGCGGCGCACGGGGTCGACGTCGCCGCGCTCGCGGCGCCGGCCGCGTCGCCGGCGCTGCGCGCGGTGCTGCGCGCGGTGGCGGAGCGCAACGCTGCGCTCCTGCGCCACGGCGCCAGCTTCCCCGCCCAGGTCCAGGACCGACGGCTCAGGCTGGAAACGGCGGTCATCGCCCGCCTCGCCACCAAGCTGAACGGCTGGCTGCTCACCCGCGACCCGCTCGCCGAGCGGGTGCACCTGTCGAAGGGCGGCGCGCTCTGGCAGGCGCTGCTCGGCGCCGCGGGCAGCCTGCTCACCCCGCGCCCCGTCGCGCACGGCACGCGGGCGGGTCGGGCATGAGCGGGTCGGGCGAGGCGATGGCGGCGGACGGCGCCGCGCCGGCCGAGGCGGCCGGCCACGCCAGGAAGAGTTCGTTCTTCCTCGCCATGCGGATCCTGCCCAAGCCGCAGCGGGACGCGATGTACGCGGTCTACGCGTTCTGCCGCCTCGTCGACGACGTCGCCGACGAGGGCGGGCCGAGGCCTGCCCGGCACGCGGCGCTGGAGCGCTGGCGCGCCGACATCGACGCGCTCTACGCCGGCTCCCTGCCGCGCGAGTCGCTGCGCGACCTGCGCACCGCGATCGGTGCCTTCGACCTGCGCCGCGAGGATTTCCACGCGGTGATCGACGGCATGGACATGGACGTGTCGCGCGACATCCAGGCCCCGGACTGGGCGACCTTGGACGTGTACTGCGACCGCGTCGCCAGCGCGGTCGGCCGCCTGTCCGTCCGCATCTTCGGCACGCCCGAGCCCGAGCGTGACGGACTGGCCCACCACCTTGGCAAGGCGCTGCAACTCACCAACATCCTGCGGGACATCGACGAGGACGCCGCGATCAATAGACTTTACCTCCCCCGCGAGGCCCTGGAGGCCGCCGGTGTGTCGGCGCGCGAGCCGGCGGCCGTCGCGATGGAACCCCGTTTGCCGGCGGCGTGCCAACCGGTCGTGGAGCGGGCGCGACGGCACTACGCCGAGGCCGAGGCGATCATGGCGCGCTGCCCGCGCGCCACCGTCAAGGCGCCCCGCATCATGGCGGACGCTTACGGCGCCATCTTCGCCAGGACGCTCGCCCGTGGCTTCGCCGCGCCGCGCGAGCGGGTCCGCGTGTCCAAGGGGCGCTTCATCCTCACCTTGCTCCGTTACGGGATCGTTTGATGGGGCGGGGTCTTTGACGAGGCGGGGTCTTCGATGAGGCGGGTCGTGCCGCTCGGCACCTTCGCGGGTCCGGCGTGAGCGCCGGCGGAGCCAACGCCGGCACGGTGCACGTGGTCGGCGCCGGACTGGCCGGGCTCGCCGCCGCCGTCGCGCTGT
>CAXSDP010000046.1:0-31782 GCA_964235705.1 uncultured Beijerinckiaceae bacterium | reverse complement strand
GCGTCGGCGGCGGCGGCGACCGCCGCGCCCAGCCGTTCGGACCCGGCGACCGCGTCGCGCGCCACCGCCAGGGCCCGCGTCGCGATGTCGAGGCGCCGGTCGCGCTCATGCCGGGCCAACGCCTCGTTCTTGGCGTCCAGCTCCGCCACCCTGCCGTCGTAGGCCACGAGCCGCGCGCGCAGTTCGCCATCCTGGGCGGCCAGGGTCTCGACCTCCTCGGCGAGCGTCCTGTAAGCGCCCCGGGGATTGCCGCGCTTGTCCCAGAAGGCCGCGTAGCGCTCGGCGGCGGTGGCGAGCAGGGCCCGGCCTCGCTCGCCGCCGACCACTTGGCCCACCTCCTGCTCCAGGGCGGTGGCGATCGCGCCGCGCCCCGCCCCGACGCCGAGCGCGCGGTGCGAGGCACCCTGCTCCACCCACAGCAGGCCGTACACGCCCTGGTGCTCCTCCGGCTTGGAGCGGCCCTTGCCCGGCGGCTTGAAGCCGAACAGCTCGGCCAGGCGCTCCTCCACCGCCTCGCCGGTGGTGCGCTCGCCGGGTCCCTTCAGCTCGGCCTCCGGCCGCTGGCAGAAGGCCTTGCGCAACTGCCAAGCCTTGCCATCGAGCTCGAAGTCGACGGACACCTCGGGCCGCACCGCCTGGTTGTAGGGGAGCATCGCCTGCGCCACCTCGCCGCCGACGCGGTGGCGCTCGAACAGCCCGGCCCGCAGCGCGGCGAGCAGCGTCGATTTGCCCGCCTCGTTGTCGCCGACGAGCACGTTCAGCCCATCGGCCAGGTCCTCCACCACCGCGTGGCCGAGCTTGCGGAAGTCGCGGACGGCGATGCGGCGGATGCGCATCGGCTCAGGCGACCTTCTCGTGGTGGTCGAGGTACATCATGCGCAGCGCCATGCGCGCGTCGGCGGCGGCCTGCGGGTTCGCGGCATCGCCGGCCATGGCCTTGAGCCGCTCCATCGCGAGCCGGACGAAGCCGGTCGTGTCGACGGCGTCGAGGTCGTCGCTCGTCGGCTCGTCGAGGAGGCGGTCGTCGTCGACGTCGAGATGGTGGAAGCGCGCGTCCCAGCCTTTCAGTTCGCGCCCAAGGCGGCGACGCTCCGCCAGGCCGATGGTCCCCGCGAGAGCGAGCGACACCACGCAGCGCCGGGGATCCCCGCCAATGGCGCGCAACGCCTCGATCGCGGCGTCGCCGGTGCCGTCGAGCACGTCGATCTCGCGGGCGATCCAGCGATAATGCCCGATGGGGACCGTTTCGACCCGCTCGGGCGCGCGCGGACCCGCCACCTCGACGACGTGGACGTGGCCTGACACGTTGGCCTTGTGCCTGTCGCTCTCGTGGGTGCCGGCGTAATACGTCCGGTCCCCGACCTGGAGCGCGCCGTGCCAGTCGCCGAGCGCGAGGTAGCAGAGGCCGGCGCGCGCGGCGCGGTCCGCCGGGATCTCGTTGGCGGCGTCGGCGGAGCCCGGCAGGCGACCGGCGACGCTGCCGTGCGCGAGGCCGATGCGGCAGCAGCCGTCCGGCGTCGGCGCCGCGTCGAACCAGTGCGTCTGGTCCTCCGCCTCGCGCTTGCGTCGCAGCGGTGCCGGCAGCACGGTCGCGGCGCCACGCCAGCGATCGATCGCCACCGGCGCGTCGGCGATCACGACGTTGTCCGGCAGTCCGATGTCGCGGATCCGCGTCCACACGCTGTGGGCCAGCGCGGCGTCGTGGTTGCCGGGCAGGAACACCCACGTGCCGTCGAAGGGGGCGAGCGCCTCCAAGGTGCGGTGGATCGTGCGGTCCGATACCTCGTTGCTGTCGAAGGCGTCGCCGGCGACCAGCACCGCGTCGACCGCGTTGGTGCGGGCCGCCTCCGCGATCCGCTCGACGCTGCGGATGCGCTGCGTCCTCAGCTCGACGGCGACCTCGGCCGGGAAGCTCCCGAACCCCTTGCCGATCTGCCAATCGGCCGTGTGGATGAAGCGGAAGCTCATGACGGGTCCTTCGACATGCCCTGTCCTACCCGCCGTGCCCCGGCCCAGGTAGCCCGCCGCGTCCACCGACGGGAAAGGTCCACAGGTAAAGGCAAGGTCTGCTTCCTCAGGTCGCGGCCGGCACGCTATCGGTGGTTGTCCCCGGTCCGGTCGACCCGGCGCGGCGACGCGGCCCGATCCGCATCGACACGGGACGGCTGGGGTGCAGGGTGATCCGCATCACCGACGGGGGCATGGGATCGGCCATGTCCGCCCGGGCGGCCTTCAGCAGGACCGCCAGGACCGCGACCGCTTCCATCGTGGCGAAGGCGCTGCCGATGCAGATGCGCGCGCCGGCCCCGAACGGCATGAAGGCGTAGCGGTGGCGCGCTTTCACCGGCTCGGGCGCGAACCGGTCCGGGTCGAAGCGCTCGGGGTCCGTCCACAGGGCCCGGTGCCGGTGCACCGCGTAGATGGGCACGATGAGCGTCGACTTGGCCGCGACGGCGAGACCGCCGACGGCGATCGGCCGCAGGACCTCGCGGGAGATGACCGGCGCAGGGGGGTAGAGCCGCATCGCCTCGTTGAGGACCTGGCGCGTGTAGGCGAGGCGGGCGACGTGGTCCGGCACCACCGCGCCCTCGCCGCACACGGCGTCGATCTCGGCCACCACCCTGTCGGCAATCGCCGGATGGGCCGCCAGCAGCATCAAGGTCCAGGTGAGCGCCATCGCGGTGGTCTCGTGCCCGGCCGTCATGAAGGTCACGAGGTTGTCGGCGATCTCGTCGTCGCTCATCGCGCGCCCGGACTCGGGGTCCCTGGCCGCCAGCATGAGGGAAACGAGGTCCTCCCGCGCGCCCGGGGCGGCGCGACGCGCGGCGACCATCGCCTCCACCGTCCGCCGCATGGTGGCGGCGGCGTCCAAGCCGCGTCGCCGACCGGGATAAGGCGTCCAGTCCGGCGCCCCGACCAGGCTGAGCGCGAACATCCAGGCTGTCGGCTTGAGGTAGTCGACGACGCAGCGCTCGATGACGCGCGTGTCCATGCCGTTCGGCCCGGACAACATCGTGTCGACGATGATCTTGAAGGTCGTCGCCATCATCTCGTGGGCGACGTCCACCTGGCCGCTGTCGGCGCCGGCTTGCAGCGACAGCCAGCGGTCGCGCGTCGCCTCCGCCGCCGCGATCATCGCCGGCACCAGCGCCAGCAACCTGTCGTGCTGGAACGCGGGCGCCAGCGAGCGCCGCTGCCAGCGCCACGTCGAGCCATTCGCCGTCAAGAGTCCCGATCCGAGCGCCGGCCCGAGGATGCGGATCAGTTCGGGGCTCTTGGCGAGCGCGTCGCCTTGGCGGACCAGCGCGTCCTGGATGAGTTCGGGGTCGGAGACGTAGACGCGCTGGCGTCCGAACACGGTTGCGACGGTGACCGGGTGGTCGTAAACCTCCGGGGGCAGCGCCATGAGCGGATCGCGGATGATCGTGCCGAGCAGCCGGGGCGTCCATCGTCTCGATACGGCGACGCGGCTCACATCATCCTTGGTCTCGATCCGTTCCTGGTGGGCGTTCTCGATCATGCCGTCGATCTGCCCCCTCGGGAGCGGGATGTCCAGGCCACCGCGCTCGTGACGCATCGTCGGGGGCACGACGTTCGAGGCCTGGGATGTGCCGAACCCGCGATCGGCCCTGGAGGCTGGTTCCACCCGCGACGCCAGCGCGGGGTGGGACCATGCGGGGTGGGACCATGCGGGGGTAAGCCGCGCGGGCGGGCGGAAGGGCTCGGATGGATTTCTTCGACAGGCTGAAGGCCGGCGCGGCGGCGGAATGGCGCGCCTACGTCGAGCACCCGTTCACCGACGCGCTCGCCGACGGCTCGCTGGCGCCGGCGGCGTTCCGCTCATACCTCACCCAGGATTACCTGTTCCTGATCGAGTTCGCCCGGGCCTACGCCTTGGCGATCTACAAGGCCCCGACGCTCGCCGACATGCGCGAGTCGGCCGGCGGCCTCGCCGCCATCCTCGATGTGGAGATGGACCTGCACGTCAGGCTCTGCGCGCGATGGGGCGTGTCGGCCGCCGACCTCGAACACGCGCCGGCCGCACCCGAAACCCTCGCCTACACGCGCTACGCGCTCGAGGCCGGCATGCGCGGCGACCTGCTGGCCCTGAAGGTCGCCCTGGCACCCTGCGTGATCGGCTACGCCGAGGTCGCGCGCCGGCTCGTCCGCCAGCCTTTCGCGAGCGCGGTCGACAATCCCTACCGCGCGTGGATCGCCGAATATGCCGGCCCCGCCTATCAGGAGGTCGCCGGTGCAGCCCGGGCCCACCTCGATCGCCTCGCCGCCGACTACCTCACGCCGCGACGCGAGGGCGAGCTGCTCGCCATCTTCCGGGACGCCACGCGGCTCGAGGCGGCGTTCTGGGACGCGGGATGGCGGGCGGCCAAACACGTTGGGGCCGGGCCGGGTCAGTCGGGGTAGGACGCGATCTCGACGAGGTTGCCGTCGGGGTCGCGGCAGTAGACGGAGCGGATCGGCCCCCGCGCGCCCTGCTTGCGCACGGGACCCTCGGCGATCGCCACGCCGCAGCCGGCGAGGTGGGCGACGACCGCCTCGGGATCGCTGTTCGTGAGGAAGCAAAGGTCGTCGCTGCCGACGGTCGCGTTGAGGCCGGTGAACCACTCGACCGGGTCGGCCTCGACCGGCCGGAGGTTGATCTTCTGGTGCCCGAAGGTGATGGACGTGCGGCGCGGCTTGCCACCGCCCGGCTCGAAGTCCTCTCGCGCGACGCCCAGCGTCGCCTGGTACCAGGCCGCGCTGGCCTCGACGTCGCGGACGTTGATGACGACATGGTCGAGGGCGTGGACGACGAGGGTCATGGTCACTGGATCTCCGCGAGGACGTCGTGACCGCTACCATTGCGGACGCCGATGTTCGAGGGGCGCGTCCCATCCCCGGACGGCGGACGGAACGCGGGGACAGGCCCGCCGTTCACCATTGGTTCATCGCAGGCCGGAAGGACGCGGGCATGCCCACCATCAAGACCCGGGACGGGACGCGACTCTACTTTAAGGATTGGGGTCAGGGCCGCCCGATCGTGCTGATCCACGGCTGGCCGCTCGACGCGGACATGTGGGAGTACCAGGCGCCGGCGTTGGCCGAGCGGGGCTTTCGCGTCATCGCCTATGACCGGCGCGGCTTCGGCCGGTCGGATCAACCCTGGACCGGTTACGACTATGACACGATGAGCGACGACTTGAAGGACGTGCTCGACATCCTCGACTTGGCGGACGTCGGCCTCGTCGGCTTCTCGATGGGTGGCGGTGAGATCGCCCGCTACATGTCCCGCCACGGTGGCGCGCGCGTGACGCGGACCGTGCTGGTCTCGAGCGTGGTCCCGTTCCTGCTGAAGACGCAGGACCATCCCGAGGGCGTGGACCGGAGCGTCTTCGACGGGATGATCGCCGGCTTGAAGAAGGATCGGCCGAACTTCCTCGCCAATTTCAGCAAGACGTTCTTCGGCGTCACCCTGCTCAGCTCGCCGGCCTCCGCCGAGTTGATCCAGTGGACCGGCAACCTCGCCATGATGGCCTCGCCGAAGGCGACGATCGACTGCGTGAAGGCTTTCGGCGAAACCGACTTCCGCGCGGACCTGCCGCACTTCACCGTGCCGACGCTCGTCATCCACGGCGATGGCGATCAAACGGTGCCCATCGACGTGGCCGGCCGAGCGGCGGCGGCCGGCATCAAGGGTGCCACCTTCATCGCCTACGAGGGCGCGCCGCACGCCATACCCTTCACGCATCCGGGGCGCCTCAACGACGACCTGATCGGCTTCCTGTCGAAGTGAGGCTTCGAGTCCGGCAACGATCGACTGCGGTGAAAGCCCTATCTGGCGTCACCGCCGTCATGGAAGATGGGGTTCTTCACCTCGTCACCGACCTTCAAGCCGATCTTGTCGGCGACGCCGGCGTTGACCTCCAGCACGCCCGCCGCCGGAACCTGCGACGAGATCGTGGTCTCGTCGAGCGGCTTAGCATCGCGCTTGATGCTGACAACGTGCCCGCCGTGGTCGATGAAGACCATGTCGAGCGGGATATAAGTGTCCTTCATCCAGAACAGCAGCATCTGATCGCGGCCGAAGTCGAACAGCATACCGGCGGTGTCCGCCATGGAACGCCGGTACATCAGGCCCTTCTCGCGTTCGGCCTCGGTGCGGGCGAGTTCGACGGTGAAACCATGCGCGCCGCTGCCTGTATCGACTTCGAGGTTCGGCGAAGCCGCGCGCGCGCTCCCCGGCGATGACAGGCCCAAGACGCTGGCCAGCAGAACGCTGACGGCCAGGGCACCGCTCGCCGACGCACCGCCCGACGTGAAGCGGGCGCTCCCAATCGCTCGAACCACCGTCATCGTCTTCCCATCCGAATTGACGCCGCCAGCCGGCGCCCGGCGGCACGAAACACGTCAGTGCGACGAGGGCAAGGCCGCCTCCAGCAGCCGCACCTCTGCCGCCATCAAGCCCTTGGGACCATCGCCGAAACGCACCAGTAGGCTGTCGCCCGGTTTCAGCTCGGCGATCCCGTAGCGCCGCAGGGTTTCCATGTGGATGAAGATGTCCTCGGTGCCATCCCCCCGCGATACGAAACCGAAGCCGCGCACCCGGTTGAACCACTTCACGACCACGATCTCGAAGCCACCCGAGGGTATCACCTGGGTGTGCGTGCGCGTCGGCATCTGCGCCGGATGCACCGCCGTCTTCTCGTCCATCGACAGGATGCGGAACACCTGCAACCCCTTGGCGCGCACGGACGCCTCGCACACCACGCGCGCGCCCTCGTGGGCGCTCTGGTGGCCGTCCCGGCGCAAGGTCGTGACGTGCAGGAGCACGTCGGGACCGCCGCCGTCCTGCGCGATGAAGCCGTAGCCTTTCGAGACGTCGAACCATTTGATCCGTCCGGCGACCTCGACGAGGTCGAGGCCCTCGGAAGACACGTCGTCGGTGGCCTCGACGTCGCGGCTTCCTAAAAAATGATCCTTGGCTGTCAAGGCACTTCCTCGAAACGCTTGTCCGCGTGCTGCGCCGGCCTGCCGCTCAGACCGAATCACCTCGCGGCGCGGACCTGATCACGATAGCAAAGCCGCCGCCGCCGAACAGCCGCAAAGCGGGGCAAACTGCGGATGAGCGGACCGCTTCGGCTTTCGCTTCGGACCTGTTGTGACAAAGCCATAGGCGGAACATCGGCTTCCGCATGGGAAGGATGGAACGTGCGACACGTTCGAAGGATCGGGGTGATCGTCGGCCTCCTCGTCGTCGCGGAAGCGCTCGCCGCCCACTTCGCGCCGTTCGAGGACAGGCGGCTGGCGGAAGGGGGCGTGGCCTTCCTGGGGCTGACCGCGCTCGCCGTCGCCGCGACGGGAATGGTGCGCGACACGCTCCTCCTCCTCTGCAGCCTGGCCTTCGGCTTCGTCGTGCTGGAAGGCGTCGCGGTCCACCGGGAGGTGCCGGGGTCCCGTTGGATGGACGCCGGCCTGCGCGGCGCGCGCCCGATCGTCGGGTGGGGCGCGACCAAGCCGGGAACCTTCCCCCAACGCGAGGTCGCCGCCGACGGTCACGTCATCTTCGACACGCGCGTGACGATCGACGACGCCCTGATGCGCCACACCGCGAGCGCGTCGGGACCCGGCGCCATCGCCTTCTTCGGCGATTCCTTCACCGCCGGCGACGGCATCGGCGACGCCGACACGATCACCCAGGCCTTCGCCGACGCCACCGGACGCGCCATCCCCGTGCTCAACATCGCCTTCTCCGCCTGGAGCCCGTCGCAGGCGCTGGCCATCGTGCGAAGCAGCCTCCACGCGGACCTCCTCGCCAAGCCGCGCCGCTTCATCCTGATGACCGCGCCCTGGCACATCCAGCGCACGGCCTGCAAATTGCCCTACCTTCGTGGTGGTCCCCGCTTCGCGTTGAAAGCGGGCGTGCTGACGCGGGCTGGGACGTGCGGCGACGGCATGCCGGCCGTCGTCCAGGACTTCTTCAGGAGCTTCGCCTTCCACCGCGTGTTCATCGAGCCGCGCCTGTCGGTGATCGACCGGAGCGACGCCGACACGTATTTCGCGATCGTCGACGCGTTCGTGCAAGCGGCGCGGACCCGCTACGGCGCCGACACCACCATCATCTCCATGCCGAAGGCGCCGGGCGTCCTCGCCTCGACCGGGCTCAGCGACGCCGACTACGACGCGCGGCTCGCGCGCAGCGGCGCGGACGTGCTGGTCGACCCCCTCCCGATGACCCGCCACGGCAACCCCTACGCGATCGAGGGTGACGGGCACCCGACGCCGCTCGCCAACAGGGTGCTCGCGAAGCTGCTGTTGGGGCATTTGGCGGCGAGGATGCCGGACCTGTCCCGCGAGGCCCACGCCACTAAGGCCCACGTCGCCGGACCGTGAGGTCGTCGCTCAATCGAGCGCGAAGGCGTCCTTGTAGTCCCTCGCCAGCGCGGCGTCCTGCGCGTCCTTGTGGAGCAGGCAGTTACCGACGGCGAGCACGTCGAGGTCGCAGCCCATGAAGCAGCGGAACGCGTCCTCGGGCGTGGCCACGATCGGCTCGCCGCGCACGTTGAAGCTGGTGTTGACGAGGATGGGGCAGCCGGTGAGCTGCTTGAAGCGCGACAGGAGCGCGTGGAAGCGCGGGTTCGTCTCGCGATGCACGGTCTGGATGCGCGCGGAATAGTCGACGTGCGTCACGGCGGGGATGGTCGATCGCGCGACGTTCAGCTTGTCGATGCCGAACAGGCCGCGCTCGTCGTCCGACATGGCGCGGCAATGATCGGCTTTGACGTCGGCGACGAGGAGCATGTAGGGCGAGTCGCCCGCCAGATCGAACCATTGGTCCACGTCCTCGCGCAGCACGGCCGGCGCGAAGGGCCGGAAGCTTTCACGATATTTCACCTTGAGGTTCAGGATCTTCTGCATGGTCGGCGAGCGCGGGTCGCCGAGGATGGAGCGGTTGCCGAGCGCGCGCGGCCCGAACTCCATCCGCCCCTGGTGCCAGCCGACCGCCTTGCCGTCGGCGAGCGCCCGCGCCGTCTGGTCGATGAGGCGCTCGTCGTCGAGGCTGACGTAGGTGGCCCTGGCCGCCGTGAGGCGATCCTCGACCTCGACCTGCCCATAGACGGGACCGAGGTAGGAGCCCCGCATCGTGTCGCGACCGTTCACGGGGCGGTCCCGGCGCTCCTCGTAGTAGCCGGTCAGGGCCGCGCCGAGCGCGCCGCCGGCATCGCCCGCCGCCGGCTGGATGAAGACATCGTCGAAATGTCCGTCGCGCAGGACCTTGCCGTTGGCGACGCAGTTCAGCGCGACGCCGCCGGCCAGGCACAGGTTCCTGATGCCGGTCTCCTTGGCGGCGGCGCGGGTGAGGCGCAGCACCACCTCCTCCGTGACCGCCTGCACCGAGGCGGCGAGGTCCATGTGCCGCTGCGCGAGGCGCTGCTCCGGCTGGCGCGGCGGACCACCGAACAGCGCGTCGAACTTGGCGTTCGTCATGGTGAAGCCGGTGCAGTAATCGAAGTAGCCGAGGTCCAGCCGGAAACTGCCGTCGGCCTTCAGGTCGATGAGGTGGTCCAGGATCGCCTGCGCGTAGACCGGTTCGCCATAGGGGGCGAGCCCCATCACCTTGTACTCGCCGGAATTGACCCTGAAGCCGGTGTAATAGGTGAAGGCGGAGTACAGCAGCCCGAGCGAGTGCGGGAAGTGGATCTCCTTGTCGATGGTCAGCGCGCCGCCGCGCCCAGTGGCGAGCGAGGTCGTCGCCCATTCGCCGACGCCGTCCATGGTCAGCACCACCGCCTCCGCGAAGGGCGAGGGATAGAAGACGGACGCCGCGTGCGAGAAATGGTGCTCGGCGAAGCGCAGCTTGCCCCGATCCGCTAAACGGGGATCGACCGCCTTCAGCGCCTTGAGCAGGAGATCCTTCTGGAACAGTTTCTCGCCGATCCACAGCGGCATCGCCTTGCGGAACGAGGCGAAACCGCGCGGCGCGAAGGCGAGGTACGTCTCGAGCAGCCGCTCGAACTTGAGGAAGGGCTTCTCGTAGAAGACGATCCTGTCGATCCCCTCCGCGCCGCCGGCCGCTTCCAGGCAATAGCGCAAAGCGTGGGTGGGGAAACCGGGATCATGCTTGCGACGGGTGAAACGTTCCTCCTGCGCGGCGGCGAGGATGACACCGTCGGCGACGACCGCCGCCGCGCTGTCATGGTAGAACGCCGAGAGGCCAAGGACGCGCAAAGCGGTGTCGGGCGCTAGAACAGCGAGTAGATGAAGGGTGCGACCACCGAGCCCTGGCTCAGCACCAGCAGGCCGCCGACGACGCCGAACAGAAGGACCAGCGGCAGCAACCAGAACTTCTTGCGGGAGCCCAGGAAGTCGAAAAGCTCCAGTACGATCGACATCGCTTGATCCTCAGAACTGCTTTTTCAGCGAAGCTTCTACGTCGCTCCCACGCGGGAGCCAATAGGTGTCGGCCTCCGCGTCGCGCCGCAAGCGCAGCAGGTCATGGCCGCGCAGTCGGAGGACGGCGCCGAGCGGCACCACGGCGACGAAGTACATGACGCCCATGACGATGGGGTTGGTGAGGCTCGAGAGCAGCATGCCCAGCCTGAACCAGGCACGGTTGAGTGGCCCGAGCAGCGCCGGCCTCGCGATGCCCAGCGCCACCAGCGCCATCGCCGCAGCGAGCAGCCACCATCGGATGGGATGGTGGTGGCGCACGAGCGGCCACACCGCGAGGAAAGCCACGATCAGGCCGACGGTGACGCCGAACTTGCGGTTCGATCCCGCCGAAACCGCGCGGAAGCTCGTCAAATCCTCATGCGATCGCACGTCGTCGGCTCCGCGGCACGGTCAAGGTCGCGGGCTTATAAGGATATCAGGGGCACCAATGCAAAGCTTAGGTTGAGGACGAAGCGAGGTTCAGGGGACGACGAGACCCGCGCGCGACATCCGCGGGGACAGACATCCGCGGGGACAACCGACATGACCCCAAGACGAGAAAGGCCTCCGCACGAAGAGAAAGGCCTCCGGACGAAAAAGGCCCCGATCATGGATCGGAGCCTCGTTTTTGCGAAGCGTTCGATTGCAATGAAGCAGTCGATCACGCCCGGAAATGTCAGCGAAGCCGCCGACGCCTCAGGCAAGGCCTCCGGCCTTGAAAGAGACTTCCAGCTCGCTCGCGACATGACCATGAGACACTGGATCACCTCCTTTCGTTTGGTTGAACACGGAGGTGATATTATCAGTCGCCGCCGCTTTGTCAGCCCTTCGCTCGAAGTTAATTGCTGTGCGTCACGACATTAAAGTTCTTGATTTCCACTCGGAATGGTCCCAGATGCCGCTCGATCGCCCAACGGCGGTCACGGCCGCTGGCCGCGTGATCGCATGCCGCACATCAGTTGATGCTCGTCGACCCGTCGATGATCGAAGCTGGCGCGCACGCGAACCGCCAGCGACGATCGACCGGAGCCGGTCACGCACGGCATGCCCCACCCGTACCAGCGTCGGCGCGCGTTCCAGGACATTCGTCCGTGATGCCGCGACGCCCCATGCCCGAAAGCACCCCTTGAGCCAATTCGCCGATCTCGGACTCGCCGCGCCCCTCCTGAAGGCGCTGGCCAGCGAAGGTTACGTCACCCCGACCCCCATCCAGGCCCAGTCCATCCCCCACGTCATGGCCGGCCGCGACCTGCTTGGCATCGCCCAGACCGGCACCGGCAAGACGGCGGCCTTCGCGCTGCCGATCCTGCACCGGCTCGCCGCCGAGCGCATCCGCCCCGAGCGCAACAGCTGCCGCTGCCTCGTGCTGTCCCCCACCCGTGAACTCGCCAGCCAGATCGCCGAGAGCTTCGGGGTCTACGGCCAGCACTTCGGCTTCTCGGTCGCCACCGTGTTCGGCGGCGTGTCCATCCGCCCGCAGATCGACCGGCTGATGCGCGGCGTCGACGTGCTCGTGGCGACGCCGGGGCGGCTCATCGACCACCTTCAGCAACGCACCGTCCGGCTCGACAAGGTCGAGATCTTCGTCCTCGACGAGGCCGACCAGATGCTCGACATGGGCTTCTTCCAGGCGCTGCGGAAGATCATACCGCTCCTGCCCAAGCAGCGGCAGAGCCTGTTCTTCTCCGCCACCATGCCCAAGGAGATCGGCTCGCTCGCCGACGACCTCCTGCGCGATCCCGTCAAGGTGTCGGTGGCCCCCGTCGCCACCACCGCCGAGCGCATCGACCAGAAGGTCATCTTCATCGAGACCGGGCGCAAGCGCTACGTCCTGGCCGACCTGATCCGCAAGGAGGGCATGGAGCGCGCGCTCGTCTTCACGCGCACCAAGCACGGCGCCGACAAGGTGGTGCGCCACCTGGGCGAAGAGAAGATCGAGGCCCTCGCCATCCACGGCAACAAGAGCCAGGCCCAGCGCGAGCGGGCGTTGGCCGCGTTCAAGGCCGGGCAGGCCAAGGTGCTCGTCGCCACCGATATCGCCGCGCGCGGCATCGACATCGACGCCGTCAGCCACGTGGTGAACTACGACCTCCCCAACATCCCGGAATCCTACGTCCACCGCATCGGCCGCACCGCGCGCGCGGGGGCGGAAGGTCGCGCGATCTCGCTGTGCGACGGCGAGGAGCGCGCGTTCCTCCGGTCAATCGAGAAGCTGACCCGGCAGACGATCCCCTCCGAGGATCGACGCGATCCCAACGCCCCGCAGGCGCCGGTCGAGGTTCGCGAACAGCGCCGCCCGCACCAGCAGCCCGGCCGTAATCAGCCGAACCGCAAGCCCCAGGGCTCGCCGGACGGACGTTGGCCGGCACCGCGTCCCGACGGCGGACGCAGCCCGGAGCGTACGGGACCGGTAGTGGCGCGACCAGCCGGCGACCGCCGCGCGCCCCCGCCTGCCGGCGCCCGTCCGGGCGGGGGACCCCGCCCTCCGGCGCTTGGGCAGCGCAGGCGACAACCCTGACGCGTTGCCGGCGGGATGGTGGCCTTACAGGACGCGCGCCGACTCGCGCGCGATCTTGCGACCACCGTCCACCGGAACGAAGTCGAAGACCATGTGCGCCTTGCCGCTCACGATCCGCGCGCCGGCGCGTCGCCACGCCATGTCGACCGACACCGTGCAGAGGCTGCGGTCGGCGTTGCAGCGCGCGGTCAGCGAACCCGGCACCTCGGCGTAGGAGCGCTGCGGCCAGCGCTTGATGTAGGCGAGCTTGTCGGCGAGGATCTGGGCGCGGGAGAACGAGTGCCCGTAATACCATGTCCTCGGCGCGTAGAAGCGGTCGACGGCGCTCCGCGTCACGCCCGCGTCGCGCGACCACATCGCCAGATAGGCCTGGATCGCTTGCTCCGCTTCGGCCTTGGTGCCGTCATCCGCCTCGCCGGCTCGCGCGGGTGAGGCGAGGAGGAGCGGAACGAGAACCGCCAAGATCGTTCGCGCGCGCGGCATGGTTGTAGGAGTCATCGTCCGTCCTCGACGCCCGTCGATCCCGCGAGGTCCATGCGCAAACATCCCTGACCATCGCTTGGTTCATCGCCGCCGAACATGGCTATCGCGCGTGATGGATCGATCGCCCCGTTGTGTTAAGACCTGCCGTCCAAACTGCTGGTCGCTGTCCCGTCCGCAACAGGTGCCCGTGCTGCGTTCGACATCCCTCGTCATCCTCCTCCTCGTCATGGCGACGGTCGCGCGGGCCGAGCCGAACGGCGCCGCCGCCGTGCCCGCCCCGCCGGTCCGGGTGGCCCCGATCGTTGCGTCCCCTGCCCTGCCGGCTCCCCCCCGGCCGGATAGGGGCGCGGCCATCCTCGCCTTTCGTGCCCTGGCCCGCGCCGAGGCGCTCAAGGCCGGCCTGCCGTTCGACCTCGTCGACGCCGTGATGAAGGTCGAGAGCGATTACAGCCCGGCGCGGATCGGCGACGTCGGCGAGATCGGCTTGATGCAGATACGACCGGGAACGGCGGCGATGCTGGGCTTCCACGGCGCGCCGGGCGAACTGTCGAGCCCCGCCGTCAACATCCATTACGGGACGCTCTACCTCGGGCAGGCGTGGCACCTGACGAAGGGCGACGTGTGCCGCACCTTGATGAAGTATCGCGCCGGGCATGGCCAGGAGGTCATGTCGGCTCTCTCGACCAGCTACTGCGCGCGGGCGCGGGCGCACCTGGTCGCGATCGCCTCACCGCTCGCGGCCCTCGTCAAGCCGAACGACCTCGTCGCCGTGGCCTCGTCCGAGCCGCCGGCCGCGATGCCGACCGGCACGGCGCCGCCCTCGCTACGTCACAAGGTGGGGGCCGCCTTCTGGACCGTGTTCGAGGCCCGGATCAAGGCCGCCAACGCGCGGATCGAGTCGAAGTGGCGGCGCGTCGCGGCCCGCTGAGGCCGAATGCCGGGGCGGCGTGCGAAGCCGTCGGCGTGCCAGGGGGCGTCTTGGTAGTGGACGTCTTGGTAGTGGGCGTTTTGGCAGGAGAGGAGGGACTCGAACCCCCAACCCCCGGTTTTGGAGTACGGAGGAACTAGGTTCTTCAAGGTTCTTTCCGGTTCCGCCTCTCACCCAACGCCCTGTGCCATCATCAAATTTCGTTTTCGCTTGTTTCCCTTTGGTTCTTCGTGCTTCCTGATTTCCGCTTACCAGTCGCTTACCGGAGGCTGTTCGCATGGCGAACGGGCGCATCACCAAGCGGGCCGTCGACGCGCTGGAGTGCTCGCCGGGCAAGGATCGCGTCTTCCTCTGGGATGACACCCTGTCCGGCTTCGGCGTGGTCGCCTACCCGACCGGCCGGCGCGCCTACGTGGTGCAATACCGCCAGGCCGGGCGATCGGCGCGAATCACCATCGGCGAGCACGGTCGCCTGACTGCGGAGGAAGCGCGCGCCGAGGCCAAGCGGCACCTCGGTACCGTGGCGCACGGCGTGGACCTGGCCGGCAAGCGCAAGGCGGAGCGCGCGGTGCCGACCTTCCGGGAGGCGGCGGACGCCTACATGACCCGGCACGTCGAGCGGCATAAGAAGGCGCGCACGGTCGAGACATACGAGGCCCTGCTGCGGCTCCACCTGCTGCCGGCGCTCGGCGCGCTCCGGTTGACGGACATCCGACGGAAGCACGTCGAGGCGCTTCACGAACGGCTGGCGGACAAGCCGGGCGCGGCCAATCGCGCGTTGTCGGTGTTCTCCGCGATTTGGACATGGGCGGCGACTAGGGCGTTTCACGACCTTGGCCTGCCGCTGAGCCCGGCCAAGGGCATCGAGCGCAATCGCGAGGAGGGCCGCGAGCGCTACCTGACCACCGACGAACTCGGTCGGCTCGGCGACGTGCTCGCGCAGGCCGAGGCGACCGGCCTGCCCTATGAGGTCGACGAGACCAAGCCGAAAGCGAAGCACGCGCCGAAGCTGGAAAACCGTTTGCGCCGAATCGATCCGTTCGCCATCGCGGCCATCCGGCTCCTCCTGTTTACCGGCGCGCGACTGCGCGAGATCCTTCACGCGCGATGGGAGGAGATCGATTTCGAGCGCGGGCTGCTCAACCTGCCTTCGGCTCGGTCGAAGACGGGTAAGAAGTCGGTCGTGCTGTCTGCGCCTGCGCTGGACATCCTCGCCGCCCTGCCCCGTATCGAGGGCAACCCCCACGTGATCCCCGGCGAGGCGAAGGACGCGGACGGCGCCGGTCTGCCCCGCGTCGATCTCAAGGCGCCGTGGCGCGCCGTCACGATCGCCGCCGGGCTCGCCGACCTTCGCATCCACGACCTACGCCACAGCCATGCCGCCACCGGCGCCGGGCTCGGTCTCGGCCTCCACATCGTCGGCAAGCTGCTTGGGCACTCGCAGCCGCAGACCACGGCGCGGTACGCCCACCTGGACGCGGACCCGCTCCGGCGCGCCAGCAACTCGATCGGCAGCGCGCTGGAGGGTGCGATGACCCGGCGCGCGCCGGCGGAGGTGGTCGAGCTGCGCGGCGGCCGGAAGCCGGCTTAGCGGCCCATGATCTCGGACAGTGGCTTGTTCTCGGGAAGCGGCAAGCCCTTTTCAAGAGCGATGGTCCAGGCGGCCGCTCGCTGCCAAGCATCGCGATCCTGAGTTTTCGCCTCTCTGATGATAGCAGCCGCCGACTTACCCGAGAGGCCTTCGACTACCGCGATGACCGCCGCGTAGGTTTCAAGCGAAACGTCTCCATCTTCTCCCCAAGCGCCAGCCATTCTGATGGCATTGCACAAAGCAATCATCAAAGGCTTTTGGTTCTTGTTGCCGAATATTTCTGCAATTATAGATTCATTTTTTACTGATTCGCTTAATCTAAACTCGCATTCTTCGCTTAGGCTTCTATGTTCACGCTGCGCTAGCAGTTCTAAAGCCTCACGGGCCGTCGGCCTCAACCTAAAGCTGACGCTTTTTAGTGCTCCCTCGGCCATCTTAGGTTTTGGACCAGGTCTTTTTTTACTTGCTGCTTGTTCGGTCACGCGCGACATCCCTAATTCGTCTGAGATATTGCACGAATTGCCTTGACATGCAAGACAACCGACCGACATGCTAACTCGTCTCAAATCAAAGACGGGTTAGTCAGGATGAATTATCGCAGGCGAGAGGACGTGCCCACCTACCTTCTTAGTCGATGGGGCATCAAAGTCGCGGCGCAGACGCTCGCGCGCATGGCGGTCGACGGGTCCGGTCCGGTCTTCCAAAAGAATGGTCGGGCGGTGCTCTACACCGAGGCCGCCCTCGATACCTGGGCGGAGAGCCGGCTGTCCGCCCCTGTCCGCAGCACTTCGGAGCTGCCGAAGCCTAAAAAGGCCGCCTAGAGCGCATGGCCGCCCGAAACGGTTCGGGGGCCGCCATCAGCGTCCGCGATGGCAACCCCCGTCCTGAAGTCGTTTGCTTCCCGGCGCGCGACCTCTCAGGGAATACCACCTCCCTCCCCGTCCTCCAAGCGTCGTTCCTCGCGCATCGCTTTCGCCTGTCGCCGGACCACGCTCGTGTCGTTGCCTCCCTCGCGTTCGGAGGTATGCGATGAGCCGCCCCGCCATTCCGGCGCGGGTCGCGCGCTTGCTGCCCCTGCTGGCCTCGCCGATCGACGGGGAAGCCTTGAACGCCTGCCGCGCTCTCGTGAAGGCGGTCGCCAGCGAAGGGCTCGACCTTCGCGACCTCGCCGCTGAGCTGACGGCGTCGGGTCGCTCGCCTGTCACGGCACCTCAGCACGCAGCGCCGGGGTTCTTCGACATGAGCCGGGCCTGCCGTGACTTCGACCAAGGGCGGCTCTCCCCGCGCGAGCGGGCGTTCGTCAATGAGATGGTCAAGCTTGGCGCTCGACCCCCCACACCACCACAAGCACGATGGCTCGGCGCGATCTTCGCCAGGCTGCGGGATCGGAGCGCGGCATGACACACGCGACCTTCGACGCGGCCTGGATGCCCGCATGCATCGAAGCCGAGCAACAGGTGCTCGGCGCCTTGCTGCTGAACAACGGCTTGCTCGCGGCGGTTTCGCCGCATCTATCGACGGAGGATTTCGGCGAGGAGATCCACGCGCGCATCTTCGACGTGTCGGCTCGGCTCATCGGCGAAAGCCAACCGGCTACGCCGGCCACGCTCGCGCCACACCTCGGCTCGCATGTCCTCGCCGAAGGCGTCACCATCCCCGGTTACCTCGCCCGCCTCTGCGCGAACGTGGCCGCGCCCTACCACGTCGTCGGGCAAGCCCGCTTCATCCGGGCGGTGGCCGGCCGCCGGTCCATCGTTCACGTCGCCGAGGGCGCGATACGCCAGGCGTGCGAGATGGTCGCCGGCGAGGATCCGGCATCGATCGCGGCTGCGGCGATCGGCGAGCTTCAGCAAGTTGCGGCATCGTCGGGCGTCGACACGGCGCAGCACGTCGGCGACCTCGCCGACGGGCTCCTCCAGGTCGTGCACGGCGTGCGCTCTGGCGAGGTGGTCCATATGCCCATCTCGACCGGCTATGCCGACCTCGACCGCGCGATGAACGGGTACGATCCGGGCACGCTGGTGGTGGCCGCCGGCCGGCCTGGCATGGGCAAGACGGCTCTGATGAACTCCTCGGCCGTCCGTTGCGCCTCGGCGGCCGGCGTGGGGGTGCTCGAATTTCCACTAGAGGTTGGGGCCCAGCAGCTCACGTCGCGCCACCTCGCGGACCTCGCCTTCTTCGGCGATGGGCGCTCCGCCGAGTTCCGCAACATCGGTCCACGCGCCGGCGAGTTGACCGAGGCGCAAGTCGAGCATGTCCGCTCGGCGCGCGACCGGCTCCGGGCGCTCCCCATCGTGATCGACGGGCGGGCTCGCGTGACGGTGGCACAAGTCGGCGCGAAGGTGGCGCAGACGAAGCGGGCGATGGCCGCGCAGGGCGTGAAGCTCGGCGTCGTGTTCATCGACCACCTCGATTTCGTCCAGGCGAGCGACCGCTACCGGGGAAACCGAACGCAGGAGATCGGCGAAATTTGCCTCGGTTTGAAGGCGCTCGCGCGCGCTGAGGGCTTGTGCGTGGTGCTGCTGTGCCAGCTCAACCGCGACGTCGACAAGCGGCCCGAGGGCGACCGGCGGCCGACGCTGGCCGACCTGCGCAACTCCGGCGACATCGAACAGGTCGCCGACGTGGTGATGTTCCTCTACCGGGCGGAGTACTACCTCGCGCGCTCGCCCGACTACCTCGCCGGCGAGCCCGATGCCCTCGCCAGGCTCGACGCGGCGCGCGGCAAGCTGGAACTCGTCCTCGGCAAGGTGCGCGCCGGCCCGACGCCGACCGTTCACCTGTATTGCGCGCCGGCCGCGTCATCGATTTCGGCTTCTGTGAGGGGAGGCGCCGCATGACGAACGCCACCGCGCCCCTGACACCCGCTGAGGCCGACCTCCGCGACTTCCCTTTCATGCCGATCATGATCCATCGACTGAAACGCTCGCGCGCTTGGCTGCTGTGCAAGCGGCGGCCTGAGCTGGCGTTCTATCTCCTCAACCTTTGGACGGAGGCGTGGCACAGCAAGCCGGCAGGATCGCTTGAGAACGACGACATGGTGTTGGCCGACGCCGCCATGTGCGGTGAAGGAGCCTTCGCCGACCTTCGGGCCGACATCATGCGCGGTTGGATCGAATGCGCCGATGGCCGCCTCTACCATCCAGTCGTCGCCGAACAGGTGCAAGTCGCCTGGGAGCGGAAGCAAGCGCAACGCGCACGGACCAGCGCGGCGACCGCCGCCCGGATCGCGAGGCAGAAAGAACGTGACGGGGCACGTCACGATCAACGTAACGATGACGCCACGTTCACCAAGGGACAGGGACAGGGACAAGAAGAAAGAGCTTCCTCGCACGGCTCGGAAGCGCGCTCGCCGGAGCCTGCGGCTGGATCGAGACCGAAGCCGGCGCGGGAGCCGAAAGGTCGGAAGCATCCCTACCCGGCCGACGCCTTCGCGACCTGGTACGCCAAGTTTCCCCGAAAGAAGGCGCGGCAGGATGCCGAACGAGCCTTCCGCAAGGTCGAGGCGACCGACGGCACGCCTTTCGACAAGCTGCTGACGGGCATCGACGCGTTCTGGCGTGACAACCCCGACGTGACGTTCTGGCCGTACCCGGCATCATGGTTGAACGGCAGGAGGTGGGAGGACACGCCGACAAAGGCCGGCCCGAATGCCAGCGAAGCGCCGGACGGACAGCCAAAGGTCGATTTCGGCGGCGGTGTACGCTGGCCCGAAGCGACGGTGCGGACGACCATAGCGCGCTGGCGAGATGATCCGTCCACGTGGCCGGAAGACCGTCTTGGACCGCCACCGAACGCGAACGGCTGCCGTGTTCCCGATCACCTCCTACGGGTAGCCGCGTGATGACGGGCGGGACCCTTGCCCTCGTGCCGTGGCCAGCCATGGCGTCGGCCTCAACCGCGAGCCGCTTGGTCGCGATCGACATCGGCCGCACCGGCGCGCTCGCCCTGTTCGTCGGTGGCACCCTCGCCGAGGTCGCGGACATGCCGACGCTGGCCGATGGCCCAGCCTGCCGTCCAACCGTCAACGCGCCGCTACTGGCCGCCTTGGTGCGTCGGTGGGCGCCGGCCGAAGCGGTATGCGAGCACGTCGGCGCGCGGCCCGGGGAAGCCCCATCGGGCGCCTTCGCGTTCGGCCGGTCGCGCGGGGTAGTCGAGGGCGTCTTGGGCGGCCAGGCGGTGCCCGTGCGGTTCGTCACGCCGGCTTGGTGGAAGCGCCGGGTCGGCATCCCGGCCGGCGCCGACATGAAGGACCGGGCGAGGTCCGTGGCGATCGGCCGGTGGCCGGCGCTCGCCGAGGTGTTCGCCCGCAAGCTCGACCACGATCGCGCCGAGGCCGCGCTGATAGGGCTCGCCTACATCGAAGAGGGAAAACCATGACCCGTGACGAGACGATCGCCTACAACGCCGGCGTCCGCGCCGTGCTGGTCCATGCCGCCCAAGCCGCCGCCGCGCTGGAGCCGCTGATCCTCACCAAGCCGACGCGCTACAACTTCGCGCACGGCGCCCTCCTCGCCCTCGCCGATGAAGGCCGGGCGCTATTCAAGGGGATGTCGGCGGAAGGCGCCGCGACCGCCCGGCGTGCCCCGCAGGAACACCATGGCGCCCTGCCGTGACCCGACCTCTCGACCCGCGCTTCGCCGTGGTGATCGCCTCCATGGCCGGCGCCGGGTGGATCGCGCGCGAGCTGGCGCGGGAGGAGGCGGAGCGGATCGCGCGTGCCTCCGGCTTCACCTTCGCCGAGGCGTTGCGGGCGATCGGCAGGGGTCCGACACCGGCGGCGTCAGCGTCGCCCGGCCCGGCTCACTTCCGCTTGTCCGCGCTGCCGCCGGACGAAGCGCAACATCTGTCCACCGATGCACCGGCGCCCGATCGGGAGCCGTTCGCCAAGCTGCCCGCCGACGTCGGCCAGGCCATAGCCGTCGCGCTTGCGGCCGACCCGTGCCGCACCGATCGCGACATCGCCCGCGAGCTACGGTGCTCGCCGACGACGGTTGGCCGGGCGCGCGCGGCAGCGAGGTTGGTGTGCGACGTGCGGGCGGTTCGGCGGAGGGGGCAGGCGTATGGGATGCGCGTCGCTTCTCATTGAGGCGTGCCGTGAAATGCTTTGATTTATTCTACTGGATCAGGCCGCATCACCATAGAAGCTCACCAGCGCCGAAGAATGCGATGTCGCTGTATGATAGCCGAAACATCGCAGAAAGCCGCTGGTGAGGCTGCCAGGTGGCCTACCGTCGAATTGCTGGCGGCATTGTCATCGTACTGTTTCGAATGCGCGGCGGTGGCCCGGCTCGATAACCCTTGATTGTCCTTCAAGGTAGCGGCCTCAGTGCTCCGTCGCGTCGTCACAGAACCGGGCTTCCCACTGTTCCGTCGTCATCGGCCGATCCAGGATGACATGGCGCACGTTGCCGGTAGTGCTCATGTCGATCGTGGCCAAGGCCGGCTTCTCATACCGGATTGCCTTGCCGGCCGCCTCCAGCCGCAGCTCCATCGGCTGGCGACGATCCTTGTAGACGAGCATCAGCAGGGCGTGGGCGTCACCGTCGAAGGCGTCGGGCAGCACGGCGGCGAGGGTGGCGGCCGCTTCCCGCTGCTTCGCTTCCAGCTCGACCGTGCGTCGGTTCTTCGATCCGTCGGGACGGCCTGCTCCGTCTCGCTTGCCGCCCTGTGGCATCTTGATTTCCGATGATAAACAATCAGCCAACCCGTCTGGCCGGTACCCGAATCACCATAGATCGCGCAAACGCCACATCCAACAGCCGGCACCATTTTATTGAGGCGTGCCGTTGACCATAGCCCCTCGACCCAAGCCTCAGCGGTTATTCTGAGCGCTGGCATATGCTGGCAAAGAGCTAGTTGGATGTGGTTTCTTTCGTTGTTGGCCTTCGCGTCGGTGACTTAGAAGAGTTTTTCAGCTGCTTAAGTCCGAAGGAGCCAGCTAACAATAACGCCATCACCAGAGATAATATAAAAATCGATGTGTCAGCCATAGTGCACCAATAATCAAATGGCTTTTCAAACTCTTTTACATAACTTCCTGCATGGACTGCAAAGCCGGAAACGGCAAGGACGCCGCTTACCGGCCCTCCATTTCTGACTAATTTTATCCATTCATCTTCCACTATAAATAAATTCTTCTAAACCAAAGTGAACACGCTGCAAAGCACGCAAGCGAGATTGGGAAGCTCAAAGAAATAAAAGAATGCGGAGCTACTTCGGATACTACAAAAGAAACCGGAACCGCAAGAGTGACGGTCACCGCAACTCGCTTAGCCAAGCGTACTTTAACCATAACGGTCCGGAGCTTACCCTGATACTCAATCAAAGAGGACTGAGACGCGGACGAAGTTGGCTGCTGAAGTCTGAGCGTATCGTTAAAAACGCCGTTGAAGGGCGCGAAAAAGACGAAGACCCGCTGGAATGTGGATCCAACCACGTTCGAAACGTATTCAAGCTGGTTGCTGCCCGACGGCGGCAAGTTGGCGACTAAGAACACGGAGCGTCTCCATCATCTCGTCAGGACAAATAGCCTGTGTTTGTTCTCTCGGTATAATAAGTATCTGACCAATTAGTGTGGCCAAGATATTTAGAATATTCGGCAGGCGGCACAGCGCTGTCATTTCTATGACTTTAGAAAATTCACGCTCGAATACCGGATCTTTTGCAAGCGTGATCGAGTTTGCCAAGATAGGCCCTAGTGTCTCGCTCGTGATCTTGGAAGAAATACGAGCAATCAGTATTTCGAAAAGAAGCCCCGATGGGTCAAGTCTACTGGACGCGGTCACCATGTCTACAATTGCAGTCTTATGATCCAAGGGATAATCATAGCGCAACAATTGTGGCGAGATATTTTTATCTGCTCCAGCCATTTAATCACCCCTCGCATTCTCCCAGGTGCAAGTAGGGAGGTTTTTGCAGCCATATGCAGTCGGGCTCATTTGGCGTCAATTATAATCTCGGCTGAATGGTTGTAGCCTTCAAGCCGGATCGCCGATCTCCGCCCCTCAACTGTCGGCCGGCCGAGGTACGGTCGGAGCGGCCTCAGCAACGCGCCGTCGGCGGTCGCGCCACCGGCGAGCACCTGGGCTAAGGCTTGATGACGAGGGTTGTCGAGGATGGGCATCGTGGGCTCCGATACGCGTTGAAGGTACACCACCGTGCTTTGCCGCGCATCGGATCCATTGGCGGTTCATCCGCCGCAGCCTTTCATTCAGGGCAGGGTCACAGGTCCGCATGATGCGTGGGCGATCGGCAATGGAAACCTGTTGTTCCACCTCAGAAACTTGCGCCACGTTCGCCGCTGTTCTCACTCGTCGAGGGAGCGCCCTCGCGTGGTCGAAACGAAGAACATATCACGCAACGCTCCGTGTTCGCTCGCGCCCGGCTACCGGCTCAGCCGTGGCATTTGGAAAAATTCGCTCTCATCAATGGCGCTGACCAGCGAAAATCGCGCAAGCCTGGTTGAAGGTGATCTCAGGCGCGAGTTCGCAGATGTCGAGCACTTTTCGCATGGCGACCCGAGGCTGGATCTCGCGCAGGTCTACCCCCTTCGCAGCCATGTAACCGTCAACATAGGCTTCGAGAGTGCCCCACACTTGGGGTGTTCCTATCCGATCGATATAGGCCGGAGCCGAAGAGCATTGCAGCGCGCCGACCCCAGACTGCGCGCTCACGTCCCCCGTTGCCATGCACGGTGTGACGAAGACCAAGAAGGCTACAATCGCAAGGGTTCTCACCTGACACCTTCCGCTACCGCACGATAGCGGCGTCACGCTCGCTCGGCCTGCGCAACCGCACACCGGCCCCCCCGCCGTTCTCCGGGATGAAGTCTACGCCGGCCGCCTCCAGCTGGCGCACTACGGCGACCACGTTCTCATAGTTCCCACGCACTGGTCCCTCCGCGTTCTCCATGCGGCGAAGCGTGGCGATCGAGACACCGGACCTGCCGCAGAGATCCTGCTGTTCGATCTTGAGGAGCGCTCGCGCTGCCCGGAGCTGTGCGGCCGTCACTCCCATGTCCGCCATTGATATCAACCGCTCATTTCTGAGCGATCGATATTGACAGCTCATCTGTGAGCGATGTATATCACTTCTCAGCGCAAGCAGCAACGAGAAGACAATGTTCAACCGCTCCGCCATCCTCCGCGACGCCCACGCCCGCACCGCCCGCCGCATGGCGCCGTTCCCCATGCGCCGCCCCGGCGACCGCTTCGACGCCACCGTCAACGGCTGGGTTCCCGAGGGTGGCTACCGCGCCCACTTCGCCGGGTGCCTGCGCGCCGCCTGGGCCTACGTCAAGGCCATGGCCCGCCGCGACGGCACCGCGACGCCCCGGCCCGTCGTCCCGCCCGCCGAGCCCGCCCTGTCGCTCGCCGACAACCGCCGCGTCGTCGACCTGATGATCGAGGTCCAGTTCGCCCCCTACACCCGATCCGGCAACGAGCGCCGCCGCGCGCTCCTTGAGGAGGTCGCCGCCATCAACGACGCGGCGCGCGCCCACGCCTTCGCCGGGGCCAGTCAGCTCGCCGCGTAGCCGTCCGCCCCGCCGCCGTCCTCACCCCTTCCACCAGCACCGAGAGAACCCCCATGCGTCACGCCACCACCCTCAAAACCCGCACCCGCGTCCGCGCCTACTACCTGACGCTCAACACCAGTGCCGACCCCCTCGCCGCCTGGCACGCCGCCGAGCGCATCGAACGCGACCTCGCCGCCAAGCGCTCCGCCGCCGCGCGCAAGGGTGCCGCGACCCGCGCCGCCGCCCGCGCCACCCCCGCACCAGCGAGGACCGCGCCGCGCCGTCCCATCACGCACCCCGCCGAGCTGCACTAGCCCACCACCCCTTCTCACCATCGGAGTGACCACCATGACGGACCCCGTTCCGGCAGCCGCCCCCGGCTTGCCCGCCTTCGACCGCCGCGCGTTCCTCGCCACCCTCGCCGCCGCCGGCGTGATGAGCGTCGGCGCGGAGCCGCCGAACTTCGCCGCCGACCACCCCGACGCCCCACTGCTGGCGATGGTGGCGCTCCACGCCTCGCACGTGGCGCGAGAACATGCCTTCGACGTGCTGATGAAGGAGGCGTGCCGCCAGTTCGTGTCGCCGGCGATCCCCGAAGCTCTGCGCTGGCGCCCGTCCGACTTCATGTCGGTGTGCTTCGACCGCGCGCGCCTGTCCGTGTTCGTCATCGATGGACGCGAGACGCACGTGTACGAGGACCGCGGCTGTTTGGAAGGCTTGGCCGAGATCACGGCGCTTCGGCAGGCCGACCCGGGCCAATACTCCTTCTGCCGGGGCGACATCGCCCGCGCCGAGGAGCTGTTCGCGGCGATGGACGCCTACGAGGCCGACATCGCGCGGGCCGAGGCGGCCGCCGGGATCACCGCCGCCGTCATCCAGTCCGAACGCGAGGCGCGCATCGTCGCCGGGCTGCTGCGCGGCATCGTCCTCGCGCCGGCGCGCACGGCCGATGGGCTCGCCGCCAAGGCGCGGATCCTTAAGACGATCCACGCCCACGACACCGATGCGCCGGGCGCGATCCTGACGGCCATGGTGGACGGCCACGACGCGGCGCTGGCAGACGGCCAGGTGGTCGACTGGCGCGACGCGCTCGCCCTGTCGCTCGCGATCGACGCCGCGACCCTCGGCCAAGCCGCGCCTACGGCCTCCAACGAGCGGAGCGTCGCGTGAGCGCCACCATCCTCCCCTTCACCCGCAAGCCGGTCCACAAGCCGCCGCTGGCCCGCGTGGAAGCCGTCGCGAGCCTCGCCGGGCGCTTCGGTGAGCAATGGGCCACCCGGCACATGCCGCTGGTCCTCGCCGCGCTCGACATGCTCGGGGCGGACGACGCCGACTTCGCCGAGCGCTGCCGGCTCATCGCGAGCGAGCCCGGCGCCATGGTGCGCCTCGTCGACCAGCTCGCCGCGCTGGCCGGCCACCTGTCCGACCTCGCCGAGGCGCTGGCTCTAACCGTCCAGCGCATTCGCTCCGTCACGCTCAAGAGCCAAGGGCGACCCGCCTAGGGCACCCCGCCGAACCCGCTTCCCCGCCACCACCCACGCCACCGGAGACGACCCCATGACGACGCGCACCCTCGCGGCGACCGCCGCCCCCTTGCCCACCCCCTCGCCCCTCGACACGCCCGACCGCCGCGCCATGCTGGCCAGCGCCGGCGCGGCCGCCGTCCTGGCCGCGATCGGCACGCCGGCCACCGCCTCACATGCCGACGACACCGACGCGCCGCTGCTGGCCCTGCGCGAGCCCTACGAACGCACGTTGGCGGTCATGGACCATTTCACCGGCCCGCACTCGCGCGCCGAGGACACCTACTTCGCGCTGCGCCTGGCCTCGCCCGACGCTGGTGAGCGCGCCCTGAGGAAGCGGAGCGGCCTGACGGTCGCGGAGCGGGACTACAACCGCGCCACCCGGGCGAACCTGAGGGTGATCGACCGCATCGCCAAGGCACCGGCCAGGACGCTCGCCGGCGTCGTCTTCAAGGCCGAGGTGTCCCGGCGCGAGTTCGACATGGACCCCGATCTAGTCCGATCGATTGTGACCGATCTCCTAGCCTTGGGTTCGGCGCGTCCGGTGGCGCAGGTTTAGCGACCGACAGTCGCCCCGTCTCCGCGCAGGCTCACGGTTTCAGCAGCGATCGGAAGAAGGCAAAGGGGCGCCGGATCCGCATCCATGCGCGACCCTCGTCATCAATCCCACCTGCTTGGATCGTACCAGGCGGTGTCCTCGCCTTGGTGAGCGCATCGCGCGCGGCGGCGCGTTCCTCGAGAGTGACATGGGGAGGTAGCTTGTTGGGTGGTTCGGTCATCGGTCTGTGCTCCTGGTATGACCACAGTTTCCGCCTCCGACGCCTCAGCCGTCCATATGTTTCCGGGGCCGCAACGGGCACGCTCAGTTCCGCGTGTCCTCGGGCGTGGCCGCGTGCAGGAGGATGTTGTTGATGGTGTCCCGCAGGCGCGCCAGGGCCGGCAGGCTACCCCGCAGGTGTCCCACCACCACGAAATCGGTGGCGACCCTCGTCCCACCCTGCATCATGCCGATCTGCCGCGAGGCGGTCAGCGTCACCGAGCCCACGCCCTCGTGGTGGTTGGCGAACGGCACTTGCTCGAAGAAGAGGAACGGCGCCGTGGCGCTGGCGATGCCGGAGATCCCGCCGGGGATGCTCGGGACCGTCTCGGTGAACTGCGGTGCGGCGATGGTGCTGGCCTCCCGCATCATCTGGTCCATCAGCGGCGTTTCCGCCTTCGTGCCCTTCGCGTCGTCGCTCATCGTTGCTCCATCGGTCCTTGTGGCGGCTGGCCGCCCTGCCGCGCTTGGTTCGCCTGAATGATCCTGCTGAGGATGCCGCCAGCGAGCGGCGGGGGCAGGGCTTGGTTCTTTAGGTATCCTTGCACCGGGCTCGACATCAGCAGGCGCCCCAGCAGCGGCACGCCGATCGTGGACGCCTCGGCGCCGACCAACGCGCCCTCCGTGCCGTGTAGGAACGCCCCCAGCCCCGACCCGCCGGCTTGCATCAGGTGTTGCACGAACTGGCGCGGCGCGGTGCCGCTGTTGGGCAGGGGCGTCATCAGTCCTTGGCCGGCGCGCGCGAGGTCGCTGAAGTCGCCTTGGCCGGTGGCGTAGGCGCCCCGGTTCTGCGCTACCGTGGCACTGCGGAGCGCCGCCGGCGAGATGGACCCCTGCGCCGCGTCCTCCCCAGCGCCGGTGGACGCCTTTTCGATCACCTTCCAGTTCTTCCACTTCGCGCGGGCGTCCTGCCATGCCCCTTGGTCCTCGGGCGTGATGGAGCGATCCATCGCGCCGTCGAGCGCGTTCCTGATGCCGAACAGCGCGCCCGACAGCGGCGGGTCGGACTGGGCGATGGCGCGGGCGGACTTGTCGAGGTTGGAGCGCACCGCCTGGTACTGTGGCCCCGGCATCGTTCCGCCGAGGCTTGCCAAGCCCTGGATCGTCTTGCCGACGACCGGCGCCTGTTGCCTGGGCAGGGATAGGTTGTCGTAGTCGTTCAGCACGCCACCGAGGTCCCGGCCGAACTGCGGGTCGAACGTCGCCGTGTTGCGCGCTGACAGGTCGTCGAACTGCTTTCCGATGCCGGCCTTGGCCGCCGCCAGCACCTCGGGCGTGGCTTGCTCGCTGTTGGCACCGATCCGGCGCAACGCCGCCGCCGTGTACGCGCCGCGCTGCGCCTCGGCGATCGCCTCCGCCTTGCCGCCGGCGCCGGGCGTGTCCGACAGGATGCTTTCCATCCACCGCAGCGGGCGGTTGCCCGTGACCTGGCCGGCGGTGAGCGGAACGCCCTCGCCGGCGAGCGTGTCGACCATCGCCTGCCGCGAGGCATCGATCGGGAACGGCGTCACCGCGCGCGTCAGCCCCGACCCGATCGCCCCGCCGGCCACCGCCCCGGCCAGGCGCGCGTAGGGCTCCGCCGCCGTGCCGCTCGCGAGTTGGCCGAGCCCTTCCGACGCCACCGCCGGCACCGCCGCGTACCGCAGGGCATTCACCGCCAGGTTGCCCGGCATGACGGCGGCACCGGGGACGAACTCGCCGACGGCCTGCGCGTACTTGCCGACCGTGGTCTGCGGCGTGGGCAGCGCCCCGTTCAGCCCGTCGAGCGCGGCGCCGACCGGCCTGTCGATGCCGATGTTGGGGGCGGAGGCCGCCGCCTTGGCCTGAGCGTCCAAGGTGGCCTGCGACGGCGCGCCGAGGTTGAGGGCCTTCCGCACCAGCCAATCCCCACCGCTCACGGCGGCGTCGGCGGCGGCCTTGGGCAGCGTCACCGGCGCGGCGGCGAGGCCGGCCGCCCCCTTCAGCAGGCCGACGCCGAACGACCTGGCCGCGTCCGCGACCGAGGATGGCGGCGGGGGTACTAGGCCGGAGAAATCGAGGTCGGCCGCAGATAAGGTCGGCGCGACGGTCGGCGAGGTCGCGGGGGCCGGCGATCGGACCGAAGGCGCTGGTGTGGCCCCCGGGGCGTTCGGCATCAGCGCGGAAAAGTCCAGGTCGGCGGCGGAAACGGTCGGCGGGGCGGCGACCGGCGCCGTGGACGGCGGGTTGGCGAAGTCGAACGCGGCCATCCTCACAACCTCGCGGGGTCGATGCCGGCGCTCTTCAGGAGGTCGACGACCTTGCCCCTGTCGGCGCCGCCGGCGATGGCGGCCCGCGCCCGGGTGAGCGCGCCGGCCGCGTCGAAGTCGTAGCCCTTGGGCGCCGGCACCTTGTAGAAGGACGCCCGGTCGGCCAGCGCGGGGATGAGGCGCCCGGCCGCGTCCACCGATGAATTGTGGTGGGCGATCGTGTCCGTGGCGAGCTGCTGTTGCGCGCGGCCAACCTCGCGCAGCGCGCCCATGCTGTAATTGATGTCGGCGCCGCCGATGATCTTGGCCATATTCAGGTCGGCGTTCGTCGTGTGGCCGCTCTGGGACAGCTGCTTCGCGATCTCGGCTGCCTTGCTGTTGGCGGCGGCGATGAACTCCTGCGTATGCTCGACGCCGGGGTCATCGATACCCAACATCCCCGCGATGGCGCCCCGCAGCTTCAGCTTCGCATCGGCACCGCCGCCGGTGAACGACCCCTTGTCCAACGCCGACTGCTGGCGCTGGATCGCGTCGAGCGTGCGGGCGGCGGCGAGCGCCTGCGTCTGCGACGCGGACACCTTGCCGAGGATGTCGGTGTTCGCCCCTTCCTCCGCCTTGAGGCCGCTGTTCGAGGGCACGCCAGGCGGCGTCACGTCCTTCGACGCGCCGGTCGCGGTGTTGGTCGAGACGACGCGGCCGTTCACCACCTCCGTCTTCGGGTTGGCCGCGATCGGCGGTCCGCCCGTCGTCGGCTGAAGCACGTCGCCTTGCGGGAGCGGGACGGGCCTCGGCGCGACGGCACCGATGACGTGACCATCGTTGGGGCTGAGGATCGCGTGACCGTCCGGCACGTCCATGGGGGCGAACGGGACCTGGTACGCCGGCTGGCCGCGCACGAACGCCACGTCGCCGGGCTTGCCGAAGGTCGGTGTCGGGGGTTGGAGCGCCTGTTGCCACAGCGCGAGCCCCTGCGCCCGCGTCGCAGGTTCCTCGATCATGGCTTTCAGCGCCGCCGGGGTGAGGCCGCCGGGGAGCGTCATCGGTGCCGCGCCGGCGGCGGGCTGGGGACCCGCGCCCACCGGCTGCGGCATGCCACCCACGGCCTGCGGCGCCGGACCGATGGACGAAGCCTGCGCCCGCATCCGTTGCCAGAGCTGCATCCCCTGCGCGCGGGTCGCCGGGTTCGCCAGCAGCGCTTGGACCTGGTCCGCCGTGGGCGCGCCCTGCGGCGACTGCCCGGGGCCGTTCGGGTCGGCTTGGTCCGCGCTCGCCTGCGGCATCGGCGGCTTGCCGGACGCGCCGACGGTCGGCCGCTGCGCCGCCGAGGGGTCGCCGCCCGTCGCCGAGGCGATGGCACCCACGGCCGGCGCGGGCGCGCGAGCCGGTTGGGCGCCAGCGTAAGCGGACGCCGACGGAGGCGCGCCACCCGCCTGCCCGATCCCATCGAACGCGCCGATGCCGGCGTTGGCGGCGCCATGGAACGCGCCCCACCCGTTCTTCGCCGCGTGGGCCAGGGCGAAGTCGACCGCCGCCGTGACATTCGCAGGGTCGCGCGCGTCGAGGCCGGTCTGGCGCGTGAAGTCGTCCCCAAGGCCCGGCGCGCTGTTGCCGCCGCCGGCGACGCCGCCGTAATGGAGCTGGAACGGGCTGAAGCTTGAGCCGCTGTCGCCGGTTCCGCCCGGGCCGTAGCCACCGCTGCGGCCACCCTCGGACATGGCAACCCGCGTCGCCACGCCGGGATCGATACCATGTCGCGCCGCCGACTGCGCGACGTACTGCAGGATCGCGCTCGGGTTGGCCGGCGACGGACCCGCCCCGGCGACGTTGCCGGAGGCCGAAGCGAGCGGCATCTGCGGTGACGCGGGCGGCGACATGCTGGCGCCGGCCGGCGGCTGGGCACCGGTCGCGGAGCCGAGGATGCGCGAGAAGAGGCCGGGCCCCGGCGCGCTGATCGGGATACCGGTCGCCGCCAGCGCCGGGGCGAACCCGCGTAGCTGCCCTTCATTCTGCGCGACTTGGTCGACCGTGTTCGTCAGCCGGTCGAAGAACCCGCCCGGCGCGGTCAAGCCGCTGTCGGTGTTGAGATAGACGCCGTTGACGACCTGTCCGCCCATCGCGACCTCAGAAGATGCTGGAGAGGAGCTTGCCACCGACGCTCGTGCCGCCGCCGAGCGGCAAGCCGGCGACGCCGCCGAGGATCTTCGAGAAGATGCCATTGTTGGCGTTCGTCGCGCTGTCCTGCGCCTTGCCGCCGGTCAACAGCAGGTTGGCGTCTTGCACCGCCGTGTTGTACCCGAGTTGCGCCTGATTTTGCCCGAGGGCCGTGTCGTTCGTCGACAGGCCGGTGCCGAGGCCTGTGTCGATGCCGCCCAATGCGGTCCCGCCGGAGGAATACAGGTTGCCGAGGTTGGTCCCGGTGTTCTGCTGCAACGTCGCCCCCGTGGTCGCGCCGGTCCCGAGCAACGACCCGGCCGCTTGGTCCGCGCTGGCGATGCCGGACGACGCCGCGACGCCCCGGTTGGCCGAGGTACTGAGGTTGCCGAGGAAGTTGTTGTACTCGGTGTCGGCCAGGTTCGAGCCGAGCCGGGTGATCGCGTCGAGCGTGTTGCCGGACCCGGCGATGCCCAACGAGGCGGCCGAGCGCGCGGCGTTGCCGGTCGCTTGGTCGACCTGGAATTGGTAGCCGGGCGACGCCTGGAAAGCCGCCGCCGCCGCCGCGTTGCCGCCCGTCCCGTTCACGCCGAGCGC
>CAXSDP010000045.1:0-32584 GCA_964235705.1 uncultured Beijerinckiaceae bacterium | reverse complement strand
GCTCGGTGAAGTCGGCGTGCATGGCGTTGGGCAGCACGATGTAGACGATGTCGACAGCGGGATCGTCCTTGATCCTGTCGAAGTCGTCGTAGCCGTAGACGGCGTTCGCCGGCAGGCCGTGCTGGGCGGCGATCGTCGACGCTTTCTCGCGGTGGCCGCTGACCAGCGCCGCAAGCCGCACGTCGGTCGCCTGCCCGAAGCCGGGGATGATCTGCTCCAGCGCCAGGTGGCCAATGCCGACCACCGCCACCCCGAGCCGCTTGTCCGGGGCCCGCGGGTTGGCGCTCGTGCCGTTGTTCTCGGTGGGGCCGTGCAGCGGGGGCAGGGTGACGCGGCCGTCCTTGGCGGTGCCGTAGAGGGCCGGCGATTGGCCCTCGGCGGCGGACGCCGGCACGAGGCCGGCAGCGGTGAGGCCGGCCGAAGCGGCGATGATCGTGCGGCGGGTCAGGTCGGACATGGGGCGGCTTCCTCTTGCGTCACGCGGCTCTCGCGTCATGCGGCGGTTCCGCGTGGCAAGCCGGCGGCGGGGCGGTTGGTTCGCCCGGCGAGGCATTTCGCCCTTCGGCCCATCGCCAAGGGGCCGTTCGCCGCCGGCTTCACCGCGGTGGACGCGGCGGCGGCCGGCGTCGCCACGGCGGTGGTCGGCGACCCGACCACCGACACCGCGACGGTGCTCGGCTAGCCTCGTCGGTCGGGGTGCGACGGTTCCGGGGCCGGCACGGCCACGGCGTGGTGGTCGCCCCATTCTCCCCTCGACCGGGGCTGCCCGCCCCTCTAGACAGGCCGGGCAAACGAGTCGCCAGCCCACAACGTCGAGTGCCGCTCATGTCCGATGCGCCAGCCTGCCCGACCGCCCGCGCCATGGCGACCGCCATGGCCGCCGGCACCACCACGGCGCTCGACGCGGTGCGGGCCTGCCTCGATCGCGTCGCCGCCCGCGATGCCGCCATCGGCGCCTGGATGGTGCTGGACGAGGCCGGCGCCACCGAACAAGCCAAGCGGATCGACAAGGCGCGCCAGCTCGGCGACAGGCTCGGCCCGCTCGCCGGCATCCCCGTCGCCGTCAAGGACAACATCGACACCGCCGACCTTCCGACCGGCTACGGCTCGCTGATCTACGACGGCCACCGGCCCGTCGCCGACGCGGCCTGCGTCACCCAGCTCCGCAACGCCGGTGCTGTCGTGCTCGGCAAGACGGTGACGACCGAGTTCGCCTATTACCGGCCTGGCAAGACGGCCAACCCGCACAATCCCGCGCACACGCCGGGGGGCTCGTCGCAGGGGTCGGCGGCGGCGGTCGGCGCCGGCATGGTGCCGCTGGCCTTCGGCACGCAGACGGCCGGCTCCGTCATCCGCCCGGCCGCCTTCTGCGGGGTGGTCGGCTACAAGCCATCCTGGGGGCTGATCCCGCGCGGGGGCGTGAAGGTACTGTCGGACTGGCTCGACACGGTCGGCGTGTTCGCCCGCGACGTCACTGATGCGGCCTTCTTCGTCGCCAACCTGACGGGACGGTCGCTCCAGCCGGATGGTTCGGGCGGGCCCTACAGGATCGCGGTGCTGCGCGAGCCCTATCCCAACAGCGTCGAGCCGGAAGCCGTGCGCGTCCTCGACCAGGCGATGGTGGCGCTGGAGGCGGCCGGCCACACCGTGTTCGACCTGCCGACCCCGGCGCCGCTGCAGGGCCTGCCGCGCCTCCAGCGGCTCGTCATGGCCTACGACATGAGCCGGTCGCTCGGCCACGAGCGGCGCGCGCACGAGGGGAGCCTGTCGCCCATCCTGAAGAGCCTCATCGACGAGGGGAGCGGCATGTCGGGGCGCGCCTACGACGCCGCGCTGGCGAGCGTGCGCGAGGTGATCCGCGACATCGACGGCGTGTTCGGCGCCGCCGACGTGATCCTGTCGCCGCCCGCGCCGGGCGAGGCGCCGCGCGGCCTTCAGGCCACCGGCGACGCCGCCTTCAACCGAACCTGGACGCTGCTGCAGCTGCCGTGCCTGACGGTGCCGGTCGGCACCGGCCCCAACGGCCTGCCGGTCGGCGTGCAACTCGCCGCCCGCTCCGGGCAGGACGCGCTGCTGCTGGCGGCGGGTGCGGCGACGGAGGCGGCGCTGCGGGCCTGAGCGCCTCGCCGCATCGGGTCAGATCACGGACGCGGTGCGGCCACCACCGTCATCCCGGGGCTTGGCAAGGCCGAGAACCCGGGACCCAGGGGCGGCGGGACCGGGTTGACAATCGTTCCTCACGCCGGTCCGCACTGGCATTCATGCGGTGGCCCTGGGTTCCGGGTTCGCCTGCGGCGCCCCGGAATGTCAAAGGCGGTGGTCCAGCGGACGCACGATGGTGCCTGTCGGATCACGTCAACGGTATGATCCGATATCCTAAGCCTCGATACGGTCCCAGCCGTTCATGCCCAGCCGCTCCTGCGGCAGGAAGCGAGCCTTGTAGGCCATCTTCTTCGAGCCCTCGACCCAGTAGCCGAGGTAAAGGTGGGGGAGCCCGAGCTTCTTCGCCCGCACGATGTGGTCGAGGATCATGTAGGTGCCGAGCGAGCGGTGGGCGGCCTCCGGCTCGTAGTACGAGTAGACCATCGACAGGCCGTCGGCGAGCAGGTCGGTCAGGCAGACGGCGACCAGCGTGCCGGCCGAGGGCCGGGTGGGGTCGGCGCCGGCGCGGTACTCCACGAGCCGCGTCTCGACGTGGCTGTCCTCGACCATCATGGAATAATCGAGCACGGTCATGTCGGCCATGCCGCCGTCGCCGTGGCGGGCGTCGAGGTAGTCGCGGAACAGCGAATACTGCTCGGACGTCGGCTCGGCCCGCATCACCGCGCCGCGCACGTCCGCGTTGCGCTCGGCCACGCGGCGCAGGCTGCGCGAAGCCGTGAACTCGTCGACCTTGACGCGCACCGACACGCAGGCGCGGCACGCCTCGCAGGCTGGGCGGTAGGCGATCGTCTGCGAGCGGCGGAAGCCGGACTGGCTCAGCGTGTCGTTGAGCGCCACCGCCCGCTTGCCGATGAGGTGGGTGAAGACCTTGCGCTCCTCGCGGCGCGGCAGGTAGGGGCAGGGCGAGGGCGCCGTGAGGTAGAATTGGGGGGCATCGCGCGGCTCTCTCGACACTGTGTGGTCCCGCCCTTCCCTGATCCGGCACGCAGGATAGCGCGGCCGCGCCGAGCCGCAAGACGCCAGCGGTCCCGAACGATACATCGGGGCCGCGAACGCGAACACGAAGAAGTCACCGCCCGCTTCGGATCGTCGCGCATCCTTTGATCGATCGTTGCGCCGACGCCCCCACCCCCGAGCGAGGGACACCGCGTAAGGAAAACCGGACACCGCGCCCGAAAACCGCCGCGCGCTTTTCGCTCCGATGCTTTAGCACTGCCGGCGTGACGATCGACGAGCGACCCACCCCGCGCGAAACGCCCTTGGAAACGGTGGAGACGCTCGCGCTCGCCGGCTCCAGCGACCTGTACCTGCGGGCGCGCACGCCGCAATTCCGCAAGGTGACGGCGGCGCTGGTGTCGGCCGGCTTCTCCACCTACGCGCTGCTGTACTGCGTGCAGCCGCTCCTGCCGGTGTTCTCGCGGGACCTGGGCGTGTCGCCGTCCGTGTCGAGCCTGTCGCTGTCGGTCACCACCGGCACCCTGGCGCTCGCCATGCTCGTCGCCGGACGGCTCTCCGACGTGCGCGGGCGCAAGTCGATCATGGGCGTGTCGCTGGTGGCGGTCGGCGTCCTGACGGTCGCCGCCGCCTTCGCGCCGAACTGGCCGACCCTGCTCGCGGTGCGCGCGCTGACCGGCGTCGCCATGGCCGGCGTGCCGTCGGTCGCGATGGCCTACCTCGCCGAGGAGGTCCACCCGCGCGACCTGGGCGCGGCGATGGGGCTCTACATCGCCGGCAACGCCTACGGGGGCATGCTGGGGCGCGTGCTCACCGGCGTGCTCATCGACCTGACGGGTTCGTGGCGCGTGTCGCTCGCGGTCATCGGCCTGTTCGGCATGGCGTCGGCGGCGGTGTTCATCGCGCTGCTGCCGCCCTCGCGACGCTTCCAGCCGGAGCGGGGCGTGGCGCTGGCGCACCTGGGCGACGCCTACCTCCGGCACGGGCGCGACCCCGGCCTCCTGGCGCTCTACGCCGTCGGCTTCGTGCTGATGGGCGGGTTCGTCGCCACCTACAATTACCTCAGCTACCGGCTGATCGAGCCGCCGTTCGACCTGTCGCAGGCCTTCGCCGGCGCGATCTTCCTCGTCTACATCGGTGGCGCGCCGGCCTCCGCCTGGTTCGGGCGGCTCGGGGGGCGCCACGGGCGCGGCCGCATGATGATGGTCGCGCTGGCGGTGATGGCGGCGGGGCTGCTGCTCACCGCGACGACGAGCCTCGTCGGCGCCATCGCGGCGATCGCGGTGTTCACCGCCGGCTTCTTCGGGGCGCACTCGATCGCCAGCGGCTCCGTCAGCGCGCGGGCGACCACCGCGCGGGGCGCGGCGGCCTCGCTCTACCTGTTCAGCTACTACGCGGGGTCGAGCGTCTTCGGCACGCTCGGCGGGGTCTTCTGGTCGCGCGGGCGCTGGCCGGGCATCATGGGACTGGTGGCCACGTTGATCGCGGTGGCGGCGGCGCTGGCGTGGCGGCTCGCGCGGGGGGAGCGGGCGGGGCGGGGCTGAGCCGGACCGCCGTCAGCCAAACAGCGTTCCGGCGCGGGCGCGGGCACGGACGCGGTCGCCCGGTAAGCCTCGTCGTCGTACCTGTGGGGGTGAAACTGCGCCATGCGGTCGCTATCCCTGTTCGGCTCGCCGGCAAAGATCAGGAACATGCTCGCGGTGTTACCTGCCTCCGTCAGGCACGTCAGGCTGATGTCTTGAAGGACCGGGATCGCGAGGTCGCGACGGGTCGGATGGATGGCCTTCGCCGCCTCGCACCTCACCATGGCGTTGGCGTTCCCGAGCAGGGGGATCAGGATGTCGCGCCCGTCCACGCCCCGCGCGTCGATGATCGCGAGCGAGGCGCGCATCTGGTGGAACGCGGCCAGATGACCTTGTTGTCCTCCGAAACGAGACCGACCGCGTAAATTCGGGCGCCCTCAAGGAAACCAACGACCGCGTGGACGAGATCCACGAGCGACCCGGTATCCATCTTCCGACCCTTTGGTTCGGCCACGTGGGTTCAGATGGACGAATTATTGGCGAAACGCTCAAGCGCCTCTTGGTAAAAAGTGTCATCATATTTGTGCGGATGGTACATTTGCATGAGGTCGCTACTTTTGTTCGGTTCGCCAGCGAAAATCAGAAAGAACCTGGCTGTCGTGTGAGCCTCCGTGACGCACGTCAGGCTAATATCTTGCAGCACTGGAGTCGCGAGATCGCGGCGACTTGGATGTAGAGCCTTCGCAGCTTCACACCGAACCATCGCGTCGGCGTGTTTGAGAAATGGTATCAGGATATCGCGCCCATTCGCACTCTGTTCATCGATGATGGCAAGCGCTTCTCGCATTTGCTTGAGAGCGGCTAAAATGACATTATTGTTTGTCAGTAACGCGCCAGTTGCGTGGTTGCGAGCCCCCTCGTAAAAGGCGACCACCGCATGAGCCAGTTCCGTCACTGCCATCTGCCTCTCCACTTGCACGAATGTATCTCAGTGTATTACGTCGACGTCCCTCAGGGCATCGACGCCATACTTGTACTGTTCTGAGAACGACTTGCCGCGTAGGAACTCGCGTAAGCTCGTCATCCGTCCCTCGATCTCCTGAGTTTTTGTGTAATAACCGCTGATCTCTTCGTGAACCAGTCGTGGCACGCGCACGATGTTGCTTGTCGACTGCAACTGATCGGCCGGTAAAGATGACGCGTTCGGACCCTGCTTGACGATGTGATGGTACTCGTAGCCATCCCCAGCCGGACCGAAGCGTTTCTCCAAATCGATCTTGTTAAAGGCAGAATAAGAGTCGAAGCCCTCGGCTCGCTGGCTGACCTGTAGATCCTCCAGAGCCTGCGGACCTTTCTCCGCGAAGGCGATGGCAGCCTCGGTGTTGACGGCATCCTCGGCCAGGTCCGCGCCGAGCTTCGCGGCGTCGAGCAGCGTGGCGGCGCCGCTCACCGCGTCGAGGCCGGGGATCGCGTCGCCCAGGACCTCCGTGGCGAGCCGCGCGGCGCGTTTGATGGTGAGGACGCGGCGCAGGATCGAGCGCAGGCTGCGCCGCGCGGCGAGGCGCTTGACCTTCGCCTCAGTCGATTCGGAGGTGGTGCCGTCCTTCGGCCGGAACTGTCCGCCCTTACCGTCGGGCGTGTCGGCCGGCCAGCCAGGGTGCTTCGGGTCGTCCGGGCTCGCCTTGTTCATGCTCGCCTTGGCCATGCCCACCTTGGCCATGCCCACCTTGGCCGTGGCGGCGCGCCTTCGCGCGTCACGCCTGCGCGTCATGTCGCGCGTGACATATTCGGAGACGATGGCCGCCTTCGCGAAGTCGCCCAGGTCCATGGCGCGGCAGACGGTGTCGAGCCGCGCGATCATGTCCGGGACGACCAGGCCGGCGAAGTTCAGCAGCTCGCGTTCGAGGATCTCGCGCTCGGTCAGCTGCCAGCCCTTGCGCGTCCGGCGGGTCAGCCGGACACCGTCCAGGCTAGGACCGTGCTCGTCGAAGGCGAGGCCTTCGGGTGAGGGCGTCTTGTCGGAAGGGTTGGATGGTCGCGCCAAGATGGTGCCTCGTTCGTCGCGGGCACAGGTTGGAACAAACGAGGAACAATGGCAAGCGCCGGAACCGTGCGGCGAGGTCGAGAACGAGGCGCCGCGACCATCACCTTACCTGTTGTCGTGCGGGCGAGGTCTCCTGCCGCCCCGCCCTCAACCGCCGGCCTTCAACCGCCAGCCTTCAACCGCTTGGCCATCCTCAGCGCGTAATAGGTCAGCACGCCGTCGCAGCCGGCCCGCTTGAAGGACATCAGGCTCTCGGTCATCGCCCGCTCGCCGTCGATCCAGCCGTTGCGCGCGGCGGCCTCGATCATCGCGTACTCGCCCGACACCTGGTAGGCGAAGGTCGGCACCTGGAACGTGTCGCGCACGCGGCGGATCACGTCGAGGTAGGGCATGCCGGGCTTCACCATCACCATGTCCGCCCCCTCTTCGATGTCGGCGGCGACCTCGCGCAGCGCCTCGTCGGTGTTGGCCGGGTCCATCTGGTAGGTGCGCTTGTCGCCCACCAGCGCCGCCTTGGTGCCGATCGCGTCGCGGAACGGGCCGTAGAACGCCGACGCGTATTTGGCGGCGTAGGACATGATCTGCACCTCCGCGAACCCCTCGCCGTCGAGCGCGGCGCGGATCGCGCCGACGCGGCCGTCCATCATGTCGGAGGGCGCGATGATGTCGGCCCCCGCGCGCGCCTGGTTCAACGACTGCTCGCACAGGATATGCACGGTCTCGTCGTTGAGGATGGCCTCGCCGGCCATCACCCCGTCGTGGCCGTGGCTGGTGTAGGGGTCGAGCGCGGCGTCCGTCATCAGGCCGATGTGCGGCACCGCCGCCTTGATCGCCCGCAGCGCCCGGCACACGAGGTTGTCCGGGTTCAACGCTTCGCGGCCGCGCGCGTCCTTCAGCGCCGGCTCGGTCATGGGGAAGAAGCACAGGGCGGGGATGCCGGCGTCGGCCGCCTCCACCGCCGAGCGCACCGCCTCGTCGACCGACAGCCGCTCGACGCCCGGCATGGAGGGCACCGGGTCGCGCCGACCCTCGCCCTCCACCAGGAACAGCGGCCAGATCAGGTCGTCGACGGTGACGGTGTTCTCGCGCACCATCCGCCGCGCCCAGTCGGTGCGCCGGTTGCGGCGCGGGCGGTGGATCAGGCCGAGGGAGGTGGTCACGTCGGGGCGGTGGCCGGTGATCATGGTGGGGGCTCCGGGATGGCCCGGCGACCTATACACGGTCCCGCGTCGGCGCGCGTCAGGCGACCTTGAGGCTCACGCCGGTTCGGGTCTCACCATCGGCGCGACGCGGGGTCACCGCGCGTCGGCCGTCCGGACACCGGCGGTCTCGCTCGATCCGATGATGCTGCACGTGTTCACGCGCGGATCGACCATACGGCACTTGAGCACGCGCGCGTCGTCTCGCGCGCGCTCGGGCAGGGCGACGAGGTAATCCCGCGTTATCAGGCTACCCTTGCAGTGCACGTCCCACTGACTCGACCCGTTGGGCGAGTAGCCTCGGATCTGAACGCTCGTCGGTCGGCAGGCGTCATCCCACGTCTTGCCGACGAGGCGCGCGATAACGGCGTAGCGTTTCGTATCGCCCAGTTCCTTGAACTCGACGGTCGACACGCCGGCGGGCGTGTCCGATCGCGCCGCCGCCGCCTTGATCTGCGGGGGTGCCAACCCGACCACATCGCTTGGCGGCAGTTGTTGGACGCAGGCGCCGAGTGAAAGTGCCAGGCTCGTGACTGAAAGTACTTTCCTCATGATAGACTGGCTCCTCAAATAAACTAATGTTAGTAAAGCTTGGTTGCCGCAATGCAGCCGACGTGGGAATAGCCGAACCACGTCCCGAGCACCAAGGCGGCGGGTGTGAAAAGCCAGGGTTGTTGCCAGCGGGCGACATGCCGCATCGCCGCCGGCGACGCGGCGAGATGGCGTTGAACCCCGAAGCGGACTAAGACGCATCCACGATGGTGGCCTGAGGGGTTGGCGATGGGCGTTCTCGTCGAAGGCAAGTGGCACGAGAAGGACTACGACCAGGACAAGAACGGCGGGCGCTTCGAGCGCGACGCCTCCGTGTTCCGCAACTGGGTCACGCCCGACGGCGCGCCCGGCCCGAGCGGGCAGGGCGGTTTCAAGGCGGAGCGCGGGCGCTACCACCTTTACGCGTCCTACTTCTGCCCCTGGGCGACGCGCTGCCTCATCATGCGCGAGCTGAAGGGGCTGCAGGGCGCGATCACCCTGTCCATCACCGACTGGCTGATGGGCGCCGACGGCATCACCTTCCGCGCGCGCGACGGCGTGATCCCCGACCCGGTCTACGGCGCGCAATTCCTCCACCAGGTCTACACCGCCGCCAAGCCCGACTATTCCGGCCGCGTCACCGTCCCCGTGCTGTGGGACAAGGAGACCGACACCATCGTATCGAACGAGTCCGCCGACATCATCCGCATGATGAACGCGAGCTTCGACGCGTGCGGCGCCACGGGCAGGGACTATTACCCGCCCGAACTGCGCCACGAGATCGACGTCGTCAACGCGCTCGTCTACGACACGGTCAACAACGGCGTGTACAAGGCCGGCTTCGCCACCACGCAGGCCGCCTACGAGGCGGCGGTGGTGCCGCTGTTCGCCACGCTCGACCTGCTCGATCACCGCCTCGCCGCCCAGCGCTACCTCACCGGGGACGCGATGAGCGAGGCCGACATCCGCCTGGTGACGACGCTGCTGCGCTTCGACATCGTCTACGTCGGGCATTTCAAGTGCAACATCCGCCGCATCGCGGACTACCCCGCGCTGTCGGCCTACCTCGAGGACATGCTGAGCCTGGACGCCGTCGCCGCGACCTTCCGGCCCGACCACATCAAGAACCATTATTACCGCTCGCACCCGTGGATCAACCCGACCGGCGTGGTCCCGCTCGGCCCGGCCGACGGGGCGGGCGAGGCACCGGGCGGGGCGCGGGACGCCGCGTGAGCCTGCCCCCCGCCGACGCCAAGGAGCCGCTGCCCTACGAGAGCGAGGCGGCGATCCGCGTCGGCTTGAGCGCGCGCGAACAGCTGGAAACGCGCTGGGGCCTGATCCTGGTCGTCTTCATGCGGCTGCTCGCGGCGCTGTGGATCTTCCAGGGGCTCGCGCAATGGGCGCAGTTCATGTTGCCGACCGGCGAGATCTTCGATCACCTCACCACGGGGCAGACCGCGGCGGTGGTGTTCTTCTCGGTGATCGACCTGATGGCCGCCGTGGGGCTGTGGCTGGCGACGCCGTGGGGCGGCGTGCTCTGGCTGTTCGCCGCCATCTCCCAGGTCTTCGTGGCCTTCGGCGTGGCCCACGTCTTCGGCGGCCTGCGCAGCGCCGCCGACGTGCTGCTCATCGCCATCTACTTCGCCCTCACCTGGCAGGCCGGCAAGGTGTCGCGCGCGGCCTGACCGACAAGGTTTGGTGAAGAGGAGCGTAAGCATCGCGCGCCCCTACATTGCTCGTTCCTTAAGTAAAAATCGAGCGGATTTGGAAAGTATCCGTAACCCGCGTTTCATCATTCATTTACGTCGTCGGGTGAACGCCTGATTCAGGCTGTTACTTAAACTGGTTTTCATCCGCCATCCCTATAACAGGCTCCACGATGAGCCGCAGGGATGCCGGCGAAGACGAACCGAGGGGCGGGACCATGAAGAGCGCAGTGAAAGAGATGCCGGCGAGGGACATGACCGCCGGTCGCGACGAGGCCGTCGTCGCCGTTCGCCCGGCCTACCTCGAGGCGTTGACGCTGGTGGAGCGGCTGCACCGTCGCCTGCTCGACGTCATCAAGGACGAGTTCGATCGCCGCGACCGGTCCGACATCAACGCCGTCCAGGCGCTGCTCCTCTACAACATCGGCGACAAGGAGCTGACCGCCGGCGAACTGCGCACGCGCGGCTACTACCTCGGCTCCAACGTGTCCTACAACGTGAAGAAGCTGGTGGAGATGGGCTACATGCACCATTCCCGCTCGCGCCTCGACCGGCGCTCGGTCCGCATCAGCCTCACCGAGCAGGGCCGCGAGGTGCACACGATCATCAGCGCCCTCTACGACAAGCACGTCGCCACCGTGGAACGGATCGGCGGCATCTCGTCCGACGAGTTCTCGGCCCTCAACCAGTCGTTGACGCGCCTCGAGCGCTTCTGGACCGACCAGATCCGCTTCCGCCTGTGAGTCTCCGGCGCCCCGCGCGCTGTGTTCTTCGTGCAACGGCGGCCTCGAATGCCGCCCCGCGCCGGTCCATCCACGCCCTCGCCACAAATCGGCCGCCCGTTGCCGTCTTGTTAAGGCCATCGAGTGTAGGCCTAGCGGGAGTGTGAGGGGCGCGTCGTCGCGCGCGCCGGCTCCCATCGGGCCGGTCGGCCCGCGTCGACGGGCATCATGCATCCGGAGTGGAACGTGGCAGCAAAGAAGGTTTTCCCGAAGGTGGTCCCGGGCGTGGCGGTCCGGGCGCTCGGCGTCGCCGGCGTCCTCGCCTTCGCGGGTCTCGGCCCCGTTTCCCTTGGTTCGGCGCACGCGCAGGACGCCGGCTCGTTCGGCGACCAGGCGGAATGGGCGCAGGGCTACGACGCCGACGCCCGCCTGTCCGTGCAGCGCTCGACCACGCCGGTCCTGTCCACCGCCACCTTCGACGCCACCGAGCGCGCGATCGAGACCTACCGCAAGATCGTCGAGTCGGGCGGCTGGAACAAGGTCCCGACAGGCCGGGTGCTGAAGCTCGGCTCGAACGGTCAGGCCGTGGTGGCGCTGCGTCACCGCCTGGTCGTTTCCGGCGACCTCGACAGCTCCGCCGGCTCCTCGCCGGTGTTCGACTCCTACGTCGACGCCGGGGTCAAGCACTTCCAGGCCCGCCACGGCCTGATCGAGAACGGCGTGGTCGGCCCCGAGGCCCTGACCGCCATGAACATCCCCGCCGACGTCCGCCTCCACCAGCTCGAGATCAACCTGATCCGCTTGAAGAGCTTCTCCGGCAACCTCGGCGAGCGCTTCGTGATGGCCAACATCCCGGCCGAGGCGGTCGAGACCGTCGACAACGGCAGGGTGTGGTCGCATCACCGCGCCGGCGTCGGCAAGATCGACCGGCAGTCGCCGGTCATGCAGACGCGGGCGATCGACATCAACTTCAACCCGTTCTGGACCGTGCCGGCCTCGATCATCCGCAAGGACCTGATCCCGCGCATGCAGGCGAACCCGAACTACCTCACCGAGAGCCACATCCGCATCTACAACAAGAACGCGCAGGAGGTGCCGCCCTCCTCGATCAATTGGCACTCGATGGATGCGATCAACTACCGCTACACCGAGGATCCCGGCACGCAGAACTCGCTGGGCGTGGTGCGCATCAACATCGCCAACCCCTACGGCGTGTACATGCACGACACGTCGGAGAAGGGCGTGTTCGGCGACGACCAGCGCTTCGTCTCGTCGGGCTGCATCCGCGTGCAGAACGTGCGCGACTACGTCGAGTGGCTGCTGAAGGACACGCCCGGCTGGAGCCGCCCGCAGATCGACGAGGCGATCCGCTCGGGCAACCGCATCGACGTGAAGCTGGCCCAGCCGGTGCCCGTCTACTGGGTGTACATCACGGCCTGGGGCCAGCCCAACGGCATCATCGAGTTCCGCGAGGACATCTACCAGCGCGACGGGTTCAACCCGGTCGCCACCGGCTCGATCGGTCGCCCGGAGGCGCAGCCCCAGGGGGCGATCAGCCAAACACGCTACGACACGCCGGCCGACTCGGACGCCGACGAGCAATAGGCTCGTCGCATCCCGGGCGTCGGTGCTGGTCATCGGCGCGAACGGGCGTCGGCGCGATTTAATCGATGGACGTGGCTTTCCCGCGCTCGGGCGCGCGTGCTAAGGCTTGGGTCTTGCATGATGACGGGCCGGCGGTTCGCGCCGGACGACTGCTCTTGCACAAAGACGAGCCGGCGGTTCGCGCCGACCGACATCGAGGGGGGTGACCATGACCAAGTCCGACATCGGCTTCGCCGACGCGACATCGTTCTTCAAGGCCGACCTCCATTCCGTCGATCCGGATATGGCGCGCGCGCTCGATCAGGAGCTCGGTCGCCAGCGCGACGAGATCGAGCTGATCGCCTCAGAGAACATCGTGTCGAAGGCGGTGCTGGAGGCCCAGGGCTCGATCCTCACCAACAAATACGCCGAAGGTTACCCCGGTCGCCGCTACTACGGCGGGTGCCAGTACGTCGACATCGCCGAGCGCCTGGCCATCGAGCGCGCCACGAAACTCTTCGGCGTCGGTTTCGCCAACGTGCAGCCGAACTCCGGCAGCCAGGCCAACCAGGCGGTGTTCCTGGCGTTGCTGCAGCCGGGCGACACGTTCATGGGCCTCGACCTCGCCGCCGGTGGCCACCTCACCCACGGCTCGCCGGTCAACGTGTCGGGCAAGTGGTTCAAGCCGGTGTCCTACGGTGTCCGCCGGGAGGACAACCGCCTCGACATGGAGGCGGTCGCCCGCCTCGCCGCCGAGCACAAGCCCAAGCTGATCATCGCCGGCGGCTCAGCCTACCCGCGCCACTGGGACTTCGCCCGGTTCCGCGCGATCGCCGACTCGATCGGCGCCTTCTTCATGGTGGACATGGCGCATTTCGCCGGCCTCGTCGCCGCCGGCCTGCACCCTTCGCCGTTCCCGCACGCCCACGTCGCCACCACGACGACGCACAAGACGCTGCGCGGACCGCGCGGCGGCCTGATCCTCACCGACCACGCCGACCTCGCCAAGAAGTTCAACTCGGCCATCTTCCCCGGCATCCAGGGCGGCCCGCTGATGCACGTCATCGCCGCGAAGGGCGTGGCTTTCGGCGAGGCGCTGCAGCCGGCCTTCAAGGTGTACATCCAGCAGGTGCTCGACAACGCCAAGGCGCTCGCCGCGACGCTGGTGGAGCACGGTTACGCGATCTCCACCGGCGGCACGGAGAACCACCTGCTGCTCGTCGACCTGCGTGATAAGGGCCTCACCGGCAAGGCGGCGGAAGCCTCGCTCGGCCGCGCGCACATCACCTGCAACAAGAACGGCGTGCCCTTCGACACGGCGAGCCCGATGGTGACGTCGGGCGTCCGGCTGGGATCGCCGGCGGCGACGTCGCGCGGCTTCGGCACGGCCGAGTTCACGCAGGTCGGCGAGTTGATCGCCACCTGCCTCGACGGCCTCGCCGCCAACGGCGAGGAGGGCAACGTCGAGACCGAGCGGCAGGTCCGCGAGCGGGTCGGCGCGCTGACCAAGCGCTTCCCGATCTATTGAGGGCGGGGGGCCGCCCCCTGGTGGCGGTTCGATGATGTCCGACGACGCAGCCTTGAGCGCAGCCGCCTCGAGCCGAGACGACATCCCGGGGGACCAGCGCCTCCGGGATGATCGCGTTCTGGACGAAGCCGTCCGAGATGAGCGCTTCATGGCCGCCGCGCTGGCGTTCGGACGGCGCGGCCTCGGGCGCACGGCGCCCAATCCCTCCGTCGGCGCCCTGGTGGTGCGGGACGGTGTCGTCGTCGGGCGCGGGCGGACGGCGGACGGGGGCCGTCCCCACGCCGAGGTGAACGCGCTCGCCGAGGCCGGGGCGGCGGCGCGGGGCGCGACGCTCTACGTCACGCTGGAGCCGTGCAGTCACCACGGCGTCAGCCCGCCCTGTTGCGAGGCGGTGGTCGCCGCCGGCGTCGCGCGCGTGGTCTACGCGGCCAGCGATCCGAACCCGCTGGTGGCCGGGCGCGGCGCGGCCCACTGCCGCGACCACGGCCTCGCCGTCACCGGCGGCGTCCGCGCGGAGGCGGCCGAGCGCGACCATCGCGGCCACATCCGGCGCATGACGCGCGGGCGTCCGGCGCTCACCCTCAAGCTCGCCCAGACCGCCGACGGCTTCGTCGCCGGCGGTCCGCACGACCCGCGCCTCGCGATCACCGGCGTCGCGGCCAACGGCGTCGTCCACGGCATGCGGGCCATCCACGACGCGATCATGGTCGGCATCGGCACCGTGCTCGGCGACGATCCGCTGATGACGGTGCGCCTTCCCGGGGTACGGGCGCGACCGTTGCGCGTCATCCTCGACGCCGGCTTGGCGACGCCACCGCGGGCCCGCGTCGCGCTGACCGCGTCCGACGCCCCGGTCCTCGTGCTCGCCGGCGAGGACGCCCTGCGCGAGCGCGGCGCCGCCCTGGCCGGCATTCCCGGCCTGGACCTCGCCGCCGTCGGGCTGACGCCGTCCGGTCGCGTCGACCTCGCCGCCGCGCTGGCGCTGCTGGCGGAGCGAGGGGTGACCCGCGTCTTCAGCGAGGGCGGCCCTCGGATCGCCGCCGCGTTGATCGGGGCGGGCCTTGCCGACGACGTATTCCTCTTCACGGCGCCGCGCCCATTGGGAGCGGAAGGCGTCCCCGCGCTCGATCCGGACGCGCGCGCCGCCCTCGACGACCCCGCGCGCCATCGCCATATCGAGGACAGGATGGTCGGCCCCGACCGCCTCACCCATTACGAGGGCACGCAGCGATGTTCACCGGACTCGTGACCGATATCGGAACCGTCGCCAGCGTCGAACCGCGCGGCGACCTGTCCCGCGTCCGCATCGCGTGCCGCTACGACCCCGCCACGATCGCCCTCGGCGCCTCGATCGCCTGCGGCGGTCCCTGCCTCACCGCCGTGGCCACCGGCGGCCGGGCGGACGACGCCTGGTTCGACGTCGACGTGGGGGCGGAAACACTGGCGCGCACGACGGCCGGGGCGTGGGTGCCCGGCCTGCGGGTCAACCTCGAACGCTCGTTGCGGATCGGCGACGAACTCGGCGGCCACATCGTCACCGGCCACATCGACGGCACGGCGGAGATCGTGGCCGTCGAGCCGTTCGACGGCATGATCCGCTACGCCGTCCGCGTGCCCGGCCCGCTCGCCCGCTTCATCGCCGAAAAGGGCTCCGTCTGCCTCGACGGCACGTCCCTGACCGTGAACGCGGTGGAGGGCGACGTGCTGTCGGTGCTGCTGATCCCGCACACGTTGGAGGTCACCACCTGGGGCGATCGCCGGGCGGGTGACCGCCTCAACCTGGAAGTCGACCTCATGGCGCGCTACGCCGCCCGCTTGGCCGCCACCGACGCGGGCGGGCGAACCACCGCCTCGCCCTATTCGGCTTGAATTTGGAACGAATCTAATTTAGAAGTGTTCAAGGTTCACGAAAAGACGTCACGCCGTCCGCCCCTTGAAGGAGATCATTCCATGTCGACCACGTCTTGCCAGGCCTGCGCCTATTACGACGAGCATCACGGCAACACCGGCAAGCCCATGGCCGAAGAGGGCCTGTGCCGCTTCAACCCCCCGGTCTCGCAGCCCGGCCCCGACAGCCACGGCCTGTGGCCGGTCGTGACCAAGTCCGACTGGTGCGGCCACTTCTCGACCGAGCCAGCCGCCCAGCACGCCTGAGCCGGCGCCCCGCACCGGGGCACCCGACGCGATCCATGGTCGACCGAGCCCGGCTTTCACAAGCCGGGCTTTGCCGTTTCTCGAACCCCGTCGACGGGTCGGTCGCCGCCATGGCGCCCTGGCCCCTTCCTGTTATAGATGCCTAGGTCACGGCCGGTGGAACCGGCGTGAAGGAGTTGCATGATGTCCGTCGACCGTTGGTCGCCGCAGAGCTGGCGCGGCAAGCCCATCCAGCAGGCCCCCGCCTACCCCGACGCCACCGCCCTCGCCGAGGCCGAGCGGCAGCTCGCGAGCTTCCCGCCGCTCGTGTTCGCCGGCGAGGCGCGCAAGCTGAAGAAGATGCTGGGACAGGTGGCGGCGGGCGAGGCCTTCCTCCTGCAGGGTGGTGACTGCGCCGAATCCTTCGCCGAGCACGCCGCCGACACCATCCGCGACTTCTTCCGCGTGTTCCTGCAGATGGCGGTGGTGACGACCTTCGCCGCCGCGCTGCCTGTCGTGAAGCTGGGTCGCGTCGCCGGTCAGTTCGCCAAGCCCCGCTCCGAGCCGGTCGAGCGGATCGGCGGCGTGGAGCTGCCGTCCTACCGTGGCGACATCATCAACGGCATCGAGTTCGACGCCGCCGCGCGCGTGCCCGACCCGCGGCGACAGCTCGACGCCTACCGGCAGTCGGCGGCGACGCTGAACCTGCTGCGCGCCTTCGCGTCGGGCGGTTACGCCAACCTCGAGAACGCCCACCGTTGGATGCTGGGCTTCATCAAGGACAGCCCGCAGTCCGCCCGCTACGGGGAACTCGCCGACCGCATCTCCGAGACGGTCGGCTTCATGCGCGCGATCGGGCTCGATCCCGAAATGCACCCGGAGCTTCGCCAGACCGAACTCTACACCTCGCACGAGGCGCTGCTGCTCGGCTACGAGGAGGCGCTGACGCGCGTCGACTCCACCACCGGCGATCCTTACGCCACCTCCGGTCACTTGATCTGGATCGGCGATCGCACCCGCCAGCTCGACCACGCCCACGTCGAATACGCGCGCGGCGTGCACAACCCGATCGGCCTGAAGTGCGGACCCTCGCTGGCGGCCGACGACCTGCTGCGGCTGGTCGACGTCCTGAACCCACGGAACGAGCCCGGGCGCCTGACGCTGATCTGCCGTTTCGGCGCGGACAAGGTCGCCGACGCGCTCGCGCCCCTGCTGCGCGCCGTCAAGCGGGAAGGGCGCCACCTCGTTTGGTCGTGCGATCCGATGCACGGCAACACGATCAAGGCGACGTCCGGGTTCAAGACGCGACCCTTCGAGCGTATCATGGGCGAGATCCGCACCTTCTTCGCCGTCCACCGCGCCGAGGGCACCTACGCCGGCGGCATCCACCTCGAGATGACCGGCAAGGACGTGACCGAGTGCACCGGGGGCGCCCGCGCCCTGTCCGACGGCGACCTGCGCGACCGCTACCACACCTACTGCGATCCCCGGCTCAACGCGGAGCAGGCGATCGAGGTGGCCTTCCTCGTGGCCGAGCTGTTGAAGGAGGAGCGCGTCGCCAGGGGCCTGCCGATCGCGCGAGCGGCGGAATGAGGGGGCGATGACAGGCGCGCCCGTCGTCCGGTTTGCACCCTCGCCGACCGGTCGCATCCACATCGGCAACGCGCGCACCGCCCTGCTCAACGCCCTCTTCGCCCGTCGGCACGGCGGCCGCTTCATCCTGCGCTACGACGACACCGACACCGAGCGCTACCGGGAAGAGTACGTCGAGGCGATCGGCGTCGACGTGGCCTGGCTCGGGATCGAGCCGGACGCCACCGCGCGGCAGTCGCAGCGCCTCGCCTCCTACGCGGCGGCGGCCGAGCGCTTGAAGGCGGCCGGGCGGCTTTATCCCTGCTACGAGAGCGCGGCCGAACTCGACCGCCGGCGCAAGCGCCAGCAGGCGCGTGGCCTGCCGCCGGTCTACAACCGCGCCGCCCTCTCGCTCAGCGCCGACGACCGCGGGCGCCTGGAGGCGGCCGGCACCGCGCCGCACTGGCGGTTCCTGCTGGACCGCGTCCCGATCGCCTGGGACGACGGCGTGCGCGGCGCCAGCCACATCGATTGCGCGTCGCTGTCGGATCCCGTGCTGGTGCGCGGCGACGGGTCGTGCCTTTACACCTTCACCTCCGTCGTCGACGACATCGCGATGGACGTCACGGACGTGATCCGCGGCGAGGACCACGTCACCAACACCGCCGTGCAGATCCAGCTGACGAACGCGCTGGGCGGCACCCCGCCGCGTTTCGCGCACCATAACCTCCTCACGACGGCGGACGGCGAGGGTTTGTCGAAGCGCTCCGGCGCGCTGTCGATCGGCGGCCTGCGCGAGGCCGGCATCGAACCGCTCGCCGTCGCCTCGCTGGCGGTGCTGACCGGCTCGTCGGACCCGGTGCGCCCTGTGGCCGGCCTCGACGAGTTGGCGGAAACGCTCGATTTGTCGCGCATCTCGCGCGCGCCGGCCCGCTTCGACCCGGCCGAGTTGACGACCCTGTCGGCGCGCACGCTGCACGCGCTCCCTTTCGCGGCGGTCGCCGATCGGCTTGCCGCCGCCGGCATCGCCGGTCCCGAGGCGTTCTGGCTCGCGGTGCGCGGCAACCTCGCCACCTTCGCCGACGCGAGGGTCTGGTGGGACGTGGTCAACGGCCCGCTCGATCCGCCACCTCAGGGATCGTTCGCGGCGGAGGACGTGACGTTCCTGCGCGAGGCGGCGGCGCTGTTGCCGCCCGAACCGTGGGATGGGGGTGTCTGGGCGGCGTGGACGGGCGCGGTGAAGGCGCGGACGGGGCGCAAGGGCAGGGCGCTGTTCCATCCGCTGCGCTTGGCCGTAACCGGCCGCGAGACGGGGCCGGAGCTGGCGGCGCTGCTGCCCCTCATCGGTCGCCTCAGGGTTGCGGACCGACTCGGCGCACCGGCCCCTTGACCGCGTCCGGTCGCGTCGCCGGGCTGGCTGGAGGCGCCACGGCGCTCGCCGCGTCGAGCGAGGACGTCGTGCCGGCGCCGCCGGGCACCGCGGCGACGGCGGACGCCTTGGCTTCGCTCTTCTGGTGGGCGAGCTCGTCCGACTTCTCCTGCGTCACGACGATGTCGCCCTTGCGCACGTTGCCCAGCACCTCCTCGGCGTTGGTGAGCGCCTCGGCCCACGTCTTTCCCGCCGGATGGCACGAGCAGGACGGCGTGACCGCCTTGGAGAACTTCAAGGCGTTGGGCATGTCCATGTAGGGATGTCCATCGAGGCTCACGGCCGTCTTGATCTCGGCGTTGGGGTTGCGCGTGTACACCGTCGCCTCCGTGCCGGGGCAGAGGGCCGAGCACATTTCCGCGAGGTTGGCGCCGCCGTGACGCGCCGATTGGGCGAGGGGGAAGAAGCCGCCATCGCAGGTTCGCACGCAGACCGCCTGCGAGCCGCCGCCGACGTGGCCGACCCTGTCGGTGTCCGCGTCGTCGTCGTCGGCCGGCGCGGGTGCCGGAGGCGGCGGAAGCGCCGCCGGGCGCTGCGGCTCGCCGCCGCCGAACAGCGATTCGAAGAAGCCGCGCGGCTGTTGCGGCTGCTGGCGACATCCCGCGTTGTAGCGGGCGACGAGGTCATCGCGCAGGCCGCCGCCGCCCTGCGATTGCGCGACGGCGGCCTGCAACTGCGCGATGCGCTGGTTGAGGCCGCCGCACTCGGGGTTGCCGCCGAAGAAGGAGAACCCGTCGCAGCCGAGCTGGTGGGCGTAGGCCTGCGTCCGCGCCAGTTCGGCGCCCGTGCGCCGTGCCGCGCCACCGGCGCGACCACCGCCACGACCGAGCTGGGCGATCTGCGCCTGCAAGCGTCCGCAGTCGATGCCCTGGGCCATGGCGGCTCGACCCCATGGCATCGCGACGACGAGGAGGGCGAGCAGGCTCGAGGCCAGCGGACGCGTCCTCGCCCCACCCGATCGCCTCGCCGGCGCGAACGGCGCCGAACGGACCCCACCAGGACGTGCCACATCCTCGCAGGTGAGGCATGTGCCTTGAAGTGGTGGGGCTGAGCCTGGCACGGATGGTGGACCCCAACGGAACGATGTCGCCATGGTCATCGAGTGACCAAAGCTTCATGGTTCAAAAATGACAGGCCATGGCACGCCGCCCGCATTCGCGGGATGCCATGCCCCTTTTCGCCACGACGGTCCACCCAGCCGATGGTTGCGCCAAGCTTTGCAGTGGAACGAGGAACACCGATCGATGACGATAAAAATTCGAGGACGCCGCGCGGTTCCGATGGCCCTGGTCGGGGTGGTCGCGTCGTGGCTCGGCATCGTCGCCGCGCGGGCCGACCCGGATCTGATCTTCCAGGAATCCACCAAGTTCAGGCTGCTGACACCGAGCGACAAGCTCGCGACCTTCGCGGTCGACGATCCCGGCGTGGAGGGTGTCGCCTGCTACTACACGGTGCCTGAGAAGGGCGGTTTGAAGGGCGCGTTCGGGCTCGCGGAGGAGGTGTCCGACATTTCCCTGGCCTGCCGGCAGTACGGCGCGATCAAGTTCAAGGAGAAGTTCCCACAGGGCGATACGGTCTTCTCCGAGCGGCGCTCGTTCCTGTTCAAGCACATGCAGATCGTGCGCGGTTGCGACACCAAGCGCAACGTCCTCGTCTACATGGTCTACAGCGACAAGATCGTGGAGGGATCGCCGAAGAACTCGACGTCCAGCGTCCCGGTTATGCCTTGGGGCCAGGCGACCGACACGCCACGCTGCGCCGACTTCGTGAAGTGAGGTGTCGAAACGAAAAGGGAGGCCGGTGAACCCGGCCTCCCTTTCCATCAACCACGACGCATACCGTGTTACTTGCCGTCGCCACCCTGGTTGGCGTCGTTCTGCTTCTTGTTGGCGCTGTGATGTCCGACCGCGCAACCGGCGGCGGCGCCCATCTTGCCGTGACCGGCCATGTGGCCGGCGATACCACCCACCAGCGCGCCCTTGATGCACCCCTTCGCATCGGCGGTGCCGGCGAAGGACGCCACCGCAGCCGTCATCACCAAAGCCGTCAGGATCGTCTTCATGGTTCGCTCTCCTCGTTCACCGGGGAAAGCGATGGCGGGAATGGTTCGTTCCCCCAGTGATATGACGGGATGGTCTAATCCCGGCAGTTCACGATGAAGGCGTCGGACGCCACCGCCGCATCCTTGCCGGCCGGCGCGCCCTTCAGCGAGGCCGTGATGTCCTCGGCCCGGCCGAAGGACACGGAAGCCGCCATGCCGTGCGCCTCGCACCAAGCGTCGGCGATCACCTGGCCACAGGCCTTGCCGCCGCTTAGGCAATCGTCGAAACCGTAGCCGTCGGACGCCGGGATGACGAGCATGTGGTTGGTCGCCGCTTGGCTCGGGGCCTTCGAGACCGAGATGGCGAGGAGGGCGCCGAGAAGGGGCAGGGCGATCTGGACGATTTTCCGGTAGTCTTTGGCGATGGGTGGCATGGCTGACTCGGCACAAGCGACGGGAACTCCGCGGATGCTTGCGCGAGGGTGCTGAAGATGTGGTTAAGGCACGGGGAACGCGGTGGCGCGTCCTCACGACAAAGCGTTAGGCGCGCGTCAACCACCACCTCCGCCACCGTCAGGCTCGCCGGGGCGGCGCGTGCGCAACGATCGCGACCTTTCCCGACGATGTCGCAACGAGTAAGCCGGGTGCCATGACGCTGAGGTTCCACAACACGCTGACCCGCCGCAAGGAGGTGTTCGAGCCGGCCGACCCGCTCGACGTGCGCGTCTACGCCTGCGGCCCGACGGTCTACGACAACCTCCACATCGGCAACGGGCGCATGTTGATCGTGTTCGACGTGCTGTTCCGCCTGCTGCGGGCCACCTACGGCGCGAACCACGTCCGCTACGTCCGCAACATCACCGACGTGGACGACAAGATCAACGCGCGCGCCGCCGAGCGCGGCATCGGCATCCGCGACCTGACGGACGCGACCATCGCCGTGTTCCACGCCGACGCGGCGGCGTTGGGCTGCCTGCCGCCGACGCTGGAGCCGCGCGCCACCGACCACGTCGCCCCGATGATCGCGATCATGCGCAAGCTGATCGAGCGCGGGCACGCCTACGCCGCCGATGGGCACGTGCTGTTCGACGTGCCGTCCATGCCCGACTACGGCCAGCTCGCCAACAAGGGGCTGGACGAGCAGATCGCCGGCGCCCGCGTGGAGGTGGCGCCCTACAAGCGTGGCCCCACCGACTTCGTGCTGTGGAAGCCCTCGCGCGCCGACGAGCCGGGCTGGGACAGCCCGTGGGGGCGCGGGCGGCCGGGTTGGCACCTCGAATGCTCGGCGATGAGCTGGCAGCACCTCGGCGAAACCTTCGACATCCACGGCGGCGGCATCGACCTGGTGTTCCCGCATCACGAGAACGAGCTCGCGCAGAGCCGCTGCGCCTTCGGCCATCCCACCATGGCGCGGGTGTGGATGCACAACGGTCACCTTCAAGTGGAAGGTGAGAAGATGTCGAAAAGCCTTGGCAACTTCGTCACCATCCGCGACCTGTGGGCCTCGGCCGCTTTCGGCGGCCGCGCGTGGAGCGGCGACGCGCTGCGCCTCGCCATGCTGCGCACCCATTACCGCCAGCCCATCGACTTCACGGTGAAGGCGCTGGAGGAGGCGGAGCGCGCGGTGGCCGATTTCGCCCGACGCTGCGCGGACGCCCCCGCGACGACGCCGAACGACGCTTTCCTCGTCGCCATGGCCGACGACATGAACACGCCCCAGGCCATCGCCGAGCTTCACACGTTGCGGGCGGACGACGCGGGCGCGCTCCGCGCCGGCCTCGATTGGCTCGGGCTCACCGCGCGGCCGTTGGAGCGCGTCCTGCCACCGGCTGCCGACGACCTGCTCCAGCGGCGCGTCGCGGCGCGCGCGACGAAAGATTGGGCCGCCTCCGACCGTTTACGCGACCAACTCGCCGCGATGGGCGTTGCGGTCAAGGACAACAAGGATGGCACGACGAGCTGGGAGCTCAGACCATGAGATGTGACGCGTGAGCCCCGATCCGCAAGCCGCTCTGCGGCCGTTGCTTCCCGCCGACGTGCCGGTGCTGGCGGCGATCTTCCAGGCCGCCGTGGACGACCTCGCCGCCGACGATTACGACGAGGGGCAGCGCAACGCCTGGGCGGCGGTCGCCGACGATGAGGCGGCGCTCGGCGCCAAGCTGCGCGCCGGGCTGACGCTGGTCGCCACGCTGGGCGGCGCGCCGGTCGGCTTCGTCGCCTTGCAGGGCGGCGACACGATCGACATGCTCTACGTCTACCCCGCCGCCGCGCGGCGCGGCGTCGCCACCATGCTAGTCGGGGCGATCGAGACGCTCGCGGCCGGGCGCGGCGCCACCCAGCTCGAATGCGACGCGAGCGACACGGCGCGCCCCTTCTTCGAGGCGATCGGCTACGAGGCGATCCTCCGCCAGACCGTGACGCTCGGCGACCATTGGTTCGGCAACACGCGGATGCGCAAGGTGCTCGGCGTGAGGTCGTCGGAGGACAAGGTCGCGGGCACCAAGCCGACGCGTCCGCACTGACGCCGCCGGTGCCCCGACCGTCCGAGGACGCGCTGATCGCGCGGTACCTTGCGCCACTGGCTGGTCCGGGTGGGCTCGGCCTGCGCGATGACGCGGCCCTGGCGACGCCGCGCCCCGGCCACGACCTCGTGGTCACGACCGACATGCTGGTCGCCGGCGTGCACTTCTTCGCCGACGACCCCGCCGACACGATCGCCCGCAAGGCGCTGCGCGTGAACCTGTCGGACCTCGCCGCCAAGGGCGCGTCGCCGCTCGGCTACCTGCTCGGCCTCGCCCTGCCGGCGGATTGGACCGAGGGATGGCTGGCGGCCTTCACCGCCGGGTTCGCCGACGATGCGCGCGTGTTCGCCTGCCCGCTGCTCGGCGGCGACACCGTGTCGACGCCCGGACCTTTGACCCTCTCCGTCACCGCCTTCGGCGAGGTCGAGGCCGGCCGCATGGTGCCGCGCACCGGCGCGCGCGCCGGCGACGCGCTCTACGTCACCGGCACGATCGGCGACGCGGCCCTGGGACTCCGGGTGCGCCGCGACGCGGGGGATGACGCGGCCTGGCTCGCCGGCCTCGACCCGGCGTCGTCGCGAGCGCTCCTCGGCCGTTACCTGATCCCGGAGCCGCGCTTGGCGCTGCGAGGGGCGCTACGAGCGCATGCCCGCGCGGCCATGGACGTTTCGGACGGGTTCTTCGGCGACCTCGCCAAGATGCTGGCGCTCGAAGGGCTGACAGCGACGATCCGGGCCACGGACGTGCCCCTCTCCGAGCCCGCCCGCGCGGCCATCCGCCTCGACCCGCACCTGCTCGCCGCCGCACTGAGCGGCGGCGACGATTACGAGATCCTTTGCGCCGTGCCGCCGAACGCAGCCGCCGGCTTCGAGCACGCGGCACGGGCGGCCCGCCTCGCCTGCACCCGCGTCGGCGTGGCGGTGAGCGGCATGGGTCCGGTGACGGTGCTGGGCGAGGACGGTGCGCCGCTCGCCTTCGCGCGCGGCGGCTTCCAGCATTTTTGATGTGCGCGAACGGCAGCGGTTGTCGGACATGGCCGTTCGCCGACTTGGCCTTGCACGACGAGGTGCCGAAGGTGGGTGGCGCACGTCGTCCACCCGTGTCAGAAGTTGTAGGCGAACTGCAACTCGACCTGATGGCGCTCGAAGACCCGGGTGTCGAGCGAACGCGCGCCGACGTCCGCGACCTGGGCCGCGTAAGCGACCTTCCCGGTGAACACGGGCGAGAAGCGGTAGAACAGCGTCGGTCCCACGTAGAGGACATGCGCGGTCGGCGAGGTGTTGTTTAAGAGGGTCTCGTGCCGGATCTCCCCACCGAGGAAGATCGCCTTCGTGACGGCGTAGCTCGCCGCCGCGATGGCCGTGAAACCGTTGTCGCGTTCCGTGGCGCCGGTCCCCGGGATGGGGAAGAAGGTGGGCGTGTAGACCAAGTTGACGGCCGCGTAGAGCTTGTCCGGGATCAGGGTCTTGTCGAACAGCAAGGTCAGCGGGAACGCGTAGTTGTCCTCCCGCGCACCCAAGGTCGGGTCGAACCGCCGGAAGGTCGGGTTGAACGACAGGCTGAGCCCGTAGCTGTGCGCGGCGTCGCTGCGGAGGTTGTAGCGGACTTCACCGATCACGCCGCTGAACGTCGTGATGGTCCGCTTGGCGAAGTCGGGAACGTCCTCGATCGCGTAATAGTCGGTCAGCGTTCCGATCGACAGCCGAAGCCGATCCGTGACGCCGTAACGGAATGACGTCTCGGTGTCGACGTCGTTGTAGGCGCCGCCGGTCTTACCGAAACTCCCGATATTGACGTTCTCGATCTCGCGCTCGCCCTCCTTGCCGATGTCCGAGCCTTCGGCGAAGCCGAAGATGTGTTCGGTGTCGACCTCTTCCTTCCTTGGGTGCTCCTGTTTCTCCGCCGTTAGAGGTTCCGCCCTGAGCGGTGCGGGAACAACGAGGCAACCGAGCAACACGATCCGGCTGAACATCTCAAGCCGCACGACGTTCGTCCCTTTCGCAGGACCGAGAGGATTTTGCGCCTGGTAAAATTCACGTGAAGGCGCCGCCACAGTCAAGCGCGTACCGCGCCGACGGCCTGGATGGGTCAAGATCCTCAGGATGGTTGCGGCGTCGGCGCCTCTCTCGCGTTCGCGAGCGACAGCCACCAGCACTTCACTTGAGGGTCGCGAGCGGGGGGGCGGTGCTGCCGGCGGGAACCGGCACCTGCGCCACGTTCAAAGTCATGCACACGACGTCGTAGTAGCCGTTGACGGCGACCAGGTCGACGACGCCGCGCTCCCCGAAGCGCGCCAGCGCCTTGGCGTAGGTCGCGTCCGAAACGGCCTTGTCGCGGCGAAGCTCCGTCGAGAACGCGTAAACCAGCGTCTCGTCGTCGCTCATCGCGCCGGGCACGCGACCGTTCGAGAGGTCCCCGAGGACCGATGCCTGCACGCCGCCCTTGATCGCCAGGGGATAGTGGTAGGCCCATTCGAAGGCAGAGTTCCAGTACCGGCCCGCGATCAGGATCGCGAATTCGTTCAGGGGCTTCGGCAGCGAGGTCTGGAACCGGACGTACTCGCCCACCTTCTGCAGCCGATCCGCGAGGACCGGGCTGCGGAGCCAGGCCTGGAACGGCCCGGAACTGTTACCGCGCGGTCCTGAGGCGATCGCGTCCTCGATCGCCTTCTGCTCCGGCGACAACTGGTCGTGACGCAGGTTCGGCAGGCGTTCCGCCGCCGGTGCCGGCACGGCGGCGAGGCAGGCGAGGACGGCCAGGCCGTTGATCGGGGATCTCATGAGGGGGCACCGTGTTGCGGGAGGGCGGGGCCGTGAACCGAGGCTTGAACGCGTGGACACCTACCGCACCCTTCGGCCTCTTCCCATTGGACGAGGGGAGGGTGTGCGTTCGCGGCGCTGCTCAATTGCGAACGGCGTCGCTTTCCGCCTAAGGTCCGCGCGAATGGAAACATTCGGCTCACCGCGAGGCCAGCGGTCGGGGATTGGGGCGCGATGAACGGACTGTGGTTTGTGATCGGGGGCGGCCTGCTCGCCATCGTCTACGGCATCGTCACCACCGCGCAATTGATGACCGCCGACGCGGGATCGCCCCGCATGCGCGAGATCGCCGGCGCCATCGCGGAGGGCGCGCAGGCTTATCTCCGCCGCCAGTACCTGACCATCGCCGCCGTCGGCGCCGTCATCTTCGTCATCCTCGGCCTGCTGCTGTCGTGGTCGGTGGCGGTGGGCTTCCTGATCGGCGCGGTGCTGTCCGGCGCCACCGGCTTCATCGGCATGAACGTTTCGGTGCGCGCCAACGTGCGCACGGCGCAGGGCGCCTCGCTGTCGCTGGCGCGCGGCCTGGACATCTCCTTCAAGGCCGGCGCGATCACCGGTATGCTCGTCGCCGGCCTCGCGCTGCTCGGCGTGTCCGTCTACTTCACCGTCCTGACGAGCGGGATGGGGCAGGCGGCCAACAGCCGTGAGGTGATCGACGCGCTGGTGGCGCTCGGCTTCGGCGCCTCCCTCATCTCCATCTTCGCCCGGTTGGGCGGCGGCATCTTCACCAAGGGCGCGGACGTCGGCGCCGACCTCGTCGGCAAGGTGGAAGCCGGCATTCCCGAGGACGACCCACGCAACCCCGCGACCATCGCCGACAACGTGGGCGACAACGTCGGCGATTGCGCCGGCATGGCGGCTGACCTGTTCGAGACCTACGCCGTCACCGTGGTGGCGACCATGGTGCTGGCCGCCATCTTCTTCGGCGACTCGCCGATGGGCCGGCCGGCGATGCTGTACCCGCTGGCGATCTGCGCCACCTGCATCGTCACGTCCATCATCGGCACCTATTTCGTCAGGCTGGGCGCCAAGAACTCGATCATGGGCGCGCTCTACAAAGGGTTGGTCGTAACCGGGCTGCTGTCGATCGTCGGGCTCGCGGTCGCCACGCGCCTCACCGTCGGCTTTGGCACGCTCGGTCAGGTCGAGGGCATCCCGGTGAAAGGCCTGCACCTCTTCTTCTGCGGGATCGTCGGGTTGATCGTGACCGCCCTCATCGTGGTCATCACCGAATATTACACCGGCACGGGCAAGCGCCCGGTGGTGTCCATCGCCCAGGCCTCGGTGACCGGCCACGGCACCAACGTCATCCAGGGCCTGGCGGTCTCGCTCGAATCGACCGCGTTGCCGGCGCTCGTCATCATCGGCGGCATCATCGCGACGTTCCAGCTCGCCGGCCTGTTCGGCCTCGCCATCGCGGTCACCACCATGCTCGGCCTCGCCGGCATGATCGTCGCGCTCGACGCCTTCGGACCCGTGACGGACAACGCCGGCGGCATCGCCGAGATGGCCGGGTTGCCAAGCGAGGTCCGCCACTCGACCGACGCCCTGGACGCGGTGGGCAACACGACCAAGGCGGTGACGAAGGGCTACGCGATCGGCTCGGCCGGGCTCGGCGCGCTCGTCCTGTTCGCCGCGTACAACTACGACCTCCGATACTTCGCCGCGCACGCCGACGCGTACCCCTACTTCAAGAATGTCGGCGCGATCAGCTTCGACCTGTCGAACCCCTACGTCGTAGCCGGGCTGATCTTCGGCGGCCTGATCCCCTACCTGTTCGGCGGCATCGCGATGACGGCGGTCGGGCGCGCCGCCGGTTCGGTCGTGGAGGAGGTGCGCCGGCAGTTCCGAGAGGATCCCGGCATTATGGAAGGGACGTCCCGCCCCGATTACGCCCGCGCCGTCGATCTCCTGACCAGGGCGGCGATCAGGGAGATGATCGTGCCCTCCCTGCTTCCGGTGCTGGCGCCGGTGGTCGTGTACTTCGGGGTGCTGTTCCTGTCGCAGTCCAAGGCCTCGGCCTTCGCCGCGCTCGGCGCCTCGCTGCTCGGCGTCATCGTCAACGGCCTCTTCGTGGCGATCTCCATGACCTCGGGCGGTGGTGCCTGGGACAACGCCAAGAAGAGCTTCGAAGACGGTTTCATCGACAAGGATGGGGTCCGCCACCTCAAAGGCGGCGAGGCCCACAAGGCGTCGGTCACCGGCGACACGGTCGGCGACCCCTACAAGGACACGGCCGGTCCAGCCGTTAACCCGGCGATCAAGATCACCAACATCGTGGCGCTGCTGCTGCTGGCGGTGTTGGCCCACGTCCATTGAAGGCGGACGCGCGAAGGGCGCCAGGATAGCCCGACGCCCTTCGTTCGGCCGAGCCCGCCGTGCGAGCCTACTTCTTGCCCGCGAGCCCCGTCTCCGAGCGAAGTGCGTCGATGCGCATTGAGGCTTCGGCCTTGTTCAGGCTCTCGTCGAACTCGGTGTGGGTTTGTTCGCTGAGCGTCTTGAGGTAGGAGGCCTGCGCACCGGTCATCGGCTCCTCGCCGGTCGTCCAATCATGCGGATCCTTCACGGTGTTGGAGTTCGGCGCCGGATCGGTCTTCGGGTTGTGGTCGGTCTTCGCATTGTGGTCGGTCGTCGGCTGATGATCCGTCTTCGACGTGCGGTTGGTCATGGGGTTCTCCTTGTTCGCATAATGTTCTTGCCAGGGCCGGGTTCCAGGCGACGCGCGCCGACGCGGGAACTTCGCTGTTGATAAGCCAATCCCTCGTGACGAAGGCGCGACTTCGAGTTCGGGTCGATGACCGGTCAGCGCACCGCCGGCGCTAGCCCGCCGTCCAGCGGTGAGGGCGGAAGGATACCTTCCCTCATGACCGCGCGCCGCAGCGGCCCGATCAGCCGCAGCGCCGCCGTGCCGACGCCGCGCACCACGTCGACCGGCGCGAAATCGGTGATGATCGAGCGGTTGAGCATGTCGACGCCGCTCGTTCGGAGCGCGACGTCGCGGCGGCGCGCCCGCTCGTAGGGCTGTAGGGCGGCGAGCGACCCCAGATCGATGTCACGGCCCCGCGCGTCGGCCAAGGTCGAGACGAGCTGCATGATGTCGCGCAGGCTGAGGTTGAGCCCCTGCGCGGCGAGTGGGGGGAAGGCGTGGGCCGCCTCGCCCAGCAGCACCACCCTGCGCCCGGTGAGCCGGTTGACCTTCAGGCCACTCATGGGGAACACGCCCCGCGCGGCCTCGAAGGCGATGCGTCCGACGATCGAGCGCGTCTGGTGCTGCAACTCGATCGCCAGGGCGGCATCGTCCAACGCCCGGCGTCGATCGGCCTCGGCGGGGGTCATCAGCCAAACGAGCGACGAGCGATGCGGATGCGCCGCGCTCCCCGCCAAGGGGACGAGCGTGCAGGGGCCGCCGCGCGTGTGGAACTCGACCGAGCGGTCGTTGTGCGGCTTGCGGTGGCTGATGAGGGCGGTGATCGCGACTTGCGGGTAGGTCCACGTCCGCGCGCCGATCTTCGCGGCCGAACGGGTCGGGGACCGGCGTCCGTCGGCGGCGGCGACCAGGCCGGCGGCGTAGGTGCGGCCGGACGCGTCGCTGGCCCGGACGCCGTCCTCGTCGATGACGATGTTCGCCAGGGCTTCACCGGTCAGGTGCACGTTGGGCATGGCCGCCGCCTCGTCGCGCAGCAGGGCGATGAGCTTGTCCGTCGCGACGTTGACGCCGAGGGCGTCGAGTCCGATCTCCGACGCGTTCAACCGCAGCGGCGGGGCGGCGAAGCGCGCGCCGGTGTCGTCGATGATGTCGATCGCCTCGATGCGTTGCGCGACCGCTTCCAGGCGCTCACCCAGCCCGATCGACCGGAGGAAGCGCAGCGATCCCTCGAACAGCGCGACCGTGCGCCCGGTCGCCCGCGTGTCCGACGCGCCGGCGCAAACGACGCTGTGACCCGCCCGCCCGAGCGCGAGCGCGGTGGCGAGGCCGGTCGCGCCGGCACCCGAGACGATGATGTCCGCCGCCCGACATTCGGCCGGCGCCGCGCCATCGCCTTGGGTCTCGTCACGCGCGCTCACGTCATGGGTCATATCGAGGTCCGGTCACCAAGCACCTGGATCCGACATCGGGTCCCACGCGCTCGGGACAAGTCCGGCGAATGGTCCCAGGGACGCGACGACCTCAGGAACCACAGCGTGAACGCGTCAGCGGTTGGCCGGGGCCACGTAGTCGCGCCGACCTTCGCCGGTGTAGAGCTGACGGGGCCTGCCGATCTTCTGGTAGGGATCCTCGATCATCTCCTTCCACTGCGCGATCCAGCCGGCGGTGCGCGCGACGGTGAACAGCACGGTGAACATCGCGGTCGGGAAGCCCATCGCCTTGAGGGTGATCCCCGAGTAGAAGTCGATGTTGGGATAAAGCTTCTTCTCGATGAAGTAGTCGTCCGAGAGCGCGATGCGCTCCAGCTCCAAGGCGATCTCGAGCAGCGGATCGTCGCCCATGCCGGTCTCGCCGAGGACCTCGTGGCAGGTCTTCTGCATGATCTTGGCGCGCGGGTCGTAGTTCTTGTAGACGCGGTGGCCGAAGCCCATCAGGCGGAACGGGTCGTTCTTGTCCTTGGCGCGCTCGATGAAGCGCGGGATGTTCTTCACCGAGCCGATCTCGGCGAGCATCTTCAACGCCGCCTCGTTGGCGCCCCCGTGGGCCGGTCCCCACAGGCAGGCCGTGCCGGCGGCGATGCAGGCGAACGGGTTGGCACCCGACGAGCCCGCGAGCCGCACGGTCGAGGTCGAGGCGTTCTGCTCGTGGTCGGCGTGGAGGATGAAGATCTTGTCCAAGGCTTTCGCCATCACGGGACTGACCTTGTAGTCCTCGCAGGGCACCGCGTAGCACATCTTGAGGAAGTTGGCGCTGTAGTCGAGGGTGTTGTCCGGGTACACGAAGGGTTGGCCGATCGTGTACTTGTAGGCCATGGCCGCCAGTGTCGGGACCTTGGCGATGAGGCGCATCGAGGCGATCATCCGCACCGTGGGGTCGGAGATGTCCGTCGAGTCGTGGTAGAAGGCCGAGAGCGCGCCGATCGACCCGACCATCACCGCCATCGGGTGGGCGTCGCGACGGAACCCCTGGAAGAACCGCGACATCTGCTCGTGCACCATCGTGTGGCGCTGGACGCGGTGGTTGAAGTCCTCAGCTTCCGCGTTCGTCGGCAGGTCGCCGTGGAGGAGGAGGTAGCAGGTCTCGAGGAACGAGCCCTTCTCGGCGAGCTGCTCGATCGGGTAACCCCGGTACAGCAGAACGCCCTCGTCGCCGTCGATGAAAGTGATCTTCGACTCGCAGCTCGCGGTGGAGGTGAAGCCCGGATCGTAGGTGAACATGCCCGATTGGGCGTAAAGCTTGGAAATATCGAGGACGGTCGGGCCGAGGACGCCGGCCTTCTCAGGCAAGGCGATCGACTTGTCGGCGACCGAGAGGGATCCAGCACCTGTGCTCATGAACGACCCTTCCAAAGCTTACGGCCGCGCGACGTCCGCCGTCCAATGCCTGCAGCCAGCGTCGAGTGCCTATCGGGACGATTAGCCCATAGGCGCATGGCCGACAAGACGGGACGTGTCATCGCGGCAACAGCTCGGAGGATCGTTTCGCCACGCTCAGCAAGCCTGGTCCCGCATCCGTCCCAGGCTCTCCTCGCGCCCCAGCACCTCGAAGACGTCGAACACGCCCGGCGACACCGAGCGCCCGGTCAGGACGGCGCGCAGCGGCTGGGCGACTTCGCCGAGCTTGACGCCCGCCTCCGCCACGTAGGCCCGCACGTCCGCCTCGATCACCGGCGCCGTCCAATCGTCGCGCAGCGCCTCGAGCCGGGGGAGCAGGGCCACGATGTGGGGGCGTCCCGTCGCCAGGATCGCCTGCGCCTTGGCGTCCATCGGCAGGGGACGCGGGGTGAACAGGAAGGCGGCGCCATCGAGCAGCTCGACGAGCGTCTTGGCCCGCTCCTTCAGCCCTGGCATCGCGACGAGCAGCTTGGCGCGGAGCGTGGCGTCGAGGTTTTTCGGTCCGCCTCCATCCAGGTAAGGGAGTGCCTCCTCCAACGCCTCGACCAGCGCCTCGCAGCTCGCAGCTCGCAT
>CAXSDP010000044.1:24310-32617 GCA_964235705.1 uncultured Beijerinckiaceae bacterium | reverse complement strand
CGAGACGATCGTGACCGTGGGCGACGCCGTCCGGTTCCTCGACAAGGCGACAGCCGCCTCGTCCTGAGGCACGAGCCCGCGACCCGCTTGGGTACGACCTCCGCGTCCCCGACGCAGGGTTCCAAACCTCCGGTCCCCAACGGATCGTCGCTCCGATGCCACCGACCGATCTCGACGTGTGCCAATCCGTGTTCGGGATCCAGGCGGTGGATGCCGATGTCGGTTGAATCCACGCTCAAGCGAAGGCCAGAGCTTTGCGCAGGGTAGTCGTCACAGGTCTCGGCATGGTTTCCCCGCTCGCTTGCGGCGTTGAGGAAACCTGGAAGCGACTCTTGGCCGGCGAAAGCGGGGCTGGACCGATCCACGGGTTCAAGACCGACGATCTCGCGTGCCGCGTCGCGATGCAGGTCCCCTACGGCAACGGCAGCGGCGGCAGCTTCAACCCCGACCATTGGCTGGAGCCGAAGGAACAGCGCAAGATCGACGCCTTCATCCTGTACGCCGTGTCCGCCGCCACGCAGGCGTTGAACGACGCAGGCTGGCACCCGAAGACGGAGGCCGAGCAATGCGCGACCGGCGTCATGTTCGGCGCGGGCATCGGTGGGCTCGGTGGCATCAACGATCAGGCGGTCATCCTTCACGAGAAGGGTCCCCGCCGCGTGTCCCCCTTCTTCATCACGGGACGCATCATCAACCTCGCCGGCGGGTACGTTTCCATCCAGCATAAGCTGAAGGGACCGAACCACGCCTGCGTGACCGCGTGTTCATCCGGCACCCACGCGATCGGCGACGCCGCCCGCCTGATCGCGCTGGAGGACGCCGACGTCATGGTCGCCGGCGGCGCGGAATCCTCGGTCAACCGCATCGGCATCGCCGGTTTCGCCGCCTGCAAGGCGTTGTCGACCGCCTTCAACGATGCGCCGGTCAAGGCATCGCGCCCGTTCGACCGCGACCGCGACGGTTTCGTCATGGGGGAGGGCGCCGGCGCCGTGGTGCTGGAAGCCTACGAGCACGCCAAGGCCCGTGGCGCGAGGATCTACGCCGAGGTGGTTGGTTACGGCATGTCGGGCGATGCCTACCATATCACCGCGCCCGACCCGAGCGGTGATGGCGCCTATCGCGCGATGCGGGCTGCGGTCAAGCGAGCCGGCATCGAGCCGTCCGAGCTCGACTACATCAACGCGCATGGCACCTCGACCCCGCTCGGCGACGAGATCGAGTTGAACACGGTGCAGCGGCTGCTCGGACCAACCGTCACCGACTTGTCCATGTCGTCGACCAAGTCGGCGGTCGGCCACCTGTTGGGCGCGGCCGGTGCCGTCGAGGCGGTGTTCTCCATCCTCGCGATCCGCGATCAGATCGTCCCGCCGACGATCAACCTCGACAATCCCCCGGACATCGCGCGCATCGACCTCGTGCCGCACGAGGCGCGCCGGCGCGAAGTCGAGTACGCGTTGTCGAACTCCTTCGGCTTCGGCGGGACCAACGCGTGCCTGATCTTCAAGCATCCGGGCTGATGACGGCAGCCTTCGACGCCTGAACCTCTCTCCGTCGATTTCTGCGTCCTCGACTCCGGGATCGTTGTGCTATGGAATGGGCGATCGATCCGGCTGTATCCCTCTTTCGCCGCATTGGCGGCTGAAGCTGCCTCCAGCCGCGAACCCCTCGTGGTGGAAGTTGGCATGGTAATCGGCGCTTTGGAGTCCACGTCTTTCGGAGCCGGTCGTGCCCTCATGAGCCCCATCACGTCCGGGCGGAGGATGATGCCGCAAAGTCCCAACGAGGCCCTTCAGCCGGAAGCGGCTCCCCCGCCGCCGCCGAAACCGCCGAGCCGGAAGCGCCCGACGCTCTCGGCCTTGAGCGGGTTCCTGTCCTTCCTCGTCGTCGGCGCCCTCGGCGCCCTGGCCGCGCTGGTTTGGGGTACGAACCGGGTTCAGTCGCCAGGTCCGTTGGCGGCGGACAAAGTCGTCTTCATCGCGCCCCACACCGACCTGCCGGACATTATCGACAAGCTCAGCGCCGACGACGTCATCGACAGCCCCCTCGCCTTCAACATCGTGCTGGCCGTCGAGCACAAACGGGGGAAGGTCAGGGCCGGCGAATACTTGTTCAAGCAGCATGCCAGCATGCGCAGCGTCGTCGACACGCTGGTCAACGGCAAGCAGATCCTCCACGCCATCACGATCCCCGAAGGTTTGACGAGCGCCCAGGTCGTCCAACGGTTGCGCGAGAGCGACGTGCTGGTCGGCGACATCCGCGACGTGCCCAAGGAGGGCACCTTGCTGCCCGAAACCTACAAGGTGGCGAGGGGGTCCTCGCGCAACGACATCCTGCAGAAGATGGAGGATGACGAGCGGCGCGCGCTCGAGCAGATTTGGGCGCGACGTTCGCCCGACCTGCCGCTGCGCTCGCCTTTCGACTTGGTCACGCTCGCCTCGATCGTCGAGAAGGAAACCGGCAAGGCCGACGAGCGTCCACGCGTGGCCGGCGTCTTCATCAACCGGCTGCAGAAACACATGCGCCTGCAGTCCGATCCGACGATCGTGTACGGCCTCGTCGCCGGGCAGGGAACGCTCGGGCACGCGATCACCCGCGCGGAACTCGACAAGCGCACGCCATACAACACCTACCAGATCGATAACCTGCCGCCCGGCGCCATCGACAATCCGGGGCGGGCGGCGCTGGAAGCGGTCGCGAACCCGTCGCGCACGAGCGACCTGTACTTCGTCGCGGACGGGACCGGGGGCCACGTCTTCGCTCCCAGCATCGATGAGCACAACCGCAACGTCCAACGCTGGCGTCAGATCGAGCGCGACGCCAAGGATAGGGTCGACGTCGACAAGCTGTCACCGGCGGCGACCGCGCCGCTGCCGTCTCCGTCCTCCCCCCCGACGCGCGGCAACCAGCGGAGCGATGCGTCCGACACCGTCTTCGGCATGCTTCCGAGCGCCGTCAGGACGGCGAGCAACGGTCGCGTCGCCTCCTTCGCCGATCCGGCGACCAACCACGACATCGCCGCGATCGCCTCCGTCGAGGAGAGCCTGCCGCCGCCCCGTGGCGGGCGCAAGGGTGCGGCCGTGACCATCGCGGCGCTGTCGACCAGCCTCGACGCGCTCGACTTCACGATCGGCGGTGTGGAGCCGCAACGGTCCATCGCGCTCGACGGCCCGGTCACATCGGAGACGATCGATCAGTCCGCTACCGCCGCGGTCCAGGGCGCGCCCGCCCCGACACAAACCGTGCCGAGTCAAAACGCCCCGACACGGACCGCGAAGGTCACCCTCGACGCCCTCCCTGGACAAAGCGGCGGCGACCTTTTCGCCGACACGGGACCGGTCGCTCCGGCGACGCCGAGCAAGACGCCGCCGCTGCACCCCAAGATCTATGACGTGTCGGAGGGCACGGCGCTCGACCCCCTGCGCGACAAGACTTACGACCTCAACACTGCGAAATCGATTCCGCCCGAACTGATCCACTAGCGTGAAGTCGGTCCCGCTCCTGCTCCTCGCACGACGAACCTCGTCGCCATGATCCGCAGCATGACCGGTTTCGCCCAGGAGGCGGGTTCGTTCGGCTCGACGCGGTGGACGTGGGAGTTCAAGGCGCTCAACGCGAAAGGGCTGGACCTTCGCTTACGACTGCCGCCGAGCTTCGACGCGCTCGATGGCGCCTGTCGCCAGCGCATCGCCGCACGGCTCTCGCGTGGTACGTGCGCCGTGACGCTGGTCCTGGCGCGCGACGCCGCCGCGCCCCGGTCGCGGATCAACGTGGTGCTTCTCGGCGACCTGCTGCGCGCGCTGACGAAGATCACACTTCCGGCGAGCATTGGTCCGGCGACGCTCGACGGCCTGCTCGGCGTGAGGGGCGTCGTCGAGGCCGACGAGGCGACGCCCGAGCCAGCGGAGCGGGAGGCGCTCGAAGCCGCCTGCGCCGATGGCTTCGAGCGTGGCCTCGCCGCGCTGGTGGCCATGCGCGAGGATGAGGGTGCGGCGCTGCGACCCGTGCTGGAACGGCGCCTCGAGGCGATCGCCCGCTTGACGCACGAGGCCGACATCGCGCCCGAACGTCAGCCGGCCGCCATCCGCGCCAAACTCGAACGATCGGTCGCCGCGCTCGTCGGCCAGCCAGGCCTGGATCCGATCAGACTGCACCAGGAGGCGCTGCTCCTCGCGGCCAAGGCCGACGTCCGCGAGGAGCTGGACCGGCTCGCCGCCCACGTCGCGGCGGCGCGCGGCCTGATCGAGACCGGCGGCCCGGTCGGACGCCGCCTCGACTTCCTGGCGCAGGAACTCACGCGCGAGGCGTCCACGTTCTGCGCCAAGGTCAACGATGCCGCCTTGACCGCTATCGGCCTTGAACTGCGTGCCGAGATCGAGCAATTGCGCGAGCAGATCCAAAACATCGAGTAGGCGGACCGCCATGGGAAGCGAGCATCACGTGGGGTCCGGGGCGCAGGGGGGCGCCCATCCCGGCGCATCGTCGGACCGCCGGGGCTTCATCCTGATCCTGTCCTCTCCGTCCGGCGCGGGCAAAACGACGCTGACCCGGATGCTGTTGAGCCAGGCGAACCTCGACCTCACGCTGTCGATCTCGGTGACGACCCGGCCGCGTCGATCCAGCGAGGCCGATGGCGTGCACTACAATTTCATCACGAAGAGGCAGTTCGCGGCGCTGCGCGAGGACGACGACCTGCTGGAATGGGCGGAGGTGCACGGCAACTTCTACGGCACGCCGCGCGAGCCCGTGGATCGGGTGCTGGCGGAGGGTCGCGACGTCCTCTTCGACATCGACTACCAGGGCACCCAGCAGGTCAAGGCGCGTGCCGGCATGGATGCGGTGACCGTCTTCATCCTGCCGCCGTCGATGGGCGAACTCCAGGCGCGACTGGAGCGGCGCGCGGAAGACCCGCCGGACGTGATCGCGCGTCGCCTCGCCAACGCCCGCAACGAGATCCGCCGTTGGTCGCAGTACGACTACGTACTCGTCAACGACGATATCCAGGTGACCTACAAGGACCTGCTCGCGATCATCGAGGCCGAGCGTTGCAAGGCTTCACGTTCCAAGGACACGATTGGGCGGCACGTCGACGGGCTGCTAGCGACCCCGGGGTGAGGCGATCACCGGCACATGATTTCGCCGCCAGCGTTGGTGTCACGATCGATGAAACCAGCCTCGATGGCCGACCTCAGGTCATCCGCGTCGATGAAGGTTTTATGAGGCGCCAAGGGATGATCGAAGCGGGAGATCCCGCGTCATCGACTTCGCATCATTGGAAAGCTTTGGTGCCCAGGGGAGGAATTGAACCACCGACACTGCGATTTTCAGTCGCATGCTCTACCAACTGAGCTACCTGGGCGCCGCGTCGCCGACGACGGAGCCGGTTTATAGAAACTCGTCCTCGGCTTGTCCAGCGGCAAGCCGCCCGCCGCGACCGCTCGAGCCTACGGGGGCGGCGAAGCCGCTCGGAAGCGGTCGCGCATCGCGTCGATGGGTTCGGGGCCGTTCGATGTTTGCCGGTGCCAGTAGGTCCAGCCGTTGCACGCCGGCAGGCCTTGCGTCAGGGCGCCGATCTTGTGGATGGAGCCGACGATCTGGCCCAGGGCCACCGCACCGTCCGCCAGCACCGTGACGTGGTGGCGGCCGCGCCCGTCGCTCAGCGTGTCGCCGGGGGCGATGTAGCCGGCTTCCACGAGCGAGGCGAACGACACGCGCGCCTCGCCGCGCTTGCTCGGGGTTTCCAGCAGGAGGTCGACCGGCAGCGGCTCGACCGCCGCGATCCGCGCGCGCGCCGCCTCCGCGTAGGTCGCGTCGCGCTCGATGCCGATGAAGGATCGCCGGAGACGCTTGGCCACCGCGCCGGTCGTTCCCGACCCGAAGAAGGGATCGAGCACGACGTCGCCGGGCTTGGTGGCGGCGAGCAGGATGCGGCCGATCAGCGCCTCCGGTTTCTGCGTCGGGTGGGTCTTGCGCCCATCCTCGTCCTTCAAGCGTTCCCCGCCCGTGCAGATCGGGAAGTACCAGTCAGAGCGGACCTGACAATCGTCGTTGCCGGCTTTCAAGGCCTCGTAGTTGAAGGTGTAGGCCTTGGCCTCCGCGCTCTTCGAGGCCCAGATCAGCGTCTCGTGCGCGTTGGTGAAGCGGCGGCCGCGGAAGTTCGGCATCGGGTTCGCCTTGCGCCACACGATGTCGTTGAGGATCCAGAAGCCCTGGTCCTGCAGCGTGGCGCCGACGCGGAAGATGTTGTGGTACGAGCCGATCACGAACAGCGTCGCGTTCTTCTTCATCACGCGCTTCACGGCGGCGAGCCAGTCCCGCGAGAAACGATCATAGTCGGCGAAGCTGGCGAACTTGTCCCACTCGTCGTCGACGGCATCGACGACGCTCTGGTCGGGACGCGCCAGGGTGCCGGCGAGCTGGAGGTTGTAAGGCGGGTCGGCGAAGACGAGATCGACGCTTTCCGCCGGGAGGCGGCCCAGCGCCTCGATGCAATCGCCGACCACGATCTCGCCCCGTGACGGCGCGCCGGCTTCCGTAAGGTTCGAATCAACGTCGGGCCGGACGAGCCGGGCCCTCGAAGTCTCAGTACGCGTGACCTGGATCTGAGACTTCGAGCCGGACATTCCAGCCTGTGCGATACGCATGAACACACACCGGATACGCAACGAACCAACGACGATGACTATGGCGACGCGAAGTAAAAGCGGCGTTTAGGATGGTGTGCGGGACGTGTGTCCTTTTCGGACAATTCGATTGAAAAGCCGTGGATCAAGGGCCGGGCGCCCTCAAAGGAGCACCCGCACCGGCGCGAAACTTCGACGATGGGCAGGGCAGGGGCCGTGCTCCGCCAGGGCGGCGCGGTGGCGGCGCGTGCCGTAGCCTTTGTGCTGGCTGAAGCCGTAGGCCGGATATCGCGCGCACAGGCGACGCATGAGGCGATCGCGCGACACCTTGGCGAGGATGGAGGCGGCGGCGATCGAGAGCGAGGTGGCGTCGCCCTTGATCACGGCCTCGGCCGGGCAGCCGAGGCGGGGCGGCACGTCGTTGCCGTCGACCAGCACGTGGGCCGGCGTGATCGCCAGGGCGGCGAGCGCACGGCTCATCGCGAGGAACGTCGCCTGGCGGATGTTGAGGGCGTCGATCTCGGCCGTGCTGGCGAAGGCGATGCCGACGCTGAGCGCCCGCTCGACGATCGCGACGAAAAGCGCTTCCCGCGCATCGGTCGTGAGCGCCTTCGAATCATTGATGCCGTCCGGGATGTCGTCGGGGTCGAGGATCACGGCCGCCGCCGCGACCGGACCAGCCAGCGGCCCGCGACCGGCCTCGTCGATGCCGGCCACCGGCCAGACGCCGGCCCGCCGCAAGGTTTGCTCCAGCAGGACGTGCGGTCCGTTCATCTCCGATCCTCGCGGACACGTACCGCGGACGCCGGGCACATCGAGGCGGTATGGGGCCAGGGCGCCCGGTCGCAAAACCCTTGCTGAGCCCGCCCCTTGCTCTTAATCACGACTGGCGTGCGCGTGAGTGGACAACGAATGGACAACGAGAAGACGATGCCGACGGTTTCGGCCATGCCGAAGAGTACGCCGTTCGCTCCCACCATCGCCGGTGGCGACGCGACACAAGCGTCGGCGTTCCCGCTCATGGAGCGTCCGGTCAACGGTGAGCGCAACGCGGTCTTCGTCAACCTCGTGAAGGACGATGGTGATATCGCCGGCCTCGTCGCTTACTCGATCTACAAGCAGCATAAGCTCGACTGGTTGACCGCCTTCGAGGCCGCGAAGCGACGCGCCCCGGACGACGCGGAACTCGCCTCCTACATCATCGGCGAGGGAACGCCGCGCCGCCTGGTGACGTACCGCCACCTCGCGGAGGCGGTGCTCGCCGGCCAGGGCCCCAACGTCGCCGGGCAACCGGCACCGGGCCGCGCCCCGTTCCAGAAGCGATCGGGGTTCAGCGATGGCAGCAGCGCGATGACCCCCGGCCTGATCGCCACCTACGCCCTGATCGCCCTGCTGTTCCTCGTCGGCCTGTGGCTTGCCGCTCATTTCACGATGAACTCGCGCTGACGCTCACCGAGCCTCACAGCAAGAAGGACAGTTGCTCCCCCGCCACCGCCGGTCGCGTGAACAGGTCCGTCCTCACCTTCATACACCGGGCGGCGTAATTGTTCTTCGCCATCGCCGTCTCGAAGCGACGCCCGATCATCCAGGCGAATGGACCCGTGGCATCGCCCTTGCCCATCGGGGTGGCGCCGCCCGGACCGGCCATCCTACCCTTGCTCGTCAACCCACCCTTGCTCGTCAACCC
>CAXSDP010000044.1:0-24210 GCA_964235705.1 uncultured Beijerinckiaceae bacterium | reverse complement strand
CGCCCGGACCGGCCATCCTACCCTTGCTCGTCAACCCACCCTTGCTCGTCAACCCTTGGCTCATCGACTTCACGAGCGTCATCACGTGCCGGTGCTTGTCCGGATAGTGCGCCAGCAGCCATGACCCGAACAGGTCCCGCGACTCGGGCGGCAGCCGCAGCATCACGTATCCGGCCTCCCGCGCACCGCGCGCGTAAGCCCTGGTCAGGATCGTCTCGATCTCCCCGTCGTTGATGGCGGGGATGATCGGCGCCACCATGGCAGTCACCGGAACCCCGGCATCGCTCAAAGCCTCGATCGCGTGCAACCGCCGCTCCGGGGCGCTGGCCCTGGGCTCCAGGCGCCGGGCGAGCTGGGGATCCAGCGTCGTGAGCGGGATGGCGACCTTGACCAAGCCGCGCCTAGCCATTGGCGCGAGGAGGTCGAGGTCGCGCAGCACCAGGGCCGACTTGGTCGTGATGCCCACCGGATGGTTGGCCTTGGCCAGCACCTCTAGGATGCTCCGCGTCACGCGCTCCGTGCGCTCGACGGGATGGTAGGGATCGGTGTCCGTCCCCAGTGCGATCGCCTTCACCTGGTAGCCCGGCGCCCCCAGCTCCTTCTCCAGCAGCTCCGCCGCGCCCGCCTTGGCGAACAAGCGGTCGTCTTGCCCCGGCGTCGTTTCCGCCATCGCGTGGAGCTGGCGGGCAAAGTCGTAGGCGCAACCGTGATCGTGACCTCGGTAGGGGTTGATGGCCCGCTCGAAGAAGATGTCGGGGGACTCGTTGCGCGTGATGATCGCGCGGGCACGCTCGTACACGACCTTCGGCCGAGGGGCCGGCACCATCTCCAGTACGCCCCAAGCGTCATCCCCAACATCACCCTGGCGCGGGACGTCACGTCGGGTCGTGATAGGACCTGGCACCTCCCAGGACCACGGCGCATGCGGAATGACGCCAATGGTCCGGTCACCGTCCAGGGCCACGGCGTCGATCGCGTCGGTCGAGAAGCGCATCCGTCTTCCGGTGTTTAGAGCCGACACATCCGTTCTCCATCGTTAAGAGAACATGTAGGGAACATAAAGGGAATTGTCTAGCTCAGCCTGTGGATAAGTTTGGTGAAACCTTGTAAACCGATGAGGACGCCAGCGCTAGGGTCGACACCGATTCTCTAAGGTCACGACGTGCCCAGGCCGACCAACTCGATGTTCCCTCCCGTGCACGTCGGTCCAAGGCACGACGGTCCAAGGCTCGACCGTCCAAGGGATGTCAGCCCGGTACGTCGAGAGGCGTGCGCGTGATCCCGGCGATCGTCCTCGTGCCCGATCCCCGCCCGCCGGACGATGCCGATCATGTTCGCGAGATCGCCGTTCGATCCCTCGTCTGGCTCGTGTCGGCGGTGGTGGCGGGGGTCGTGGGGGATGTCACCCTGGCCGGACCGGCGGACATCGATCTCGACGACGTCGCCGATCGCGTGGGATGCAAGGTCGTCGTGGCCAGGGACGAAGCGGAACGACTTGCCCTCGCGCTCGCCGGGGGCCAGGAAGGGCGCGTGCTCGTCCTGCTGGCCGGCTATCATCACGACGCCACCGTGATGGACGACCTCGACGCGTTCCTCCGGCGATCAGGGCCCGAGGCGGCGGCCCTAATCCTGGCGGCGCCGGAAACGTTGATCGAGAGGATGGTGCCGGGTCGCGCCCCGGTGGTCGGGATCCTGATGCCGCGTGGTCGGGGCGGGGCGGGGGGGTTCGGCCAGCTTGTCAGGCGTTCGAGGCGGGCGACGCGCCTGCGCGCGCGCGCCACCCGCATTCTTTGAAACACCTGCGGAGCGAAACACCCGCGGAGCGCGTCACGAGCCTCGAAGCCGTCGGCGTTCGCGGCCCATACGCCGGCGAGGCGGCTCGCCGTCAGCTCGATCCTGGTGGGGGTCGGCTCGGCCGCTCCGCCGCCAGCATCAGCAGGTCGGCCCAGGCCCGCCGCTTCTGTATCGGCTGCTTCAAGAGGATGGCCGGCGGAAAGGTGACAAGCGTCTTCACCGTTTTCGCTTCGCCCTCGTAGCTCATCCAGCGCCCCCGCAGGCGGCTGATCGGATCGCGGGTGTCGAGCAGCGGCTGGGCGGCGCGCTCGCCGAGGCACAGGATCAGGGCCGGATCGGCCAGCGCGACGTGGCGTCGGGCGAAGGGCAGGCACAAGGCGAGTTCGAGCGGGGTGGGCGCGCGGTTGCCGGGCGGGCGCCACGGCACGACGTTGATCATGTAAACACCGCCGCGATCAAGGCCGATCGCCCGCAGCATCGCGTCGAGCAGCCGCCCGTGGGAACCGGCGAACGCCTCGCCGGCGCGCTCGTCGTCGGCGTCCGGCGCGCCGCCGGCGAGCAGCACGGGCGCGCCCGGCGTCCCGCTGGAGAAGATCATCCGCGAGGCGGTCGCGGCCAGGCCGCAGCCGGGCAGGGTTTCCCAGCGAGCCCTCAACTCCTCGAGCGTGGCCGCCCCGCCGGCGAGGGTCTCGGCCTGGCGCACGAGGGCGTCCGCGGCCATGGGCGTCGCATCCATCGGCCTGCGTGCGGCGGGCGGGGCGGCGGACCCGGTCCGGGACGCCGGCTGCGCGGGAGGGTTCCGCGCCGCCACGCGAGCAAGGGCGGCGACGCCGGGGTCATCGGCCGGCTTCCCGGTCTCGGCCGACGCGAAGCGATCATGCGGCGCGTCGTCGACCGGCGCGTCGACGCCCATGGCCGCGTACCACCGAAGGAGGTACTCCAGTGCGGTGGTCGTGGCGTCGTCGAGGGGGTCGGGCATCGTCATGCCGGCGCAGCCCTAGCATCCCCGCTCCGTGCCGGGGAGGGTTTTGCGTCCGCCGGACATGGCCTCGGGTCGCACGGCGGTTGCCGCTGGCATCGGCACGCATTACGTCGATACCATCAATTCACGCGGTCTGTTCACGCGGCCGGCGACAGGACCTGGGTTTGAGATGAGCGGAAGCGATGCGTCCCCCGAGCCGCGCGAGAGCATGGACTTCGACGTCGTCATCGTCGGCGGCGGTCCGGCCGGCCTGTCGGCGGCGATCCGGCTGAAGCAGATCGACGCCGACCTGTCGGTGGTGGTGCTGGAGAAGGGCTCGGAGGTCGGCGCGCACATCCTGTCCGGTCTGGTGATGGACCCGTCCGCCCTCGACCAACTCCTGCCGGACTGGCGCACGGACGACGAGCGGCCGCTGAAGACGCCCGTCCGCGTCGACCGCTTCGATTACCTGACGAAGACGCGCGCGATCCGGCTGCCGAACGCGGTCATGCCCAAGCTGATGGCGAACCACGGCAATTTCATCGGCTCGCTGTCGGACGTCGCCAAGTACTTGGCCGTGAAGGCGGAAGCGCTCGGGGTGGACATTTACCCGGGCTTCGCCGCCGCCGAGATCCTTTATGATGAGACCGACGCCGTGGTCGGCGTAGCCACCGGCGACATGGGGCTAGGCAAGGATGGCCTGCCGACCGCCAATTACACGCGCGGCATGGAGCTGCGGGGGCGCTACACCTTGTTCGCGGAGGGTGCGCGCGGTTCGCTCACCAAGGTGCTCGCCGCCAAGTTCAACCTGTACGACGCCGGTGAGCCGCAGAAGTACGGGGTCGGCATCAAGGAGCTTTGGCGCGTGGTGCCGGACCGCCACGAGGCCGGACTCGTGCGCCACACCTTCGGCTGGCCGCTTGACGGCGGCACGGGCGGCGGCAGCTACCTTTACCATTACGGCGCCGATCGCGTGGCGGTCGGCTTCGTCACCCACCTGAACTACCAGAATCCGACGCTCTCGCCCTTCGACGAGTTCCAACGCTTCAAGACGCATCCGGCGGTCCGCGAAACCTTCGCCGAGGGCGAGCGGCTCGCCTTCGGGGCGCGGGCGATCACGGAAGGCGGCTGGCAGTCGGTGCCGACGCTGGCCGTGCGCGGCGCGGCGCTGATCGGCTGCGCCGCCGGCTTCGTCAACCTGCCCCGCATCAAGGGCTCGCACAACGCGATCTTCTCCGGCGTGCAGGCGGCGGAGGCGACGGCGGACGCGCTGAAGGCCGGCCGCTCGCACGACCGCCTCGAGGCCTACGCCGATCATTGGCGCGAAACGACGATCGGCCGCGACCTTCATCCCGTGCGCAACGTCAAGCCGCTCTGGTCGAAGGTCGGGACCATCGGCGGCGTCGTTCTGGGCGGCCTCGATATGTGGACCAACGCGCTCGCCGGTTTCTCGATCTTCGGCACCCTGAAGCACGGTGAGGCGGACTACCAGGCGATGAAGCCGCTCGCCGCCGTGAAGCCCATCGTTTACCCCAAGCCCGACGGCAAGCTGACCTTCGACAAGACCTCGTCCGTCTACCTGTCCGGCACGACGCATGAGGACAACCAGCCGCCCCATCTCGTGCTGGCGGATCCGTCCATCCCGGTGGCGAGGAACCTGCCGGTGTACGGCGCGCCCTCGCGCCTGTACTGCCCGGTCGGCGTCTACGAGATCCAGTACGCCGACGAGGCGAAGAAGACCGACCCGCGTTTCGTGATCAACGCGCAGAACTGCGTGCACTGCAAGACGTGTGACATCAAGGACCCGGCGCAGAACATCACCTGGAAGCCGCCGGAAGGCGGGGGTGGACCGATCTATTCCGGGATGTAGATGTGCCGAGCCTGCGGCTTCGCCCGTCCTCGCCCGGACGCGGCGCGGCCACCGCCCCGGAGCACGAATGCCGATGAAAGCCCTTCGCATCGATAGAACGGACACCGGCACGAAGGCGGCCATCGTCGATTTCGACGAGGTGGAGCTGATGCCGGGCAACGTCACCGTCCGGGTGTCGCATTCCACCGTGAACTACAAGGACGGGCTGGCCATCACCGGCAGGAACCCGGTCGTGCGCGTGTCGCCGATGATCGGCGGCATTGACTTCGCCGGCGTCGTCGAGGCGTCGGATGATCCCGCGTTCCGGCCGGGGGACGGCGTGGTCTGTAACGGGTGGGGCCTATCCGAGACCCATTTCGGCGGCTACGCGGAGAAGGCGCGCGTCAAGGGCGACTGGCTCGTCAAATTGCCGGACGGCATCTCCGCGCGTGACGCGATGGCGATCGGCACGGCCGGCTACACCGCCGCCCTGGCGGTGCTCGCGCTGGAGGCGCACGGCGCGACGCCGACGGACGGGCCGGCCATCGTCACGGGGGCGGCGGGTGGCGTCGGCTCGTTCTCGCTGATGCTGCTGAGCCAGGCGGGCTGGCACTGCGTCGCTTCCACGGGGCGGGGCGCGGAGCGCGACTACCTCGAGGCGATGGGCGCGGACGAGGTGATCGACCGCGCGGACCTTTCCGCGCCGGGCAAGCCGCTCGGCAAGGAGCGCTGGGCAGCCGGCGTCGATTCGGTCGGCTCGCACACGTTGGCGAACGTGCTGGCGCAGGCGAAGCGTGGCGGGGCCATCGCCGCCTGCGGCTTGGCGCAGGGAATGGAGCTGCCGGCCTCGGTCGCGCCTTTCATCCTGCGCGGTGTGGCGTTGCTCGGCATCGACAGCGTGTACTGTCCCAAGTCTCGACGCGAGGCGGCTTGGGCGCGTCTCGCCCGTGCCATCGATCGAGCGAAGCTCGCGATGGCGACGACCGAGATCGGCCTCGAGGACGTGATCGGCGCCGCCCACGACATCCTCGATGGCAAGATCAAGGGCCGCGTTATCGTTAACGTCCGATGACGGGGAACATCGCGTCGCGGTCCGGCTTTCGAGTCGCGATGGAGGGCCGAGCGAATGACGAAACCTGCCGACGTGAAGAAGGGTGCCGCTGTCGAGTACAAGTACGGAAAGGGGAAGGTCGAGGCCGAGGTCACGGCGGTTCACAAGGGTGCCGTCGAGAAGACCATCAAGGGCAAGACGATCAAGCGCGATGGGTCGAGGGAGGATCCGGCGATCGAGGTCAAGACGAAGAAGGGCGGCACGGCCCTGAAGTCGGCCTCCGAGGTGAAGGTGAAGTAGGTTCGCGTCAGGGCCTGGGCGCGGCAGCCCGGCGTAGGCGGTCTGCGATCGCCGCGCCGAGGCCGTCGGACGGGATCGGCGCCACCGCGATCGCGGTCGGTCCCTTCGCGTCGAGGGCGCGAAGGTAGGCGTAGAGATTGGCGGCGGCCTCGCGCGTGTCGCCGCCCGGCGACAGGTCGAGGGTGGCCGCACCAGCGAGTCGTCCGGCGAAGTCGAGACCGACTTCGGCTCCACGCAATGTCGACGCGTCCAGGCGTAAGCGCGCTGTCGGCGCGTAGTGCGAGGCCAGCATCCCGGGTGCGGTGATGGCGGCCCCGGGAGGATCGAGGCGGCGCCCGATCGCCGCCTCGATCGCCTCCATCGCGACGCCGCCCGGGCGCAGCACGGCGATGGTGCCGTCGAGGCAGGCGACGATGGTCGACTCGACGCCGACGGGACAGCGGCCGCCATCCACGACGAGGTCGACGCGCGCGCCGAGGTCAGCCCGCACGTCGTCCGCCGTCGTCGGGCTGAGCCGCCCCGAGGCGTTGGCCGAGGGGGCGGCGACGGGCCGGCCAACCGCCGCGAGCAGCGCCAGGGCGACGGGGTGGTCCGGCACGCGAAGGCCGATGCTCCCCAGGCCGGCGCAGGCGAGGTCGCAGACCGCGCCGTTGGCCGCGCGAGGCACCACCAGCGTGAGAGGCCCCGGCCAGAATCGTTCGGCGAGGTGTCGGGCCTCTGCGGTGAACGTGCCTTCGGCAAGGGCATGGGCGGCTTCTGCCACGTGGGCGATGAGCGGGTTGAAGCGCGGCCGTCCCTTCGCCGCGTAGATGCGCGACACCGCGTGGGGCGAGGTCGCGTCGGCGCCCAGTCCGTAGACGGTTTCGGTCGGGAAGGCGACGAGCCCGCCGTTCCGCAACAGTGCCGCCGCCACCTCGACCGTCACGGGACTCGTCCATTTTCACGCGAGGTGGCGGGTTCACGTGGGATCGATGCGCGGTGCATGGTCCCCCTGGGTGCGGTCGAACTCACGGCTCGCGTCGCCGGGCTTCCGACCGTCACCGAGGTGAAGCCGGACGATGAAGCCAATATCCTACGACGCCGACGCCATGCGGGCGAGCAGGAGATCGGTGCGCTTCTGGACCATGTCGCCCGACAGGACCTCGCCGTGGTTCACGAGCATCGTCGCCTTGTCCAGGCTCTCGCGGATGCTGAGCCCGGCGCGCTCGCACAGGGCGGAGAGGATCTTGAGGTCATGGTCGCCGTGAGCTTTGAACTGCTTGCGGACCGCCGCGACGGCACCGGTCGCGCGCCGGTCGAGTTCCTCGACGACCATCTCGAAGTCGCGACGGAAGCGCGGTTCGATACGATCGTACGCCTCCAGCGCCGAGCCGCGCCCGGGCAGGATGGAGGCCATGAAGTAGTCGCGATAGGATGTCGGACGCCAGCGTTGGATGTCCTCGAACAGTTCCGGGACCATCGGCAGCTGTTCGAGCAGCATGACGATTTCATTGAAAAGGTTGAGGTAATCGTTTGCCAACCCGGACGCGGGATTGACGAGGGCCTCGGCACGACGTGCCCGCGTGCCGCCCGCGCTGGTCGACATGGCCTGCACTGCCGCACGTTCGTCATCTGTCAGGTAGGACATGGAAGACCCGAGCTTTCGATCTCCCCTTGTACGGTTCGACCCGCTAACAAAGCGTTCAAAAGCTCACTAAACACAGGACGATAGGCTTCAAAGAGCAATGACGTACGGTCATGATGCCCAGGTCGAAACGTTTCCTGTCGGGGGATGAGCGCCATGTGCGGCCGCTTCGCCATCACCATGCCGCCGGACGCCATGCGGCGGCTCTTCGACTATCAGGAGCATCCCTCTTTCCCACCGCGTTACAACATCGCGCCGACGCAGCCGATCCCGATCGTGCGCGCGGAGCGGCGTGCCGCTTCGACCATCCGCCGCTTCGCGCTTGTCCGCTGGGGCTTCATCCCGGCTTTCGCGCGGGATCCCAAAGCCTTCCCGCTCCTGTTCAACGCGAGGTGCGAGGGACTCGATGTCAAGCCGAGCTTCCGCAACGCCGTACGCCGGCGGCGCTGCCTCGTGCCGGCCGACGCCTTCTACGAGTGGCAACGCGCCGGCCGCGGCCGGGCAACCGATGCGCGGCCCTATCTGGCCCGTCGCACGGACGGGGCAACGATGGCGCTGGCCGGCCTCTGGGAAACATGGCAAGGGCCAGGGGGCGAAGAGGTCGACACGGCCTGCATCATCACGACGGATGCCAACGGAACGTCCGCCGCCATCCACCCGCGCCTTCCCGCGCTCATCGAGCCCGAGGCGTTCGCGACGTGGTTGGATCCGGACGAGACCACGACCGACGTGGCCTTGGCGTTGCTCAAACCGGTGGCGGACGACGTGTTGACCTTCGTGCCGGTCGGGACCGCCGTGAACGCGGTCGCCAACGACGACCCCGGCGTGCAGGCGAGGTTCGACACCTCACCTGGGTTTCCGCGACCGTTCGATGACGAGGGACAGGCGAGCCTCTTCTAGGCTCCTCAGCCGAGCATCGCCGATTTCACCCACCAGCCGGGGTGCGAGCGAAGGATCGCCTTGCGCGCCCGTGCCACCGCCTTGCAATCCGTGAACAGGCCGAAGCAGGTCGCGCCCGATCCCGACATCCGGGCGACGCGGCAACCCGGCGCGGCACCGAGCACGGCGAGCACGCTCGAGACCACCGGCGCGAGCACGCAGGCGGCGTCCTCCATGTCGTTGCGACCGCGTTTGAGCGTGGCGAGCAGCGTGTTGGGGCCTTGACCATCGGCGATGACGGGGTGGGCCGAGGCCGCGTTGCGCCAGCCGGGCGCCAGGTCCATGCGCCCGAACACCGTCCGCGTCTCCAGGGGAACGCCTGGATTGACGACGAGCGCCGGCAGCGGCGGCAGCGCGAGCAGCGGTCCGAGGCGCTCGCCGACGCCCGACATCATGCGGGCCCGCGCCGCGAGGCAGACCGGCACGTCGGCGCCGGTCTCGCGTGCCGCCGCCATCACGCGCGGATCGTCGATGGATAGGTCGTTCAGCCTGGCGAGCAGGCGCAGCGCCGCCGCCGCGTCGGACGACCCCCCGCCGACGCCGGCCGCAACCGGCAGGCGCTTGAGGAGGTGGAACGCCCCGACCTTCAAACCTTCGACCTTCCCGGCGAGCGCGCGGGTGACGCGATTCACCAAGTTGTCGTCGGGGTCGCCGGTCGCGGTGGCGGTCGGACCTTCGACAACGAGGCTCGGCGCGTCGGCCGGCGTGAGGCTCAGCGTGTCGCCGGCGCGCGTGAAGGCGACGAGGCTCTCGAGTTCGTGCCAACCGTCATCACGCCGACCGACAACGTGCAGGGTCAAGTTGATCTTGGCGGGCGCACGCTCGACGAGGCGCATCGACGTGACGATGTCAGCCGCCGCCCTTGCTCGGCGTCGGGTCGGACGATGGCGCGGCCTGGACCTTGTCCTTGGCGTCGGCGGCTTCCGGAGTCGGGAGCGGCGGCAGGCCATGCTCCACCTTGTCTAGGATCTTCGCCTTGTCTTCCGGCTCGGGTCCGAGGTCACGGGCGTGGTTCCACTGGAAGTGCGCTTCCAGCTTGCGGCCGGTGCGCCAGTAGGCGTCGCCCAGGTGGTCGTTGATCGTCGGGTCGCCGGGCTTGAGGTCGATCGCCCGCTCAAGCTCCTTCACCGCCTCGTCGTATTTGCCGAGCCGGAAATAAGCCCAGCCCAGGCTGTCGACGACGTAACCGTCGCTCGGGCGCAGCTCCACCGCCTTGTGGAGCATCCCGAAGGCTTCATCGAGGTTCTCGCCCCGGTCGACCCAGCTATAGCCGAGGTAGTTCAGCACCAGCGACTGGTCGGGGTAGAGCGTCAACGCGTGACGGAAGTCCGCGACCGCCTTGTCCCACTGATGGTCGCGCTCGTAGGAGATGCCGCGGAAATAGTAGAGCGGCCACTCGACCTTGTCCGGCTTCTTCGAGGCGGCGAGCGCCTTGGTGTAGGTCACGATCGCCTCGGCGTACTTCTTGTCGCCGCGCTGTGCGTTCCCCAGCGCCAGCAGGGCGTCCTCGTCGGCGGGATGGGCGCCGACGATCTGCTGGAGGTACTTCTGGCTCTCGTCCTTCTTGCCGAGCGTGTCGAGGAGCTGCGCGATCTGGATGTCGGCGGTATCGCGCAGGACGCTGGTGTCCGGCACGGTCTCGTAGACCGAGATCGCCTCCTCGTCCTGTTTCAACCGGTCGTAGATATCGGCGAGCGTGATGGTGGTGAGGCCGTTCTTCGGCCACAGGTAGAGCGACAGGCGCAGGTACACCATCGCGGCGACCTCGTCGCCCTGCCGGCCGCCGGCCGCGCCGAGGCCGTACAACACCTCCGCCGCACCCTGCTCGGCGCTCTTGACGAGGGGGTCGATCGGCTTGTTCGCCTTGAGGTCGGCCACGTCGGCGTCGATGATCGGATGGTCGGGCAGGACCGTGTCGAAGTCCCCGAACACCTTCAGTGCACCGGCGGCGTCGCCGTGGCGCGACAGGTAGCCGCCGTAGGCCTCGGTGAGGCGCAACGTGTTCTTGTCGGTGGCGTAGGCGGCGGACAGTCGCTTGCCGGCCTGCACGGCGTCGCCCATCAGGTCGGCGATGAGGCCGGCGTGGAAATCGCGGAACACCGCGAAATTGTCTTCCCGCAGGCGATCGCAGGCGTCGAGCGCCTTCTTCTCGTCGCCGCTGCCGGCATAGCTCCAGGCCGTGAGCAGGGTCGCGGTGACGTCGCGCTGCTGACTCGGTCCGCTCTTGGCGAATTGCGCGCGGGCGGCCGCGTACTGCTTGTTCTTGAAGGCCCTGACGCCCAGCGCGAGGTGGCCGAGGCCGTTGTTGGCGTCGCGCGCCACGAGCCGGTCGGCGAGGGTGAAAGCGTCCAGCATGTTCCCGTTGGAGAGCGCGGCGATGAAGGCGCGCTCCAGCAATTGCTGGTTCTTGGGATCGAAACGCAGCGCCTCGCGGAAGAAGGTCGCGGCGGCGGTCGTGTCATGGTCGGCGCCCGCAACGAGGGCGGCGAGGTAGTTGCCGGCCGGGCTGTCGCTGACCTCGAAGGGCGTCGAAAGGTTGAGGCTTTCGCGGGCGGCCAGGGCGGGGGACAGCGAGAGGATCACGGCCAGCGCGGTCGAGAGCGCCATCGCGCCCCCGCGCGGCACGGGAAAGGTCGAAACCGGACGCTCAGGGGTCGGACGGATCGGGGTCGGACGAAATTTCACCAACATGGGAGGCACGCGGTTCCTCGACGGGGATGCCGGACGATCCCGAACGGCGCCCGCTTGTTGCCCGGCACCATGGCCGTTTTGCGGTTCACGGGCAAGGCATCCGACCGAACGCCGGTGAACTCGACCGGTGGCGCGAGCGTCGTTCCGGCGCTCGGCGAACATGGTTCGATAACTATGGCCCGGACGCCTCGGTCCATGGTCGGACGGGTGCGCGCACTCTCGCGTCAGGATGCGTCATGCGTCTCGGTTCCGGCCGGCCCATCGACCGAGGAAAAAGTGAAAGGACCTCGAATCGGCGTCGCCAGAGTGACGATGAAAGGCATGGGCGGGTGCGAGGTTGGCGCCGCGCGGGCCACGTCGCACGGCCTTCCCGACGCGCCCGGCGACCCGGCAGACGCTACAGCACCTTTCCCGGATTGAGGATGCCCTTGGGGTCGAGCGCCTGCTTGATCGCGCGCATGGTCGCGAGCGCCACGGGATCCTTCACGCCCGGCAGCAGGTCGCGCTTCAACTGCCCGATGCCGTGCTCGGCCGAGATGGAGCCGCCGAAGTCGGCGACGATGCCGTGGACGATGGCGTTCACCTCCCGCCAGCGCGCCAGGAACGCGGCCTTGTCGCCCTTGATGTCCGCGCTCTCGGGTTGCTGGACGTTGCAGTGGATGTTGCCGTCGCCGAGATGCCCGAAGGCGCAGAGCCGGGCGCCGGGGACCGCCGCCGACACCGCCGGCTCGACGGCGGCGAGGAAGGCCGGCACGCTGGCGACCGGCACGGACACGTCGTGCTTGATGGAGCCGCCGAAGCGGCCCTGGGCGTCCGAGATCGCCTCGCGCAGGGTCCACAGGTTCGCCGCTTGGTCGAGGGAGGCCGCGACCGTGGCGTCGGCGATCAGGCCGGCCTCGCTCGCCTCCTCCAGCAACGCGTGGAGCCGCTCGTCGAGTCCTCGCTCGGCCGACGAGCCGACTTCGAGCAGCACGTACCAGGGATGGCGGTCGCCGAGCGGTTCGCGCAGGCCCTGGGCCCTCATCACGAAATCGATCGCGACGCGCGGCATCAGCTCGAAGGCCTGCACGGCGCCATTCAGCCGTGCGCGCGCCAGGCCGAGCAGGTCGAGCGCCGCGCCGGGGCTGGCGAGGCCGATGAACGCCACCTCGACCGATCGGGGCTTGTCGACGAGCTTGAGCACGGCGGCCGTGATGACGCCGAGCGTCCCCTCCGAGCCGATGAACAGGTGCTTGAGGTCGTAGCCGGTGTTGTCCTTCCTCAGCTTGCCCAGGCTCGACAGCACCCGCCCGTCGGCCATCACCACCTCGACGCCGTTGACGAGGTCGCGCGTGGTGCCGAAGGCGATGACGTTGACCCCGCCGGCGTTGGTGGCGAGGTTGCCGCCGATCGTGCAGGAGCCGCCCGACGCGATCCACAAGGGGAACAGCCGGTCGACGCCGTCGGCGGTCGCGCGCGCCGCGTCGAGCGTCATGCCGGCCTCCACCGTCATCGTGTTGCTCACGGGATCGACGTCGCGCACCGCGTTCATCCGGGTCAGCGAGAGGATGATGGCGCGCCCGCTGGCGTCGGGGGTCTGGCCACCGACGAGGCCGGTGTTCCCGCCCTGGGGCACGAGCGCCGTGCCCGTCTCGTGGCAGAGCGCGAGCACGGCGGCGACCTCCTCGCGGGTCCTGGGGCGGACCACGCAGCGGGCGCGGCCCTTGAACTTGTCGCGCGGTTCGGTGAGGTAGCCGATCACGTCGGCCGGTGCCTCCAGAACGTGGGCCTCGCCGACGATGGCGCGGAGGCGGACGACGAGCGCGTCGTCGGGCGTTGGGCCAGGCGCCGCAAGGGTCGCATCCGCGCGGGTCACCACTTCGAGCATGTGATCCTCCTCGGCCCTGCCCGGGCCGGCCGCGTCCATCGCGGGGATCCTAGAGATAGTGGTTATCCCAGCAAACGTCGCTTCTTGCGGGCCGGCTCGCGTCGAAACGAGGCGAAGGTCTCGACGTGGGCGGAATGGCGGAACTGGTCGATCGGCACGATCCGCTCCGCCTTGAAGCCGGCCGCCGATAGGATCGCCGCGTCGCGCGCGAACGTCGTCACGTCGCAGGATACCGACACGACGAGCGACAGGTTCGAGGCGGCGATCGCACGCACCTGCGCCTCGGCACCCGCGCGGGGCGGGTCGAGCACCAGCCCGTCGAAGCCGTTCAGCTCATCGGTCGTGAGGGGTCGGGTGAACAGGTCGCGCCGCTCGACGATGACGGGATGGGGCGCGCCGCCCGACCTGGCGGCCCGTTCGAGGGCGGCGAGCGCGGCCCCGTCGGTTTCGAAGGCCCGCACGTCGGCCCGTTCGCTCAGGTGCAGCGCGAAGGTGCCGATGCCGGCGAACAGGTCGGCGACGCGCTTGGCCCCGGCCAAGGCCGACACCACCCTCGAGGCGAGCGCCGCCTCGCCCGCCGTCGTCGCCTGCAGGAAGGTGCCGGGCGGCGGTTCGACGAGCGCCGACCCGATCCGCAGCGCCGGCCGCAGCCGTTCCACCACGATGATCCCGTGGTTCGAGAGCCGCGCGAGCCCGTGGGCGAAGGCCACCGCCATCAAGCGCTCGCCGTCGTTCTTGGACAACGGCCCGTGGCCGCGCAGGTCGATGTCGAGGCCGCTTCCCGTCGCCGTGGCGACGATGTCGAGGGGCTTGGCAAGCGACAGCGCCGCCGCCGCGCCGCGCGCCGCCGCGAGCGCGCCCTCGAGGCCCGGATCGAGGATCGGGCAGGCCTCGATCGGGATGATCGCGTGGGCGCGGGCCCGCATGAAACCGACGCGGATGCGGCCGTCGGCGTCGGCGCGGGCGTGGAAGGTCGCGCGTCGACGCCCGGCGCCGTGCGCGTCGACGAGGGGTGCGACCTCCGCCCGGAGACCGGCCCGCGCCAGCGCGTCGACGAGCAGTTGGCGCTTCCACGCCGCGTAGGGGGTGGCGGCCAGCGCCTGGACGGCGCAGCCGCCGCACTGGGTGAAGTAAGGGCAGAACGGTTCGATCCGGTCGGGACCGGGCTCCACGATCCCGATCAGCGTCCCGAGCCTCGCCGGGCCAGCCTCCTCGTCCACCGTCACCACGTCGCCGGGCAAGGCGTACGGGACGTGGAGCGGGCCGCCCCGCGTCAACGCCACGCCTTCGCCCCGCTCGCCGAGCCGTTCCACGCGCGTGCGCGTCAGGCCCCCAACGCCTTCGGGCCGCTCATGGATCGCCGTCGTCATGCCCCCATCAGCGCGCCGACGTGGGCGGCGACCGACTTCGAAAGGCCCTGGAGGTCGTAGCCCCCTTCGAGCAGCGAGATGACCCGGCCGGCGCAGTGGCGCCGGGCAACGTCCATCAGGGCTTCCGTGACCCAGGCGTAATCGTCCTCGCCGAGCCCCACGCCCCCCAACGGGTCGCGCCAGTGCGCGTCGAAGCCGGCGGACAGGATCAGGACATCGGGGGCGAAACCCTCGAGTCGTGGGATCACGCGATCGGTGATGGCGGCGCGGAAGTGGGACCCATCGTCACCCGCCTTGAGAGGCAGGTTGACGATCTGGCCGTGTTCGCCGCGCTCATCGACCGCGCCTGTCCCCGGGAACAGGGGCATCTGGTGGGTCGAAGCGTACATCACGCTCGGGTCCGACCAGAAGATCGCCTGCGTACCGTTGCCGTGGTGGACGTCGAAGTCGACGACGGCGACGCGCCCGGCGCCGTGCATCTTCTGGGCGTGGCGCGCCGCGATGGCCGCCGTGTTGAACACGCAGAACCCCATCGGCGTCGCGATCTCGGCGTGGTGGCCGGGCGGGCGCACCGCCACGAAAGCGTTGGCGTGGCTCCGGACCATCACCGCGTCGACCGCGCGCGTGGCACCACCGACCGCGTGCATCAGCGTCGACCAAGTGGCGGGGCTGAGGACCGTGTCGCCGTGGTCCAGGGCGACGACCCCCTGGCTTGGCACCGCGTCCTCAATCGCCGCGACGTAGGCGGCGGGGTGGACGCGGGTGATCGCCTTGGTCTCGCCCCACGGACACTCTTCCCGCGACAGCGCGTCGAAGCGGGTGTCGGCCAGTTCGGCCTCGATGGCGCGGATGCGATCCGGCCGCTCGGGATGGCTCGGCCCGGTGTCGTGGTCGAGGCTGGAGCTGTGGCGCAGGAGGAGGGTCGTCACGATCATCCCTTGGAGGCGACGCGAATCACGCCAACCCGAGGGTAAAGGGACGAGGACGCTCCATGGTTTCATGGCATTCGCGGATCAGGCGGCCTTATCGGCCGGTTCGGCGGCGATCACGGCCGTGTCCCGCCCATCAACGGCGCCATGGCGTCCGACCGCGTCGACATCCGGTGCCTGCAAGGCGGCGGCCACCGCCGAGACGCCGATCTCACGGTACAAGCGCGCGAGCAGGTTGTGGGGTTCGTTGGATGACCCGTTCACGGGGCGGATGGACTGCGGATCCATGGGTGATCTCGTTCGCTCGTGACGACGGGACGGACGCGTCATCTTCTGGGACGCGAGCATCGGGCGCGGCGGTTAATGGCCGGCTAAGGTCGACGCCGGCCGCCGTCGCGGAATGGGACGGGCGAGGGCGTGCCCTTCTCGCGGGGGAGCGCTCGATGCTAACCTACCGCCGCCACGTCGTTCCATCGTCGTGACATCGTGGGGAGCAGGGTTGCCATGGATGGATTGATGCAGGACTGGCCGCTCCGGCTGCACCGCCTGCTCGATCACGCCGCGATCCAGCACGGCGGCCGCGAGGTCGTGAGTCGGGCGATCGAGGGGCCGATCCACCGCACCACCTACGCGCGCCTGCGCGAACGCTCGCTGCGCGTCGCCAAGCGCCTCGTCGCCGACGGCATCCGCCACGGCGACCGCGTCGGCACGCTCGCCCTCAACACGTGGCGGCACCTGGAAGCCTGGTACGGGATCGCCGGCGCCGGGGCGGTCATCCACACCGTCAACCCGCGCCTGTTCGCCGAGCAGGTCGCCTTCATCATCGACCACGCGGGGGATCGGGTGATGATGGTCGACCTCCCCTTCGTCCCCCTGCTGGAGAGCCTAGCTCGCCGGCTACCCGGCCTCGAGCGCACGATCGTCCTGACGGACGCAGCGAGCATGCCGGCGACAAGCCTGCGTGGCGCGATCAGTTTCGAGGAGTGGATCGCCCCGGTCGACGCCGACTTCGCTTGGCACGCCGTCGACGAGCGCGCGGCCGTCGGCCTCTGCTACACGTCGGGCACCACGGGGCCGCCCAAGGGGGTGCTGTACTCGCACCGCTCAAACGTCCTCCACACCTGGATGCTCTGCGCGGGCGGGTCGCTGTGCCCGTCGGCGGGCGACTGCATCCTGATGATCGTGCCGATGTTCCACGCCAACGCCTGGGGTTTGAGCTTCGCCGGGCCGATGGCGGGCGCCAAGCTCGTCATGCCGGGCGCCAGGCTCGACGGCGACGCGCTGTTCGACCTGATGGAGGCGGAAGGGGTGACGATCGCCGTCGGCGTGCCGACCGTGCTGATGGCCCTCCTCGCCACGATGCGGGACAGGGGACGCAAGCCCGCCACCCTGCGGCTGGTCACGGTGGGAGGGTCCGCCTGCCCGCGCGCGGTGGTGGCGGCTTTCGAAGGGGAGTTCGGCGTCGTCGTCTTCCACGCCTGGGGCATGACCGAGACCAGCCCGATGGGGACCGTGGGGACGATCAAGCCCGATGACGGCGACCTGTCGGCCGAGGCGACGTACGACCTCAAGAGCCGGCAGGGCAGCGCGCCGTTCGGCGTCGAGATGATCGTCACCGACGACGGGGGGCGGCCCCTCCCCTGGGACGGACGCACGGCCGGGCGCCTCAAGGTCAGGGGACCCGCCGTGGCGAGGGCCTACTACCGCCGGGACGAGGCGATCCTGGACGCCGACGGCTTCTTCGACACGCAGGACGTGGCGACGATCGCGCCCAACGGCTCGATGCACATCACCGACCGCGCGAAGGACGTGATCAAGTCCGGCGGGGAGTGGATCTCCTCCATCGCGATCGAGAACGCGGCGGTCGGCCATCCCGACGTGGCGGAGGCGGCGGTGATCGGCGTCGCGCACCCCAAGTGGATCGAGCGCCCGTTGCTCGTGATCGTGCCGGCGCGGGGTGCGCGACCCGATCGCGACGCCATCCTCGCCCACCTGTCGGACCGCGTGGCGCGATGGTGGGTGCCCGACGACGTGCGGTTCGTCACCGCCATCCCGCACACCGCCGCCGGCAAGATCGACAAGGTGGGCTTGCGCGCGCTCTTCGCCGACCATCATCCGCCGACCTGACGGGCGCCGAGGCGCCCATCCCCCAGCATCCTCCCGCCGGACCTCGCCTCCATGCGCCGCCTGATCCTCCAAGACCCGTTCGCGCGTTCCGCCATCTGGAGCCGCAACCTCGCCTTCTTCGCCTTGCTCGTGGCGGTGCTCGGCATCGCCCTCGCGCGGCGCGGCCTCGATCCCTCCGCCGCGCTCGCCGTGGAAGGGGGCGCGATGGTGATCGCCGGCCTCGCCATCCTGTTCGCGCTGGTGGCCATGGTCGCCATCTGGCGCAACGGGCATCGCGGGATCGGCCTGGCCTTGGGCGGCCTCGCGCTGTCGGTGCTGCTGATGGTCTACCCGGCCTACCTCGCGGTGGAGGCGCGGACCGCGCCGGTCCTGAACGACGTATCGACCGACCCCGCCGACCCGCCGGCGTTCATGGTGACGGACAAGGCGCTCGAAGCCCGCCACGAGGTGACGCCCGGTCCGCCGAGCCCGGCCGATCGCGCGTCGCAAGCCCGCCTCTACCCCGACCTGCAGTCCTTGACGCTCGACGCGGAGGCGCTCGACGTCGACAAGACGCTCCACAAGATCATCAAGAAGCACAAGTGGGTGATCGTCGACGAGGTCCAACCGATCCGCTTCGCGACGGGTCACATCGACATCGTCCTGAAGAGCGCCGTCATGGGCTTCCCGATCGACCTCACCTTCCGCATCCGGGGCCTCGGCAACCACACCCAGGTCGACATCCGCTCCCTCGCGCGCGCCGGCTGGCAGGAGCGTCCGGGAGCGAACGCCGCGCTCGTGCAAACCCTCGTCGACGAGATCGACCAGACGGGCGGGGCCGACGAGGGTTGATCAGGCGCGACGCCAGCGCGCCTCGAGGCCCGGCTCGCCGGTCGCCGCCACCATCCCCCTCGCCTCCAGGTCTTCCAAGTGGGCCAGCACGGACAGGGCGGCCGGATGCGCCAATCGGGGGTCGAGGCGCTCGTAGATCGCCCGGCAGATGGCGGTGATCGTCTCGTCGCCGCTGGACAAACGGTTGAGGATCGCCGCCTCGCGCTGGCGACGGTGCCGGTGGAGCGCGCGCACGAAGCGGTCCGGGTCGCGCACGGGGCCGCCATGTCCCGGCCAATGGATCGTTTCACCGCGCCCGCGCAGCCGTTCCAGCGAGGCCATGTAGGCGCCCATAGAGCCGCTGGGCGGCGCGACCACCGTCGTCGACCAAGCCATGACGTGGTCGCCCGAGAACAGGACCCGCTCGGCGGGCAGCGCGAAGGCGAGGTGGTTCATCGTGTGGCCGGGGGTCGCCACCGCCTCCAGCGTGAAGCCGTCGCCGGCGAAACGCTCGCCGTCGGCGAGGACGCGGTCGGGCGCGTGGTCGCGATCGTCGGACGTCGAGTTCGCCTCGGTGCCGCGCGGCGCCCGGAACGGACGGTACGGCGCGCAGCCCACGATGGGTGCGTCCGTGCGGGCCTTGAGCAATCGGGCGCCGGGGGAATGGTCGGCGTGGGTGTGGGTGACGAGGATGGCCGACACGCGCTCGCCCGGGAGACCGGCCAGGACCGCCTCGACGTGCCCGGGCAAGTCGGGGCCCGGGTCGATCACGGCGACGTCGCCGTGCCCGACGACGTAGGTGTTGGTACCCTTGAACGTCATGGGACCGGCGTTGGGCGCCACGATGCGTCGGACCAAGGGCGACAGGGTGACCATCACCCCCGGCGCCTGCTCGAAATCGCGGTCGAACGGGACGGCCTCGCTCAAAGGGTGTCGGCCAAGTCGGCCTCGAGACCCGGTTCGGGCGGGGCCGCCATGGGGATGAAGGGCTTGGAAAGGGTGTGGTACAGGCCATCCTTGCAGACGAGCTTGGAGGTGGCATCGGCGATCAGGGCCGCCACCATCAGCGGGATCACCATCGCGTGGTCCTGCGTCATCTCCGACACGATGACGAAGGAGGTGATGGGCGTTTGCACGACACCGGCGAGGTAGGAGGCCATGCCGATCAGCGCCAACGCGCCGATGGGGATGCTCTGGAAGACGGCGTGCATCTCGGCGCCAAGTCCCGCCCCAATCGACAAGGATGGCGCGAAGATCCCGCCGGGGATGCCGCTGATGGCGGAGAACACGGTTGATAGGAACTTGAGCGGCATGAACAACAGGGTCAGGTTGCCGCCGCCGTGCAGGATCGCGCTCGCCTCGGCGTAGCCCGTCCCGTAGGACGAATGATGGCCGGCGAGGCCGCAGAGCGCGACACCGAGGCCGCACAGCAAGGCGAACAGCTTGGGTTTGCCGATCGCGAAGCGCCGGACGCCGCGCGCCCGGTCCCCGGCGAGGCAAAGGATCAGGATGCGGCTGAACAAGCCGCCGAGCAGGCCGCCGACCACCGCGCAGAGCGGCACGATCAGCCACACCCGGCCGAGCGGGAAGGTCGCCGCCGTGGTGCCGAAGTAGGTGTAGTCGCCGAGGATCGCCAGCGACGTGACGCCGGCCGCGATGATGCAGCCGATCACCAGCCCGCTCGATTTGGCCTCGAACGAGCGGCTGAGCTCCTCGATCCCGAAGACGATGCCGGCCAAGGGCGTGTTGAAGGCGGCGGCGATCCCGGCGGCGGCGCCGGCGAGCAACAAATTCTGCTGGTAGACCATCGGCGCGCTGCGGCCGATGAAGCCCATGATGGAGGCGCCGACCTGCACCGTCGGCCCTTCGCGGCCGATGGAGGCGCCGCAGAGCAGGCCGACCATCATGACGATGATCTTACCGGCCGCCACCCGCAGCGACACGAGCGCGTTGCGCGCCGCCGGGTCGTCGATTCGGCGGGCGGCGATGACCTGCGGAATACCGCTCCCCTGCGAGTTCGGGAACACGGAGCGGGCGACGAACACCGCCACGAAGAACCCGCCGGGCGTGACGAGGAGGGCCCAATAGTCGGACAGGTCGATCAGCCGGTGGAACACCGCCTGCGCCTTGTCGGCCACCACGGCCATCAGCACGGCGGCCCCGCCGACGCAGAGGCCGCCCAGCAGGAAGGTCGCGCGCCGAACCCACTGATCCACCGCCGAACGGGACACGCCCAGGCGACGGGGAAGCGTGCGCCACCTCGACTGGACCGGGCGGATGGTCCCGGGCGCGGGATCGATCGGGGTGAACTTGATCGGGTCGGACGTGATCGCTTGGTTTCCTCGCGGGACCATCCCTTAGTTTCAGCCGCCCCGCCGCCGGGCAAGCGCTTTTCGCGGGACGATGGGAGTTGGGATCAGGTTCCGGCGTACCATTGGTAACCCTGGTCCTCCCAGTAGCCGCCGTGACCCTCGCCGATGTTGGCGAAACTCGCGACCAATTCGATGCCCTTGATGTACTTGGTCATCTTGTAGCCGAGCTGGCGCTCGAGGCGCAGGCGGAGCGGGGCGCCGTAGCTGACCGGCAGGTCGCGTCCGTTCATGCCGTAGGCGAGGATCGTCTGCGGGTGCGCGGCGGCGTCCATGCCGATCGAACCGTAGAAGACCGGACCCGCGTTCCCTTCCAGGGTCCGCGCGGGATCCACCGGATCTGTCGTGTAATCGGTGTCGTACCGGTCGAAGCAGTGGAACACCACGTATCGTGCCTCGGGCCTCGGCTCGACGAGGTCGAGCACGGCGTGCAGCGGCACGCCCGTCCATTGCCCGATGCAGCTCCACCCCTCCACGCAGTCGTGGCGGGTGACTTGGGTGCGCGCCGGCATGCCCTTGAGGTCGGCGAGGGTGAACGTGCGCGGCTTGGCGACGAGCCCGCCGACCGGCAGCGCGTAGGACGCGAAGCGCTCGGCCGCGAGCTTCCTGTAAGCCGGGTCCTTGGGGTCGAGCGACCCGTTGGGCTTGAAGATCGGGCTGATCTCCGATGCCGCGTACTCCGGGGCGAACGCCCCGTTCCCCATGGTCCGAGCCGCCTGGTAGGACAGCTCGCCCGGGACCGGTCGCCCCCCATCGAGCGTGTTGATCGCCCCGTAGGTGAGCGCGCTCCCCCCTTTGAAAGCGGCCTGTCCCGTCTTGGTGGCCGCGATCCGGTCGCAACCGGCCAACGCCAGCCCGGCGGCGCCCGTGACGAACAGGCGGCGAGTGGGGAGGAGGAGCTTTGAATTCGAAAGCTTCGACCTCATCGCTCGACATCCTTCACGGTGAAGCGTCCCGTGATCATCGAGCGCATGTTGTTGACGAGCCCGGACAGGACCACCATCACGACGTGGACAACCACGAACAGGACGAGCGCCCACGCCAGGATGAAGTGAATGGTGCGCGCGCTCTGCCGGCCGCCGAGGGCGTCGCGCAACCACGGCAGGGCCGCGTCCATGCCGGGCGACATCTCGATGCCGGCCAGGATGAGCACCGGTAGGACGACGAACAGCACCGACGCGTACACGATTCGCTGCAGGAGGTTGTACTTCGGGGCGTTCGGCCCGTGCGAGAACTGCAGCCTGAGGTGGGTGACGACGTCGCGCGGGAGCGAGCCGACCTCGCGCAGGCGGGGCAGGAGGTCGCGCCCGATGTGGCCGCTGACGAGCCCGTAGACGATGAAGACGGCACCGTCGATCAGCAGCACCCAGGCGAACAGGATGTGCCACAGCCGCCCGGTGGAAAGGTCCTGCGTGCCGGGAATCGTCATCCAGCTCGGGAAGCCGCGCGCCGCCGGCCCGTCCGGCCCGTCGGAAACGCCAAGCACGCCGGTCGTGTCGAACGTGTGCCCCAGCACCGTCGTCACGCCCTTGTAGCCGTCGTTGTCGATGTTGAGCACCAACCGTTTCGCTCCCGTTGTGGCGGGATCGAAGGTGGTGGTGTTGCCGAAGTTCAGGTTCGGATGGGCGTTGAAGATCTGCAGGCCGCTCATGAACAGCACCACCAGCGCGACGACCCAGACCCAATGCGTCACCCGCACCCAGGCACTGTGACGGAACGTCGTGACGCGGCGGGCTCGGAGCGGCGCCTCCACTTGCCCCCGCTCGACTTGTTCTCGCTCGACTTGCTCTTGCGGAACTTGCGTTGGCCCGGGGCTTTCGACGGTCTGATCGGTCATGGGTCTTCCTGATTGAAGAACGGGGCGTGCCGCGCGGTCGCAGCACTACGGGATTCGCGCTGCGCGGCGGGCTCGCGAATTTTGGAAGGCACCCGGCCCGTGGTGCCCATCCTATAAGCCCGGGTGGGACCGTTGGCACCGTTGCTTTTGTGTCCGGGGGTGTTTCTAGATCGCCGCGTCGTCGCCTGAGAGGTCATATGCGGTCGCTCATCAAGGTTGTCATCGCCCTCGTCCTGGTCCTGCTCGGCGTCACGGTCGTCGGCGCGGCGCCCCAAGCGGAGAAGCGCGTGGCTTTCGTCGTCGGCGACGCGAACTACGCCGCCGGCGCGCTCCCCACGGCCGCCAACGATGCCGGGCTCATCGCGCAAACCCTGCAAGCGGCCGGCTTCGCGGTGATCGGCGCCCGCGACCTCGACGCCGACACGTTCCGCCAATCCTATGCCGACTTCCTCAAGCGCGTGGCCGACGCGGGTCCGGGCGCGGTGGCGTTCGTTTACGTCGCCGGCTACGCGCTGCAGTACGGCAACGACAACTACTACGTTCCAATCGGCGCCGACGTTTCGCGCGACGTCGACATCCCCATCGCGGCCATACGATTGTCCGACCTGACCGCTCCCTTGGACGCGCTGCCGCTCAAGGCCCGCTTCGCCGTCTTCGACGCCGCCTACCGGACGCCTTTCACGATCGGCGGCGCGCCGCTCGCCGGCGGCCTGGCCCTCGTCAACGCGGCACCCGGTTCGCTCGTCGCCACCAACGCCGCGCCGGGCACGGTCGCCCCCGTCGGCAAGGGAAACTACGGCCTCTACGCGCAATCCCTCGCCGCCGCGCTGCGCGAGGGCGGCCTGGCGCCGGACGAGGTGTTCGAACGCGTCCGCCTGCGGGTGGACGTGGGGTCGAAGGGGGTCGAGGTCCCCTGGGACGATTCCAAGGTTCCCGGCGACGTCCGCTTCCTCGTGTCGGGCACGGGCGCCCCGCCGCCGGCCGCGACCCCGGCGCAGGTGAGCGCGCTCACAATCGCGCCGCTGCGCGGCATGCCGATTGGCGACGCCTACGCCGCCGCGATCGCCCGCGACAGCGTGGCATCCTACACCGAGTTCGCGACCGCCTTCGGCGGCGACCCGCTCGCCAAGCGCGCCCGCGCGCTGCTCGCGGCGCGGCGCGAAGCCGTGACGTGGCGGCGCAGCGTGGACGTCGACAAGCCCGTCGGCTACTGGTCCTACCTCGGTCGCTACCCGCGCGGGCCGCACGCCCCCAACGCGCGGCTGCGCCTCCGGCAGCTGTCGGCCGCGCCGCAACCTCCGCCCACTTACCAGCCGATCCCCTACGACGTGCCACCGCCGCCGCCGGACGAGGCGACCTACGAGGACCGGCCGGGCATCGATTTCGCCGACCCAGGCTACGATTTCCCACCGCCGCCCCCGGTGCCGGACTATTGGCTGCCGCCGATCCCGGGCGCCTTCCTCGACCTCCCGCCGCCGCCCCCGCCGGAGGTCCTCTTTCTCCTGCCGGTGCCGGTCTTCGTGCCGCTGCCGGACTATGACAACCCGCCGCCTTTCGTGGTCTTTCCCGTCGACGATTACTTCTACGGCGGCTTCGGGGACGGCGGTGACGTCCTCCTCGGCGACGCGCGCGTCGTCAGCCGCATCCACGGCGGCGGCGTGGTGGCGGGCGCCGTGGCGGTGCCGGTCGCGG
>CAXSDP010000043.1:23113-32797 GCA_964235705.1 uncultured Beijerinckiaceae bacterium | reverse complement strand
GCTGGTACGATGTCGGTTCGCGCCGACATCACTTGCGTGATCGTGTCGGCTCAAGACGGCATCGGCGTTCCGAATGTGGGTTTGGGCCGACATCGATGGTTTCGCGGTGCGCCGCCCAGGGCGGGGCGGATGGTCCGGATCCTACGCCGACGCGGGGCCTGCGGCCAGGGCGGCGGACCGGACGCGGGAGCCACGGGGACAGGTGCGATGCGCGCGAATCGGCGGATCGGCTTGCGTCGGCGACGCAAAACGGGGATCGTCGCGCCGCGACCGGCGCCCCATGTGAGCGCTCAATCGAACAACGACACGAGGGATGTCCATTGGCCCGCAAACCAAACTTCAATTTCGAGCGCGCCGAGCGCGAGAAGGCCAAGGCCGCCAAGACCGCCGAGAAGGCCAAGCTGAAGGCCGCGCGCAAGGCCGCCGGGGAAACGGGGGACACCGGCGAGGCGCAGGCCGCCGAGCCGGCCGCCGAGGAGGGGCACTGACGCGCCGGCCGCGACGACGCGACCCACGGCCCGTCGCCACCGGATCGGACATGGAGCGGGGATGAGCCCAGTCAGCATCGCCGCCCGATCCATCCATCCGCCGGAGGCACCGCGCGAGAAGACCCTGAGGCTGCACGGGGCGGCGTTCGTCGCCGACCCGTCCGGCGTGCTGGTGTGGCCGGACGAGCACCTGCTGGTGGTGGCCGACCTCCACCTCGAGAAGGGCTCGTCCTACGCCAGCCGGCGGGTGTTCCTGCCGCCCTACGACACCGGCGCGACGCTGGCCCGGCTGGCGGCGGCGATCGGCCGGTTCAACCCGCGCCGGGTGGTGGCGCTGGGCGATTCGTTCCACGATCGTGCCGGCGCGGCGCGGCTCTCCGCCACCGACGCGCAGGCGCTGCGCGCGATGCAGGTGGGGCGCGACTGGCTGTGGATCGCCGGCAACCACGATCCGGCCCTGTCCGACCACGGCGAACGGTTGGGCGGCGATCACGCCGAGCACCTCGCGCTCGGCCCCATCCACTTCCGCCACATCCCCTCGGTGTCGCCGCGCGGGGGCGAGATCGCCGGGCACCTGCACCCGGTGGCGCTGGTGGCGGGCATGGGCAGCGCGGTGCGCCGCCGCTGCTTCGTGGCGGACGGCTCGCGCTGCGTCATGCCGGCCTTCGGCGCCTACGCCGGCGGGCTCAACTTCCTCGATCCCGTTTGCGGCGGCCTGTTCGGCGGCGCCGACCACCACGCCCACGTGCTCGGCCGCGACGCGGTCTACACGGTGGCGCGCCGGCAGTGCCTCCCCGAGCGCACCGGCTTCGAGGTGAAGTGGCGCTGAGCGCGCCGGTCCCATCGCCCCGCCCCATCGAATTTTCATCGCCCCGGTTGGCAGGCGCCCGCGCGCCGGCTACCCTCGACCGCCCATCCTCGGATCGGTCGAGCGTCCGCTCGTAGTCGGGGGATGAAGCATGCGGATCCGATACGGCTACGACATCACGTTGGCCTGCACGCAGCCAACCCCCGTGGTCTGCCTGCTGACGATCCGGGACGAGCGCGCGCCGGTCGCGCCGGAAACCTTCGCGGCCGACCCGTCCATCCCCACCACGCTCTACCGCGACACCTTCGGCAACATCTGCCGCCGCTTCACCGCGCCGGTCGGCGACCTGCGGATCTCCGGCGACGGCGTGATGGACGACAGCGGCGCGCACGATCCCGTCCACGCGCGCGCGCGCGAGGTGCCGGTGTCGGACCTGCCGGACGAGTGCCTGCTCTACCTCATGGGCAGCCGCTACTGCGAGACCGACCGGCTCAGCCAGACGGCGTGGGACCTGTTCGGCGGCCTCGCGCCGGGCTGGGGCCGCGTGCAGGCGATCTGCGACTTCGTCCACCGCCACATCGCCTTCAACTACCAGAACGCGCGCTCCACCCGCACCGCCAACGACGCCTTCGACGAGCGCACCGGCGTGTGCCGCGACTTCGCCCACCTCGCCATCGCGCTGATCCGGGCGATGAACGTCCCCGCCCGCTACGTCAACGGCTACCTCGGCGACATTGGCGTGCCGATCGTCGACCCCATGGACTTCAGCGCCTGGATCGAGGTGTACCTGGAGGGCGGCTGGATGACCTTCGACCCGCGCAACAACATCCCCCGCATCGGCCGCATCGTGGTGGCGCGGGGGCGCGACGCGGCGGACGTGCCCCTCATCAACTCGTTTGGGCCGCACTGGCTGAAATCGTTCAAGGTGTGGGCCTTCGAGGTCGGCGGCATCGTCGACCGGCCCGGCGCCACGTCGGGCGTCGAGCCGGTCCCGGAGACCGTCACGCCCGCGTGACGCGTCAGCGCGCGCCGGTCGAGCCGAAGCCGCCCGCCGCCCGCACGGTCGCGTCGAGGTCGTCGGCCACGGCGAACCGGGCGAAGGTGACCGGCGCGACCACCATCTGGGCGATCCGCGCGCCGCGCTCGACCGTGAACGGCTCGCCGCCGAGGTTGACCAGCAGCACCCCCACCTCGCCGCGGTAATCGGCGTCCACCGTGCCGGGCGTGTTGAGCACGGTGACGCCGTGGCGCCAGGCGAGCCCGGAGCGGGGCCGCACCTGCGCCTCGAAGCCGGGCGGCAGCGCGAGGGCGAGGCCGGTCGGCACCAGGGCGCGGGCGCCCGGCGCCAGCACGAGCGGCGCGTCGGCCGGCACGGCGGCGTGGAGGTCGCAGCCGGCGGCGCCGGCGGTGGCGTAGGCCGGCAGCGGCAGCCCGGCGCCGTGGGGCAGCACCACCACCTTGACCGTGGTTTCCGAGAATGGGGTTTCCGAGGCCGGGGTTTCCGAGGACTCGGTCATCCTTCGCGCGCCCCGAGCCGCTCCGCCATCAGCCGGACCAGCCGCGCGGCGACGGCCCCCTTGTCGAGCGGCGGCCACGGGGTCGCCCCGCCGGCCTCGACGATCGTCACGGCGTTGGTGTCGCCCCCGAACGTGCCGGCGGCGGCGGACACGTCGTTGGCGACGATCACGTCGCATCCCTTGCGGCGCAGCTTCGCGCCGGCGTTGGCGAGCAGGTCGTCCGTCTCGGCGGCGAAGCCCACGACCAGCTTCGGGCGATGGGTCGGGTGGTTGGCGACGTGGGCGAGGATGTCGGGGTTCTCCGTGAGGGCGAGGGTCGGCGGGCCGCCGGCCCCTTTCTTCAACTTGGCGGCGGCCACGCTCGCCACCCGCCAGTCGGCGACGGCGGCGACGGCGACGAAGAGGTCCGCCGGCAGCGCCGCCTCGACCGCTTGAAGCATGTCGCGCGCGGTTTCGACGTGGTGGACCGCGACGCCGGGCGGGTCGGGCAGCGCGACGGGACCGCTCACCAGCACCACGGCCGCCCCGGCGGCGGCGGCGGCGGCGGCGACCGCGTGGCCCTGCTTGCCGGACGAGCGGTTGGCGATCACCCGCACCGGGTCGATCGGCTCGTGGGTCGGCCCCGACGTGACGACCACCCGCCGGCCGGCCAGCGCTTGGGGCACGGCTTGCGGCGCCGCTCCCGGCAGCGGCAGCCGCGTGTCGCCGGCCAGCGCCGCTTCGATCGCGGCGACGATCGCCAGCGGTTCGCTCATCCGGCCCGGCCCGTACTCGCCGCAGGCCATCGCGCCGTCCGTCGGCCCGCAGAACAGGACGCCGTCGGCGCGCAGCGTCGCGACGTTGCGCTGGGTGGCCGGGTGCAGCCACATCCGCAGGTTCATCGCGGGGGCCACCAGCGTGCGCTTGTCGGTGGCGAGCAGCAGGGTGGAGGCGAGGTCGTCGGCCTGGCCGCCGGCCATCTTCGCCAGCATGTTGGCGGTGCAGGGGGCCACCACCACGAGGTCGGCGGCGCGCGACAGCTCGATGTGCCCCATCGCCGCCTCCTCGGTGAGGGAGAACAACTGGTCGTGCACCGGGGCGCCGGCGAGGCTGGCGAGCGACAAGGGCGTGACGAAGCTCTTGGCGCCTTCGGTCATCACCGGGCGCACGGCGGCGCCCCGCTCGCGCAGCCGCCGCACGAGGTCGAGCGCCTTGTAGGCGCCGATGCCGCCGCCGACGACGAGGAGGATCGATTTACGGGCGAGGAGGGACACGGTGGCTTCCGACGCTGGGGCGTTGCGCCTATCCTATCGGTTCGAGCAGCCCAAGAGTCGAGGACCGATCGTGCGTCGAGGACCATCGTGCGTCGAGAACCGACCGTGAGCCGAGGACCGATCGCGATGGTTCGCCGGGGGCGCGGCCAAGCCCGCGCGGCCGGGGAGCGGCGGGTGGATGGGTAAGTCCCTCCTGCCGCTCGCGCTCCTGGTCCTCGCGACCACGCTGGAGGCCGGCGGCGACGCGATCCTCCGCGTCGGGCTGCGGCCGCACGCGCTCCCGGTCCGCCTCGCGCTGATGCTGGCGGGGGGCATCGTCCTCACCGGTTACGGCTTGACGCTCAACCTCGCGCCGCTGGACTGGGGCCGGTTGATCGGCGCCTACGTCGCCACCTTCTTCGTGGTGGCGCAGGTCATCAACCTCGTCGCCTTCGGCACCGCGCCGACCCTGCCGATCGTCGTCGGCGGCCTGTTCATCGTCGCCGGCGGCGCGATCATCACGCTGTGGCAGCGTTGAGGCGTCAGGCTGGCCTCGCTTGGTGGCCAGGGCATCGGGCTGGGTCTTCGATCCGGTCCGATGCGTCAAGGCGCTCCCGGGATGCCGTCGCCGCGACGGTGAGCGTGTCGCACCGGTCACGCGTCGGGCGGCTCCACAACCTCAAGTCGCAGGCCCTCAGAGGTCGACTTGTCGCAGGCCGTCGAAAGTCGACTTGGGCGAGGACCGCTCGAATACCTGATGGCCTCATGTTCAGCGCGCCGTGTATTGTGTCTTGGTGCGGCAATCGATCCCATATCGATCGCTCGATCGCTACCCTATTGTGAGCATCACTTACGCGGGAAGTAACGACGCTCCCGCCGCTACTTGGGATCGTGACGTGCCTCGCTATTTCTTCCATGTGCAAGACGGTGTCGATCACCGTGACCCAGACGGCCTGACGTTCGAGACGCCGGGTGAGGCGAGGAGCCAGGCGCTTCGCGCGGCCAGCGAGTTCTTGAGGGACGCGAGCCTGGAACCCTGGGTGGGGGAGCTTTGGACCATGGATGTTCAGGACGAGCACGGTGCGGCCGTCCTCAAGCTGATGGTCTCGGCCAGGTAGCGGTGGCGGGGTTCCGGGTCGGATCCGTGTCGATGCGGGCTGATCCCTGGTCATGGGAGCCAAGGGGCTGGGGAGCCAAGGGGTCGGCGGCACGGGGATGCCGGGCCGCCGTAGGCGCCGCCGGCGAAACCTTCATGCGGCGGCGTGGACACACCGGCGGCTTCGGAAGGCGATCGGGCACCGGCCTTGGAGCCGAGTCGACCTTTCCTTAGGGGTCGCCCGGCGAGTCCCGCCGGGATCGTCGTGACGGGTCCGGCGGGCTTCGACGTTTGTTAACCTTGGGGGTGCAATGCTGATCGCGCCACCGGGAGCGGTGGCGTGACCCGAGGATGGCCCGACGCCGATGGACCTCAAACGTGAAGCCTTGAGCGGGGCGGCCCAGCTCGCCACCGTCGCCCTGACCCTCCGCCGGCTTTACCAGCCGGACTTCGTGGTGCCCAACGCGATGCGGGAGTCCTTGGCCAAGGTGGATGACGCGGACGTGTCCTGGCAGCAGGTCGCGGCGCTAGCGAAGAGCGTCCAGTCGCTGAACGCCGGCTGGAGCGCCGAGCCGGTCCCCACCGCCGCGTGAGGCTGCCTTAACCGGCGGACTCGTCGCCCCCGTCGACCTCCCGTCCCCTAAAGCTGTCGGGATGCGGCATGGACACGATGTTATAGCCGGCGTCGACGTAATGCACCTCGCCGGTCACCCCGCTCGACAGGTCGCAGAGCAGGTAGAGCGCGGCGCCCCCCACGTCCTCGAGGGTGACGGCGCGCCGCAAGGGGGCGTGGTCGCGCTGGAAGTTGTACATGGTGCGCGCCCCCGTGATGCCGGCGCCGGCGAGCGTGCGGATCGGGCCGGCGGAGATCGCGTTGACGCGCAGGCCGAGCGGCCCGTAATCGGCGGCGAGGTAGCGCACGCCGGCCTCCAGCGCCGCCTTGGCGACCCCCATGACGTTGTAGTTCGGCACCACCCGCGTCGCGCCGCCGAAGGACAAGGTGAGCATGCCGCCGCCCGGCCGCATGAGGGGCGCCGCCCGCGCCGCGACCTCCGTGAAGGAGAAGGCCGAGATCAGCATCGTGCGCGAGAAGTTCTCGCGCGTGGTGTCGGCGTAGCGGCCGCGCAGCTCGCCCTTGGCGGAGTAGGCCACGCAATGGACCACGAAGTCGAGCGCGCCCCACTCCGCCCCCAACGTCGCGAACATCGCGTCGACGGAGGCGAGGTCCTCCACGTCGCAAGGCAGCACCAACCCCGCGCCGAGGGTTTGGGCCAAGGGTTTGACCCGCTTGCCGAGTGCCGCGCCCTGGTAGGAGAAGGCGAGCCGGGCGCCCTGCGCGTGCAGGGCGCGGGCGATGCCCCAGGCGATCGAGTGATCGTTGGCGACGCCCATCACCAGGCCGCGCCGGCCCTCCATGAGGTTGCCCCGCACTGGGCCACCTCGCATGGGGCCGCCCTCCTCGCCGCCACCCGCCGCACCGTAAGAGGGGCCCATCACGCGTCGACGTTCTTGAAGACGAGCGTGGCGTTGGTGCCCCCGAAGCCGAACGAGTTGGACAGCGCGACGCCGACCGGCCCCTCGCGGCGCTCGCGCACGATGTTCATGTCGGCGAAGTCGGGGTCGATCTCGTCGATGTGGGCGCTGGCGCAGATGAAGCCGTTGTTCATCATCAGGAGGCAGTAGATCGCCTCCTGCGCGCCGGTGGCGCCGAGCGAATGGCCGGTGAGCGACTTGGTGGCGGCGATCGGCGGGCATCCCTCGCCGGAGCCGAAGATGCGGCGCACCGCCTCGATCTCCTTGGCGTCGCCGACCGGCGTCGAGGTGGCGTGCGGGTTGATGTAGTCGATCGGCGCCTTCAACCCCTCGATCGCCATGCGCATGCAGCGCTCCGCCCCCTCGCCGGAGGGCGCGACCATGTCGTAGCCGTCCGACGTCAGGCCGTAGCCGGCGACCTCGCCGTAGATGCGGGCGCCGCGCGCCTTGGCGTGTTCATATTCCTCCAGCACCAGCACGCCGGCGCCGCCGGCGATGACGAAGCCGTCACGGTTCTTGTCGAAGGCGCGCGAGGCCACCGCCGGCGTGCCGTTGTAGTTCGACGACATCGCCCCCATCGCGTCGAACAGGACGGAGAGCGTCCAGTCAAGCTCCTCGCAGCCGCCGGCGAACATGACGTCCTGCTTGCCCCACTGGATCATCTCGTAGGCGTTGCCGATGCAATGGTTGGACGTCGCGCAGGCCGACGAGATCGAGTAGTTCGCCCCTTTGATCTTGAACCAGGTGGCGAGCGTCGCCGAGGCGGTCGACGACATGGCCTTGGGCACGGCGAACGGGCCGACGCGCTTCGGCCCCTTGTCGCGGGCGAGGTCGGCCGCCTCCACGATGGCGCGGGTGGAGGAGCCGCCCGAGCCCATCAGGATGCCGGTGCGGGGGTGGGACACCTCCTCAGGCGTCAGGCCGGCGTCGCGGATCGCCTGGTCCATGGCGACGTGCGCCCACGCCGTGCCGCCGCCGTGGAAGCGCTGGGCGCGGCGGTCGAGGCCGGCGGCGGCGTCGGTGGCCGGGGCGCCCTGCACCTGCGAGCGGAAGCCCAGCTCCTTGAAGCGCTCGGCGTGGGTGATGCCCGAGCGCCCCTCGCGCAAGGACGCGAGTACTTCTTGCGTCGAGTCGCCGATCGGCGACACGATCCCCATGCCGGTGACGACGACACGCCTCATGGTGCTCTCCGCTTGGGTGTTGTCCGCCGCGGCGACACCGCCGTCGCCGGAAGGATGCCGGCCGGGCGACCCTCCGCCCGGCCGAGGCCGGACCCTGTCATCGTGATATCGGTGCGCGCGGGCGTCAGGCCGAGGCCGGGGCGGCCTGGAACAGCCCCACCTTCAGGTCCTTGGCGTCGTAGATGCGGGTGCCGTCCGCTTCCAGCCAGCCGTCGGCGATGCCGAGCACCAGCTTGCGGTTGAAGACCCGCTTGAGGTCTACGCCGTAGACAACCTTCCTGACGCTCGGCAGCACCTGGTCGGTGAATTTGACCTCGCCGACGCCGAGCGCGCGGCCCCGCCCCGGCAGGCCGAGCCAGCCGAGGTAGAAGCCGAGCAGCTGCCACAGGGCGTCGAGCCCGAGGCAACCCGGCATCACCGGGTCGTTCACGAAGTGGCAGGCGAAGAACCAATGGTCCGGCTTGATGTCGAACTCGGCGCGCACCGCGCCCTTGCCGTCCGGGCCGCCGTCGGCCGAGATGGTGGTGACCTTGTCGAACATGAGGAGCGGCGGCAAAGGCAACTGCGCGTTGCCGGCGCCGAACAGCTCGCCCCGCGCGCACGCCAGGAGGTCTTCGTGATCAAAGCTGGAGCGGCGTTCGCTCATCGTCCGGATCTCTACGGTCTAGGGGCGTTCCGCCGCACCAAAGGGCCTCCCTGTCGCAGGGTGCGCGGGCTTCTAACATAGCGCCCGGCGGATCGGAAGCCGCTTCGCTCGGCGCGGCGAGTTCCTTGGCTTGGGGATCCCTTTGGCCCGGGGATCCCTTGGCCCGGGAGGCTCCGGCGACACCGCCCGCCCGCGGGGCGAGGTGGCGCTTGCGGAGGCGGTACGGGCCGCCTATAGGTTCATCATTGTTTCGCCTTCGCGCTCGCGCTCGACCCGCCGGTCGCGCGGCACCCGAGAAGAATGACCATGACCGAACAAAGGAAAGCGACGCAGCGGGCGCTGGACGCCGGCGATCCCGGCCGCCTCGACGCGGTGATGGCCGGCTGCCCCGTCCACGCCCTGCGGGCCAAGCTGAAGGACGCCGGCCTGCGCCCGACGCGCCAGCGCATGGCGCTCGGGCTGCTGCTGTTCGCCAAGGGCGACCGCCACCTGACGGCCGAGAAGCTCTACGAGGAGGCGCAGGAGCTGCGCGTGCCCGTGTCGCTCGCCACCGTCTACAATGGCCTGCACGTGTTCACGGAGGCCGGCCTGCTGCGCGAGGTCGCGGTCGACGGCACCAAGGTGTATTACGACACCAACGTGTCCGACCACCATCACTTCCTGGTCGAAACCTCGAACATGCTGATCGACATCCCGGCGGTGGCGATCGACCGGAGTTTCGTGCCCATGGTGCCGGCCGGCATGGAGATCGCCGCGATCGACGTGGTCGTGCGGCTGCGCCCGATCGGCGCCAAGCCGACCAACTGAGGCAAGTCTAGCAACCGACGCGGGCTGACCAAGCGCGTTGGCGCTAGCCTAGCGATCCCAGCGCCGCCCCCAGCCTGGTCCAGGCCCCCGCCGAACCCGGCATGCCGAAGCGCAGCCGGGTCGGCGCGCCCGCGAAGGGGCGGACCAGGATGCCCCGCTCGCCCAAGGCCTCGAACAAGGCGCCGGCGGTGGGATGCTCGATCAGCTGGAACAGGGGCGTGCCACCGAGCGGTCGGCCACCGGCGGCCCGCAGCACGAAGAGCAGCCGTGCCGCGTCGGCCTCCAACCGTGCCCGTGCGTCGTCCAGCCATCCCGCGTCGGCGAGCGCCCGCGTGCCCACGGTGATCGCCGGGCCGCTCACCGGCCAGGGGCCGAG
>CAXSDP010000043.1:0-23013 GCA_964235705.1 uncultured Beijerinckiaceae bacterium | reverse complement strand
CGGCCCGCACGCCGATGAGATGCGGCACCAGGCTCCAGCCCGGCGGCACGACGTCGGCGAAGGCCTCGTCCACCACCAGCAGGCCGACCCGCCCGGCGAGGGCGGCCAGCGCGTCGGGCGCGAGGAGCCGACCGTCCGGGTTGTTGGGGTTGACGACCACGGCCAGGTCGGCGCCGGCGAGCGCCGCGGGGTCCGTCACGGTGCGCACCCGCGCGCCGCCGGCGCGGAAGGCCGCCTCGTACTCGCCGTAGGTCGGGCCGAGCACGCGGACGTCGTCGCCGGGGCGCAGCGCCGGGAGTTGCCCGATCAGCGCCTGCGTGCCCGGCGCGGCGACCACACCGACGCCGGACGGCACGCGGTAACGGTCCGCCGCCGTTCGCTCCAGCCCGGCCAGCGCCGGCGCGTCCGGCAGCCTCGCCCAGGCGTCCGCCGGCACGTCGCCGATCGGGTACGGGACGGGGTTGATGCCGGTCGACAGGTCGATCCACGGGTCCGGCGCGCCGGGATAGGCGCGCCGCGCCGCGTCCAAGGCGCCGCCGTGGTGGGCGAAGGCGGTTCTCGCCGATCCGTTCAAAACGCGCCGTCCTCCATCGGCGAACCAAAGCAAGCCGAACAGGGTATGGCAAGGCGCGCCACCCGGCCGTCACCGGTCGGGCTCGCCCGACCCGCCATCGCGATTGACACGCCCGGCCCCCGCGCCCTAGATCCCCGCTCGTTCCGACGGTCCCGTCTCCGGACGGGTTCGCAAGGGAATGTGGGTGCCCGGTCCATCAACCGGCCGGGCCGGAGCCACAGCTGCCCCCGCAACTGTAAGTGGGAAGTCCGGGTGCCAAGACGCCACTGGGATCCGCCGGCCACGGCGCGGGGATCCTGGGAAGGCGGCACCCGCGGCGTCGATCCACGAGCCAGGACACCTGCCGTCACCCGATTGCGCGAGCGTTCGGCGGGGTGCCCGAACGCCGGAGGTGCGCGCGTTCCGCGCGGCGTTCACGCAGACCCGCACACCCGGATGCCCGCGCGCATGACCGACGCCACGCTTGCCGCCCCGGCCGAACCCCAGCTCCCACCCATGGCGCCGATGACGCTCTTCGTGTGCGTCACCTGCCGCGACGCCGCCCACGTGCCGGGCGAGCCGAGCGCCGGGGCGCGCCTCCACGCGGCCGTCACGGCGGAGGCGCGGGCCGAGGACGCCGCCATCGCGGTCGTTCCCGTGGAATGCTTGAGCGCGTGCAAGCGCGCTTGCGCGATCGGCTTCGCCGCGCCGGGCAAGTGGACCTACGTCCAGGCCGACCTGCCCAGCGCGACGGCGGCGGCGGTCGTGCTGGCCGGCGCGCGGCTCTACGCGCGGGCGCCGGACGGGATCATTCCTTGGAAACAACGCCCGGACGCCCTGAAGAAGGGCGCCGTGGCGCGCGTGCCGCCCTTGCCCGCCCTGCCGGCATGAGCGGCCAGACGTGAGTCATCGAGGATGAGCGATTACGTCCGCGACGGCGCCGCGATCTACCGGCGCTCTTTCGCCATCATCCGGGTGGAGGCGCGGCTCGACCGCTTCACGCCCGAGGAGGAGCGCGTCGCCGTGCGGATCATCCACGCTTGCGGGCTGGTGGAGGTGGCCGACGCGATCCGCTTCTCGCCGGGGGCGGCGCGCGCCGGCATCGCGGCGCTGGAGGCCGGCGCCCCGGTGCTCTGCGACGCCACCATGGTCGCCGACGGGGTGACGCGCGCCCGGCTCCCGCGCGACAATTCCGTCGTCTGCACGCTGCGCGACCCGCGCGTGCCGGCGATGGCGGCGGCGATGGGCAACACGCGCACCGCCGCCGCGATCGAACTGTGGCGCGACCGGCTGGCCGGCGCGGTGGTCGCCATCGGCAACGCCCCCACCGCGCTGTTCCACCTCATGGAGATGATCGACGCCGGGGCGCCGCGACCGGCGCTGGTCGTCGGCATCCCGGTCGGCTTCGTCGGCGCGGTCGAGTCCAAGGCGGCGCTGGCGGAGCGCGCCGACCTCCCCTTCATCGTCGTGCGCGGTCGCTGGGGCGGCAGCGCGATGACCGCCGCCGCCGTCAACGCCCTGGCGAGCGCGGAGGAATGACGGTCGCGAGCGGCCGGCTCTACGGCATCGGGCTCGGGCCGGGCGACCCCGAACTCGTCACGCTGAAAGCGGCGCGCCACCTCGCCGCCGTGCCGGTGGTCGCCTATTTCTGTAAGAAGGACCGGCGCGGCAACGCCCGTGCCATCGCCGACCGCCTGATGCCGCCCGGCTGCGTCGAGATCAGGCTCCCCTATCCCGTGACGACGGAGATCCCCGTCCACGATCGCGACTACGCCGCCAACCTGGCGCCCTTCTACGAGCGTTCGGCGGCCACGCTCGCCGGCCACCTCGCGGCCGGGCGCGACGTCGCTTTGCTGTGCGAGGGCGACCCGCTGTTCTACGGCTCCTTCATGCACCTCCACGTCCGGTTGCGCGACCGGTTCCCCGTCACGATCGTGCCGGGCGTCACCGCGATGTCGGGTTGCTGGACCGCCGCCGGCCTGCCGATGAGCTGGGGCGACGACGTGCTGACGATCCTGCCCGGCACGCTCGAGCCGGACGCGCTGCGCGCCCGGCTGAGCGGCGGCGACGCCAGCGTGATCATGAAGATCGGCACCAATTTCGCGAAGGTGCGCGCGGCGGTGGAGGCGGCCGGGCTGATGGACGAGGCGATCTACGTGGAGCGCGGCACGATGGCGGGCGAGGTGGTGATGCCGCTGCGCGAGAAGACCGACGGGGTCGCGCCCTATTTCTCGATCGTGCTGCTGCCGGGGCACGGCCGGCGATGCTGAAGGCGCCGGGGCCGGGGGCCTCGCTGATGGCGCGGGCCACCCCGGTGGTCTTCGTGTTCCTGTGGGCGAGCGGCTTCGTCGTCGCCCGCATGGTCCGGGCCTATGGCAACCCGGAAAGCTTCGTGACGCTGCGGTTCGCCTGCGGCTTCCTGCTGCTGACCACCTTCGCCCTGGCCTCCGGCGCGTCGTGGCCGCGCACCTGGGCCGGCTGGCGCAACGGCCTGATCGCCGGTGCCCTGATGCAGGGGCTGTTCGTCGGCTGCGTGTTCTGGGCGGTCAAGCACGGCGTGTCCGCCGCCGTGGCCGCGCTGATCTCGGGGCTGCAACCGCTCCTCACCGGCGCGCTCGCCGGCCCGCTGCTCAACGAGCGCGTGTCCGGGCGGCGCTGGCTCGGCATCTTCGTCGGCTTCGCCGGGGCGATGATGGTGCTGGGCCCCAACCTGCGCGGGACGGGCGCGGTGGCGCCGGGCGCCATCCTGGCCTGCTTCGGCGGGATGGTCTCGATCACGCTCGGCACGATCTGGCAGAAGCGGACCGGCGGCACGGTCGACCTGCGCAGCGAGGCGGCGATCCAGCTCATCGGCGGCCTCGCCGTGGTCGGGACGCTGGCGCTCCTGACGGAGCACGGCGGCGTCACCAACGCGCCCGACGTGTGGCTCGCGCTCGCCTGGTCGGTCGTGGTGCTGTCGGTGATCGTCGCGCTGCTGCTCCTGTCGCTGATCAAGCGGGGCGCGGTGGCGCGGGTGACGGCGCTGTTCTACCTGGTGCCCCCGATCACCGCCGTGATGGCGCTCGCGCTTTTCGGCGAGGCGCTGGCGCCGGTCCAGTTCCTCGGCATGGCGGTCGCGGCCGGCGGCGTCGCCGTCGCCAACCGGGGCTGAGGCGGCCCACACGTCGGGGCGGCTCGCCTTGATTTCAGCCAAAGCAGGCGGCACAGTCCGCGCTCTCGCGGTGGTGATAGAGGCGGTGGGATGCGGTTCTGGGGTCGTGTGTTCTCCGTGGCGGCTTGGTCGACCCTCGCCATCGCGGCCCCCGGTCAACCCTCCCGCGCCGCCGCCCTCCCCTTCCCCGCCCTCCCGTTGTCCGCGCCCGCCTTCCCCGACGCTCCCCGGTCCGCCGCGCCGGGTGTCGCGATCGTCCCGGTCGTCGTCTTCGGCCACGACGCGCGCCGCTCGCCGTCCTCCTTCGCCGCCGAGCACGGCCTCGACCCGGCCGCCACCGTGCGCGACCACGCCGCCTCCGGCCTGATCCAGTGCGGCGACGCCCACGGGGCCGGCCAGCTCACCCTGGCCGACGACGTCGTCACCACCGCCGCCCACGTCTTCTACGACGAGAACGGCTTCGCCCGCGCCGGCACCTGCTCCTTCGACCTGACCGTCGAGGGGCGCGAGGTCCACGTGCCCATCGACGTCGCCAACGTCGTCGCCGGCAGCACCAAGCCCTACGACGTCGATCCCGCCCACGACTGGGCGGTCGCCCGCCTGGCCACCCCGGTCGCCGGCGTGAAGCCCTACGGCATCGCCACCGACCTCCACGCGGACCAGCCGACGACCTTCGTCGCGCGCGGCCACATCGACTGGGGCGAGGCCAAGCAGCTGTCCATGCAGGCGTGCACGCTGCACGACCGCGTCTCGGCCGGCGAGGAGGGGACCCGCGAGTTCTCGTTCGATTGCGACACCGGCGACGGGGCCTCGGGCGGCGCGCTGATGTTCGATGGGGACGCCTCGCGTGCCAGCGGCGTCCTGGTTGGCGGCGTGCTGGTCGGCTGGCGCTCGAACCACCCGTTCAAAGGGATGCCGTTCTCCCGCACGCACTACAATTTCGCCGTGACGCTGGAGGGCGCCTTCCGCGAGGCGGTCAACGCCGCCGCGCGCAAGATGATCGTCCAGAAATAGGCGCCGCATCGGCGCCACTGGTCCGTGCGTGCCGCCGTCCCCTCGGATCTGGCGAGATTTCGCCCCATCGCCGCGGTGGGTCGTGGCGCGGGCACAACACATGCCGGGGCCGGATCGTGTAGGATAGCCAACACCATCAGCCCCGCAGGTTCGCGGCCCCGAAGGTTTGGACCCATGCCGTCACGCCCGTCCCGCATGACGCCCCTCTACGCCGTCGTCGCCGCCGGCCTCGCGCTCGCCGGCTGTGGCCCGAACGGCCCCGGGGTCGTCGCCTCGACGCCGCCGCTGGCCACGCCGGTCGGCTTCGTTCCGCCCAAACCGGCGGCGATCCCGTTCGACCCGCGATATTCCGCCCTGTATCAGCCCTTGCCCGACAAGTTCCCCGTGCCGGGCATTCTGCCGTCGGTCGTGCGCAAAGGGTTCGAACGGCAAGAGGTGGCCTACCGGTCGAAGGAGCCGCCCGGGACGATCGTCGTCGATCCCAAGGCGCATTACCTTTACTACGTCGAGCCGGACGGCAAGGCGATGCGCTACGGCGTCGGCGTGGGCAAGCAGGGCTTCGCCTGGCAGGGCGAGGCGATCATCAAGACCAAGCAGGAATGGCCGGACTGGTACCCACCCAAGGAGATGGTCGAGCGCCACCCCGAGCTGAAGCCGCAGCTCGATCCGCTACGCAGCGGTCAGGGCGTGGCCGGTGGCGAGCGCAACCCGCTCGGCGCGCGCGCCATGTACCTGTGGCAGGGCGACCACGATACGCTGTTCCGCATCCACGGCACGCTCGAGCCCCATTCGATCGGCACCAACGCGTCCTCGGGTTGCATCCGGATGATCAACCAGGACGCGATCGACCTTTACGGCCGCGTCACCGAGGGCGCGAGGGTGGTGGTTCTCTGAGCCGGACCCGACGTGCCGGTCGCGCTCAGAGCTTGGCTTTGACCGCGTCGACGGCCGTGTCCATCTCCCGCTCCACCTTGTCGGCGGCGGTCTTCTCCGGCAGGCGCGCGATCTCCCGCCCGTAGCCTTCCGGCACGCTGGGCGCCTGGTACGTCTTCTCGCGCGGGTGGTTGGGCCGAGCGTCGACCGGATCCGGCCCGACGTTCGGGTTGCCGGGGTCATCGGCCGAGTCGTCCGAATCGGACTTGCTGGTCATAGTGCCCCCACGCGCCGGCTCGGGCCCATCCGGCCAGCCATCCCGCCGAAACGGAACGATCGATCCTCCGTTTCGATCCGCGCCGTCATGGATCCGATCGACCCATGAACAAAGGACTTGATGCGTCGTCATGCCGCATCGTCGGCGCGCTATTTTCGCAACAAACCCCTAGGAAGTCGCGAACCGTGCCGTTCATGTTGCGTTGCAATGGTGACCCCATCGAACAGTCAGGCCCAGACATGCGCCAAGAAGCCCCGACCGCCTGGACCCAGCGCATCAGTTCGTTCCTCGGTGATCCCTGGCCGTCGCGGGCGCCGAAACTGATGTCCCCCTACGTTCGCGAGTTGGCGATCCGGGGTCTCGGCAAGCCGCACAACCTGTCGGAACGCGAGGTCCAGGAGCTGGCGCGGTCGGTGATCGAGCACATCAACATCCACAAGCACGGCTGATACGCGCCGATCGTGTCATCGTTGGCAGACGGGGCAGAAGAAGGTTGACCGGCCACCTTGCGCGATCCGCGCGACGGCGCCGGAACAAGTCAGTTTTGGACATGGGTCGCCGGCGCGATCATAAACCCTGAAGCTGTGCTGGAAGTAGCCGAGGCTGCCGTCCGTTTGGCGGTGATCGCGCAGCGATGATCCGCCTGCCGCGACGGCTTCCAGCAACACCTCGCGGACGCACGACGCGAGTCGGTCCGTCCGCGTCGTCGGCGTCCCGTCGCGACGCGGCAACGTCCCCGCCGCGCGTCGCGGTGACAGGCCGGCGCGGTGCAGTGCTTCGCAAACGTAGATGTTGCCGAGGCCGGCGATCAAGGTCTGGTCCAGCAACGCCGCCTTCAACGGCGTTGCGCGCCCGGCGAAGAGCCGCGCGAGCGTGGTCCCATCGAAATCGGGGCCGAGGGGCTCGATCCCGAGGCGGCTGAAGAAGGGATGGGTGGCGAGCGCCCCATCCTCGACGAGCAGCATGAAGCCGAAACGCCGGGGATCGTTGTAGGTGATCCGCGCGCCTTTCGATAAGACGAGGACCACGTGGTCGTGCGCCATCGCCGCCGAGCGTGCGTAGTGGAACGTGCCGGGGGTGAAGACTTCGGGTGTCGACGACCCGGGCATCGTCGGCTCACCCGTCACCGGTTCGTTCGCCGCCTCGATGCGGAACGACCCCGACATCCCAAGGTGCATGACGAGCACGTGGCCGTCGTGCAGCCGCGCGAGCAGGTACTTGGCGCGACGTTCGAGCGCGTTCACGCGCCGTCCGATGAGCCGTGCGGCGAACGCCTCCGGGAACGGGAAGCGCAGGTCGGGACGGCGCTGCTCGACCTCGACGATCGTCGCGCCGGTCATGACGGGGTCGAGGCCGCGCCGGACGGTCTCGACTTCGGGAAGTTCGGGCAAGCGGGTCGATCCTCGCGCTACGCTGTCGCGTGTGGTCCGGATATGGGGATGGACCCGCCGTGCCGGCCATCCCACCGTGCCGAAACCAAAAGCCCCCTATTTCATCATGGTCACCTGACCCCGGATCTCGCCGGCTTTGTTGGCGGCGGTGTGGATGTTGAAGTAGGTCATGCCGTCACCGAGGTTCGCCGCCTGCGCGTCGGTGAGGGTCACTTGCCCCTTGATCGGGCTCGCGAGGGAGCCGGTGATGGGGATCTCGATGGCCGCGGCCTTGCCGATGGTCGCCAGCGCGTGGAAGTGGGCCGCCGTCGCCGGACCGGTCAGGTCCGCGTACATCACGTCGTAGACAAGTTGCTTGGTCGCGGCATCGTAGGTCCCAACCAAGGTGCCGGCGCCCTTCGTGCTGTTCGGCGGCGTTTCCATGCTTCCTTTCAGGATGGCGTGGACGTTGACCGGCTCGGCGTGGCCGATGGACATGCCGGCCGCCAGCAGCGCCAAGGTGCCGGCCACGATCATGGCGGATGGTCTGGACATCATCGCGAGCGTTCCATCTTTGCGGGGGGAAGCGGCGGGGGAACCCTCGTCGCCCAGGGTCCCACATCGTCCGCGCGCGCGTCCCGTCAAGGGTCATCGAACGACGGTGCCGAGGCGGCGCCGGGTCCAGGCGACGTCCGGCGCGCGGCTCGGGCAACGCGCGCGTAGCCACGCCGGACCGCGCCGGCTATAGAGGCGGCCGGAGGCACGGCATGGCGCGCTCGGACGATTTCACCCATTTCGGCTTCGCGGACGTCCACCTCGACGAGAAGCAGGACCGGGTCGACGACGTTTTCCGCAAGGTGGCCGGCCGCTACGACGTCATGAACGACTTGATGTCGGTGGGCCTGCACCGCCTGTGGAAGGACCGGCTCGTCGCCATGGTCAACCCGCCCCGGCGCCTCCACTTCGACCACCTCGACGTCGCCGGCGGCACCGGGGACGTCGCCTTCCGCGTCGCCAGGGCGGGCGGGCGCGAGACGGCGGTGACCGTGCTCGACATCAACGCCGACATGCTGGAGGTCGGCCGGGCGCGGGCGGCCAAGCGCGGGTTGGACCACCTGTCCTTCGTCGAGGCCAACGCCGAGGACCTGCCCTTCGCCGACGGCCGTTTCAACGCCTACACGATCGCCTTCGGCATCCGCAACGTGCCGCGCATCGACATCGCGCTGCGGGAAGCCTGGCGCGTGCTGAAGCGCGGCGGCCAGTTCCTGTGCCTCGAGTTCTCCCACGTCGACCTGCCGGGCATCGACAAGCTCTACGACGCTTATTCCTTCGCGGTGCTGCCGCGCGTCGGCCAGGCGGTGACCGGCGACGGCGCCGCCTACCAGTACCTCGTCGAGTCGATCCGCCGCTTCCCGGACGCGGAAACCTTCGAGGCCATGGTCGCCGACGCCGGCTTCCGCCAGACGGGCTTCACCAGGCTGTCCGGCGGCATCGTCGCCATCCACCGGGGCTGGAAACTGTGAGGCCCCTCCGCGGCTTCGGACCGGGGCCGCGCGGCGCGTGATCCTCCGGTGATCTTCCCCCTCGGATCCTTCCTGCGCCTGGGCCGTGCCGGCTTCGTGCTCGCCCGCGCCGGCGTGTTCAACGATGTCAACACCGCTCTGCTGCCGCCCGCCGCCAAGCTGCCGCTGGCTCTGGCGCGCGCGGTCGGCCGCCGGTCCAAGACCACCGGTGCGGCCGGCCTCGACGCCCTGCCCGGCGCCATCGGCCGGCTCGGGCCGTCCTACGTCAAGCTGGGCCAGTTCCTCGCCACCCGCCCCGACGTCGTCGGCCCGGACGTGGTGCGCGTGCTGGAACGGCTGCAGGACCGCGCCGAACCGTTCGGTCGCGACGTCGCGATCGCGCAGATCGAGGCCGCCTTCGGCCGCCCGATCGACAGCCTGTTCGTGTCGGTCGGCGAGCCGGTCGCCGCCGCCTCCATCGCCCAGGTCCACAAGGGCCGGATCCGCGACGTGCTCGGCGAGCGCGACGTCGCCATCAAGGTGCGCCGGCCCGGCATCGCCACCCTGCTGGCGCGCGACTTCGACGACCTGCTGCAGGCGGCGCGCTTCGTGGACCGGTACTTCCCCCAGGCGCGGCGCCTCAGGCCGGTCGGGGTGGTCGAGGTGCTGGTGCGGACCGTCAGGATGGAGACGGACTTCCGCATCGAGGCGGCGGCGGCCTCCGAGTTCGCCGACAACGTGGACGGCGACCTCGATTTCCGCATCCCGGCCATCAATTGGGACCGCACCGCCGCCGAGGTGCTGACGCTGGAATGGATCGACGGCGTCAAGCTGTCGGACGTGCCGAGCCTAGCGCGCAAGGGCTACGACCTGCCCAAGCTCGGCGCGACCGTCATCCAGTCGTTCCTGCGCCACGCCATGCGCGACGGCTTCTTCCACGCCGACATGCATCAGGGCAACCTGTTCATCGACCGCGAGCAACGGCTCGTGGCGGTCGACTTCGGGATCATGGGCCGCCTCGGCGTGAAGGAGCGCCGCTTCCTCGCCGAGATCCTGTACGGCTTCATCACGCGCGACTACATCCGCGTCGCTGCCGTGCACTTCGAGGCGGGCTACGTGCCCGCGACCCATCGCGTCGAGGATTTCGCGCAGGCGATCCGGGCGATCGGCGAGCCGATCCATTCGCGCACCGCCGACGAGATTTCGATGGCGCGCCTGCTCACCCTGCTGTTCGAGATCACCGCGCTGTTCGACATGGCGACGCGTACCGAGCTGGTGCTGCTGCAGAAGACGATGGTGGTGGTGGAGGGCGTCGCCCGCACGCTCGACCCGCGCCTCGACATGTGGACCACCGCCGAGCCGGTGGTGCGCGCCTGGATCGAGGAGAACCTCGGGCCGGTCGGCAAGCTGCGGGACGCCGGCCGCGCGATCGGCACGCTCGGGCGCTTCGCCGCGGACCTGCCGCAAACCCTGCTGCGCGCCGAGCGCACGGTGGGCAAGCTGGAGGACGTGATCGACAACGGGGTCAGGCTGTCGCCGCAGGCCCTGCACGATTTCGGCGCGATGCAGAAACGCTCGCAGCGCCCCGGCCAGGTCGCGCTATGGGTGCTGGCGGCGATCGCCGCCTACCATTTCCTGCGCTGAGCCCTCGCCGGGCTGACCCCCGATCGGACGACGATCAAACCAGTGTCGCCTTGTAGAGCGCGCTCACGGCGGCCCAGGCGCGCTCGGCGGCGGCCTCGTCGTAGACGGCCGCGCCCGGCACGCACCAGCCGTGGTTGGCGCCGGGATACACCTCGACGTGGGCCGGCACGTGGGCGTCGGCGAAGCTCGTCCGCAGCACGTCCTTGGCGGTCGGCTCGCGCGCGTCGTCGTTGGCGGCGATGGCGCAGGTGAAGCGCGCCTTCGTCTTCGGGATGAGCAGGTGCGGGCTGTCCGGCTTGGCCGTGACCAGGCCGGCGCCGTGGCAAGTCGCCGCCGCCGCGATGCGGTCCGGCACGGCGGCGGCGGTGCGGAAGGTCAGCGGGCCACCCATGCAGTAGCCCTGCACGCCGGCCTTGGCCTTCGTGTCCGTTTGCGGCTGGGCGTCGAGGAAGGCGAGGAAGGCGGGCGCGTCGTGCGCGGTGGTGTCCGGGGTCAGCGCGGCGGCGAGCGGCATCACCTTGGCCCGGTCCTCCGGTTTGCTGAAGTCGAAGGCGGCGTCGATCACCGGCGCCCGGCGCGCGCGGTAGAACGGGTTGGGGACGAGCACGACGTAACCCTGGGCGGCGAGGCGCCGGCCCATCTGCCGGAACACCGGACGCAGCCCCAGGATGTCCGGCCACATCAGGACCGCCGGCCAAGGTCCGCCGTTTTCGGGGCCGCCGGTGGCGGGATGGAACAGCGCGGCGTCCGCCGTGCCGTCGGGCGTCCTGACGTCGACGTCGCGCTCGACGACCGACGCCGCGTCGGCCCGCGCGGCGGCCAGCGTCAGCGCCGCCGTCGCCGTCAGGCCGAAGGCCCGGCGCGACACGCGGGGATCATGCGTCACGCCCTGGTGGATCTCGTCGTCGCACATGCGGATACTCCCGTAGTCGGCCGCGACCGGTAGCCCGGCGACTCGCTCCGCGCAATGGACACCGCCCTCGCCGGTCAAGGAGGGGCGAGGGCGCCGCGCCAGTACTCGCTCAGCGCTTCCTCGAGTTCGTGGGCGAAGTCCGGGGGAGCCGGCTCGGGCCCGGCTCCATCGCCGTGAGGTCGCGACAATTGCCAGAGGCCGCGCGTCAACGCGTAGCTGCGCGTGAGCAGTTGGACGCCCCGCCCCTGTCCCAAGCGGAGGGCGACGTCGACGGTGGCGCCGACGGCGGCCAGCCTTTCGGAGGTGGTGCGCTTGAAGGCGCCCAGCTTGGCCGAGCGCAGGTTGCCGTCGAGCACCCCGTAGCTCAGGCCGTCGAGCGGCAGCAACTCGGGATGCCGGGCGAAGGAGCCAAGGTAAGTGGCGAGGAAGGCCGCGACCTTGTCGGCGCGTCGCCCCTTGGTGGTCGCGAACACCTCGTCGATGTCGTCCATCAGGGCGATCCAGCCCTCGAGGAGGATCACGGCGAAGATCTCCTCCCTCGTTTCGAAGTAGAGGTAGAGCGTGCCCTTCGCCAGACCCGCCGCCTCCGCGATCCGCGCGGCGCTGGGGAGGTCGCCGCCGCCCGCCACGAACAGCGCGCCCGCCGCCCGCAGGATGGCGTCCCGGCGAGCCTGCTTGTCGACGGCGGCGATCGCGTGCCGGATCATCGTCTCGGTATTGGCCCCGCGGTTCCGCCCCCCGTCTTCAGCCCTTACTGAGGCGGTAGGTCACCTTGGCCTGGAAATGGCGCGACGTGAAGCGGTTGGGTGCCAGCATGAGCTTGTTCAAGCGACCGGCGATCACGCTCGGGCGACCGGCGAACAGCGCGTCGAGGCCGATCGCGGCGACAGTGGCGGGCGTCAGCATCGTCCGTCGGAACGATGGCGGCGGCACGTAGCCGGCCACTTCGAAGAAGCCGGTCTCCATCAGTCCGGGCGAGAGCACGCTCACGCCGACCGCCGGGGCGAGTTCGACGTTGAGGGCTTCGCCGAACGACAACACGTAGGCCTTGGCCGCCCCGTAGGCGGCGAGGAGCGGCGTCGGCTGATGGGCCGCCAGGCTCGCCACGAGCAGGATGTGGCCGCCCCCGCGCGCCACCATGCGCCGGCTGATGGCGTGCGTCAGCTCGGTCAAGGCGACGATGTCGAGCTGGAGCATGTCGCGCAGTGCCGCCGGGTCGTGGTCGACGAAGGTGCCGCTGAGCCCGAAGGCGGCGTTGTTGATGAGGATGGTTGGCTCGATCCCGCGCGCGTTGAGGCGTTGCAGCAGCGCGCCGGCGGCGTCGGGTGCGGCCAGGTCCATGGCCTCGACGACGACGCTCACGCCGTGGCGCGCCTCGAGTTCCGCCGTGAGCCGCAGCATCGGCTCGGCGCGCCGAGCCGTCAGGACGAGGTTGACGTTTCGCGCCGCCAAGGTGGTCGCGAAGGCGACCCCCAGCCCGCTCGACGCGCCCGTCACGAGCGCCCAGCGCGGTTCCGAATGATCCATCGCGACCTCCAAATGACTGTTGGTCATATTATATGACCAACAGTCATATTGGCAATGGGAACTGCGGAGCGCTCGCGCGCGGGGCTGGCGGCCGTCCTTAAGCGGCCATCGTCGCGAACATCTCCGCCACGGCGGCCTCCGCGCGGGCGTGCTCGTCGCGCAGCGCGCGCAGGCACGCGGCGATCTCGCCTCGCCCCGTGTCCCCCGACGGCACCGACGCTTGATCGCAGGCGCCTTCGAGCGCGCGCAGGAGGGTCGACAAGGCTCCCAGGCCAAGGGTGCCGGTCGCAGCCGACAACGCGTGGGCGCCGCCGCCGAGCCTGCCGCGGTCGGTCTCCTCGGCGCCGGGGGCGATGAGGTCGCCGACCTGGTCGAGGGCCGCCCGCGTCAGCGCGCGCAGCCGCGAGCCGCCGATGCCGTGGGCGAGGTCGGCGAGGGTGCGGGCGTCCACGCTCGCCCCCCGCGAGGGGTAGGCGCCCGGCTCGGGCGGGGTCCAACGCGCCACGGCGGTGAACAGGTCGCGCTGGCGGAACGGCTTGCCGACGTGGTCGTCCATGCCGGCCGCCAGCAGCGCCGCGACCTGCTCGGGCATGACGTTGGCTGACATGGCGATGATCGGCACGTCGCGCGACGGGTGGTCGGCGGCGCGGATCAACCGGGTGGCGCTGATGCCGTCCATCACCGGCATCTGCGCGTCCATCAGGACGAGGTCGAACACCGCCTCGCGCACCGCGCGGACGGCCTGCGCGCCGTCGCCCACGACGACCACCGCGTGGCCGGCCGCCTCCATGACCGCCCGCACGAGGTCCTGGTTGATCGCTTGGTCCTCGACCAGGAGCACCCTGGCCGGGCGGGTGCCCGCGCCCGCGTCCTCGCGGCCGGCGTCGCCCCCGACGTCGGCCCTCCCGGCCGGCAGCGGCACCTCGAACCAGAAGGTCGAGCCCTGTCCTTCCGCGCCGGCGACGCCGATGGCGCCCCCCATCGCCTCGACGAGGCTCCGGCAGATGGCGAGGCCGAGGCCCGTGCCGCCGTAGCGGCGCCGGATGGTGCCGTTGACCTGCGAGAAGCGCTCGAACAACCGGTCCCGCTTGTCCGGCGGGATGCCGATCCCCGTGTCGGTGACCGTGAAGCGCAGCCGCCCGGACGAGCCGCGCACGGGTGCGACCGACAGGAAGACGCCGCCGGACGGCGTGAACTTCACCGCGTTGTTGAGGAGGTTGAGGAGGATCTGGCGCAGCCGGTCCTCGTCGCCGACCAGCACCGGGGGGAGGCGGGCGTCGAGGTCCGTGGTGATGTCGAGGGCCTTGCCGTTGGTGCCGCCGCGCACGATGGAGACGGCGTCGGCGACGAGGGCGGCGAGCACGAAGGGTCGCGGGTCGAGGTCGACGCGGCCCGCCTCGATCTTCGAGAAGTCCAGGACGTCGTCGACGACCGTGCGCAGGGCGGCGCCGGCGCTCCGGATGCGCTCGACGTGGCGGCGCCGTTCGCCGGCGAAGCCCCCATCCGCGAGGAGCAGGTCGGTGTAGCCCAGGATGCCGTTCAGGGGCGTCCTGATCTCGTGGCTCATGGTCGCCAGGAAGTCGGACTTGGCGGAACTCGCCTGCTCGGCCGCCCGCTTGGCCTCCTCCAGCGCCCGCGATTGGGCCTGGCGCTCGGTGACGTCGCGGACCGTGACCACCACGGTCGGCTGCCGGTCCGGGTGGCCGACCACCCGGCCGCCCACCCTTCGACCGCCCGCTCGATCGCCCGGCGCCCGCTCGCCTTCGCCGGGCGCGCGGACGCCGGGGACGCGGCGGAACACGCTTTCCAGCCAGCGCCAGTCGCCGTCGCGGTGCCGGAAGCGGCAGATGACGCTTGTCTCGATCTCGCCCTCCCGCGTGCGCGCCAGCGTGCGCTCCAGCGCGGCCACGTCGTCGTGGTGGACGCGCTCGGTGAGCGGCATGGCGGCGAAGGCCTCGGGGGTGAAGCCGACGAGGCGCAGGCTCGCCGGCGAGACGTAGGAGCGGCGGCCGTGGTCGTCGCCCAGCACGATCATCTCGCCGGCGTTCTCCGCGAGCAGGCGGAAGCGCGCCTCGCTCGCCGCCACCGCCGCCTCGGCGGCGCGGCGCCCGGTGACGTCGCGCAGCGTGCAGATCATCGAATCCGGCCGGCCGGTCAGCGCGTCGCGGCCGAGGCTCATGCTGGCCTCGACCCAAATCCAGTGGCCGAGCTTGTGGCGCGTCCGGTAGGTGGCGGTCAGCCGCGCGTCCGAGATTTCGCCGGCGACGAGCCGTCCCGCGAGGTCGCGGACGCGCGGCGCGTCGTCGGGGTGCATGTCGTCGGAAGGCACCCGCCCGAGCATCTCGGCCGGCTCGTAGCCGAGCAGCGCCTTGCAGGCCGGCGACACGTATTCGCGCCTCCGGTCGAGGGTGAGGCGGGTGATGACGTCGCTCGTCGTCTCCGCGAGGAAACGGAAACGCGCCTCGCTGCGCGCGATGGCGGCATCCGCCTCGCGCAGGTGGGTGATGTCGCGGATGGACACGAACACCCGCGTCACGCGCCCGCTCGCCTTGTCCTCGAAGAGGGGGACGAGCACGGTTTCGGTGGACCGGCCCGCCTCGGGCGTCAGATCGTCCTGCGTCCGCAGCGGGGCGCGGGAGGCGACCACTTGCGCCACGTGCCCCGCCGCCATCGCCGCCACCTCCGCCGGCAGCAGGTCGGCGAGCGGCCGGCCGCGGGCGAGCGCGGGATCGAGGCCCCTCGCCACCGCCGCCGCGTCGTTCATGGCGTCGAAGGTGATCAAGCCCTCGGGCGACACGCGATGCACCCACAGGATGTCGGTGGAGCTCTCGAAGACGCCCCGGAACCCGGCCTCCGCCTCGCGCAGCGCCCGCTCCGCCGCGATGAGCTGCCGCTCGCGCACGGTGCGGCGCGCGAACTCCCAGGCGAGGGCCGCCACCAGGGCGAGCACCAGCGCCGTCGCCGCCGCGCCGGCGGCGTAGGTGCGGCGCTCCTCCTCGACGACCGGCGCCAGGATTTCCGCCAGCGAGCGGCCCACCACGACGGCGAGGGGCAGGTCGTCGATCAGCCGGTAGCCGTAAAGCCTCGCCTCGCCGTCATAGATGCTGACGCGCTCGTAGGTTCCCTTGGACCCTTCGGGCAGGTGCGTGAAAAGGCCGGAGCGGCTGTTCCCGCTCGACGCGTCCCGATCGTACATGCCGGGAACGGCCGGCACGCGCGCGCGGGCGTAGCCATCGAGCCCGAACAGGGTGACGCTGCCGTCGGCGCCGGTGTCGAGGGCGGTGAACTGCCGTTCCAGGTAGCCCGGATCGATCGAAACCAGGAGGACGCCGGCGAAGGTGCCGTCCGGTTGCTCGAGGCGGCGGGTCAGCTGGAACGATCGCTTGGCGGTCACGCGGCTGACGTGCGTGCGCCCGACGTAGAGGCCGGCATCGCGGTGGCTGGCGAGGTAGGTGAAGTAGTCGCGATCGGCGCCGTTGATCGGCCGTGCGGTGGGTGGGGCGGGCGATTGCGCGGCCACGAGGTCGCCTTTGGCGTCGATCACCGAGATCTGGTTGGCGACGCGCCGGAGCGACGTCGCGCGCGCGAGCCAGGCCGCGAAGTCGAAGTGGGCCGGATCACGCCTGAAGTCGTCCTGCATGAGGCGCATGACCTGATCGGCGCTCGCCACGAGGCGGGACACCTGCTCGGCGAGGGCGACGGACAAGTTGGTGGCGTCCCGCCGCGCCTGCACCATCTCGCCGTCGCGGACCCGGTACAGGTGGTAGAAGGCCGACGCCCAGAGCAGCGCCACGCACACCGCCGCCGCCGCGAGCAAGCCGAGGATGGGGACGACGGCCGGGGACGGAGCGAACGCCGCATCGCCCCGCGCGGGCCTGGGATCCGCCCGGAGCCTTTCGCGCCACCGGTCGAGCCCTCGGAGAATTGATGACACGGTCCCGTCGATCCCTGGTCGCGACGCCGGCCAGCGATCGCCCTTGCCGGTGGCCCCTCGTCCACGGCGCGACGATACCTCGAAGTGACGAAGCGTAAGTTAAGGCCGCGCCGTCCGCCGCACGTGGTCGCGCGCGGGGGCGGGGGGGGGGGGGGACGGCTATGCCTCCCGCGCCAGCCTCACCACGTTGTGCAGGCTACCCTCGGCGGCGTCCATCAGCCGCTTCAGGCCGCGCGCCGCCTGGCGGATGCGCTGCTCGTTCTCGACGAGGGCGAGGCGCACGTAGCCCTCGCCGTGCTCGCCGAAGCCGATGCCGGGCGCGACCGCCACGTCGGCCTTCTCGATCATCAGCTTGGAGAATTCCATGCTGCCGAGGTGCGCGAAGCGGTCCGGCACCCGCGCCCAGGCGAACATCGACGCGCGGGGCGCGGGGATCGTCCAGCCGGCCTTGCCGAAGCTCTCCACCATGACGTCGCGGCGGCGCTTGTAGGTCGCGCGCATCTCGTGGATGCAATCGTCCGGCCCGTTCAGCGCGGCGGTGGCGGCGACCTGGACCGGCGTGTAGGCGCCGTAGTCGAGGTAGGACTTCACCCGCGTCAGCGCGGAGATCAGGCGCTCGTTGCCCACCGCGAAGCCGATGCGCCAGCCGGCCATCGAGTAGGTCTTCGACATGGAGGTGAACTCGATCGTGCAGTCGAGCGCGCCCTCGACCTGCAGCACGGAGGGCGGCGGCTCGCCCTCGAAGTACAGTTCGGCGTAGGCGAGGTCGGACAGGATGTAGATCTCGTGGCGCTTGGCGAAGCGGACGAGCTCCTTGTAGAAGTCGAGGGAGGCGACGAGCGCGGTCGGGTTGGAAGGATAGCACACCACCACGGCGATCGGCTTGGGGATCGAGTGCGTGATCGCCCGCTCCAGGGCCGCGAAGAAGCTCGGGGTCGGGTCGGCGGCGATCGAGCGCACCGCGCCGCCCGCCATCAGGAACCCGAAGGCGTGGATGGGGTAGGAAGGGTCGGGCACGATCACGACGTCGCCCGGCGCGGTGATCGCCTGCGCGACGTTGGCGAAGCCCTCCTTGGAGCCGAGCGTCGCCACCACCTGCGTGTCGGGGTTGAGCGTCACACCGAAGCGGCGTGCGTAATAGGCGGCCTGGGCCTTGCGCAGGCCGGCGATGCCCTTGGACGCCGAGTACCGGTCGATGCGCGGCTTCCCCAGCGTTTCCACCATCTTGTCCTTGACGTGCTGGGGCGCGTCGAGGTCCGGGTTGCCCATGCCGAGGTCGACGATGTCGGCGCCCCCCTTGCGCGCTTGGGCCTTCAGCCGGTTCACCTCCTCGAAGACGTAGGGCGGCAGGCGTTGGATGCGGTAGAAGGGCGGGTTCATCGGAGGCGAGACCTTTGTTCCGGCGATGCCCCGTCGCGGGGTGGGCGGCCCGGATTCATCCCGGCAACCTAGCGCCTTTCCGCCCGTGAGGAAACGATGTCGGTGAACCTCGTGGGTTTCGATTCGGCCTGGGCGGACAATCCCCGCACGCCAGGCGCGCTCTGCGCCGCGCGCGTCGAGGCGGACGGCCACACCATGTTCCACGCGCCTCGGCTCGTCGGTTTCGAGGCGGCGGCGGCCTTCGTCGAGGGCCTGCACGGGGACGGCGACCTCACGCTGGTGGCGATCGACCAGCCGACGATCGTCCCCAACGCGGGCGGCAGCCGCCCGGCGGAGCGGGTCGTCGCCTCCGTGATGAGCTGGAGCGGCGGCGCGATCCAGCCGGCCAATCGCGGCAAGGCCGGCATGTTCGGCGACGGCGCGCCGATCTGGCGCTTCCTCGACCGGCTCGGCTTCACCGACGATCCCGAGGCGGCGGCCAGGGCGACGCGGGGTGGCTTCGTCATGGAGGTTTACCCCGCCCTAGCGCTCCTCAGCCTGGACCCGGCCTTCGCCGCCGCCGGCAAAGGCGGCCCGCGCTACAATCCCGCGCGGACCACGTTCCGGCAGGAGGCGTGGGGCGGCGTGGTCGCCGCCGCCGGGCGCGAGGCGGCGGCGCTGCGCCTGCGGGCGGCGGCGGCCTGGTGCGCCGGGCTCGACACGACCGCCAGGCCGCGCAAGGGAACGCAGGACCGGCTCGACGCCGTGCTCTGCCTGCTGATCGCCAAGCGTTGGCGGGAGGACCGTGGACGATGCGTCATGGTCGGCGACCGGGACGCGGGATACATCGTGGCGCCGGTGGAGGCGGCCGTGCGCGCGCGGCTCGGCGCGGCGGCGACCCTGCGGGGCGTGCCGATCGCTTAGGCGCCGGGCACGACACCTCAACGATCCGGGTCGACGAGCCGGAACACGCTCCAAACGAAGCCGGAGAACCCGTGCGCCGGGAACGTGCGCGCGAGCGCGTAGTGTCGGCCGCCACAGGTGGACCGCTCGGCACCGGCGTCCTTGTCCGGGGTCCGCACGACGATCAGCCAAGTCGGCGGCGGGGTGGACGGCTCGGCGCAACCGTCCCCGGCCAGCACGAGGTCGGCGCCCTCCCGCTCGGGGGCGTACCAGCGTACGATAGCCGCCGTCTCGCCGGCGTTCACCGACGGTTGGACGGCGAAGCGCGCCGCCCCGTTCGCCCGCATGAACGCCACCGCGTCGGCGTAATGGCCGTGGCCGGCCGTCAGGCAAGCGTGGAGCGCCGTTCCCTGGGCGGCGAGGAAGCCCAGGGCGGCGACGCCGGCCGCCAAGCGCGCGATCGGTGGGCCATCCCAGGCGCGCGCCCAAACCTCGGCGCCCAGGAGGGCGAGCCCGATGCCGGTCGTGATGTAGAAGCGAGGGTACTCCGGGTTGGGCAGGTGGACCGCCCAATGGAGCGCCGGCAGGCCGATGATCGCCAGGGCGGGGAGGACCCGCCGTTCCGCCGGGAGGATGGCGATGGCGGCCACGCAGCCGCAGCCGACCACGAGGCCCTGGCCGAGGATCGCCGCGCGCGACCACGACCGGTCCGGCACCCCGATCATCGCGCGCACGAGGCGTCCGAGCCCTTCGGCGAACAGCCAAGGATCGAAAGGCGTGACGAGGCCGGTGTGCAGGGTGCCGGGCGCCAGGGTGATCGCGAGGCAACCCAGCGGCGGCGCGAGGCCGGCGGCGGTGGCGATGAGGATCGGGCGCGCCCGGTGGAGCACGGATGCTCGCCACCCTTCCTCGCGCCCGAGCCGCAGGAGGGCGACGGCGGACAGGACGAGGACGGGCTCCAGCATCGTCAGGTGGCTGAAGGTGCCGAGCGCCACCGCCGCCGCGTAGGTCAGCAGGTCGCGGCTTCGAGGCTGATCGCTCAGGAGGCGGTCGAGGGCGTCGAGGGCGACGAGCGTCGCCAGGATCATCCCGGCGTAGCCGCGCGCCTCCGAGCCGAATTGCACGAAGGGCTGGTCGAGCGCGAAGATGACGGCGGCGGCGAGGGCGGCGATCGGTCCGCGTCGGACGCCGATGCGCGCCGCGACCGGCACGCAGAGCGTCCCCATGACGATGGCCGGCAGGCGGACGAGCGGCGAGGATGCGCCCGGGTCGACCAGCCTCAGCCAGAGCGAGTTCAGCACGTGGTTGTTGTCGTAGGGCAGCGCGAGGATGATGTCGGCCGCCCGCCGGACGCCCTCGACCAGGCGGAACGACCAGATCTCGTCGAGCCACAGGTCGTCCCGCGCCGCCGCGAGGCGCAGGGCGAGGCCCGCGAGCGTGATCGCCGCCACCGCGACGGCGAGCGTCGCCTCGGGCGAGCGCGACGCGGGCCACGCCGACCGGCGCCAGGGGGACGGGCGCCAAAGGTGCGGGCGCCACGGGGATGGACGCGCGCGTCCGCCCTCACCAGCGTCGAAGGAAAGCCGAGCCATCCACCACGCCTGACAGGCGAGGGTTCACACCGGGTTAAACGGCTCGGCTCCCGGGCGTGACGGCCTCAGTGCCCCAGCCGCTCCAGCAGGTCGCGCACGTGCACCTGATCGGCCTTGTAGTTGCCGGTGAGCGTGTACATCACGAGGTTGACGCCGCCTCGCAGCGCCATCTCGTGCTGGCGGACATCGCCGGGCACCAGCGGGTACAACGGCTCGCCGTACTCGTCGCCGGCCCAGCCGCCGGCGAGGTCGTTGGAGGTGAGGATCACCGGCGAGACCCCGTCGCCGGAGCGGGCGGGCCGCCCCTGGTCGCCGATGGGCGGCGGCAGCGCCTCGATCCACGTCTGCCCCGACGTGTAGCGCCCGACGAAGGCGTCGAGCAGGTAGAACGTCTTGGTCACGACGTGGTCGGAGGGGACGGGTTCGAGCTCGGGCACGTCGACGCCGCCCAGCAGTTGGCGCAGCCACGCGGTCTCGGGGCTGGGATCGCCGGCGGGTCGCGCGGTGAGGGCGTCGCGCGTGTCGAAGACGATGGTCCCGCCCTGGCGCATGTAGGCACTGATGCGGTCGACCGCGCCCTGCGAGGGCTGCGGGCCGGCCACCACCGGCCAGTACAGCAGGGGGTAGAAGGCGAGCTCGTCCTTGGCCGGGTCGAGGCCGACGGGATCGCCGGGGTTGAGCGAGGTGCGCGCCGCCAGCGTCGTCGACAGCGAGGCCAGGCCTTGGCGGCTGACCGCGTCCACCTTGGCGTTGCCGCTGACGACGTAGGCAAGCCGGATCGTCAGCGCCGCCGCGAGGTCGCGCGGGGCGATGGCGATCGGTGCGGATGGTTTGGCTGTTTGAGCCCGCGAAGGACGCGGCGCGCCGACCAGGGCGGCGCACCCCAGGACCAGGGCGAGCGACGCCATCGCCGCGCGCCGTCCGGGACGCCGGAGCTTGCCACCGAGCCAGAGCGCCGCGAGACTGTCGCCCAGGAACAGCAGGAAGGCGCCGGCCACGATCCAGGGCCGCAGGTCGATCGGCTCCGCCGTGCGCAGCGGCGCCTCGTCGAAGCGCAGCCCGCGCAGGTCGACGGCGGGGATCGTGTCGGTGGGCGCCAGCGTGTTGACCGCCAGCAGCGCGTCGGCCGCGCCGTAGAAGCCCGGCGGGTGGTCCGGACCGGACGTGCCGGCGTAGGTGGTCGGCACCGGCTTGGCGGCCGCCGGCGGCGCGCCCATGACGCCGAACCCATCGAGCGTCCGGCTCGGTGCCACCGTCTCCACGGCGCGGCTCGCTTCCGCCGTCCCCACCTCGGCGGCTTTCGCTTCGGTGTCGGCGACGGCGCGCGTGCCCTCGCCGGCCAGCGACACGATCGTCTTCAACATCTCCACGAACAGGCCCGAAAGGGGGAGGTTGGACCAAGTGGTGTCGGCGGTGACGTGGAACAGCACGACCCTGCCCTTGCCGCGCGGCGCGGCGGTGACGAGCGGCGTGCCGTCCGACAGCTGCGCCCAGGTCTTGCCCGCCAAGCCCGCCTCCGGCTCAGCCAGCACCTGCCGGGACACGGTGACCTCCTTGGGAATGGTCAGCCCGACGAACGGGCTCGGCGGCTCGAAGGGGGACAGCGTCTTCGGCTGCTCCCAGGAGAGCGATCCGCCGAGCACCCGCCCGCCACGCCGCAGAGCGACCGGCACCAGGTCGTCGGTGGCGCCCGATAGCCGCGTGCCGGCGAAGCGCACCAGCAGCCCCCCGTCGTCGACCCAGCGTCCCAGCCGCTCGCGATTCTGGCCGGTGATCGTGCCGACATCGGCCAGCACGAGGACGTTGACGTGGTCGTCCAACATCGCGCCGACCGGGTCGGGCGCGCCGGGCTTAGGCTCGTGCACGTCGGCGAAGGGGCTCAGCGCCTTGCGGACGTAGTAGGCCGGCGACAGGAGCGGCTGCGCGGTGTCGGCGCTGTCGCCGCTGACGATGCCGACGCGTCGGCGCTTCCAGCGCGCGTCGAGCAGGGTCACCGCCCCGGCGGAATGGGCGCCGGCGACCTCGATGCGGGCGATGTCGTTGCGCAGTTCGACCGGGATGGCGAACCGGGCGTCGACCGCGTTGGCCCCCCCGGCGAAGGCCCACGGCGCCTCGGCCACGCCGAGGCCCTTCATGTCGAGGGCGCGGACGATCCCCCGCGACGGCTCGCCCGGGCCGGATCGCAGCACGCGCACGGCCAGGCCGCCGCCGTCGTTGCGCGGATCGGCGATGGCCAGCACCGGGGCCGCGTCGGCGACGTGGACCGTCCGCACCGGCAGCGCGGCGAGGCGGGCGGCGAAGGCGCGGGCGCCCCCGCGCTCGATCCCGTCGCCGAACCACACCACGCTCGAAAGACTTAAGAGCCTTTGACAAGGCTCCTAGGGAGTCACGGTCCAAGTAG
>CAXSDP010000042.1:19581-32862 GCA_964235705.1 uncultured Beijerinckiaceae bacterium | reverse complement strand
CGGGATGACAGGCTCTGCTCTGGCGTCGCGGATGGCTTGGTGCAGGTGATCGGCACGTATCCCTTGTCGGCGATCACGACCTCCGGCCCTAGGCCAGCAATCAGCTCGTGGCTGCGGGTGGCGTCGTGGCGCTGACCTCGCCCAAACAGCAGGCGTACCGGGTTGCCGAGCGCGTCCGTGGCCGCATGGACCTTGGTGCTCAGGCCGCCGCGGGAGCGGCCCAGTCCCTGAGCATCAGCTCCCCCTTTGCAATGCGCGCACCGGCCGCGTGCTGGTGGGCACGAACGATGGTGCTGTTGATCATCAGCCATTCGAGATCGGCGTCTGCCGTCAGCACAGCCAGGAAGCCGCCCAGGGCGCCGCGCGCGATGCAGCGGTCGTAGCGGCGTTTGACCGCCTGATCGTCGCTGAAACGCTCCGGCAGGTCGCGCCAGCGCGCACCGGAGCAGGCCATCACAGCAGGGCGTCAACGAACAGCCGGTTGTCGCAGCGCGGCCCGCGCTGGCCCGCGCGCCCGCCAGGCACTAGGTCGCGCAGCCGCTCCCACTGATCATCACGCAGCCTATCCACATCGCTGCTTGCCATGGCCGAACCTCAAATCAGCTGCGGATCACGCAAGACGGCGAAGGGGAACCCCTCCCACCACAATCGTCACCACGGCCTAGTGACGAGGGACGGCTATGCGCCCATCCACGCCCTTCCTACCGCTCAATGTCTTGCCCGTAACCAGACGTATGTCGCGGTTAGGACACGCTGCGCATCTGGCCGGTACGAAGCGCTTATCGACGGTGCGAGAGGCGGCGGTGAGGGCTAGATGTTTGATCCCAGGGTTTGATGGTGCAGTCTTCTCCCGCGAGCGGAAGGATGCGCTATGGGACAAGTTCACCATGGGAGCGCCACAGAGCCTGTGCTCGGGCTTGACCCGAGTGACAGCGGCGGTCCGTCGAGCGATACAGCATAGTCAAGAGAGCCTGAGGCAGCTCGCCAAGCACTACGGCATCAACCCGAAGACCGTCGCCAAGTGGAAGAAGCGACCCTCGACGGCGGATCGCAAGACAGGGCCGAGCGAGCCGAAGTCGACGGTGCTGTCGGTTGAGGACGAAGCTGTCATCCCGGATCAAGTCCGGGACCGCTTTCCGCCGGCACACGCTGCTGCCGCTGGACGACTGCCTCTACGCCCTGCAACCGACATTGCCGCACCTGACCCGCTCATCGCTGCATCGTTGCCTCCAGCGCCACGGCATCTCGCGGCTGCCCGATGTCGACGGCGACAAGCCGCCGCGCTCGAAGTTCAAGCGCTACCCGCTCGGCTATTTCCACGTCGACATCGCCGAGAGCCTGCCCTCGCGAAGGCGGGGGTGAGGACCGAGGAAGGCAGGCTCTACCTCCTCGTGGCGATCGACCGAACCTCCAAGTTCGCCTTCGTCCAGTTGCATGTGAAGGCGACCCGCCGGGTCGCCGGCGACTTCCTGCGGGCCCTTGCTGCCGCGGTTCCTTACACGATCCACACGGTGCTCACCGACAACGGCACGCACTTCACCGAGCCGGCCGGCAATGCTTGGACCCCCGCAGAGATCAAAGCCATGCGCGCCGACAAGGTGCTCTTCCGCTGCCACTCCTTCGAGGCCGCCTGCGCCGATCTCGACATTGAGCATCGCCTCACGAAGCCGCGCCATCCTTGGACGAACGGTCAGGTCGAGCGGATGAACCGGACGATCAAGGATGCGACCGTCAAACGCTTCCACTACGAAAGCCATGAGCAGCTCCGGCAGCACCTCGCCGACTTCGTGGCCGCCTACAACTTCGCGCGCCGCCTGAAGACCCTACGCGGCCTCACGCCCTACGAGGCCATCTGCAGAGCATGGACAGATGAACCATTCAGGTTCACACACAACCCGTACCACCAAACTCCGGGACCAAACAATTAGTAAGAGAATGCGCCGCAAAGCCCAAAGGCGCGGTTTGCTCCGGAAGAAGGGACGCGAAGGTCGGTGATTGGCCGTAAACGGAACGGCTGCTCCTGGATTGAAGGTCGGAGAAAGTGGCCGTTGAACATTATAACGCGGAGCAGGTAGATTGCTGATCAGCAGCGACGAACAGGTGAGTTTTGCAGGATGAACCGTGCGTTGAACCTGGTACAATTCCCTGGGTCAGCAAATGGCGATTGCTGCTCTGACACGCTGCTTATCGGGGCGTGGATGTCCTGGTTGTCACATCAACTTCGCGCAAGCGTGGTCCAAGCGGTTACCCGCCAGAGGTCGACCGTGATGACAGACACAGCCTTTCCCCTCAGCAGGACCACAGCCAGGCCCGCCCGCCCCAACCTCGACGGGGGAGCGCGCTTCGGTACGGTCCTCCTCTTCGTGCTGTTATACCAAAGGCCATCAACTCTGACTCGCGGGGCTTCCGTTCTGGTGGCTGATTTGATTCCATGGTGTCGGGAGGATGGGCGCCATGGCACCAGCGGTGAGCTTGCGGACGGACGTCTCGGCGATTGACCTCCGACGGCTGGCGGCCGCCACGAGGCACGTCAACCAGCACCGCCGCCTGCTGTCGCTGGCGGCGGTGCTGGACGGGACGGACCGGACCCAGGCGGCGCGCATCGGCGGTATGGACCGGCAGACCCTGCGTGACTGGGTGCACCGCTTCAACGAGCATGGCTTGGATGGGCTAAAGGATAGCTGGTCGAAGGGCAACCCGCCCCATCTCTCCGCCGACCAGCGGGCCGAACTCGCCCGGCTCGTCGAGACCGGTCCGGGCGGTCGACGGCGTGGTGGTGCGCTGGCGGCGGATCGACCTGCAACGGGTCATCCGCGAGCGCTTCGGCGTCACCTACCACGAGCGGACCGTGGGCAAGATCGTCAAGGCGCTCGGCTTCGCCCCCATCAGCGCCCGCCCGCGCCATCCCGCTCGGGACGCGGGCACGGTGGTGGCGTTCAAGCAAACGTCCCTGCCGCGCTGAAGGCGCACGTGGCCCACATCGCGAAAAGCAAAGCGGTCGAGATCTGGTTCCAAAGCCTGCCCCGAGCGCAGCGAAGGGGATGAGATGCGGCTTGGCCAGAAGAACGGGCTCGTCCGCCAAAGGGCAAGGCGGGGATCGCGACCAAGGCAACCCGCCGACCAGCGCTATGAGAGCGCCACCCTGTTCGGCGCCATTTGCCCGGCACGCGGTGTCGGCGCGGCGCTGGCCATGCCGCACGCCGACACCGAAGCCATGCAGCGCCACCTCGATGAGATCGCCCGCACCGTGAGGCGGCGCGCGCATGCCGTGCTGCTGCTGGATCGCGCCGGGTGGCACACCACTGGCAACCTCGTCGTGCCCAGGAACATGACGCTGATCGTCCTGCCTTCACGGGCGCCGGAACTCAACCCTCCTGAGCTTGTCGAAGGACAAGACCGTCTGGCAGTACATGCGCGCCAACTGGCCGTCGAACCGCGTTTTCGACAGCTACGAGACCATCGTCGATGCCGCCCGCGAGGCCTGGAACAGGCTCATCGCCCAGCCTCAAACCATCACCTCCATCGGCCTGCGGGCATGGGCACACATCGGTCAGATCTGACGGCCGTTGGTATCATCACCTATTCTCGCGATCGTTATATTAATTTTCGTGTCTCGCCAGGGTGGTGACGCTTTCGACACCGAAACACAGGCACGCCCTGTCCTCGCATCCGGCATTAAAAACCATTTTCGCTTCGAGCCAAATAATATTCACTAATGATGATAAAACCTTGTCGGTCACCGCATTGCTGGCCGAGTAGTTTTTTTTAAAATGGAAACATAGTTTGTTATGGACCATGCTAGAAAGGAAGTTACCTTACCGCCTCAATCATCTTCGATGGGCTAGAAATGAGGAAAAGGTTCTTTCACTCGTTCGCGATGACGGTCCTCTGCATGCCGCTGTTTACCGGTTGCGATGGCGACGTGCTCGAACCTAAAGGTCCGGTCGGGGCGGCCGAGAGCAACATCCTCATCATCGCCAGCATCATCATGCTGGCGATCATCGTTCCCACCATCATCGGCACGCTGGCCTTCGCCTGGTGGTACCGTGCCAGCAACGACAGGGCGCGATACCGGCCGGACTTCGCCTACTCCGGTCGGGTGGAACTGGTGGTGTGGTCGGTGCCGCTCCTCACCATCATCTTCCTCGGCAGCATCGCCTGGGTCGGGGCGCACGACCTCGACCCTGCCAAGGCGCTGCCGTCGAATAAGAAGCCGGTGGAGGTGCAAGTCGTCTCGCTCGACTGGAAATGGTTGTTCATCTACCCCGAGCAGCACGTGGCGGCGGTCAACCAGCTCGTGGTGCCGGCGGGCACGCCCATCCACTACACGCTGATCTCGTCGAGCGTGTGGGACTCGTTCTTCGTGCCGCAGCTGGGCAGCCAGATCTACACCATGAAGGGCATGACCACGCAGCTCTACATGATGAGCGACGCCGAGGGTACCTTCCGCGGCCTGTCCACCCACTTCAGCGGCGACGGCTTCTCCGACATGAACTTCGCGCTCAAGGCGGTGTCGGACGAGGCCTTCGCCGCCTGGGTCAGGCAAGCGCAAGGCAGCGGGCCGACGCTCGACGAGGCGTCCTACGGGCGGCTCGCCAAGCAGAGCATCGCCGACCCACCCTCGACCTACGCGTCCGTCGATCCCGCGCTGTTCGCCAAGATCGTGGCGGAGAAGGTCCCCTCCGGTCCCGGCCCGACCAAGGGGGCGGAAGGCGCCCCCGACATCACGCCCAAGGGCGGCTGACCCATGCGCACCATCGTGACAGGCGCAACATCGTGACAGGCGGACGCCATGACCCTGCCCTTAGCCATGACCGTTTTCGGGTCGCCCGTGTTCGGCAAGCTATCGCTCGCCGCCATCCCGCTCGACCAGCCGGTCCCGCTCATCGCCTCCGCCGTGGTCGGGCTGATCCTGGCTAGCGTGATCGGCTGGGTCGTGTTCGCCGGCCACCTGCCTTACGTTTGGCGCGAGTGGATCACGTCCGTCGACCACAAGCGCATCGGCGTCATGTACAGCATCCTCGGGCTCGTGATGCTGGTCCGCGGCTTCTCCGACGTGATCCTGATGCGCTCGCAGCAGGAGATCGCTTACCGAGCGCCCGGCTACCTGCCGCCGGAGCATTACGATCAGATCTTCTCCGCCCACGGCACTATCATGATCTTCTTCGGCGCCATGCCCTTCATCATTGGACTGATGAACTTCGCCGTGCCGCTCCAGCTCGGCGTGCGTGACGTGGCCTTCCCGACCTTGAACTCCGTGTCGTTCTGGCTGACGGCCACCGGCGCGCTGCTGTGCAACGTGTCGCTCGTCATCGGCGAGTTCTCGCGCACGGGCTGGCTGCCCTATCCGCCATTATCCGAGCTGAAGTACTCGCCGGGCGTCGGCGTCGATTATTACCTCTGGGCGATCCAGATCTCGGGCATCGGCACCCTGCTTTCCGGCATCAATCTCACCACCACCATCCTCAAGATGCGCGCACCGGGGATGAGCTACCTGCGCATGCCGATGTTCTGCTGGACGGCGCTTGCCGGCAACCTCCTCATCATCGCCGCCTTCCCCATCCTGACCGCCACGTTGGCGATGCTGACGCTCGACCGCTACCTCGGCTTCAACTTCTTCACGGACGAGGTCGGCGGCAACTCGATGATGTTCATGAACCTCGTCTGGGCGTGGGGCCACCCGGAGGTGTACATCCTGGCGCTGCCCTCCTACGGCATCTTCTCCGAAGTGGTGTCGACCTTCTCGGGCAAGCCGCTGTTCGGTTATCGGTCGATGGTCGCCGCCACCATGGCGATCTTCGTGCTCGCCTTCATGGTGTGGCTGCACCACTTCTTCACCATGGGGGCGGGCGGCGACGTCAACGGCATCTTCGGCATCACGTCCATGATCATCGCCGTGCCCACCGGCGTGAAGGTGTTCGACTGGATGTTCACCATGTACGGGGGCCGCGTCCGCTTCGACACGCCCATGCTGTGGACGCTGGGCTTCATCGTCACCTTCGTGGTCGGCGGCGCCACGGGCGTGCTGCTCGCCGTGCCGCCGGCCGACTTCTTGCTGCACAACTCGCTGTTCCTGGTGGCGCACTTCCACAACGTCATCGTGTCCTCGACCATCTTCGCCGCCTTCGCCGGCTACTCCTACTGGTTCCCCAAGGCGTTCGGCTTCCGCCTCGTCGAGTCCTGGGGCAAGGCGGCCGTGTATTTCGCCGTGGCCGGCCTCGTCGGCGTGTTCGGCCCCATGTACGTGCTGGGGCTGCTGGGCATGACGCGGCGCATGCAGCACTACGACGTGGCGAGCTGGCACCCCTGGGTGCTCGCCGCCGGCGCGGGCGTCGGGATCCTGTTGATCAGCGTCGTGTGCCAGATCGTGCAACTCGTGGTCTCGATCCGCCGCCGCGAAGAGTTGCGCGACCTCACCGGCGACCCGTGGAACGGCCGCTCGCTCGAATGGGCGACGTCCTCGCCGCCACCCGTGTTCAACTTCGCCGTGTTGCCCGAGGTGCATGGCGAGGAAGCGTACTGGATGATCAAGCAGCGCGCCCAGGAGCAGGCGCAGCCACGCGACGTGTCGGACTACGAGCCGATCGAGGTGCCGCTCAACAGCCCCACCGGCGTCATCTGTGCCTTCTTCACCACCGTGATCGGTTTCGCCATGATCTGGTACATCTGGTGGCTGGCCATCCTCGGCGGCTTCGGCGCCTTCGCCACCTTCGTAATCTTCGCTTGGCGCGACGTGGATGAGTACGAGATCCCCGCCGACAAGGTGGCCGCGATCGACCGGGAGAACCGGGAGACACGCGTCAAGACATCGATAGGAATCCGCCGGAAGGTGGCGGCATGAGGGATCCGGCATGAGCGACACGACCGCCTCCCCGTCCTTCGACACACGATCCAGTCCCAATTCGTCCCAACGCGGCCGCTCCGATCCGCATCGCCTGGGTCATTCCGTCGAAGGCGAGTCCAAGGCGACGGGGCGCGGCACCGGCGGTCCCGCGCCCAAACGCATCGTGGTCGGCTACGGCTTCTGGCTCTTCGTCCTCAGCGACATCATCATGTTCGCCGCCTTCTTCGCCAGTTACGCCGTGCTGCAGGACGGTACGGCGAACGGTCCGACCGGCCATGACATCTTCGACCTCACCAACACGGCCGTAGAAACCGGTTGCCTGCTGCTGTCGAGCTTCACCTGCGGCTTGGCGAGCCTGGCCATGCACGCCCGCAACACGCGCTGGTTTTACGGCGCCATGGCGGTCACCTTCCTGCTCGGCGCCACCTTCCTCACGCTGGAGATCCGCGAGTTCGCCGGCCTCGTCGGACGCGGCGCGGGGCCGTCCCATTCAGGCTTCCTCAGCGCCTTCTTCGCGCTGGTCGGCTGCCACGGTCTCCACGTCACCGCCGGCCTGCTGTGGCTCTTGACCATGATGGCGCAGGTCTTCGCCAAGGGCTTCCGCGAGAACGTCACCCGCCGGATCATGTGCTTCGCCCTGTTCTGGCACGCGCTCGACATCGTCTGGGTGGCCATTTTCAGCGTCGTCTACATCCTGGGGGTGATCGCGTGAGCGAAGCGGCGTACCCCGACGAGCGCGACAGCGTCGCCCGTCGCCATACCGACGTGGGACCGGGCCAACAGCCCCACGACGAGGACATCGGTGCCGGCGTTCGTAGCTACCTCATGGGTCTCGGCTTCGCCGTGGCGCTGACCGTGGCCTCGTTCACCGTGCTCCGCCTCCCCATCGTGTGGACCCCGGCCATTCCCATCGCCGTGATCGTCTTCGCCATCGCCCAGATGGGCATCCACCTCGTGTTCTTCCTCCACATCACCAGCGGACCCGACAACTCCAACAACACGATGGCGCTGGCCTTCGGCGTACTGATCGTGATGCTGCTGTTTGGCGGCTCGCTGTGGATCATGGCGCACCTCAACGGTCACATGAGGGCCATGCAGCCAACCGCCATCCTTTCGGCACCGACGCGGACGATGCAGCCAGGTGACGGTCGCGCTGGTCAAGGATGAGGCGCTCGCGCGCCGCACCGTGGATCGCGCGGTCCCCGCAGAGACACCTCGGGCGTCGATAACCACCCGTTCGATTTGGGACGTTCGGGCAATCACGGCGGCCGGCGACGAATGCGTCTCACCACATCACGCCCGAGCCCACGCTTTGTGGCGCACACGTGAAGAACCTAGCCCGTAACGCATCCCACCGTTTCAAAGGTGTTGCCCCATTAACCCCGGATCAAACAGTGCTCCCGTCCTCGGTTTGCCTGGCATCGCGGCCAGCGCGCCGTCGTTGAAGGTCAGCACGAGCTTGGCTTAGCCGGCGGCTCTGGCGCGAGAGGTCTGCACTGCCCGGAAACATTGATCACCAGCACGAAGCCGCGACGCGGCCACGAGGTCGCGCGCCTCCACCAGCAGGGCCGCCCGGGACAGCGTCCCCTCGGCGGTCGGTCACGGCTGTGGATCGGCGCGAGTCCCTGAGCCCCTCAACTGATCTACATCCCTTGCACATTCAGTAGTTTGCAACGTGACTCCCGCGCCGATCGGCATTCGGATCCCTCGCCGAAACACAGATGGGAGCGGTCCGCATGCTTGTCGGCATCGCGCTCGTCACGTCGCTCGGCGAGGTCGCGCGTCGTTTCCTCTTGAAGCGAGAAGCGGGCGAAGCCAAGTGACCGCCGTTGAGGATGGTAGGCGTGCGGGACGGGCTCGCGTCGTTCATCCCCGCGCGTCGCGTGCCTCGTCTGCCACGTGTCGCTTTCGCCGCCGAGGCGGAGCGCGTCGGCGAGCGTCGGGTCCACGGCATCGGTCCGGAAGGCGTCACGCGCCACGGTTGAGCACCGGGCCGGACAGGCCGAGCGCCGTGTTGACGACCGCGAGGTGGGTGAGGGCCTGCGGGAAGTTGCCGGTGAGGCAGCCGGCCGGGACGCTGTACTCCTCCGCGAACAGGCCGACCTCGTTGGCCACCGCCAGCACGCGCTCGAACTGCGCCAACGCCTCGTCGTGGCGCCCCTGCATGTTGAGGCAATCCGCCATCCAGCAGGAGCAGGCGAGGAAGGCGCCCTCGTTCGAACCGTCCGCCTTCGGCGCCATGCGGCGGATCAGGCCGCCCTCGTTCAGCTCCGCGCCGATCCTGGCGATCGTCGCCGCCATGCGCGGGTCGTTGGCCGGCAGGAAGCCGACGATGGGCATCAGCAGCAGGCTGGCATCGAGCGCGTGCGAGCCGTAGGACTGCGTGAAGGTGTTCAGCCCGACGTTGAAGCCTTCGCGGATCACGTCGGCGTGGACCTTTTGCCGGAGCTGTTCGAGGTGCGCGCGGCGGCCGTCGTCGAGCGTGCCGAACGCGTCCTCGTCCCGCAGAGCGCGGTCGAAGCCGGTCCAGGCCATGGCCTTGGAGTAGGTGTACTGCTTGGGCTCCGCCCGCGACTCCCACACGCCCGAGCCGCGCGTGTGCCACACGCCCTCCAAGTGGTCGGTGATGAGCCGCTCGACACGCCGGTGGTGACCGGTGACGGGGATGCCGGCGCGCCGGGCGAAGTTCAGGCAGTCGAGGGTCTCGCCGTAGACGTCGATCTGGTGCTGGGTCGAGGCGGCGTTGCCGATGCGCACCGGCCGCGCGTCGCGGTAGCCCGGCAGCGTGTCGACGGTCCACTCCGACAGGTGCCGCGATCCGTCGACCCGATACATGATGCGCATCTTGTCGGGCGAGCCGGCCACCGCGCGCAGCAGCCAGTCGCGCCAGGCGGTCGCCTCTTCAAGGAAGCCGGCGTTGCAGAAGGCCCCGAGCGTGAAGGTGGCGTCGCGCAGCCAGCAGTAGCGGTAGTCCTAATTCATCGACCCGGCCGGCGCCTCGGGCAGGCCGGCGGTGGGCGCGGCTATGAGCCCGCCGGTTTGCCTGTGCACCAGGGCCTTGAGGGTGATAAGCGAGCGCCGGACGACCTTTGGCCACCGCGTTTTACCATCGTCGAAGCGGCCGATCCAGCTACGCCAGTACGCCTGCGTCTCCTTCAGCACCTGATCGACGTCGACCGGCGGCGTCGGAGGATGGGTCGAGGGCGCGTAGCTGAGCACGAAGGCCAGCCGCTCGCCCTCGCGGACTGTGAAGCGCGCCTCGGCGTCGTGGTGGGCGACGGTGATGGGGACGTCCGAATGCAGCGTCACGCGGTTTGGCCCGACGCGAGCGGAGAACCCCGTCTCGTCCACCTCGCTCCACGGCGGCAGCGCGCCGTAGTCGAAGCGCAGCGCCAGGTCGAGGCGCATCGGCACCGCGCCGGACAGGCCCTCGACGATCCGCACCAAGCTCGAGAAGGCGCCGCGGTTCGGCATGAAGTCGACCGTGCGGACGCGTCCGTGCCTCGTCGTGACGTCCTGCTCGATGATGAGCGTGTCGTCCTGGTAGCGCCGCGAGCGGCCGGTGACGGCGCCCTCGGGCGCGATCGACCAGCGGCCGTTGTCCGGCCTCCCGAGCAGCGCGGCGAAGCAGGCGTCGTCATCGAAGCGCAGCCAGCACAGCCAGTCGATCGAACCGTCGCTGTTGACGAGCGCGGCGGTCTCACCGTCGCCGATCAGCGCGTAATCCTCGATGGGTGAACTCATGGGCTCTCATCCAACAGCGGGGACTGGGGCGGCGCAGGCGACCGCCTGCCGATGCCTGCGGGAATGCGGCTCAGACCTTCAGCCTCTTGGCCAGCAGGTGCAGCCCGGTGAGCACGCCGAGCCCCGCCGCCGCCCAGAACGCGGTGCGGTGGCGGTCGGTGAACATCTCCCAACTGCCGGTGCGCGCCTTGCCGTCGAAGCGGCCGTGCGCGCCGTAGTTGCCCGGCACTGCCTCGTAAAGGTTGGCCGGCGCGTTCTCCGGCAGCGGCTTGTCGGTGAGCTGACCCTTGTAGCCGGCCTTGGCGAGGTAGCGGTCGATCAGCCCGGGCGCGATCCGGTTGGCGAGGATCGCCTGCACGGTGGGCAGGCCGACCCAGATCTGCCGGCGATGGTGGGTGGCGGCGAACAGGATGGCGCGCGCCGGCACCTCCGGCTGGTAGATGGGCGGCACCGGCATGGCGCGGCGGCCCATCTTGTTCATCGCCCAGTCGAACTGCGGGGTGTTCACCGCCGGCAGGTCGACCATGGTGATGTGGACGGCGAGCTTGTCGTGGATGATCTCCGAGCGCAGCGCGTCGGTGAAGCCGCGGATGGCGAACTTGGCGCCGCAATAGATCGACTGCAGCGGCACCGATCGATAGCCGAGCGCCGAGCCGACGTTGACGATGGTGCCCCGGTTGCGCTCGCGCATGCGTTTCAGGACCGCCATGGTGCCGTGCACTTGGCCGAGGTAGGTCACAGCCGTGCCGCGCTGGAACTCTTCGGCCGTGAGCTTGTGCACCGGCGCGAACACGGTCGCCATGGCGACGTTGACCCACACGTCGATGGGGCCGAGCTCCTTCTCGGTGTGGTCGGCGGCCTCCTCCACGGCGCTGGCGTCGGCGACGTCGGTGGGGATCGGCACCGCGCGGACCCCGTAGGTCCGCTGGAGATGGTCGGCGGCGCGCTCCAGCCGGTCCTTGTCGCGCGACAGCAGGGCGACGTCGTAGCCGGCCTCGGCGAACGCTTCCACGGTGGCGCGCCCGACGCCTGCGCCGGCACCGGTAACCACGACGACTTTCCCCATCGATCTCTCCAGCTCATGGCGGGCGCTGGGCCGATGCCCGTCCACCTCGCCGTCGTCACAACCAAATGTTCCCGAACGCTGGCATCTGATGACGCGTGGCCAACGTCGAGGCCGGCGAACATGTATGCGAGGTCGACTATACGCACGCGTGCCGGACAGCCCACCTTCGGCCCGATCCGGTCGAAGCGAACGTTGTGGGCTGCCCTTCCCGCCCTAGCGGGCGTAGGCGGGCGCGCGGACCGGTGCCTGCGGCACCGGGATCGTCCTCTCTTTCAGGTCGCGGTCGGTCACCGCCTTGTCGAACGCGATCGTGAGGAAGCGGTAGGCCACCTTCGACAGGATATCCAACACCGCGATCGCGAGCACGCTGAGGCTGTCGCTGAGGACGTTCAGGCCGTCGGGCGCGACCGCCAGGACGAACGGATAGGCGAACCACAGCACCGACAGGATGGCGGCATGGCGCTTGTAGCCGGAACGGACGTCCTCGCGCTCCGTGCTGACCGCTTCCAGTTGCGGCACCCACAGCACGTAGTACACGCCGAGGAAGGCGACGCAGGAGATGATGAACCAGGTCCACTTCACCCCGGGCGTCTCGGACGCGCCGAAGTTGAAGGCGGTGACGATCATCAGCAAGTCCGCCAGCACGGCACCGGTCAGGAGCCAGCTTCGCTTAAGCCCCGCGTACATCCGGCTCAAGCCGAGCGAGATCAGCAGCAGCGGCGTGGTGAACGCCCAGTCGGTGTAGCGGGCATAGTAGAACAAGCGGGTGGCGCCGTTGCCGGTGGCGACGGCGGTGTCGGTCGGCAGTACGACCAGGCCTTGTTTCGTGGCCATGGCGAAATAGGAGATGGCAGCGATCAACGGGATGATGCCGTGCAGCATCGTCTGCATGGCCTCGGACGAGGCGCGATGCTTGCCGGCTAGCAGGATGAGCAACCCGCCTGAAGCCAGTATAATCACAGTAAATGATATTATAGTCGTCGAGTTCATCCATCACCTTTCTTGATTTGAGCATTTCAAGCGTGACGTGCAAGGTGACGATACCAGATCTCCCGTGCGATGACTAGAAGCAAAAGCGTTTACATCTTTAGATAAACTACAATTGACCAATGATTCTTTCTTCTTGATCGAAGCTCGTACCTGAATGGCCGCAGGCTCGCTCTCGCACAACCCGGCGACGCGAGTCGACGCTGCAGGAACTCACACCTCACAGCTGACCAGCACGCTGGGATGGAGCACTGAGGCGGGGTGGCGCGGGTTGGCAAAAGCAAGGGCCGCCCGGGCCGCCTTGCGCTCTGACACCTTGAACGAGCGCTCGCCGTTGATGTCACCGCTAGCGCGTGGCTACTTGCCGGCGCAGGCGAGCAGTTTACGCTGTCTAGCCTGGCGGCTGTACGGCGCCCATTATACCGAGCTAGGCGTAGTCCCTCAACAAGGGTGTCGACTTGATTGACTGCAGACATCTTGCGAGCCTGCGTAATCCGCAACGATGCTTATCGCGCAGCCTCGGTCGTCGTCGGACAGGTCGCCCAAGATTGACACGTCCGGATTGTTGCTTTCAACGACGACGGAGATGCGATCGGCGTTCCCAATCTACAGCGCCGGCAGCTCGCTCGGGTTGGGCACG
>CAXSDP010000042.1:0-19481 GCA_964235705.1 uncultured Beijerinckiaceae bacterium | reverse complement strand
GATGCGATCGGCGTTCCCAATCTACAGCGCCGGCAGCTCGCTCGGGTTGGGCACGAGATAGCCGTCTGATGTTACGACGCGGAGTGTAAGACCGCGCACTGCTGGACCCATCCCAAAGATCTGACCTCTTTGGAACGGCATCTTCTGAATAGCCCATATTCATCTTCGATATGATCGTAGGACTTTCTTGCCAGTGGGAACATGCCGATACACCGCGATCTAATTGCCTCAGTCTCTCATCATCAAGATGCTCATGGCTCGGCGATCGAGGATGGATCAATTCGGAGATTAAAACATGCTATCCAAGAAAACCTTCATCGCCGTCCTCGCGGCCACGACCTTTCTCACGGGTGAGGTCGCCTACGCCGCGGACCAGCAGACGGGAACGCCGCCGCCGTCCGCGCAGTAGAAAAGCGCTGACAAGGATGCCGGCAAGCTGTCCGCCGACGGATCACGGGCCTACATGGAAATCAACTCGGCCCGCGTCGCGATTTTCGATGGGCGCAAAGGCGACGGTCGACGCGACGCTTGGATCCGCGAGCTGATCGACGCGATCCGGCGTTCCTGTTCAGGCAACGATGGGTTGTCGCTCGCGGTGCTTTTCACCAGCCGAGGTAACGACGATTTTGGCGTGGCTACTGAGTCCCGCGTCAGCGCCACACGGCGATGATGCGCAGGCCGCCTAAGGAAACTCGCCATGTCCAAACTGCTCGTCGTCGAGGCCAGCCCTCGCGGCTCATATTCAGTCTCCCGCCAACTCGCCGAGCGTTTCGCCGACGAGTGGCGCGGCAGTCACGGCGGGGACGTGGTGGTCCGCGACCTCGCCACGTCGCACGTCCCCTATATCAGCCTGCCCTGGATAGGCGGCGCGTTCACGCCGACGGAACAGCATTCGCCCGAGATGGGCGAGGCAATCAAGATCTCGGACGACTTCATCGCCGAGCTGCTCGCCGCCGACGAGATCGTGATCGGCACGCCGATGTACAACTTCTCGATCCCCGCGCTGCTCAAGTCCTGGATCGACCACGTCGTGCGCGCCGGTGTCACCTTCTCGATGAGCTACGAGGGGCTGGTCAAGGGCAAGAAGGCCACCGTCATCATCGCCTCGGGCGGCAACTTCGCTCCGGGGACGCCCTATGAGGGGCTCAACGTTGCCAGCGGCTACTTGAAGCAGATCCTGGGTTTCATCGGCATCACCGACGTGACCGTCATTCTTGCGGGCGGGACGCTGGCGATCGATCAGGGCCAAACGACGATGAACGACTTCGTCGCGCTGCAGGCCGGCGCCCTCCAGGCTGCGGCCTGAACGGTCCGCGTCGATCAACGACGTGGACGACTGGTCGTCGCAGTCACGCGTTGTCTGGACGCGGCTTTGCAAAATCGGGGTCCCAGGACGACTCCGGCCCGAAACGCGCGGCGAGCACATCGATGAACGCGCGCGTCTTGGCCGGAGCCGGTCCCGGCGGCCGGACCGCGTACAGCCCTGCTTCGGCCACGGGGAAATCGGTCAGGAGCGGCACCAGCAGGCCGTCGGCAATGGCGTTTCCGAGCATGAAGGTCGGCAGTCCGGCGACACCATGGCCGCCCAACGCCGCAGCGCGCATGGCTTCGGGACTATCTGAGCGGAAGCGCCCCGTCACCCTTATCGAAGTGAAGCGCGCGCCTTCCCGGAACCGCCATACGTCGCCGCCGGGCACGGTGTAGACGACGCAGTCATGGTCGGCTAGGTCGCGCGGACGCATGGGCAAGCCACGTCGCAGAAGGTAAGCGGGGCTTGCCAGGACCGCGAGCCGAAGCGGCGCGATGCGGCGTGCGATCAGCGCGGAATCCGGCAAAGCACCCATCCGCACCGCGAGGTCATAGCCATCGGTGAGAATGTCCACTCGCCGATCGGTGAGCGACACGTCGATGCGCAGCCGCGGATGCGCGTCCATGAAAGTGGTGAGCATCGGCGCGAGATGGGTGTTGCCGAAAGCAATCGGCGCGGTGATCCGCAGCAGACCGGTCAGTTCCTCCTGATGTCGCGCAGCATCCAGGAGCGCTCCATCGAGTTCGTCGAAGGCAGATCCCGCACGCAGGCGCAACGCCTCGCCCGCTTCCGTCAACGTGACACCGCGTGCATTACGGGTCAGAAGACGGGCGCGGGTCTCCCCTTCCAGGCGGGTGATCCGGCGGCTGACGACCGACTTGGATGTGGCAAGACGCTGGGCGGCCCGGCTCAGACCACCCGTCTCGGCCACCGCGAGAAAGCATTTCACGTCGTCGTAATCTACCGCCATGCTTGTTCCTTGCTTCCGCAGCGAACGACCGTCGCTGCCGAGCCAAACGTACCGGGCACCTGCTGCGCAGCTAAGGAAAGAGTCGCGTTCCGCGCAACGCATCCGCCGCATGTCCGCCGATCCGGACGGGCGGGTGACCCTTTTTGCAGCCGAACGCGCCGACCTTGTGCGTATGGACTGCCGCTGACCACCTCGCCGGCGTGCGTCCTCGCCCGCCTGCCGCACGTCGGCGGCGGTCACACGCGCCAGACCCAAGCCATGCCGTGAGGCTTGCCGCTGGATGGCGAGATCGAGACCCTCATGGCCTCGACCTCCGCCGCGCCGAAGGGCGGCTGTTCTCCAGAATCGCGATCTTGGCTTCGAGCAACTCGCGTTCGAGCAGCATCCCACCAAGCTTCGCCTTCAGGCGTTCGCTCTCGAACGCTTCGCCATCCTTGGGGCGGCTCGACAAGCTGGCCTTGTACCTGAAGACTTTCCAGGCGCTGCCCTACGAGCGGCTGCAGAACGCGCTCTCGGACCTGTTCGGGCTGACGCTCAGCCAGGGCGGGCTGATGAACCTGCTGCGACGCGGGCAGCATCGTTTCGAGGGCAGGCGCGACGCGGCCTGTAACTCGGCGTCGAACACGTGACCCCGTCCATATCGGGCATAAGTGTTTTAGATGTGGAGCGAAATCTCGAAATTAATGGGATCACGATCGGTGCCGATCGTGATCCCACCATCGTCCCGGTTGTTGGTGTAAAAACAGGTACTTACGTCCAATGTAGCAAGGATCGTGCTTTCGGCGCCGATCCACGTTGGACATCTCGGAACACCTCGTGCAAAAGCATCATGGGTGTCCACCGAGGCGGGTCAGTCCACCCCTTACTTCCTCCGTCAACGCATGAGCTGTACGCGCCGAGATGTAACGAGGCAGGTTCAGCAGAACATGTGGCAACGCATGCTGAGGCTGTGCGTGGCTATACAAATAGCCTTGAATGTTGTCGCAATGATTGGCGCGCAGGAGCTTTAGCTGCTCAACATCTTCCACGCCCTCGGCTGTGACTTCCATCGCCAAGGCTCGAGCCATCAGCGTCACAGCCTCGACGACCGCCGCGCTTTCCGGCCGATCGGCAAGGTCGCGGACGAACGTTTGATCGATCTTGATCGTGTCGAAGGAGAAGCAAGTGAGGTAGCTCAGTGATGAGTAGCCCGTGCCGAAGTCGTCAAGCGCGATCCGCACCCCATTCTCCCTGAGCCGCGCGAGGTTGCCGAGTACGACATCGTCGCGCTCGAGCAGGATCGACTCGGTGATCTCGATCTCGAGCAGGTCGGGTTTCAATTGCGTCGCTTCGAGGACGTCCATGACGTAGTCGACGAAATCGAGCAACTTGAAGTGGTTTGACGAGATATTCACCGAGACGCGCCGGCCCTGCCAGGCAAGCGCGTCGGAGCAGGCCCGCCGTAGGGCCCAGCGGCCGATCTCGATGATAAAGCCAGTCGACTCGGCGATCGAGACGATCTCCGTCGGCGAAATCCAGCCTTCGCTCTCGTGGCGCCAGCGTAGGAGCGCCTCGAACCCCTTCACGCTCTCGTCGGATAGGCGGATCTGGGGCTGGTAGTGCAGCTCGAAGCCACCGTCGTACAGCGCTTGGCGCATCTCGCGATCCAAGCGGCGACGGCGAGTGAGGCGCTCGTCCAGGGTGACCTCGTAGCGCTTCCAGCGTCCCTTGCCGGCTTCCTTGGCGCAGTACAGGGCGAGATCGGCGCGCGCCAGCAGATCTTCGGCGGTCCTTGCGTCTTCGGGTGCGGCGGCAATGCCGATGCTGGCTCCAATCTCCACGAGCTCGGCCTCGATGCGAAAGGGCTCGCCAAGACGCGTGATGATCGTCGTCGCGAGTTCCTCGGCCTCGCCGGGACGCGGGCAGGTCAGCAGGATTGCGAACTCGTCACCGCCGAGCCTGCTCACCTTCGCCGATCGTGGCGCCAAATCGACGAGAACGCCAGCCACGGACATCAGGATGATGTCTCCGCTGCCATGTCCGGATCGATCATTCACGGCCTTGAAGCCGTCGAGATCGATGTAAAGGAGCGAGATCTCGCGCGAGCGCGCCCCGGCGCACGCCACCTTGAGCGCATCCTGGAGCGCGACGCGATTGGACAAGCCTGTCAGGACGTCGTGCGTGGCGAGGAAGTTGATCCTCAGTTCCGCCTCACGACCACGAGTCACGTCGGACCCCACCCCGCGGTAGCCCTGGAACTCCCCGCTTTGCGAAAAGTAAGGCTTACCGTTCAACGTCCACCACAGGTCGAGCCCACCAGCCTGGAGCGCGATCATCGCGGAGTGGAAGACATCATGCCTCGCCATGGCTTCGGTAACCGCTGACACCGCGCCGCTGTCGAAGTGCGCGCGCGCGTGCCTGCCCAGGATGTCGACGAAGATGTCGTTCTGGATCTCCTCGATCCGACATCCAAGCGCGTGCGCCATGCGCGCGGGGGCGTGCCGCAAGCGTCCCTCGACGTCCGTCTCCCAAAGCCAATCGCTCGCGCCCTCCTCGAAGTCGTTGAGCAGTAGTGCGATGGTCTGAGCCTGCTCGGTGACGAGCAGGCGGTCGCGGATGCGCTCGCGGGCGGAACGCGCGAGCCGAAGCTGGCTGGCCAAGACGAAGGCCGCATAGATGAGGAGCAGGACGGAGAGGTGGGCGTAGTACGGTGGGTGCAGAACGTACAATGCCACGGCGACGCCCGAGACAATGGGAGCCACGAGCGCCAGGGACACGGCCAGGAGCGGGCCGACGATGAAGGCGTCGGACACGAGCCCAGCGGCGGTGGCTATGACGATCTGCTGGTGGCCGACGTCGGCGTCCTTGAAGAGGACGTAAGGCATGGTCGACCAGATGACTCCGATCGAGAGGGCGAGACCGATCGTCAGTCGCCGTCCCCACTCGACGGTCGAGATGTTTGACTGGGGTATGCCGTCCTTGAACCTGACCGCCAGCGTGAGCGTAATGGCGTTGATCAGGCTCGTCGCCGCCATCAAGCCGATCAGGTAGGCTTTCGACGCGCTTTGCCAAAAGAAGGCGCCCATGCAGAAGGCGACCGCGACATTGGCGATCGACGAGTAGTTCGCCACCAGTATCGTTTCATGGACGAGAGCGGCCAGGATCGTCGTTCGATGCCTATCGAACTCAGCCATGGCGCGCATGGCGGCGCTCGACGAAGACAGGCATGCCACCCTTGGGACGAAGCGTGATGCGCATCTGCGTCCGCGGTTGCGCGGCACGCGCGGGCCGCATTTGAAACTGCGGCAGCAGACTCGCCAGCACGACGAGACTCTCCGTCATCGCAAGCCCTGCACCGATGCAAACGCGCGGTCCGGCACCGAAGGGCAGGTAGGCGAAGCGTTCCCTCCCGACCGAGGCCTTCGGGGCGAAGCGGTCGGGGTCAAAAGTGGTCGGCCGATGCCACAGGCGTTCCTGGCGGTGCAGCGCGTAGATCGGGATGTGGACCGAGCAGCCGGCCGGGACGACCTTCCCGGCAAGCGGCACGGGTCGGGACGTCCGACGAAGGATGAGCGGGGCGGGAGGAAACAATCGCATCGATTCCATGAGCACCTGTCTGGTATAGACCAGGCGGTCGACGGCATCGGGATCGGTGGCGAAGTCGGCGCCGACGGTCTCGATCTCCTCGATGACACGCCGTTCCACCTCGGGATGGTCGTACAGCAGGCGCAGGGTCCAGGTGAGGGCGAGCGCCGTCGTCTCATGGCCGGCGGCGATGAAGGTGAGCAGGTTGTCGACGATGGCCGCCTCCGACATCGGTGCCTTGGTCTCCGGATCCCTGGCGCCGAGCAGCATGCCGAGCAGGTCGGCGCCCTCGTGCTGCGAGCTCCTCCTACGGGCTACGATGTCCACCATGGACGACCGCGAGGACAGCGCGGCTTTTGCTCCCGCTCGGCTCCCCGGGTGCGGTACCCAGGACGGTACGCCTAGCGCGGCGAAGGCCAACTTCCAGTTGGTGTTGCCTATGTAGGTCTCGAGCGCGCGCTCGAAACCATCGACGTCCAATCCGCGATCATCAGAGACGAGAGCCGCCAGGACGATGTCGAGCGCGGTTCGCATCATGTCCTGGAGGAGGTCGAAGGGCCTGCGCGGGTCGTGCGCGGACCAGCGTGCGGTCGTCGACTGGGCAGCCTGGTGCATGCGGGGTACCAGCGCGCGGATGCAGTCGGGCCTGAAGGCCGAGGCAACGGTACGCCTCTGCATGCGCCAGGCGGCCCCGTCGCTGGTGAGGATCCCGTTGCCTAGAGCCGGCGCCAACGCGCGCAGGGCGAGCTCATCCCGCTCCAACGCGTCCGCATGATCGACCAACAGGATGCGTATGAGCGACGGATCGGCGACGAAGAAGGTCGTGCGTCCCAGGAGGCGCGTCTCGACGAGTGGTTGCGAATAAACGGCGTCCGGCCAGACATCGATTAGGCTGCTGAGCATGGTCGCGCATTGCATGGGCAGGCGTGCCGCGGCGGCGATTCTCGCGGTCCACGGCGTTGAGCACCCGGAATGAACCTGCAACTTGCCGGCGGTGACGAACATGTTCGGTCTTCCTAGTACCTGCGGACCCTGCGCAGGATGCCTGACAGTCGATGGCGACACCGTCATTGTCCCACTCAGCGCTGTCGGATGAAGTAAACTGTCTTGCAGATGATTCCAGCGAGCGCGCATCCCTTGGTGACGAGACGCTGACCCGACAGCACCATCGTGCCGTCGTAGTCACGACCGTCGTCGGGATTGTGAGCGGACCCCGACCAACGATCGGCTCCCGCGGGGTTCATGTCGAAGAAGACGCGGTCGCCGACGTGGCCCGGCCCGGCGGCGTCCCTGAGCCACGTGATGCGTCCGCACAAGGAGCCTCCGCAGCGCTCGATGCGCACGCTGCCGGCGCCGTCCTCACGGATCCACACGCCTTCCGGGCCGAGCCCGTTCGCGGTCAAGGCGCCCGGAAGAAGCACGGAGACGAGCAACCCGCACAGCAGACGCGAGCAATACTTGATGAACCTGCTTGGCAACGCGGCCTCCCCGACTCGCAAGAAATATAAAGGTTGGTCGTTAAGAAGGCGTTGCTTCTCAGATGAACTCCTGATGTCGGTGGCGGGGCAAGCAACGGCCGATGACCTTTCCTTCAAGGGCGCTGAGGGCGGCGAACAGGGTCGTGGTGCCCCCGGATCAAGTCCGGGGCAGGCTGTTGCGCTCGTAATCGTGGGTCATGGTCGCGCACTTGCCCCGCTTCATCGGCAGGCTGGACTGGGTGCGGTCGAGAACCTGGATCTGGCTCTTCTCGTTGATGGATATCGCCACAGCGTGGTGGGCGCGTTCAGGGACACGATCCACGCGTGGTTGGTCCGACGGAGGTGAAACGCGCCGGGGCCGATGGACCGTGCCGCTCCGTTGGCTCGGGTCGGGGCGCGAGGACGGTCGGCGCGTCGTCCCCGGTATCCCACACGTGCTCGGCCCCGCTGCCACGCGATCGCCGACTTGCCAATTCACCCGGCCTATTCGCTCACGCGACGCTCCGCGAAGGCATCGCGCGCCTCGTCTGTGTTTCGGCGAGGGGTCCGAACGCCGATCGGCGCTGGGGTCACGATGTAATCCACTGCAGGTGCAAGGAATGTAGATTGGTCAAGGGGGTTACGAACTCGCGCCTATTCACATCTTGAATGATCTATGTCTCTTTCACGAGCAAGTATCATTGGGCTGAAGCTTCTTCGCGAGCTTCCGCATGGTTATCGGGCACAGGCTGCCAAACAAACATGCTTGAAAACAGGCGCGTTGCGCGAAACAGTCCCGATCAGGGATCAGGGCGGCACCGTCCGTTGTTCAGCGTGGAGGTGTAGCCATGATGGTCGGTGAACGCCCAGGTGTCAGTCGCCGCACCTTGCTCGGGCGAACGGCCGGTATGATGGCCGTCCTCACCACGCCGATGCTGGGTGTACCCCGCGCCGCGGCAGCCGGCCTGAAGGCAGTTCGGTTCAGCGAAGCGGTCCACAACCTCGGTTACATCAATCTCTACGTCGGCATGCACGCTGGCATCTTTCGCAAGAACGGGCTCGACATGCAGGTCAGCGCCGCTGGCGGCGACACGCAGACCTTCGCGGCGGTGCTCGGCGGTTCGGCCGATTTCGCCATCGGCGATCCCACGCTGGCGGTGATCTCGCGCGAGAACGGCGGCCCCGGCTCGGTAGTGGGAACCGTGGTGCAACGCGCCCACTACTTCGGCGTGTCGAAAACGTTGGCGCCGTTCACGGATCCCAATAAGTTCAAGGGATTGCGAATAGCGACGTCACCCGAGCCCAACACCAACTTCAGCGTAACCAAACGCTTATTGGAAAAGAACGGCCTCAAGCTCGGGACGGATGCGACCATCGTCGCCGTCAGCCCCGGCACGGAGATCGCCGCCATGCTGGCCGGCCAAGCCGACATTGCGATCGCCTACCAGCCCGGCGTGTCCCAGGCCGTGGCGCAGGGCGCTAAAATCGTGTTCGACTTTTCCACCTACACGGGCCCGTTCTGCAACACGGGTATCATGGTGCTGCCCACCACTGTTCAGACCGACCCGGACATGGTGCAAGCCCTCGTCACCTCCTTCGAGGAGGCTGGGCGCAGGACCTACGGTGATCCGGGCTACGCCAAGACTGTCGCGCGGTTAGAATTCCCCGACCTGCCCGGCGCCGCCACCGACACCGCCATCGATGCGGAACTCAAGTACCTCATTCCGGCCCAGAGCGTGGTGACGAAGCCGGACGAGTGGGCGAACCTGATGGACATCCAGAAATATCTCGGCAACATCAAGGGAACCGTGCCATTCGCCCAGATCATCGACAACTCCTTCGCCGACAAGGCCGTCAAGCTGGCCGGCTAGCGATGAGGGACTCGGCTCCTCCGCCAGTCGACGGTGCGGGAACACCTCTCGCCGTGACGCCCCTCGTCGTGGAGCGCGTCGCCAAGAGCTACGTGTCGTCCACCAGGGTCACGCCGGTCATCGGCGACCTCAGCCTCACCCTGGGCAGGGGCGAGATCGTCAGCATCGTGGGACCGTCGGGCTGCGGCAAGACCACGTTGCTCAACGTCCTCTGCGGGCTGGTCCCAGCCGACGCCGGCCGGGTATCGTGGCACGGGCGTCCGCTCGACCGCCGCGCGCTCCGGCCGGCCAACGTCGGCTACATGCTCCAGAAAGACCTGCTACTGCCCTGGCGCAGCGCGATTGACAACGTCAAGATCGGGCTGGAACTGCGCCGCGTGCCGGCTGCGGAGGCGGACCACCGCGCCCGCGCGCTGCTGGATCGGCTGGGGCTGCACGGTTTCGCCGACAATTATCCCTCGACATTATCGGGCGGCATGCGCCAGCGTGTGGCGCTGGCCCGCACGCTGGTCAACGACCCCGACGTGCTGCTGCTCGACGAGCCCTTTGCCTCGCTCGACTTCCAGACCAAGCTGCTGATCGAAGGCGACACGGTGAGGCTGGTGCGCGAGGGCGGCAAGTCGGTCCTTCTGGTCACGCACGACATCGAGGAGGCGGTGTCCATCGCCGACCGCGTGCTGGTGCTGTCGGGGCGTCCCACCGCCGTCAAGGCTAGCTACGATGTCAAGCTCGACGCGGTGCCCGGCGACATGATCGCGGCGCGCGACGCGCCGGGCTTCGGCGACTACGTCCGCCGCATCTGGGCCGACCTCGACGTCGGGCGCGGCACGGTGGGGCGCGGCACGGTGGGGGGCGGCACGGTGGGACGCGGAACGCGCACCGCGATGGCGGGCTGAGATGGTGGTTATCGCCGCCGACCGGGCCTCTGACCGAAGCGTGCCGACCCCGGCCTCCCACGCGCGCGCCCTGCGCACGAAGCGCCTGCGGTCGAGCCTCCAGGTCCTGCTCGTCCAACTCCTGGTCCTCGCGGCCCTGCTGGCGCTCTGGCAATGGCGGACGGGCCAAAGCGCGCAGGCCGCCTTCCTGTTCGGCTCGCCGTCGGCCATCGGGCGTTTCCTTTGGCGGATGACCACCGACGGCAGCCTGCTGCGCGATGGCGGCGTGACCGGCCTCGAAACGCTGTTGGGCTTCGCCATCGGCAACGTGGTGGGGACGCTGGCGGGCCTGTCGCTGTGGACCTCGATGTTCGTGTCGCGCGTGGTGCAGCCCTTCGTGATCGCGCTGGGATCGATCCCCATCATCGCGCTCGCGCCCATGGTCATCATCTGGTTCGGCACCGGGCTGGCGTCCAAGGTCGCGATGTCGACGCTCTCGGTCGTGGTCGTGGCGCTGGTCACCTCCTACAAGGGCGCGGCGGGCGTCGATCCCGACCAGGTCAACCTGTTCCGCACGCTGGGGGCCGGCAAGGCGCAGATCTTCGTCAAGCTCGTTGTGCCGGCGAGCCTCACCGACATCTTCGCCGGCCTGAAGCTGACGGTCGGCTTCGCGCTGGTCGGGGCGATCGTGGGCGAGTTCATGTCGTCCTCGATCGGCCTCGGCCACGTGATCTTCCAGGCGGGCTCGCTTTACGCGATCCCGAAAGTGTTCGCGGCGCTGGTCGGCACGGTCGCGCTCGCCCTCGCACTCACCTTCGCAGTGGGGAAGGTCGAGCACGCCCTCACCCCTTGGCGACGGGCGGGCTGACGCCATCGTTCCAAGCAACACCAACCGGGAGCATCGCATGACGCGGCTGATCGAGAAGCGGGGCAACATCAAGTATGCTCTCTCGAGTGAAGAGCCTTTTGTGGCCTCGGTGGAGCCAGGCGAGACGGTCACGGTCGAGTGCGTCATCAACATCGGCGACGGCGTCATCAAGGAAGTCGGTCAGCAGCTCACGCCGGCCGACGTGACGTTCCCCTTCGTCAACGGTTCCACCGGTCCCATCGAGGTGCGTGGGGCCGAGCCGGGCGACATGCTCAGCGTCGAAATCCTCGGCATGGCGCTGGACAAGCGAGGGTACACGTCGCTGTGGCCCGGCATCGGCATGTTCCCGGACTGGGTCCGCCGAAAGGAGTTCGGCATCCACACCCGCGTCGTCGACGTCAGCGACGGCGTCGTGCACTGGAGCGACCGGCTCAAGCTGCCGGTGAAGCCGATGGCCGGCGTGATCGGCGTCGCGCCCGTGCACGGAGCGGTGCTGACGGTCGACAACGGCACCCACGGCGGCAACCTTGACGTGCAGGAAGTGACGACCGGGAGCACAGTGATGCTGCGCGTCGAGAAGCCGGGCGCCCATTTCTTCATCGGCGATTGCCACGCGCTGCAAGGCGACGGGGAGGCGGCCGGCATGGGCGCGATCGAGGTCGGCGCAGACGTCACGGTGCGGATCAATCTCACCAAGGCGCCGGAGCGGCTCATCCACCCGCGCATCGAGACGGCCACCCATATTTGCACGACCGGCTGCGCCCGCCCGCTTGAGGACGCCATGCGCATCGCCTTCGAGGAGATGGTCTACTGGCTCCACGACGAATGGGGCATCCCGGAGCCGGAAGCCTATCTCTTGATGGCGCAGATCGCCGAGGCGCGCTGCACGCAGGTGGTGAACCCGAAGTACACCTACATATGCAAGGTGCCGAAGACGGTGCTGGCGGCCTTCACGTGAGGTTGAGGGTGCTGGCATAACCGGCGTGCGCGGCGGCATCGTCGGTAGTCCGCCCGGAACAGCTGCGGCGCAGACCCTCGTCGGCCGGACCACGATCCACGATGATCGAGCGCGTGGAGGATGGTACATGGGGTCCACGGCATGGCGGTCATCGGCCAACGCCGGCCGACCCATCGGCGCGGTCGTACTCCTCGGCACGGTCAAACTCTTCGCGTCCTCGCTGGGGCTGGCCCCTTGCGACCGCACCGGCCCCCTACCGCGATGCGGGCGGAGATCGGAGAGCGGGCGATCCCAACGGAAACGCGATCCTTCACCACGGCGGACGGATGAGTTGGATGTAGGCGTCAGCCGAACCCCGTCTTGTGGCGCTACGAGATGGTGAGATTTTGATTGCCCGGTCTGGGTGGTTAGAATGGGCGACCCAGTCGAGGGCGAACTCACGAGTGGTCTTATGAGGGCTCGGAAGGTTCACGCCGAGGTTCTGATCGATCCGGAACGGCGGCGCCGTTGGAGCACAGGGAGAAGCTGCGCATTCGTGCGCAGGGTGTGGTTCCGGGCTCGTCGGCGTCGTTGACCTGTCGGACGCATGGGATCGGCAGCCGCCGGTTCCAATTGTGGCGCTAACAGATCCGGACTGGCGTATTGGCGGGGCTCGTGCCAGTCAGCGTGGTGCCCGATCCGCCCGGTGCAGCTCTGCCCGCGAGCGAAGCGTCATCCCCGGTATCGTCCGCGTCGAAGCGCAGGTCGTGGAACGCGCCACAGCTCAAGCCGCCACGGCTGATAATCCCGTGGGACCGCTTGGGCATTATCTTGAGTGAACGCCGCACCATCCCGGGCCGCCTGGATGCGCCCGTCCACTGCCGGCCGGAAACGCCGGCTCTCCCGCGACGGAGCTTGGCCTGTTTGTTGCTGACGATACCCCGACAGGAGGTCCCATGCCCATCAGGATGACGCGACGCCGAGCCCTGATGATGCCTGCGGGGTTGGCCTTGGGTTCGTTGGCGAGCGGGACCGCCAAGGCGGCCGAACCCATCAGGATCGGCCTCGTCGCTGCCTTGTCCGGCCAGTCCGCCAAATCGGGCGAGGGGATCACCCGGGGGCTCACGGTCGCCATCGAGGAGATCAACGGGCGTGGCGGCCTGCTCGGCGGCCGCATGCTGGAACTGGTCCGGCGCGACGACGAGTCGAACCCGTCCAAGGGGCAGACGGTGGCGCGCGAATTGATCGACAGGGACGGCGTCGCGGCCTTGATCGGCGGCATCGACAGTCCGGTGTCGCTCGCGATTGTGCCTGTCGCGAACGCGGCGCGCGTGCCTTTCATGGGCGTGTGGGCGGCCGCCACCAACATCACACGCAACGGCACCGATCCGAACTATGCGTTCCGCGTATCGGCGATCGACGTCCTGGTCGACAAGGCGCTGATCAAGCGGGCGATGACCCGTTTCAAGTCGAAGTCTCCGGGCCTCATCCTGGTCAACAACGGCTGGGGCGAGTCCAACCTGTCCGGCCTGACCGCAGCGGCGGCGGCGGCCGGCATAAAGCTTGCCGGGTCGGAGAAGTTCGACGATCATGACATTGACATGACGCCCCAGCTACGCCGGCTGCGGGCTGCAGGCGCCGACACGCTCATCCTAGTCGGCAACGCCGCGCCGGGAGCCCAGGTCATCAAGGCGCTGCAACGCTCCGCGTGGACTGTGCCAGTGATCTCGCACTGGGGCATCTCGGGCGGCCGCTTCCCCGAACTCGCCGGCCCCTGGGCGGGCAAGGTTGAGTTCATCCAAACCTACAGCTTCTTCGGGCCGCAGGGTGCCGTCGGCAAACGGGTGCTCGCGGCGCTCATGGCGAAGTACCCCGACATCAAGGGGCCGGGTGACGTGGTGCCGCCGGTCGGCGTCGCGGACGCCTATGATGCCATGAACCTCCTCGCGCTCGCGATCGCCAAGGCGGGATCAAGCGATGGCGCGAAGATGCGCGACGGCCTTCTGACCCTGGGCACCTACCAGGGACTGATCAAGACCTACAAGCGGCCTTTCACGGACGCGAACCACGACGCGCTCGACGAGAACGACTACGTCATGGTCCATTACAACGGGGAAACGATCGAGCCGGTCGTTGGCTGATGCGTTGGCGACGGCGCTCATCTCCGGCTTTGGCCTCGGCAGCCTCTACGGGCTGATCGCGCTCGGCTTCACCCTGACCTTCGCCGTTTCGAGCACCGTCAACTTCGCGCAAGGGTCGTCGGTGATGCTCGGCGCCGTGGTGTGCCGCACATTGGCGGTGGATAGGGGCTGGCCGATGCCCGCCGCCGTCCTCATCGCGCTGCTCGCCTGCGCGGCCTGGGGGCTGGTCGTCGAACGCGTCGCGGTGCGGCCGTTCGTGGCGCGCGGCACAAACGCTTGGCTGATGGCGACGGTCGCGCTCGGCATCGTGCTCGACAACGTTGTCATGATCCTATTCGGCAAGGAACCGCGCGCCCTTCCCTCGTCGTTGGCCGACGAACCCTGGACCGTCGGCGACGTCGGCGTGTTCCCGCTCCAGGTCGTGATCCCGGTGGTGGGGTTGGGGCTCGCGTTCCTCGTTCACCTGGGCATGCGCCGGACTTCGCTCGGCCTGCGACTGCGCGCGGCGGTCGAGAACCCGGACGCGGCGCGCCTGATGGGGGTCGACGTCACGCGCCTAGTCGCGATTACTTACGCCGCCGCCGCGGTGCTGGCCGGCGTCGCCGGCATCCTGGTGGCGCCGCTCTTCAACGTCGCCTACGACATGGGGACGCTGTTCGGCATCAAGGCTTTCGCGGTGGCGATCCTCGGTGGCCTCGGTAATCCGTGGGGCGTCGTCGTCGCCGGGCTGGTCTATGGCTTGGTGGAGGTCTGCGCCACGACGTGGCTCGGCTCGGGCAGCACGCAGATCGTGACCTTCACCGCTGTCATCGCGGCGCTGGCCGTGGCACCCTCCGGCCTGTTTGGCGGACGCGTCCGCGTGCGGGTTTGAGACGCCTAGCGGCCTTGGCCGCGCTCGTCTTGGCCGCGTTCGTCCTGGCGGCCCTGCTGGCAGCGGCGTGCCTGCTGGCGCCAGGCTACTACGCCTATCTGCTGGGCTCGGTCGCGATCACGGCGCTCGTCGGCGTCGGCTTGAACGTCCTGCTCGGCCTCGCCGGGGAAGTATCACTCGGGCAAACCGGCTTCGTGGCGCTGGGAGCCTACGGCGTGGCGACCCTGACGACGCGGACGGGGATCGGTTTCTGGGGCGCCCTCCCGCTGGCGACCGCACTCGTCGCGATCGTCGCCGGCCTGCTATCGGTTCCGGCCCTCAGGGTCACCGGCCCCTACCTCGCCATGGTGACGATCGCCTTCGGCTTCATCGTTGACGCGGTTTCTGTGGAGTGGCGCGACCTGACCGGCGGTGCGAGCGGTATCACCAGTATCCCCGCCCCGTTCGGCACCGGCGGCACCGCCCTGCTCGCCTGCGGCTGCTGCCTGCTGGCGCTTGGCGGCTTCGCCCTCCTCAAGCGCAGCCCGCTCGGGCTCGCGATGCGGGCGGCGGCGATCGCACCCAACGCCGCGCGCGGCATCGGCATCGGCCCATTGCCGGTGCGCACGGCCGCTTTCGTCATCGCCGCCGCCGCCGCCGGCTTGGCGGGTGGCCTGCAAGCCGCGCTGACCGGCTTCATCGCGCCGAGCTCATTCCCCTTCTCGCAGTCGATCCTGTTCCTCCTGGTCGTGGTCGTCGGCGGGGCTGGTCGCAGCCTCGGACCGCTGGCCGGAGCTATCGTCGTCGGGCTGCTACCGGAGCTGCTCGCCGGCCTAGCGGATTACCACTTGGCGGTCTTCGGCGCCGGCCTGCTCGTCGTCCTGTGGATCGCGCCCGGCGGCTTGGTCGGCGCGTTCGGGCGCGCGCTGCCGCGTCAACGCGGCCCGCCATCGATCACCGACGAGGACGTCGCACCGGCGCTCGATCACGTTCGGGGCTCGGATCACGGGCTCGTGGCCACCGGCGTCCGCGTCAGCTTCGGTGGCGTGGTGGCGGTTGCCGGCGTCGACCTCGTGGCCCCGGCCGGGCGAGTGACGAGCGTCATCGGTCCCAACGGCGCCGGCAAGACGACGCTGCTCAACCTCCTCAGCGGTTTTCAGCGGCCCGATGGCGGCACGGTGCGGGTCGGCGCCTCGGACATCACCAGGCGCTCGGCGCAGGGTGCGGCGGCGGCCGGTCTCGCCCGTACCTTCCAGACGACGCAGCTCTTCGGCGACCTCACCGTGCTGGACAACGTCCGGCTTGGCCTGCTGCGCGGCCGTTGGCGCGGGAACGGCTCGCCGGCCCTCGCCCGGTCGCTGCTGGCGATCACCGGCTACGGCGGCGATGCGAGCGTGCCGGCGGCGACCCTGGCTCACGTCGACCGGCGCCTGGTGGAGATCGCGCGGGCGCTGGCGACCCGTCCCGCCGTGCTGCTGCTAGACGAACCCGCCGCCGGCCTCGACGCTGCGGACACGGCGCGGCTTGAGGGCGTGCTACGCGGCTTGGCGCGCGCCGGGCTCGCGGTGGTGCTGGTCGAGCACGATATGGAGCTCGTGATGTCCGTATCGGACGCGATAACCGTCCTCGACGCCGGCCGACGGATCGCGGCCGGCACCCCGGCCGCCGTGCGCGCCAATCCCGCCGTCCGCGCGGCCTACCTCGGTGCCGCGGCACCGCTCGCGAGGGCGCGGTCGCGTGGCGCCGACCTCCATCCCGATCTCCTAGATGTCCGAGACTTATCGGCTAGCTACGGCACTCTATCCGTCCTCGACCACGTGCACCTGCGTGTCGGGCGCGGGGAAACCATCGCGGTGCTCGGTCCCAACGGCGCCGGTAAATCGACAATGATGAAGGCGCTGAGCGGCCTGATCCGGCCCGTGCGCGGCACGATCCGCCTAGCGGGCGCGGCTAACTTGGCGGGCAGAAGATTGGACAAGTTGCCGGCGTATCGCGTCGCGCGGGCCGGCTTGATCCTGGTGCCCGAGGGACGGCAGGTGTTCCCGCACCTGAGCGTTGCCGAGAACCTGCGCCTTGGCGCGACGCGGCGATCCGACTTCGACGCGTCCGAGATCGAGGCGATGCTGATTGCCTTCCCTGCCCTTCGGCCGCGCCTGCACGCGGCGGCGGGGCTCCTATCGGGCGGCGAGCAGCAGATGCTGGCCGTCGCCCGGGGTCTCCTGGCACACCCGGAGATCCTGCTCCTCGACGAACCCTCGCTCGGCCTTGCCCCGGCCATCGCCGCCGACCTCTTCGGCCGACTGGCGCGGCTGCGGGACGACGGCCTGACGCTGGTGATCGCCGACCAAATGGCGGCGCACGCTCTTGCCATCGCCGATCGCGGCCTCGTGCTAGGGCACGGCAGGGTCGAGGTGGATGGTGCCGCCGCCGATCTGCGCGCCGCATCGTTGGAGGACGCCTACCTCGGCGCGTCCCCGCTGGAGGTCGAACCATGATGGACCGCGTGGTCCGCCAAGCCCGTCTGCTCGACGCGCGATTGGTGGACATCGGCATCAGCGGCGAGCGGATCGTCGCCATCGAGGCGAAACTGCCATCGGACGCGCCCACGCTGGACGCCAGCGGGTGCTTGGTCATCCCCGGCCTGATCGAGACCCACATCCACCTCGACAAGACCTGCATCCTCGACAGGTGCCAGTCCGTCGAGGGTACGGTCACCGAGGCGATCCGCGAAACCGCCGCCGCCAAACGCGGCTTCACGCCAGAGGACGTCTATACCAGGGGCGAGGGAACACTGAGGCGGTGCGTGTCGCATGGCACGACCCACATGCGGACCCACGTCGAGCTCGACCCCGGCATCGGCATGATTGGCTTCGAGGGCATCAGCCAGCTCGCGCGCGACTACGCCTGGGCTGTGGACCTAGAGCTCTGTGTCTTCCCGCAGGAAGGTCTCACGAACAATCCGGGCACGGAGGCGCTTCTGGTCGAAGGGCTACGTCGCGGCGCCAAGGCCATTGGCGCGGTGCCTTATTGTGACAGCGATCCGCGCGGCCAGATCGATCGCGTTTTCGCGATCGCCCGCGACCACGACGTCGACATCGACATGCACCTCGATCTTGCCGACACGTCCGAGGGAATGCAGGTCGAATACGTCTGCCGCAAGACTGAGGAATACGGCTGGGGCAGCCGGGTCGCCGTGGGGCATATGACGCAGCTCTCGTTGCTGCCGCCCGCCCGCGCTGCCGCCATCACGAAATCGCTCGCCGACGCCGGGGTGGCTGTAACGATCCTCCCCTCCACCGACCTGCACCTGATGGGCCGCACCCACGATCACGCGGTGCCGCGCGGCGTGGTCGCGGCGGAACCGTTGCGCGCGGCGGGCGTGACTTGCTCAATCTCGACCAACAACGTCTTGAACCCGTTCACCCCTTACGGGGACGGGTCGCTGATCCGCATGGCCAACCTTTACGCCAACGTGTGCCACGTGGCGCGACGACCGGACCTGGCTGGCTGCCTCGACATGATCACCGGCTCGGCGGCGCGGCTACTCCGCCTGGATCACTACGGTATCGCGGTCGGCGCCTTCGCCGACCTCGTAGTGCTCGACGCCGTCGATCCGGCCGACGCCATCGCCGCCCTGGCTCCGCCGCTCTGGGGTTTGAAGCGCGGTCGCCTCTCCTTCACCCGGCCGCGAGCGCAACTGAACCAGCCCTGACTCGTCGCTCTCGAATGAACGCGGTCGATCGGGAATCGCGGGCTCATTCCGCGCGATACCTTGCCGCGCGGCTGACCGATAGCTTGACGCCACATGGCGCTCGCCTCAGCCTATCGCGGTGGCCGGAATCGCGCGGCGTAATGACCGACTCCATCGCGGGATCTCTGAAAGCCATTCCGGGGACCACCACGCGGTTCCCCCGCATGAGGGGGCGGCGAACCCTTCGTCAATCCTTCATGGCGCTGCACCGGTTCCACGACCAGCGGGTAGTCACCGCACTGATGGCTTAGACGAGGCGCTCAGGTCGACCGCGGCGCGGCGTAATTTCGGCCCTGGCGCGCCTTCCCGCTCCGACGCAGCCCGAGCCGCCGCATCTTATTGATCAATCCGACGCGCGAGAGACCGAGGCGCCGCGCCGCCTCCGCTAGGTTACCGGCGGTCGCCGTCAGCGTCTCACGCGGCAGGCGAACCTTCAGGGCGGCAACCGCCGTCTTCAGCGTGCTTGTCGGGGCGGCGGGCTCGACGGCAACCTCTTCCGCTTCGCCCGAGGTAAGCGGAGCTGCGCGGCATCGACGTGCTCGGCTCCCACAGCGTCATGGCGGGGGCGGGCTCAGTCGCCGCGCGCCACGCTCATGCCGCACACTCGGGCATCGGCACCACATAATCGGCGGCCACTGTCGTCCTCACCATGGTCCTGGACAGATTGCGGATAGCTGCGCGTGCGCCGAGCGATCTCGATCTCGCCGCAGAGGATCACGACCTCTCGATGAAGCCCTTCACCAGCAAGTCCCTGAAATCAAAGCCCTACGAGTCAAAAAGGACGACCGTTGGTATCATCCGTCTCTGCAGGCTCGAAAGCCATACATCAGGGCTGACTACTGCAAAGGTGAAGGATCAGGCCGCGACGCGGCGCGTTCCTTGCTCCCA
>CAXSDP010000041.1:7184-33403 GCA_964235705.1 uncultured Beijerinckiaceae bacterium | reverse complement strand
CCGGCGCGGTGGTGTCCGTCGCGATGGTGTTTGGCGCCTTGCGCTCGGCCCGCGCCGCGACGTGGGGCCGAGCGGCCTCCGGCTGGCGGCGCGTCGCCGCCACCTTGGGGGCGCCACCCAAGGCCTCGTTGAAGGCGGAGCGGCAACGCGGGCTCAGGTCCGCCACGTGCGCCTTCATACAGGCGGTCGTCTTGGGCACGTCGGGGATCGTATCCGAGCACAGCTTGATCGCGTCGGGGGCGCAGGCCTGCTGCTGCTCGGCCGTGGCTTGCGCCCACGCCGGCGCGCTGGCCAGCGCGAGCCCCACGAGGAGGACCGCCGCGGGAACGTGGCGAAAGGCGGGGACGGCGTGCGGCATGATGGTTCCTGAAGGAGTGGGGGTTTGGAGCATGGGGAACGCGTGTCCGCGAACACGGGACCGGGTTCGGCTCGCACGATGTCCCGACACGAAAGAGGCCGCCCTCGCGATGCGCGGGGGCGGCCTCGTTCGCCGTCGCGGGCGGTGCTTAGACCGCCGCGACGCCGGCCCGCAGGCGATACAGGATCGCCAGGTGGGTCTGGATGGTGGGGATCGACAAACGGGCGACCGACTTGGCGCGCGGGTCGATGCCGTTGGTGGCGTAGTAGGTGTTGAGCTTCAGGGCCGCCTCGTGCGCGTAGATCTCGCCCACGACGTAGCGGTGGTCGAAGCGCCGGCCGCTCGTCGACGACAGGCTCTGGAGCACGGCGACCTGGTCGGGACGCGGCGGCACGGCGCCGGGCTGCGAGAACAGCTGCTGGGCGATCGACTGCTGCTCGGCGATCTCCAGCATGGCGAAGTCGCGGATGCCGTGGTTGCGCGAGTGCTGCAGGGCCAGGTTGCTCGCCGCCGTGGTGTAGGCGCCGCCCTGCAGGTCCTGCATGCGGAAGTCGCCGCCCAGGACCGTGTCGGTGATGCCGGTGGGGACGTCGAGGAGGTTGGAACCCGCGCTGAGGCCGGCGCCGACCACGCTGGTGCCGGCGTTGACGCCGGCGGCCGCGACGTTGCTGCCGGCGTTGAAGAGGCCACCGATGATCGGCACTTCACCGGACTGGGCCTTCGCCGCAGTCACCGCGAAGACGCCGCCCAAGGCAGCTACGAATGCTCGTCTATCCAAATCCATGACTCCTTGCGTAGCTTCAAGTCGAAGCGACGAACAACACCCTCGATCGCGCGATGGTCCCGGTCCGCGTTCGCCACGGGCCCGCGCTTGTCGACGATGCGAGCTCGCCATCCTTCCGACCACAACAACCCGGCCCGTCGATCGATGTCGGAATGCTGGTGCGGATCCTTAGCCGTCCGCCGCGCGTGGCGTCTTCCGTAAAAGGCCACGCTTAGCGCGACAAATCATCCCATGTGAAATCCCTGCCACAGTGTGTCCGCAAACGTACATCCTCACGAGGAATTGCTGCGAACGTCGAACGCGCCAAGCCTCACCCACGGCCCTTCACAGGCTCCGGGACTGCGGTCGGGCCTTGATCCGGGCGCGCGACCCCCTCGGCGCAGCGACACCGTGCGACCGTCGTCGCCGCCCACGTCACGGGCCACGAACGCCCGTTCGACGGCAAGGCATGGGCGGTCGCGGGATGGGCGCCAGCCTCAGCCGAGCGCCTTGATCAGCTCGCCCCGGCTCATCTTGGAGCGGCCGGGGATGTCCTTGGCCTTGGCCTCCTCGTAGAGGGCCGCCTTGGAGCGCGCGTCCTTGTCGGACGCGGCCCCGTGCCCGGTCTCGCGATGCCGGCTCGTCTTCGCCGCCACGTCCTTCGGTTGCGCCGAGAACTGCTTGCCCTTCGCGGTGTCGCCGCGCTTCTTCGCGCTCGTGCGCTTGTACTCGGCGTCGGTGAGGTGCTCGCGGGCCTCCTTGGGCAGGTAACGCTCGCCGGTCTTGGCGCTCTCCTCGCCGGACTTGGTGCCCCAGTCCTCGTCGGTCCATTGCTGGAGGTGGTTGTCGGGGGATTTCTCGCCCTCGTAGCCGCCGCCCTCCTTCTTGTACTCGCTGGTGGCGAGCTGCGCCTTGCGCGCCGACCATTGATCGGGCTTGCCGCCCTTGTCGCCGTGGGTGACCTCGGCCTTCACCTTCTCCCAGAGCTTGGGATCGGTCTTCTCGGCGGTCTTACTCATGCGGATACTCCCGTGACACCAGCGCAACCGCCGAGCCCTCCATCGGTGGCTTGCGACGCGATGTCGCCCGGGCCGACCTCCTCGATACCGCTTGGAGCGATGTCACACTCCAGGGAGCGGCGACCGCCGGTGCCACACCGTTCGGGACCATCCGGCGCGGGGTGCGTGACAGCCCGCTCCGCCTCAATCCACCCTGAGGTCGTCGTAAGGGACCATGACGTGATCGCGGTAAGCCGGACGCTCGGTGAGGGTGTCATAATATCGGCGCAGGGCGGGGTAGGGCGGCCGGGCGATCGCGATGTCGTAGTAACGGTACAGGAGATGGCCGAGCTGGATGTCGGCGAGGGTGAAATCGTCGCCGGCGAGGTAGGGGTGCCCCGAGAGACGATCCTCGGCGATCCGCAAGGTCGCGACGAGCGCGTCGACGCTCCGCCGAACCGCGGCCATGTCCCTGTCGCGCGCCGGGGTGCGCACTAATCGCCAGAAGATCGGCACCGTGAAGCCGGCCGACACGTTGATCTTGGCCCATTCGGCCCACACGTCGACCCGCGCACGCGCTTCGATGTCGGATGGCCAGAACGGGGCCGCGCCGTAGCGGCCGGCGAGGTAGCGCAGGATCGCGCCCGATTCCCACAGCGGCGGCCCATCCCCGTCCCTGAGCACCGGGATCTTGCCGGTGGGGTTCATGGCCCGGTACGCGGGCGTGTCGGTGCCGCCGAACGTGTGGCCGGCGTCGATCCGCTCGACGGCGAGCCCGAGTTCCGTGAGGCACCACATCACCGCCTGGACGTTCGACGACGTCTTGCGGCCCCAAACCGTCAGCATCGCGATCTGTCCCATAAAACAAAAGCCTGACGAATATCCTCTCGATATGGAGGATAGAGACGTCGATTTTACCAACAAAAATTGCAAGTTGTCACACTAGGACAGGCCCAGAAGAGCGATAGGTCGCGAAGGACAGGACATCCGACATTAGCGATGCAGTCACAATGGCTTACCCATTTTCGGCGTCTTGATCCGGCTCCTACATGCGGTAGAAATGCGATAAGGAAATTGTAGGATGCAAAACGATCAAGCGGACATCCTTTGACGGTAGAAGGCCACTGCCAAGTTCCTGGGTTTGTCGAAACGGTCGACGCAGCACCGGATCGATAAAGGCGAGATCCCGACGTTCAAGATGGGAGGCACGATCTGCGCTCGCCGCTCAACCCTGAACACCTGGATTGCCGAGCAGGAGGCGAAGGCCCTCAGGCCTGCTGCCTAGGGCCTGTCATCGCTTGAGCCATTGATGGAGGCAGCAGAGCAGCCGACGGATCATCGATCGACCACGACCCAATGACCGGCATCAAAACGCATGTGCGCAGTTCGCCAGCTGTGTGCTCTTCCACCATGTTCGTAATTGAGCACCAGCTCGCAGCCACGACCTTGCGCCGATACGAAGCGGGAGAATGGCAGACGAGGATTTGGCGACAGCACATCGGTGTCTTGGAAGGGCTGTCGTTCATCCGCCATCTCACCGAAAGCGGCTGCAGCTGCGGGCGGCAACTGGCGTTTGGTAGCGATGGCTGTCCAGTGATCAGGCATGAAGGGGCAGGAGCTACTGATAGCAATCAACGCGAACACGATCATTGCATCCCTTTTGTATTGAAGGCCGCAGGTTGCAGCAGAAGGAACGAGTTGGTTACTCCCGCAGCCTCACGTCGCGTGAATGCGCCTATGACGCATGCAGCGTGAGGAACAGGCCCGGGCGTATCGGGGTCCTGCTCATAGGGGAACATCGTCCAAACGAAGTCCCCGGCCTTAAGCGGCAGCATACTCCTTCACCGGAACAGAGAGAGGCGTTCCTCGTAGTCCTCGTTGCCTTCGCCGGGGTCGCGTTGAAGTTCGTATTCGTCGAGACTGAAGGAGGACATATCGGGGTCAGCGCCGGACAGGGCTTCGACGTATTCGGCACGACGCTTAACCAGGTCGATGAGCAAGGTAGTCACGTCAACGTTGGCATGTGCCGCCGTCCGCTTAGCGACCTCGAACACGTCACATGGCAGTTCGACCGCGACGCTCCTAGCTGCCATGACAAAGGCCTTCCAGGTAGCCGAGTTAATCCCATCCACCGATGAGGCCTTACGCCTCGGGTCCGAAAGTCGGCGTTCCTATTCATCCGCCCTCAGACGTCGAGGTTCGCCACGCTCAAGGCGTTGTCCTGGATGAACTCGCGGCGGGGCTCCACCACGTCGCCCATCAGCTTGACGAAGATGTCGTCGGCTTCCGGACCCTCGTTGATCTTGACCTGGAGCAGCGAGCGCGCGTCGCGGTCGAGCGTCGTTTCCCACAGCTGGTCGGCGTTCATCTCGCCCAGCCCCTTGTAGCGCTGCATCTGCGAGATGCCCTTGGAGCCGGCCGCCATCACCGCGTCGAGCAGCTCGCCGGGGCCTGACACCTGACGCTCGTCGCCCTTGCGCGCGAGCAGCGCCGGGCGGGCGTAAACCTCGTCGAGCGAGCCGGCGTGCTCGGACAGGCGCCGCGCCTCGGCGGAGGCGAGCAGGCCGTGGTCGAGGATCGCCGCCTGGGTCACGCCGCGCACGTCGCGGGTCATCACGTAGCCGTCGTTCTCGACGCGGCCGGTCCAGCCGCGCTCGGTGTCGTCGGAGCGGGCGTCGAGCCGATGGGCGAGGATGTCGGCGATCGCCTCCGCTTCCGCCACGTCGCTCACCGGCGACAGCGCCCCGGCGATGGAGGCCTGCTCGATGATGCCGCGATCGTAGCGCGAGTGCAGCCCGGTCAGGAGGTGGCGCACCACGCGCGCCTCCTCGACGAGGCCGCGCAGGTCGCCGCCGGCGCGCTCCTCGCCGGTGGCGAGGCGCAGCACCGCGCCGTCGAGCCCGTGGCCGATCAGGTAGTCCTCGCGGCCCCGCTCGTCCTTCAGGTACTGCTCGGAGGCGCCGCGCTTCACTTTGTAGAGCGGCGGCTGGGCGATGTAGACGTGGCCGCGGTCGATCAGCTCCCGCATTTGCCGGAAGAAGAAGGTCAGCAGCAGGGTGCGGATGTGCGAGCCGTCGACGTCGGCGTCGGTCATGATGATGATCTTGTGGTAGCGCAGCTTGTCGGCGTTGAAGTCGTCGCGGCCGATACCGGTGCCGAGCGCGGTGATCAGCGTGCCGATCTCCTGGGAGCCGAGCATCCGGTCGAAGCGGGCCCGCTCCACGTTGAGGATCTTGCCCTTGAGGGGCAGGATCGCCTGGTACTCGCGGTTGCGCCCCTGCTTGGCGGAGCCGCCGGCGGAATCGCCCTCCACCAGGAAGATCTCCGCCTTGGCGGGATCGCGCTCCTGGCAATCGGCGAGCTTGCCCGGCAGGTTGGCGACGTCGAGCGCGCCCTTGCGGCGGGTCAGCTCGCGCGCCTTGCGCGCCGCCTCGCGCGCCTGGGCCGCCTCGATCACCTTGGCGGTGACGGTGCGGGCATCGGCCGGGTGCTCCTCCAGCCAGGCGCCGAGCATGTCGTTGACGAGGCCCTCCACCACCGGGCGCACCTCGGAGGACACGAGCTTGTCCTTGGTTTGGCTGGAGAACTTCGGGTCCGGCACCTTGACGGAGAGGACGCAGGTGAGACCCTCGCGGCAGTCGTCGCCCGACAAATCGACCTTCTCGCGCTTGAGCAGGCCGGAGCGCTCGGCGTAGCCGGTCATCTGGCGCGTCAGCGCGCCCCGGAACCCGGCCAAGTGCGTGCCGCCGTCGCGCTGGGGGATGTTGTTGGTGAAGGCCAGCACGTTCTCGTGGTAGGAATCGTTCCACCACAGCGCCACCTCGACGGTGATGCGGTCGCGCTCGCCGCGCATCATGATCGGCTTGCCGATGAGCGGCGCCTTGGCCCGGTCGAGGTAGCGCACGAAGGCTTCCAGCCCGCCGTCGTAGTACAGCTCCTCGACCTTCGGCTCGGCGCCGCGCGCGTCGGTGAGGATGATGCGCACGCCCGAGTTGAGGAAGGCGAGCTCGCGTAAGCGATGCTCGATGGTGCCGAACGTGTAGTCCGTCTTGGTGAAGGTGTCGGGCGAGGCGAGGAAGGTCACCTCCGTGCCGCGCTTGGCGCGGCCGGCGACCAGCGGCGCCGGGCCGACCACGCGGAGGTGGTCGACGACGTCGCCGTGCTCGAATAGCACCTCGTGCTCCTTGCCGTCGCGCCAGATGCGCAGCTTGAGCCAGGTGGAGAGCGCGTTGACGACCGAGACGCCGACGCCGTGAAGGCCGCCGGACACCTTGTAGGAATTCTGGTCGAACTTACCGCCGGCGTGCAGCTGGGTCATGATGACCTCGGCGGCGGACACGCCCTCCTCGCCGTGGATGCCGGTGGGGATGCCGCGCCCGTCGTCGGTCACGGTGACGGAGTTGTCGGGGTTCAGCGTGACGGTGACGCGGGTGGCGTGACCGGCCAGCGCCTCGTCGATGGCGTTGTCCACGACCTCGTAGACCATGTGGTGCAGGCCGGAGCCGTCGTCGGTGTCCCCGATGTACATGCCGGGGCGCTTGCGGACGGCGTCGAGGCCCCGGAGCACCTTGATCGAGTCGGCGCCGTAGCTCTCGATCTCGGGTCCGACGGGATCGTGAGGGGAAGAGTCTTCCATGCGTTGCGGAGGCTTTCCTGGATGGACATCGTGGCGCGGCGCGAGCGGCCGCGGACAACCACCCTTATAGCCGTAAACGGCAGGAAACGCATGGTCTTAAAGCGATCCGGTCACCGATTGTCGCCGTGCCGGGACGCCGCTGGAACGGCCGGTCCGGGGCGGGCGCTACCTCACCAGGGCGACCGCCGACACGCCCTCGATGATCGGCGCCGTGACCGTGCCGACGATCTGCAGCACCTTCTGGAGGTCGCTGAAGGGCGAGTTCGAGACGTAAACGATGTCCTTGTCGTGCATGGCGAACTTGCGGGCGAGGAACAGCCCGGTGGGATCGCGCAGGTTGACGATGTAGACCACCGGCACGAGGTTCAGGGCGGCCTGCTGCGGCGTCAGGCCGGGGAAGTCGCGAACCACCGCGATCGGCTCGTAGCGCATCACGAAGACGCCCTCGGGGTCGGCCCGCTCGTCGAGCAGGCCGGACGCGTTGCCGACCGCCTCCTCGAGCGAGATGCCGACCGCGTCGAAGTTCACGACCGCGTTGCGCCCGGTGGCGCCGACCGCCGTGAAGGTGAGGGGGTAGCGGATCACCGTGAGCGTGTCGCCGGGGCGGGCGTAGATGTTCTCCTTGGGCGAGGCGAGCAGCGTTTGCAGCGGCATGCGCACGGTGCGGCCGCCCCGGCTCAGCTCGAGGAAGGTTTCCTGGGCCGGAACGAGGATGCCGCCGGCCGAGGCGATGACGTCGAGGATGCGGTCGCCCCTCGTCGACAGGGGGACGCGCTGGCCCTTGATCGCCTCGCCGGTGACGGTGACGCTGTTGGCGATGTTCTCGCTCAGGGTGACGATGGCCTGCGGCTCGATCGCCTTGCCGGTCAGCCTCGTGACGATGGATTTCTCGATCTCGGGCGTGGTCTGCCCCACCACGTTGACGCGGCCGGCGTAGGGGACGGTGATGGACCCGTCGCGCTGGACCGTTTGGGCGGGGATCTGGGCGGAATGCGAGCCGGTCGTGTTCGCGGTGGAGACCGGCTGCGAGAACAGGCCGCCCGCCGCCGCCTCGAAAACCGTGACTTCCAGGGTGTCGCCGACGCCGACCCGTTGCACGACCGCGCCGCGGTAATCGCCGAACTTGCCGTAAAGGCTAGGGCCGGGGAAGCCCGCCAACTTCTCGATCGCGAAGTCCGACAGCGGCGTGAGGAGGTAGGGCGAATCCGCCAGCGAGCCGACGTTGACGACCGCTTGCCGCGAGGGCCCGGACGTCGGGATCGTGGAGCAGGCGTTCAGCGTCGCGACGCACGCCGCGGCGCAAGCGAGACGGGTGACGACGGGACTGCGAACGGTTTTGAACGCCAAGAATGCCAAATCGTTTCCCACCGCTGTCGCGGCCTTTGTACGCGACGGGACGGTGCCGCACCATTGCCCCCGGCCCGCTATTGACGGTCTGTGATGCGTTGGACACACCTTTTCCGGGTCGCGAGCCGGCTCCGCCCGCCGGTCCTCGCCGGGTCGTTTCCTGGGACCCAGGTCTTGAGATCCAAGTCGTCCCTTGGGTCCTCGCCAAATCTTGGATCCCCGCCAAGTCGTGCCTTGGATCAAGGCTCCTGGCCCCGGGGGGCGGGCGACACCACCGTCCCGCGAGGCGGAACAGGGGAGGGAAGTGGAAAATCAACCGTCATCAACCGTTTTCACGAGGGAAATGAAGTTCCGGGCCCAGCGATGCTTGACGGGGGCACAGCCATCGGGTTCGTCTTCACACAGCGGAGCGGGGCCTTTCCTGGCGGCCGGATCGCCGAGGATCGGGAGGGACGAATGAAGGAAGCGACCAAGAAGCCGGCGGCCAAGGCCGCCGCGAAAGAGGCGCCCAAGAAGACCGAGGCTCCCAAGGCTGACGCTTCCAAGGCTGACGCTCCCAAGGCCGAGGCGAAGAAGAGCGCCCCTGCCAAGGCGGCTCCCGCGAAGGCCGCGTCCAAAGCCGCCGCCCCCAAGGCCGCCGCCCCCAAGACCGCGCCGGCCAAACGGGACGGCAAGAAGGAAGGCCAGAGCGCCTTCTCCAAGCCGTTGAAGCCCTCCAAGGAGCTCTCGGCGGTCGTCGGGAACGACCCGCTGCCGCGCACCGAAGTGGTCAAGAAGGTGTGGGAATACATCAAGAAGAACGACCTGCAGAACGAGCAGAACAAGCGCGAGATCGTCGCCGACGCCAACCTCAAGGCGGTGTTCGGACGTGACAAGGTGACGATGTTCGAGATGAACAAGATCCTCGCCGGCCACTTGAGCTAGGGCCGCCGCCGGCTCGGGATCCCCACCTCCTGGGTCCCGCGTCGGCGCCGCGGACCGCGCGACCCGCGTCGTGCCTTCGGGATACGGCGCGGATCGTTCCCTTGGTCACCACCGTGGCCCGCGCCGCGATCTAACCGCCCCGGCCCGTGGCCGGTGACCCTCCGCGATGTCGCCGCCCATGGCTGGCGCATCCCATGGCCGGCGCATCGCCACCGGTAACGGCTCGGGCGTCCTCGTGGATCCGCCGGATCGGGCGTGGCCGGCCCGGCGTCGATCCTGGACGGGCTAGCTGACGGCCGAGCCCGGACGCGCGTCGGACACGCCGCGCGCCGCGGCGCCCTTGGTGGGTCGGCTCGACAGCGAGGCGCCGGCGTCCATCGGCAGGAGCGAGAACGCGAACACCGAGCCGATCGACACGAGCCCGACGGCCGCGAAGGCCCATTGGAAGTCCGACAGGATCAGGTTCCCGCCGTGACGGGTGCGCGCGAGCTGGATGACGCCGGCGCCGAGCGCCACGCCGACCGACAGCGCCAGCTGCTGCGCGACCGAGGCGAAGCTGACCGCGCGACTCATGCGGTCCGAGTCGATGTCGGCGTAGGCGATGGCGTTGATGGCCGTGAACTCCAGCGAGCGGAAATAGCCGCCGACGAGCAGGATGGCGAGGATCACGAGCGTGGGCGTCGCTGGCGAGAACAGGCCGTTGACGGCGATGAACAGGGCTCCGATCACGCCGTTCACCAGCAGGACGCGCCGGAACCCGAAGGCGTCGAGGATCGGCGAGGCGGTCGCCTTCATCGCCATGGACCCCACCGCCGCCACGAAGGTGGTGAGGCCCGACCGCAACGGGCTCATACCGAAGGCGATCTGCAGCATCAGCGGCAGCACCAGCGGCACCGCGCCGACGCCGATGCGGAACAGCGAGCCGCCGCTGACGCTGCAGCGGAACGTCCGCACCTTCAACAACGTGAGGTCGATGATCGGGTGGGGCGCGCGGCGCGCGTGGACCACGTAGGCGGCGAGCGTCGCCGCGCCGACGCCCATCAGCCCCAGCACCTGCCAAAACGGCAGGAAGCCCCGGCCCAGGATGGTGAGGCCGAACACCAGGCTCGACAGGCCGATGCCCGACAGGAAGAAGCCGGTGACGTCGAGGGGCCGCACGGCGGGATCGCGGACGTTCTCGATGTACAGGGTGACGAGCGTGACCCCGAGCACGCCGATGGGCACGTTGATCCAGAAGATGTAGCGCCAATGGAGGTAGGTGGTGATGAAGCCGCCCACCGGCGGCCCGAGCATGGGGCCGAGCAGGGCGGGGATGGTGAGGTAGGCCATCGCCCGCACCATGTCGCGCCGTTCCACCGAACGCAGCAGCAGGAGGCGACCGACCGGCACCATCATCGCCCCGCCCGTCCCCTGGATGACGCGGGCGAGGATGAAGCCGGCGAGCGAGTGCGAGAAGCCGCACAGGATCGATCCCGCCGTGAACACGATGATGGCGGCGCGGAACACGGTTCTGGTGCCGTAACGGTCCGCCACCCACCCGCTCGCTGGGATGAACACGGCGAGCGCGAGCAGGTAGGAGGTGAGGGCGAGCTTCAGCGCGATCGGGTCCTGGTGCAGGTCGAGCGCGATCGCCGGCAGCGCGGTCGACAGCACGGTGCCGTCGAGGTTCTCCATGAGCAGGGCGCAGGCGACGATGAGGGCGGTCAAGGCGTAGCGCGGCAAACGCGGAAGTCTCCAGCCGGCTCGGGCGGGGAGGTGAAGCTGGCCGGTCGCGCTTCATCCAGGGGCGAATAGGCCCTTTACGAGCACGTGCATAGCGCCCGGGCCGGAGTTTGGCGGTCGCGCCCGGCGCGATCAAGGTTAACGTCGCAAAGCGGGCGACACGCGGCCGCATCGTTGGAACGTGGCTCGCGGCGGGAGATTGCACCATCCCGCAGCACGTCCCGCGTCCGCGAGGCCGATGCCGTTCCCAAAGCAAAGCGATCCGAGTTTAGATGCTGTCACGAGCCGCGTACCCCCGAGCCGAGTACCTGCGTATCCCGCGCGATCCCTTCCCGCTCCCGACCAACGACCACGACCACCCGCTCGCCGAGGCTTTCCGCCGGTTCGTCAAGGAGCCGGATTTTCCCTGCGTCGGCGCGAAGGCGGCGCTGGCCAAGGGTGACCTCCGCACCCTCGTCGCGCGCGACATCCGGTCCGATCGTGACGACGCGCGCATCCACGCGGCACTGCTCGCCTTCGTGGCGAACTACCGCGCGCGACCGGACCTGTTCCAGAGTTTCGCCGTCATCTTCGAGACGGCGGACGAGCTCAGCGAGCAAGCGTTCGAGACCCACCTGTGGGCGCGGGTGCGTTCGGTATCCCAGAGGGATCTGTCGATCGGGCACGCCTGGGACGGGCGCGTCGCCCACGAGCCCGACGATCCGCACTTCTCGCTCAGCTTCGGCGGCCAGGCGTTCTTCGTGGTCGGGCTGCATCCCGGCGCGAGCCGCCCCGCGCGCCGCTTCAGCGCACCGGTGCTGGTGTTCAACCTCCATGACCAGTTCGAACGGCTGCGGATCGAGGGTCGCTACGAGAAGCTGCGCGCGGCGATCCTGCATCGCGACCAAGCCCTGGCCGGTTCGCTCAACCCCATGTTGGCCCGCCACGGCGAGGTGTCGGAGGCGCGCCAGTACAGCGGCCGGGCGGTTGAGGAGGGCTGGATATGCCCGTTCAGCGACTCTCCACGAACGCCGGCGAGGTGACGCGGTGAACGATGAGGCAAGGGGCTTGGCGATGAGCGGCTTGGCAACGAGCGGCTTGGCGATGAGGGCTCGGCGATGAGCGACACGGCGCTCGGCACCGATGGGAGCGGCGTGGTTCGCCAGGGGATGACACGGGAGATACCCCCGCGCTCGGGCACCGCCTTCACCCTCGCCCAGGGCCAGCGGCTGACGGTGATCGATCCCAGGGGCGAGCAGGTCGCCGACCTCCTCGCCTTCAACCGCGCCGACACGGACGAGGTGATCTCCTCCGGGCGCACGCTTGACTACGCCAGCCGGATCTACCTCACCACGGGCGACCCGCTTTATTCCAACCGCAGCCGGGTCATGCTGCGGATCGTCGCCGACACGGTCGGCCGCCATGACTTCCTGCTGACGCCGTGCTCGAGGGACACGTTCCGCATCATCTACGGCGACACCGATCCCCACCGCGGTTGCTTCGGCAACCTGGCCGCCGCCCTCGCGCCCTACGGTATCGCGCCCGATCGCATCCCCGTGGCGTTCAATTGCTTCATGAACGTGCCCATCGACGGGGCGACCGGCGCGCTCCGCGTGGAGCCGCCGCTGAGCAAGGCCGGCGACCGCATCACCTTCGAGGCGGATATGGACCTGGTCATCGGCCTGACCGCCTGCTCGGCGCTGCAGTCCAACAACGGAAGCTTCAAGCCGATCCACTACCGCGTCGAGGGATGAAGCCGGCGACGCGCCCGCCATGGTCGAGTTTGCCGGCTCTTCGCCGCTAGGCGCGCCGTCACACCCATGATATCAGCCGCTGCCAACCATCGGCCGTGGAGCGCTCCCGCTCCGGCCCTCGCCCCGGAGTTGGCACCATGGCCCCGCGTCCGCCCATCGAGATGGCGCTCACCTTCGACGACGTGCTGCTGAAGCCGGGACACTCCCAGTTCACGCCCAACATGGTCGACCTGCGCACGCGGCTGACCGCCGACATCACCCTCAACATCCCCATCATCTCCTCGGCGATGGACACGGTGACGGAGGCTCGGCTCGCCATCGCCATGGCGCAGGCCGGCGGCCTCGGCGTCATCCACCGCAACCTGGAGCCGGAGGCGCAGGCCGAGGAGGTCCGCAAGGTCAAGCGCTACGAGAGCGGGATGGTGGTGAACCCCATCACGATCTTCCCCGACGAGACGCTCGCCGACGCCCAGGCCCTGATGGCGCGCCACGGCGTGTCCGGCTTCCCCGTGGTCGAGCGCGGCGGCGCGCCCGGCCAGCCGATGCGGCTCGTCGGCATCCTCACCAACCGCGACATGCGCTTCGCCGACTCGCCCGGGCAGCGGGTCAGCGAGCTGATGACCGCCGACGTCATCACCGTGCGCGAGGGCGTGCCGCAGGTCGAGGCGAGGCGGCTGCTGCACCATCACCGCCTGGAAAAGCTGGTGGTGGTGGACGAGGACGGGCGCTGCGTCGGCCTGCTGACCGTCAAGGACATCGAGAAGGCGACGCTCTACCCCCACGCCTGCAAGGACGCCGACGGGCGCCTGCGCGTCGCCGCCGCCTCGACGGTCGGCGACAAGGGGTTCGAGCGCGCGCTGATGCTGATCGACGCCGGCGTGGACTGCGTGGTGGTCGACACCGCGCACGGCCATTCGCAGTCCGTGCTCGACCAGGTGACCCGCGTGAAGCGCGCCTCCAACAAGGTGGCGATCATCGCCGGCAACGTCGCCACCGGCGAGGCGACGCGGGCGTTGATCGACGCCGGCGCCGACGCGATCAAGGTCGGCATCGGGCCGGGCTCGATCTGCACCACCCGCGTGGTGGCCGGCGTCGGCGTGCCCCAGCTCACCGCCATCATGGACAGCGCGGCGGCGGCCGGCGACGTGCCGGTGATCGCCGACGGCGGCATCAAGTTCTCCGGCGACCTCGCCAAGGCCATCGCCGGCGGCGCGCAATGCGCGATGATCGGCTCGCTGCTCGCCGGCACCGACGAGAGCCCGGGCGAGGTTTACCTGTACCAGGGCCGCTCCTTCAAATCGTACCGGGGCATGGGCAGCGTGGGCGCCATGTCGCGCGGCTCCGCCGACCGCTACTTCCAGCAGGACATCAAGGACGCGCTGAAGCTGGTGCCGGAGGGTATCGAGGGTCAGGTGCCCTACCGCGGCCCGGCCGGCGCGATCCTCCACCAGCTCGCCGGTGGCCTGCGCGCGGCGATGGGCTACGTCGGCGCGCCGACGATCACGGCGTTCCAGGAGCGCGCCCAGTTCGTGCGGATCTCCTCCGCCGGCTTCCGCGAGAGCCACGTCCACGACGTCGCGATCACGCGGGAAAGCCCGAACTACCCGATGGGGGTGTGAGCGCGCGCCCGCGACGCCGAGCGTGTCGTTCGTGAGGCGCAGGTTCCCGACCACACGATCCCCGTTCGATGTTATGGAGCCGCGAAGTGGCCGAACACAGCCCCAGGGAAGCGAGTGGCGAATAACACGACGTTGCAAACCTTCGTGCTTCCCGATGAAGCGCGAGCGGACAGGACAGCACTCTACGCGCGATACCTCAAGGGCCCGGTCCGCCTGAACCAGGGGACGGGCATACCGATCGCGCCGGACGCCTGCATCGACTTCACCACGTTCTTCAACGCCTTCAGCCATCGTAAATGGCGCGAGCGGACCGGTTTGGAGCGGGTGTCCTTGCGTCTACACGGCGAGGGTGTCGTCGGCGTGAGCGTGACCACCTACACGTCGAGCACGGCCGGCTTCGAGGTCGTCGCGACGACCGTCCAACTCATCCCGGACGGGGTCGTGATCGCCCTTCCCGCCTTGTCGCTGATCGCCGGCGAGGTCGTCGGCGTGCGCCTCCTCGGGCTCGCCGACGATGCGATGCTGACGGCCGCGGCTTGGACGACCGATGAGCCGGCGAGGCACCAGGTCGCCTTGGCGGCCGTGGTGACGACCTTTGGGCGGGAGGCCGCCATCCATCGGACGATGAGGACGTTCTCGACCACGACGTGCGAGGCGGCGCGGCTCGGATCGGTCGACCTCTACGTCATCGACAACGAGCGTCGCCTGAAGGTGTCCGACCTGGACCATGTCACGGTCATACCCAATCCCAACCTGGGAGGCTCGGGCGGCTTCACCAGGGGGCTGCTCGAGGCGATGGACGCCGGGCGGTTCAGTCACGTCCTCTTCATGGACGACGATGCCGCCTGCGAGCCCGAGAGCGTGTGGCGAACCATGGCGCTCCTGGCCTACGCGAAGGATCCCGCCTTGGCGGTGGCCGGCGCGATGCTCCTCACCGACAGGCCCTGCGTCCAGACGGAGAAGGGCGCGTACCTGGACACGACGGGCGCGACCGGAGCGACGTGGCGCGCCAATCGGCAGGACGTCGACTTGTCGCTCTTGCGCGAGGTTTGCAACAACGAGGCCGATAGCCTCGTCAACTACGGCGCTTGGTGGTTCTTCGCATTCCCGATCGCCAGCGTGCGGTCCCTGCCGTTCCCCTTCTTCGTGCGCGGCGACGATGTCGATTTCAGCCTGACGAACGACTTCGACATCGTCACGCTCAACGGTGTCGCGACCTGGTGCGACAGTTTCGAAACGAAGACGGGACCGGAAACCGAGTACCTCGCCTACAGGGGCTGGATGGCGCTCGCCTTGATGCACGGTGACAGGAACGCGGCGTTCCTGGCACTGTGGAACATCATCAAACTCGCCAAGTCGATGTCCCTTCGCTTCGACTACGCCTCCATGAATGCCATCCTCGATGGCATCGAGGACGCGATGTCGGGTCCCGACACCTTCACCAAGGACCCGGCACCCCTCGCCAAGCTCGGTCGACACAAGGCGAAGAGGACGGTCGAGCGGCTCAGCGAGGCGGATTTCAAGTGTTTCGTGGCGCAGACGCCGATCTACGATCCGTTCGTCAAGGGAGGGCGCAGGACGCGCGCCGCCAGTTCCGGCCATCATCCCGCGCCCGTGCCCGGTCAGCGCATCAGGCACGCTCCGACGCCGTGGAATTTCGGCGGCACCCCTTCGCTGGACTCGGGGACAAGCGCCTACGGGGAAGGCACGAAGCTCTTCCTCTTCAAGCGTGACAACTCCGCTTTCCTTCGCGGGACGCTCAGGTCGGCGAAAGTCCTTTGGCTGAACCGGTTCAAGTTGGCGGCGGCGCAGCACCGCTACAAGGATCGAAGGGAGGCCATCCGGAGTCGGGCTTTCTGGGAGCCGTTGTTGCGGGGCCCGGGATCACGTTAGGCATCGCGCATCGCGTTCCCACGCGCTTCGGCGTCCCCCAACCGCGCCGGCATCGCGGGACGATCGAGGCCGGCCCTATCAAGCGTTCCGCGCCGCAACGCTCGCGACATGGCTTGGATGTCCCGGAGCCGGCCCTCGTTTGACCAGGTGCGGCGGGCGTCGATCGCGCGGGATGGAAAGTTTACGATGAGGCGTTGTTGACGTTACGTCAGTAACGGCACCCTATTTATCATTATGTATTTGTAGACGCGTGTCATCGTATCCAAGGCCCTGCACCTAGAATGGTGTCTCGGCAGGTCTCGCGATGCTCCACATGACAGACACGTCGAGGTTCGACCAGGCGGTGGGGACGGACCTATCGAGGGCCGTCGTCCCGTTGTTCCAACCCATTTACGCCTTGGGGCGGGGCCGGGTCGCGGGTTTCGAGGCTTTGGCGAGGCTGGCGCAGGGCGACACCCTCGTCGCGCCGGCGCGCTTCCTCCCCTCGTTGAGGGCCGAGGAGCTGTCGCAGCTGTTCCAGGTGATGCTGACCCGCAGCGTGGCTTTCATGCGGCAGCTCGACCCGCGCGGGCGCCTGTACGTCTCCGTCAACGTCAACGCCTCGCTCGTGCAGCAGGACAGCTTCGTCGACCTCGTCGGCTTCATCCTGGACGAACACGGCTTCCAGCCGGGCCGGCTTGTCCTCGAGATCCTGGAAAGCGAGGCCATCGACAGCATCGAGATCATGGCGACGTCCATCCGGCGTCTGCGCGCGCTGGGCGTCGGCGTGGCCCTCGACGACGTCGGCAGCGCCTACGCCTCGCTGGTCTACATCAGGGACCTGCCGGTCGACATCGTCAAGCTCGACCAGAGTTTCTCGCGCCTCCTCCCCAAGCACCCCAACGACCTCCACTTCGTCGCCAGCATGGTCGGCCTGGCGCGACGGCTGGGCCGCAGGCTCGTCGTCGAGGGGGCGGAAACGCCCGAGGTCGTCGATGCCCTGCGGATGACCGGCGTCGAGTACGCGCAGGGTTACGCCCTGGCACGGCCGATGCCGGCGTCGGCCGTGCCGCGGTGGCTGGCCCGGTCCGAGATCCGCCCCGCCGCGCGCGGCCCTTGCACGCTGCTGGGTGCCTACGCCGCCCACCTCGCCATCGTCGAGGCCTGTCACGTGCTCGCCGACCAGTCATCGAGGACGCGCTGGGGTGAGGATGCCGGCGATCCGCACCGTTGCGGCGTCGGGCTGTACATCGACGAGAACGGCCTGCGCCACACGGCCCTGGGCAAGGCCCACGAGCGCTTCCGCCGGAGGCTCGGTGCGGGGCCGATCGGCGGGTTCGCGAGGAAGGCGGCGGCCGAACTGGGGCAAGCCCTCCTCCTCGCCTTGGAGGCGAGCGAGGCGGCCGGTCCCCGCGAACCGGCCGAGGATGGAGCGGTCGTCGGACGAGCGGCGACCGAGGACGGCCAGAGGATGGGAGACGTGGCATGATTGTTTCGGTGCGGCCGGGCGCTTCATCCCCATGGTTCGAGCGTGTCCGGCGATGGGCGCGCCGCGTCGCGCGATCGTCCGACGTGGTCCTGCCCGAGCCCGGCACGCGCCCGGGCGTCCGCGCGCGGCTAGCGACGTGGCTGCGAAGCCTGGATCGCAGGGCGCGCGTGATCGGGGTCATGATCGCGCTGTGCCTGATCAGCATCTGGACGGGCCTGGGTCTCGTCATGCACGCGGCCCACCACCAGCAGTGGGAGGACGCGTCGGCCTACGTCGACAACGTCACCAAATTGCTCGTGGCCGACGTGGAGACGAACTTCGCCTTATGCGACCAGTCCCTGCGGGCGCTCCTGTCCAACTTGTCGAACCCGGCCCTGATGAGCTTGCCGGCCGCGCTGCGGCACCAGGCGATATTCAACAGCTCGTTCGACCTTCCGATCTTCGGCTCCCTCATCGTGACCGACAAGGACGGCCTCGTCCGCGACTACGCGCACGCTCAGGTCACGCACCGGATCGACGTTTCCGATCGCGCTTACTTCACGGTTCAGCGCGACCGTCGGGACGCCGGCATCTTCATCGACCACCCCGTCCTCAGCCGGATCAAGGCCGAATGGATGGTCGTCGTCAGTCACCGCATCGAGAAGGACGGGCGATTCGACGGCGTGGTGGCGGGCGGCTTGAGGCTCGAGTTCCTCAAGGGGTTGATCCTGAAGGTCCACCTGCCGCCCGGCAGTTCCGTCACCTTGCGCTACGAGGATGGCAGCGTGATGTTGAGCAACGCGCCCGGCGCCACGGCTTGGGATCCGGCGACCGTCAAGCGCATCGCCGCAGCGACGAAGGCCAGCGTCGTGACGCGAACCTCCGACGGCATCGAGCGCCTGGTGAGGGAAGGGAAGGTCTCGGACCTGCCGCTCTACGAGAGCGTCGGCATTCCCGTCGCGGTCGTCATGAAGCCCTTCTGGCAGCGCTTCATGATCAGCACGGTCGCGGTCGTCTTCGTCAGCGTCATGATGTCGGCGCTCGGGGTCACCCTGATACGCGAGCTGGCGCGTCGTGGCGAAGCCGAAGCCATGCTGAAGCGGCTGGCGACGATCGACGGCCTGACCGGCCTGCGGAACAGGCGCTGCTTCGACGAGATGCTGGACATCGAAGTCCGCCGCAGCGCGCGTAACCGCAAGCCCTTGGCGTTGCTCATGATCGATGTCGACTACTTCAAGGCCTACAACGACAACTACGGCCACTCCGCCGGGGATGCGGCGCTGCGCGCGGTCGCGGATATCCTGTCGAGCGAACCGCTGCGCTCGTCCGACGTCGTGGCGCGGGTGGGGGGCGAGGAGTTCGCCGTGGTGGCGGCCGACACCGACCTCGCCGGCGCCGCCCGCCTCGCGGAACGGATCCGATGCGCCGTCCGCGAGCGCCGGGTGCCGCACGTCGGCAGCCGCATGGCCATCGTCACCGTCAGCATCGGCCTGGCCTGCCTGGGGGAAGGGGGCATGGCCGACGCGGCGGCCAACGACCTCGCCGCGCGTGAGGCGGGGGACTGGGCCAAGGCCCTCTTCGACGAGGCCGACGCGGCGCTTTACAGGGCCAAACGTAGCGGTCGCGACAGGGCGGAAGGGTCGCGGGCCGTGATCGGCGCGTCCGCCCGGGACGACGGCGACAGGTTGATCGCCTGAGCGGTCGATGCCGTCCTGCAAGACAACGAAGCCGCCGCCCGGGGGAGCGGCGGCTCGACGCGTCAGCGTCGGACCACGACCATCAGATCGCGAACGCTGGGATCAGTGTAGGACGGGGCCTTGGCGGAGTTTGGCGATCTCGTCCTTGAGGATCAGCTTCTTGCGCTTCATCTCCGCGACCTTCGCCGCATCGGCGGCGGGGTGGAGACGCTCCCTTTCGATCTCGCGGTCGAGGCTGTGATGGCGACGCTCTAACTCGCTCAAGTGGTTCTGCAGCGACATGATCGTCCTTTCTTCGCGTTTGGACGATGTCAGTCTGCCACGACGGCGAAGCCCGGCAACCGGTATCCCGGCCGGGATACCGCTCGCGATCCCCCTCACCCCATCGCCTCCAGCTCGCCGATCATCCCCTCGATCATGCCGAGCCCGATCTGCCAGAAGCCGGGGTCCGTCGCGTCGAGCCCGAAGGGCGCCAGCAGCTCGGAATGGTGCTTGGTGCCGCCCGCCGACAGCATGGCGAGGTAGCGCTCGGCGAAGCCGTCCCGCGCGCGCTCGAACACGCCGTAGAGCGAGTTTACCAGGCAGTCGCCGAAGGCGTAGGCGTAGACGTAGAACGGCGAGTGGACGAAATGGGGCACGTAGGCCCAGTAGGTCTCGTAGCCCGGCTTCAATGTGATGGCCGGGCCGAGGCTCTCGGCCTGCACGCCCATCCAGATGTCGCCGATGCCGTCCGCCGTCAGCTCGCCGGCGCGTCGGGCGAGGTGGAGCCGCCGCTCGAACGTGTAGAAGGCGACCTGGCGCACCACCGTGTTGATCATGTCCTCGACCTTGGCCGCCAGCATGGTGCGGCGCTCCGCCACCGTCTCCGCCTTGGCCAGCAGGGCTCGGAAGGTCAGCATCTCGCCGAACACCGACGCCGTCTCGGCCAGCGTGAGGGGGGTCGGCGCCATCAGCGCGCCGCGCGGCCCGGCCAGCACCTGGTGGACGCCGTGGCCGAGTTCGTGGGCGAGCGTCATCACGTCGCGCGGCTTGCCCTGGTAGTTCAGCAGCACGTAAGGATGGGCGGAGGGCACGGTCGGGTGCGCGAAGGCGCCCGGCGCCTTGCCCGGCCGCACCGGCGCGTCGATCCAACGCTCGTCGAAGAAGCGGGCGGCGATGCCGGCCATGGCCGGCGAGAAGCCGGCGTAGGCCTCGAGAACGGTTTCCCGCGCCTCGCCCCAAGGGACGCTGCGGCTCGGCGCGTCGGGCAGCGGCGCGTTGCGGTCCCAGTGCGGCATGGCTTCCACGCCGAACCACTTGGCCTTCAGCTTGTAGTAGCGGTGCGACAAGCGCGGGTAGGCGTCCTGGACGGCCGAGACCAACGCGTCGACGACCGGACGCTCGACGCGGTTCGACAGGTGGCGGGCGTCGGCGACGTCGGTGAAGCCACGCCACCGGTCGGCGATCTCCTTGTCCTTGGCGAGCGTGTTGGTGATGAGCGCGAAGGTGCGCAGGTTGGCCTTCAGGCCGGTCGCGAGCGCCTCGGCGGCGGCCTGGCGCTTCGCCCCGTCCCGGTCCTGCAACAGCGACAGGACCGGCTCGATCGCCAGCGCCTCGCCGTCCACCGTGAAGCGCATGGCCGCCATCGTCTCGTCGAACAGCCTGTTCCAGGCCGAGGCCCCGGTCGCGGCCTTCTCCAGGAACACCTGCTCCAGCTCGTCGCCGAGCTGGTGGGGCTTGTCCTTGCGGATGTCGTCGAGCCAGGGGCGGTAGCGGGCGAGTTCGCCGGTCGCCGCCGCGTCGAGCACGGCGTCGTCGATCCGGTTCAGCTCCAGTTGGAAGAACAGGAGGTCGGTCGAGGCCTTGGTGACCTTGTCCTGCGCGTCGCCGTAGAACTTGGCGCGGGCGGGGTCGGTGGTGTCACCGGCGTAGATCAAGCCGGCGTAGCTCATGATGCGGCCGAGCCGATCGTCGATCGCCTCGTAGCGCTCCACCGCCGCCAGCAGGCCGCCGCCGCGCGCGAGGCCGTCGAGCTTGCCCTTGTGGTCGGCGGCGAAGGCGGCGCATTCCGCCGCCGCGCGGGCGAGGTCGGCGGCGAAGGCGGGCGAGTCCATCGCGGGGTAAAGGTCGGCCAGGTTCCATTCCGGCAGGACGCCGAGGTCCGGCTGGGCGCGTGCCGCCGCCGTGGCCGGGGGGGCGTGGAGGGTCATGCTGCGGTCCTCGAAGGGCTGGGAGCCCGTCCTAACGGCGCGCCGGCGAGCGATCAAGGCAGCGCGGGGTCACGCGCGGGTGTCACGTACCCGCGCGGGTCTTCGCGGCGGCGATGGCGGCTAGGGCAACATCGAGATCAAAATCGTCCGAGAGCAGGTCGTCGAGGGTGAAGGGACAAGCCACCGGAAGCGCCGAACGTACGTCCACGTCGGCTAAGAAACCGCGCGCGGCTTTTTGCCCGCTTTCCCAAACGCTCATCGCGCTCAGGAGCTGACGCATGCTTGGCGACAAGGCCTCGATGGCCAGGTCCTGGAAATGTCGCGTTTCCGCGCGCCAGTGGGGGCCGTCCGGGAAGCCTGGGCACGCGTCGAGCTTGATGAGGTGCTCGACCACGAGCTTGAGGAAGGATTTCACCTCGCGAAGATCGCGCCTGCCCAAGTCCTCGATCTCCGTGGCCACGTTGGCGATGTCGATGTCCTCGCCCACGGCGCTCGCGGGCAGGTGGCGCAGGGCGGCCGCCTGCTCCTGGGTCCAGGCGAAGAAGTCGTCGTCGTAGCCCGACATCTTCGATGGGCGGGTCATGGTGTCCCTCGGTGATTGGCAGCGCGGCTCAACGGATGATCCCCACGCTAGCCGCACTCGCGAGTGGCGTCGATCATCACAAGCCGATGGGCGCGGGACCGAAATTGCCCCCACCATCCATATCGCCTATGACCTCGCGCTCCATCACGCCAGGGGCGCCTCCATGGACACCCGTATCTCGCGCCGGTTCGCCAAGCTGAAGGCGGAGGGCCGCGCCGGCCTCGTCACCTTCACCATGGCCGGCGACCCGGACGGTGCGACCTCGCTCGCGCTCCTGAAGGCGTTGCCGGCCGCCGGCGCCGACTTGATCGAGTTCGGCATGCCGTTCACCGACCCGATGGCGGATGGTCCGGCGATCCAGGCGGCCGGCCTGCGGGCGCTCGGCTCCGGCATGACGCTGACGCGGACGCTGGCGTTGGTCGCCGAGTTCCGCCGCGCGGACGCCGACACGCCGATCATCCTGATGGGCTACTACAACCCCATCTACATCCACGGTGTCGATCGCTTCCTCGCCGACGCGAAGGCTGCCGGCGTCGACGGCCTCATCGTCGTCGACCTGCCTCCGGAGGAGGACGCCGAGCTCTGCCTGCCGGCGCGGACGGGCGGCCTCGACTTCATCCGCCTGGCGACCCCGACGACGGACGCCGTGCGGCTACCGGCCGTGCTGGCCAACACGTCGGGCTTCCTTTACTACGTGTCGATCGCTGGCATCACCGGTACCGCCACGCCGACATATGATTCCGTGGCGGACGCGGTCGCGCGCTTTAAGGCGAAGACGGACCTGCCGGTCGCGGTCGGCTTCGGCGTCAACACGCCCGAGAACGCCGCCGCCATCGCCGCCTCCGCCGACGCGGTCGTGGTGGGATCGGCCATCGTCAAGGTTCTGCACGGCTCACTCGACGACGAGGGCAGGGCGACCGACGCGACGGTCGGCGCCGTCGCCCGCTTCGTCGGCGAGCTGGCGGCGGGTGTAAGGGGCGTTACCAAGCTTGATTCGCGCGAGATGGCCGAGGAACGGGTTTGAGGCCGCCATGCGCGTGAGGACAAAGCCATGAACTGGATCTCCAACGTCGTTCCCCCGAAGATCCGCTCGTTCCTGCGCCGGGAAACGCCGGAGAACCTGTGGGTCAAGTGCCCCGACAGCGGCGAACTCGTGTTCCACAAGGACCTCGAGAACAACCTCCAGGTCGTGCCGGGCTCCGGCTTCCACATGCGGATGCCGGTCAAGCAGCGCCTCGACACCTTGTTCGACGAGGCGCGCTACGAGGACCTGCCCACCCCCGAGGTGCCGCAGGACCCGCTCAAGTTCCGCGACGTGAAGCGCTACACCGACCGGCTCAAGGAGTACCGCGCCAAGACCGGCTCGCCCGACGCGATCCGCCTCGCCGCCGGCACGATCGAAGGCATCGAGGTGGTCGTCGCCGTGCAGAACTTCGAGTTCGCCGGCGGCTCGCTCGGCATGGCGGCGGGCGAGGCGATCATCACCGGCATGACGGCGGCGATCGACCGGCACACGCCCTTCATCATCTTCACGGCGTCGGGCGGGGCGCGCATGCAGGAGGGCATGTTCTCGCTGATGCAGATGCCGCGCACGACCCTGCTGGTTCAAAGGCTGCGCGCCGCCAAGCTCCCCTACATCGTGGTCCTCACCAACCCGACGACGGGCGGCGTCACCGCCTCCTACGCGATGCTGGGCGACGTCCACATCGCCGAGCCCGGCGCGGTGATCGGCTTCGCCGGCGCGCGGGTCATCGAGCAGACGATCCGCGAGCGCCTGCCGGCCGGCTTCCAGCGCGCCGAGTACCTTCAGCAGCACGGCATGGTCGACATGGTGGTGCCGCGCCACGCCATGCGGGCGACGCTCGGGCGGCTCTGCTCCTTGTTCATGAACAAGGTCCCGAAGGCGGCGATCGTCGAGGACGAGGCGCCCGCCCACGCGGACGCGGCGTGAAGGCCCCCGCGTGAAAACCAAGGTCGCCTTCGGGTCGGACGCCATCCTGGACCGCCTCGGCGCGCTCCACCCGAAGAAGATCGACCTGTCGCTGGGTCGCATCAACGACCTCCTCGAGCGCCTCGGGCGACCGCAGGACCGCCTGCCGCCGGTCATCCACGTCGCCGGGACCAACGGCAAGGGATCGACGATCGCCTTCATGCGCGCGATGCTGGAGGCGGCCGGCCGCCGCGTCCACGTCTACACCTCGCCCCACCTCGTCCGCTTCCACGAGCGCATCCGGTTGGGTGCGCCGGGCGGCGGCCGCCTCGTCGACGAGGCGCGCCTGGCGGCGACCTTGGCCGACTGCGAGCGCGTCAATGACGGCGCCGCGATCACCCTGTTCGAGATGACCACGGCGGCGGCGGTCGCGCTGTTCGCCGACGCGCCGGCCGACGTGCTGCTGCTGGAGGTCGGCCTCGGCGGCCGATACGACGCCACCAACGTCGTCGCCCGCCCGCTCGCCACTTGCGTGACCCCCGTGTCGATGGATCACGTCGAGTTCCTCGGCGACACCGTCGAGAAGATCGCCCGCGAGAAGGCCGGCATCTTCAAGCGCGGTTGCCCGGCGCTGGTCGGGGCGCAATCCCCCGCCGCCCTCGACGTGCTGGAGCGCGAAGCCCGGCGCGCCGGCGCGCCCTTCCTCGCCGCCGGCCGGGATTTCTCCGTCCGCGAGGAGCACGGCCGCCTGCTGTTCGAGGACGACGACGGGTTGATCGACCTGCCGCTGCCGCGCCTCGTCGGGCGCCACCAGCACGGCAACGCCGCGCTGGCCATCGCCACCCTGCGCCGCGCGCTGGGCGGTGCGCTCGATCCCGCCGCGATCGAGCGCGGCGTGCAGACGGTGGAATGGCCCGCCCGGCTGCAGCGCCTGTCGAAGGGCGCGCTGGCTTGTCAGGCGCCCCCCGGGGCCGATCTGTGGCTCGACGGCGGCCACAACGAGGATTGCGGTCGCGTGCTGGGGCAGGCCATGGCCGACCTCGAGGAGAAGTCGCCGCGCCCCTTGATCGTCATCTGCGGCACCCAGGCGACCAAGGACACGGCCGCCTTCCTGCGCGGCTTCACCGGCCTGGCGCAGGAGGTGCTGGCGGTGCCCACCAGCGACGGCGCCGGTCGCCCGGCCCGCGACGTCGCCGCCTGCGCCCTGGCCGTGGGGCTGCCGGCCGCCGCCTGCCAGGGCGTCGATCAGGCGCTCGCCTTCCTGCGCGCGCGGACCTGGGCCACGCCGCCCCGCATCCTCATCGCCGGATCGCTCTACCTCGCCGGGTCGGTGCTGGCCGCCAACGGAACGCCGCCGGGCTGAGGACCCGCCCCAAGTCATCCATCGAGGGGGCCTCCGTCACGGATTCCGCTTTACAGACATAAAGATATCTTTATATCTGGTTTCATGGTCCAAGCGGTTGAGACGCGCGCCCCTTTCGACGACGTCCTCGGTGCCCTCGCGGCGGCCGGCGAGCCGACCCGGCTGCGCCTCCTCGCGCTGCTATGCGACGCCGAGCTCACCGTCAGCGAACTCGTCGCCATCCTCGGGCAGTCGCAGCCGCGCATCTCCCGGCACCTCAAGCTGCTCGTCGAGTCCGGCCTCGTCGAGCGCCACCGCGAGGGCGCCTGGGTGTTCCTGCTCGTGTCGCAGGTCGCCGCCGCCGCGCGTCTGGCGCGGGAGATCGTCGATGCCGTCGCGGGCGACGATCCCGTGCTGCTGGCCGACCGGGCGCGGCTCGACGAGGTGCGCCGCACGCGCGCCAGGGCGGCGGCCTCGTACTTCGAGACCCACGCCGCCAACTGGGATCACCTGCGCGCCATGCACGTCGCCGAGGAAACGGTCGAGGCGGCGATCCGTCAGGCGGTCGGCGAGCGGCCCATCGGCGGTTTGCTCGACGTCGGCACCGGCACCGGCCGCATGCTGGAGCTGCTCGCGCCCCAGGCGGATCGCGCGCTCGGCGTCGACCAATCACCGCAGATGCTGCGGATGGCGCGTGCCAGGCTGGAGCGGGCGGGCCTGCGCAACGCGCAACTACGCCAGGGCGACATCTTCGCCCTGCCGGTCGAGCGCGACGCCTTCGACCTCGTCGTGCTGCACCAGGTCCTACACTACCTGGACGATCCCGCGCGCGCGCTACGCGAGGTGGCCCGCGTGCTGCGCGCGGGCGGACGGCTGCTCGTGGTCGACTTCGCGCCCCACGGCGAGGAAGGGCTGCGCACCGCCCACGCCCACCGCCGCCTCGGCTTCTCCCGCGAGGAGATCGCCGGCCTGATGCTGGAAGCCGGCCTCGACGTCACCTCCAGCCGCGACTTGGCCCCCGACGACTTGGCCCCCGAC
>CAXSDP010000041.1:0-7084 GCA_964235705.1 uncultured Beijerinckiaceae bacterium | reverse complement strand
CGCCGCATCCAATCCGACCTGCCCCCCCTCGCCTTGAAAGAGATCGCGTGACCCACCAGCCCGTCTCGATGCCGCGGCTCAGCCGGGGCAACCGCCCGCGCTTCAACGTTTCGTTCGAGTTCTTCCCACCCAAGACGGACGAGATGAACGCGACGCTGTGGACCTCCATCCACCGGCTCGCGCCGCTCAACCCGAACTTCGTTTCCGTGACCTACGGGGCCGGTGGCGCGACCCGCGACCGGACGCACGACACGCTCGCCCGCATCGTCCAGGAGACCACCATCCGCCCGGCCGCCCACCTCACCTGCGTCGGCTCGACCCGCGCGGACGTGGACGCCGTCGCCCGCGACTACTGGAGCGTCGGCGTGCGCCACATCGTGGCCCTGCGCGGCGACCCGCAGGAGGGGCCGGGGTCGTCCTACGCCGCGCACGAGGACGGCTACCAGACTTCCACCGAGCTCGTCGCCGGCCTGAAGCGACTCGGCGACTTCGAGATCTCGGTGTCCGCCTACCCCGAGGGGCATCCCGAGAGCGGGGCGTCGCTCGACCGCGACATCGACGTGCTGAAGGCCAAGATCGACGCCGGCGCGACGCGGGCGATCACCCAGTTCTTCTTCGACAACGAGATCTACATGCGCTTCATGGACAAGGTCCGGGCGAAGGGGATCAAGATCCCCGTGGTGCCGGGCATCGTGCCGGTGCAGAGCTTCAAGTCGACGGCGAGCTTCGCCAAGCGCGCCGGCGCGAGCGTGCCGGCCTGGCTCGCCGACCGTTTCGAGGGCCTCGACGACGATCCCGCGACCCGCCGCCTCGTCGCCGCCACGGTGGCGGCGGAACAGGTGCTCGACCTCGTCGATCGCGGCATCTACTCCTTCCACTTCTACACGATGAACCGCGCCGACCTCGTCTACGCGATCTGCCACCTCCTTGGCATGCGCCCGGCATTGCGCGAACAGAAGGCCGCTTGATGACCCTGGCCAAGAACGGCGACGAGATCCGCGCGGCGCTGACCGCCGCCGCCCGCGAGCGCATCCTCGTGCTCGACGGCGCCATGGGCACGATGATCCAGGGGCACCGCTTCAGCGAGGAGCAGTTCCGGGGCGAGCGCTTCGCGGATTGGCCGAGCGACCTGCGCGGCAACAACGACCTGCTGGTGCTGACCCAGCCGCAGGCCATCGAGGACATCCACCACGCCTACGCCATGGCCGGCGCCGACCTCATCGCCACCAACACCTTCAACTCGACATCCATCTCCCAGGCCGATTACGGCATGGAAAGCCTCGTGCCGGAGCTGAACCGCGAGGCGGCGAGGCTCTGCCGCGCCGCCTGCGACCGGGCCGAGCGTGAGGACGGCCGCCGCCGCTTCGTGGTGGGGTCGCTCGGGCCGACCAACCGCACCGCGTCCATCTCGCCCGACGTCAACAACCCCGGCTTCCGCGCCGTGTCCTTCGATCAGCTGCACGACGCCTACGCCGAGGCGACCCGCGCCCTGATCGAGGGGGGTGCCGACGTCATCATCATCGAGACGATCTTCGACACGCTGAACGCCAAGGCGGCCTACGCCGGCGTCGAGACGGTGTTCTCCGAACTCGGGTCGACCCTGCCGGTGATGGTGTCCGGCACCATCACGGATCTCTCCGGCCGCACCCTGTCCGGGCAGACGCCGACGGCGTTCTGGCACTCGATGGAGCACGCCTCGCCCTTCTCGGTCGGCCTCAACTGCGCGCTCGGCGCCCGTGAGATGCGCGCCCACCTCGCCGAACTGTCGCGCGTCGCCGACACGTTGATCTGCGCCTATCCCAACGCCGGCCTGCCCAACGAATTCGGCCTCTACGACGAGAGCCCGGAGTACATGGCCGGTCTCGTCAAGGAGTTCGCCTCCAGCGGGCTCGTCAACATCTTAGGGGGCTGCTGCGGCACCACACCGGACCACATCCGCGCCATCGCCGACGCCGTCAAGGACGTCGCGCCCCGCGCCGTGCCGGCGGTCGAGTCCAAGCTGCGGCTGTCGGGCCTGGAGCCCTTCGTGCTGACGTCCGACATCCGCTTCGTCAACATCGGCGAGCGCACCAACGTCACGGGGTCGGCCCGCTTCCGCAAGCTCGTCAAGGAGGGCGACTTCGCCGCCGCGCTCGACGTCGCCCGCGACCAGGTGGCGAACGGTGCCCAGATCATCGACATCAACATGGACGAGGGCCTGCTCGATTCGCAGGCCGCGATGGTCGACTACCTCAACCTGATCGCCGCCGAGCCCGATATCGCCCGCGTACCGGTGATGATCGACAGTTCCAAGTTCGCCATCATCGAGGCCGGCCTGAAGTGCGTCCAGGGCAAGGCGGTGGTGAACTCGATCTCCATGAAGGAGGGCGAGGCGAAGTTCATCCAGGACGCCCGTACGGTGCGCCGCTACGGCGCGGCGGTGGTGGTGATGGCCTTCGACGAGCAGGGCCAAGCCGACACGCGCGAGCGCAAGGTCGAGATTTGCTCGCGCGCCTACGCCATCCTCACCGAACAGGTCGGCTTTCCGCCCCAGGACATCATCTTCGATCCCAACATCTTCGCGGTGGCGACCGGCATCGAGGAGCACAACAACTACGGCGTCGATTTCATCGAGGCCGTGCGCGACATCCGCGAGCGTATGCCGCTGGTCCACATCTCGGGTGGCGTGTCGAACTTGAGCTTCTCGTTCCGTGGCAACGAGCGGGTCCGCGAGGCGATGCACTCGGTGTTCCTGTACCACGCCATCGCGGCCGGCATGGACATGGGCATCGTCAACGCCGGCCAGCTCGCCGTCTACGGCGACATCGATCCCGCGCTGCGCGAGGCCTGCGAGGACGTCGTGTTGAACCGCCGCGCCGACTCGACCGAGCGGCTGCTGGCGCTCGCCGAGGGCTTCAAGGGCAAGGGCGCGGAGCGGGCCGAGGTGACGCTGGCCTGGCGCGGCGAGCCGGTCGCCAAGCGCCTCGAGCACGCGCTGGTCAACGGCATCACCGAGTTCATCGACGGCGACACGGAGGAAGCGCGCGCCGCCTCGACCCGGCCGCTCGAGGTCATCGAGGGGCCGCTGATGGCCGGGATGAACGTCGTCGGCGACCTGTTCGGCTCGGGCAAGATGTTCCTGCCCCAGGTCGTCAAGTCCGCCCGCGTGATGAAGAAGGCGGTGGCCTACCTCGAGCCCTTCATGGCCGAGGAGAAGCGCCGCAACGCCGCCGCCGGCGGTCCCGCGGCGAAGAAGGGCGCCGGCAAGATCCTCATGGCGACGGTGAAGGGCGACGTCCACGACATCGGCAAGAACATCGTCGGCGTCGTGCTCGCCTGCAACAATTACGAGATCGTCGACCTCGGCGTCATGGTCTCGGCGAGGCGGATCCTCGACGCGGCGCGCGAGCACGAGGTCGACGCCATCGGCCTCTCCGGCCTGATCACGCCCTCGCTGGAGGAGATGAGCTTCGTCGCCGCCGAGATGGAGCGCGAGGGCTTCGACGTGCCCTTGCTGATCGGCGGTGCCACGACGAGCCGCGTCCACACGGCGGTGAAGATCCACCCGAACTACAGCCGGGGGCAGACGGTCTACGTCACCGACGCCAGCCGCGCCGTCGGCGTGGTGCAGCAACTGCTCCAGCCCGCCACGCGCGAAGCCTACATCGAAGGCATCCGCGCCGAGTACCAGAAGGTCGCCGACACCCACGCCAGGGGCGAGCGCGACAAGCTTCGCCTGCCGCTGGCCAAGGCGCGCGCCAACGCCCCGAAGATCGACTGGGCCGGCTACGAGCCGCCGAAGCCCTCCTTCACCGGCACCCGCGTGTACACCAACGTCGACGTCGCCGACCTCGTCCCCTACATCGACTGGACGCCGTTCTTCCAGGCCTGGGAGATCAAGGGCCGCTACCCCGCGCTGCTCGACGATCCCGAGAAGGGCGAGGCGGCGCGCTCGCTGTACGACGACGCCCAAGCGATGCTGAAGAGGATCGTGGCCGAGCGCTGGTTCGACCCGAAGGCGGTGATCGGCTTCTGGCCGGCCAACGCGGTCGGCGACGACATCAGGCTCTACAAGGGTGAATCGCGCACGAGCGAGCTCGCCACCTTCTTCACCCTGCGCCAGCAGCTGCAGAAGCGCGACGGCCGCGCCAACGTTGCGTTGTCGGACTACGTCGCGCCGGCTGGCCTCGGCGCGGATTACGTCGGCGGCTTCGTCGTCACCGCCGGCACCAAGGAGGAGAAGATCGCCGAGCGCTTCGCCCGCGCCAACGACGATTATTCCTCCATCATGGTGAAGGCGCTCGCCGACCGGATCGCGGAGGCCTTCGCCGAGCGGATGCACGAGCGGGTGCGCCGCGAGTTCTGGGCCTACGAGGACGGTCCCGCCGCCGCGCCCGACGAGTTGCTGGCGGAAACCTACCGGGGCATCCGCCCGGCGCCGGGCTATCCCTCGCAGCCCGACCACACCGAGAAGGTCACGCTGTTCGACCTGCTGGGGGCGGAGCGGCGCATCGGCGTCAAGTTGACCGAGAGCTACGCCATGTGGCCGGGCTCGTCGGTCAGCGGCCTCTACCTCGCCCATCCCGACGCCGCCTACTTCGGCGTCGCCAAGATCGAGCGCGACCAGGTGGAGGATTACGCGCGACGCAAGGGCATGGTGCTCGCCGACGCCGAGCGCTGGCTGGCGCCGATCCTCAACTACGACCCGGTGGTAGCACGGATGGCGGAGGCTGCGGAGTAGGGCGGCCAGCCACGGCGTCGAACCGCGTCACGGACGCGCTTCAACGTCGTGGGTTTTTGTTATCGCATCGACTCCGTCCGAAACCCGCTGCGCACCTTTCGATCCGACGCCTAAGACGGCGAGGGCCTTCGCCGGACCCGTTCGACGCGCTATCGTCCCGCGACACCATCCGCAGGGAAAGCGCATGCACCAGGTCAAGGTTCGTACCGACAATCCACGGCTCGCGCCGCGCCGCACGAAGCTGGAGATCCCCGGTTGGGCCGGCAAGCCCGAGCCGCGCCGCGATGGGTCGCACGAGTACGTCTGGCACTGCGTACCCTTCACCGAGGGTGCGCAATACGGGATCGAGCTCTTCTACCCTTATGACGGCGAGCTTCACGTCACCATGCGCGAGGGCGCCCTCGCGTTCTCCGGCGACATCGGCGAGAACCCGGAAACGGGGCAGATGTGGCCGCCGTTCCGCGACTTCGGCCGCAAGTTCTACACCTACCAGCTGTTGCTCGACCTGAAGCTCGATCCCGGCTTCGCCGTGCGTACCGAGCCGCACCCCCGCTTCTACACGGACACGACCGGCACCGTCCCCATCGCCGTCCCGGCCCTGGTGCGCAACTGGTGGCCGATGCTGTTCTTCTGCGTATTCAAGTCGCCGCGCGAGGGCGAGACGCACATCTTCCGCTCGGGCGAGCCCATGCTGCAGATGCTCGTGGTGCCGGCCGAGCCCGAGATCGAACTCGTCGACATGCCGGTCGCCGAACAGGCCGAACGCGAGTTGCAGGCGCGGCGCATCCACGAGAGCCGGACGACCCTGTCGGCCGACACGCACTGGACGTCGGCATCCGACACCGTGTTCGACGGCACCTATCGCTTCATGATGCGGGCCGCCAAGGCACGAACCGAGGGCTGAGGCCGCGCCACTATCCCCTTAAGGAAAGACCCGGATCGTCTTCGATCCGGGTCCGCGAACCGCTCGCGCGACTTAGTTGTAGAAGTGGTGGTGATGGTGGTACCGGCGGTAGAAATGATGGTGGTGATGCCGGAAGAACGGTCGGAAGAAACGATGGTGATGATGGTGATGGTAGTAGTATTGAGCCTGCTCCACCTTCGCCGCGTCGGCATCACGCTCGGTGAGCACGGCGTCTGACGCCTTCAGCTTTTCCACCGCGTCCGGGATCGGCGCGAGGAGTTCGGCGAAGGACCGGGCTTGCAGCGTGCCGGGGTTGCTCGCCGGTAGGGCCTGCGCCGCGCCGACCGGTGTCAAAGCGGCCACTGCGGTGGCGAGACCAAGAACCTTTTTATCCACGATTGACCTCCTCGCGTGGTCCGAGACGCCGGACACGCCCGGTTATTACGCCGCGACGTGCCCGATCGTTTCATTTGTCGTAGTCGTAGACGCCATCCCCGGCCCGCAGAAGGGCGCGGAGGATGGCTCGCGTTTCGGCGTCCGCGCGCCCATCGACGCGCGCGGGTCGGTGATGGCGCTGGAGCGCCGCCACCGCCGACGCGGTCACCGGGCAGAACGTGGCGGTCACGGCGACCTCGAAGCCGAGTGCCGCGAGGTCGACCTGTAGGGCCGCGACGGGCTCGCCCAAGTCGCCAAGGACCAAGTCGTCGATGGCGAAGTCGCCGAGGGCGAGGGTCGCTTCGTCCCGCGCGGGGGGTGGCGCGACGCGTAGGCCGAGGCCCGCCGCGGCGAGGCGGTCCCAGGGAAACCACTCGCCGGGATCGATCTTGCGGTCGGGCGCGATGTCGGAATGCGCGAGCACCCTGGCCGGCGTGATCGCGTGGCGCCGGCACACGTCCAGGCCGAGCGCGATCACGGCGTCGATCTGCCGGGCGGGGTAGGGCGGGCATCCGCCATCATGGCCGGGGTTGACGATCTCGACGCCGAGCGAAACAGCGTTCACGTCGCGCTCGCCCCGCCAGAACGAGCGTCCGGCGTGCCAGGCCCGATCCGCCTCGGCGACGAGCTGGTCGATCCGGCCGTCCTCCCACACCAAGTAATGGCAGGACACTTCGGCGAGGGGATCGCGCAGCCTGGCGAGTGCCGCCTCGCCGGTGGGCATGCCCGTGTAATGCAGCACCAGCGCGTCGATCGTCCGGCCGCGACGGTCACCGCGATTGGGTGAAGGCACGACGCGGCGGGCGAGCGGGCTATCGGGCGTCAATAGCCGTAATAGACCCTGCAGTAGCGCCGCCCGTACATGTCCTCCGCGAACTCGGCGCAGGGCGGCCGGCGCGCCACCACGACGACCGGCGGCGGGGGAGGCGGCGGCGGTCGGGTGTTGGCGCCGATCAAGGCGCCTGCCCCGGCCCCGAGCAGGCTGCTGGCGATCACGGCGCCGGGTCCGCCGCCGGCCGCGCCGG
>CAXSDP010000040.1:0-33877 GCA_964235705.1 uncultured Beijerinckiaceae bacterium | reverse complement strand
TGGAGGCGGTGGGCCAGCTCACCGGCGGCCTGGCGCACGACTTCAACAACCTGCTCGCCGGCATCTCCGGCAGCCTGGAGCTGATGGCGCTGCGCATCGGCCAGGGCCGGTTCAACGACGTCGGCCGCTACATCGACGCCGCGCAGGGGGCGGCCAAGCGGGCGGCCGCCCTGACGCATCGCCTGCTCGCCTTCTCGCGGCGCCAAACCCTCGAACCCAAGCCCACCGACGTGAACCGGCTCGTCGCCGGCATGGAGGACATGATCCGCCGCACCGTGGGACCGGCGATCGCCATCGACGTCGATGGCGCGCCGGGGCTGTGGTCCACGCTGGTCGACCCGCCCCAGCTCGAGAACGCGTTGCTGAACCTGTGCATCAATGCCCGCGACGCGATGCCGGACGGCGGCCGCCTGACCATCGAGACCCGCAACGCCCGGCTCGACGAACAGGCCGCCCGCGCCCAGGGCATGCCGGCCGGCCCCTACGTCAGCCTGAGCGTCAAGGACACCGGCACCGGCATGCCGCCGGACGTCATCGCCAAGGCGTTCGACCCGTTCTTCACCACCAAGCCGCTCGGCGAGGGCACGGGGCTGGGCTTGTCGATGATCTACGGCTTCGCCCGCCAGTCCGGCGGCCAGGTCCGCATCGAGTCCACGGTGGGCGCCGGCACCCTCGTCACCATCGACCTGCCCCGGCACGAGGGCGAGGGCGCGGAGGACGGCGCGCCGGTGGCGACGCGGGCCGTGCCGCGCGCCGAAGAAGGCGAAACGGTGCTCGTCGTCGACGACGAGCCGACCGTGCGCATGCTGGTGAGGGAGGTGCTGGAAGACCTGGGCTACACCGCGATCGAGGCGGCCGACAGCGTCGCCGGCCTGGACGTGCTGCGATCGGACGCGCGCATCGACCTGCTCGTCACCGACGTCGGCCTGCCCGGCGGCATGAACGGGCGGCAGATGGCGGACGCGGGCAGGGCGGGCCGGGCCGACCTCAAGGTGCTGTTCATCACCGGCTACGCCGAGACCGCCGTGCTCGGCCACGGGCACCTCGGGCCGGGGATGCACGTGATGACCAAGCCGTTCGCGGTGGAAGCGCTGGCGCAGCGGATCAGCGCGCTCCTGTCGTGAGGGACGCGCTTGACGTGTCCCGCCCCCGGCGCTGGGATGCCGGGATCGAGGAGGCCCGCCCATGTCGGATGGTACCAGGCACGCGCTCACCACCATCTGGGCCGCCCTCGGCGGCGCGCCGGATGGGCCGGGGCGGGCGGACATCGTCGGGGACGGCCAGTTGCCGTCGGCCTTCCCCGTCACCGACCTCGCCGGCGCGTCGGTCGGGGCGGCCGCGCTCGCGGTCGCGGAGCTGATCGCCGCGCACGGCGGCGGCGAGCCGGCGGTCACCGTCGACCGTCGGCTCGCCTCGTTCTGGTTCGCCCGCTCGATCCGGCCGCTGGGCTGGGCCATGGCGGCGCCGTGGGACGCGATCGCCGGGGACTACCGGACGGCCGACGGCTGGATCAAGCTGCACACCAACGCCCCCCACCATCGCGCCGCCGCGCTGGCGGTGCTCGGCGCGCCGGGGGAGCGGGACGCGGTCGCGCGCGCGGCCGCCGGGTGGACCGCCGACGAGCTGGAGACGGCGATCGTCGAGCGGGGCGGCGCCGCCGCCGCGATGCGGGACAGGGCGGCCTGGGCCGTCCACCCGCAGGGGCGCGCCGTCGCCGCCGAGCCGCTGGTGATCGTCGAGCCGGGCGGCGAGGGGCCGGCCTCGAACTGGCGGCCGTCGCCCGCGCGTCCGCTGCGGGGGATCCGCGTGCTCGACATGACCCGCGTGCTGGCTGGCCCGGTGGCGACGCGCGTCCTCGCCGGCTTCGGCGCCGAGGTGCTGCGGATCGACCCACCCGTCTGGGACGAGCCGGGCGTGGTGCCGGACGTGACGCTGGGCAAGCGCTGCGCCCGCCTCGACCTGCGCCGCCCCGACGACGTGGCGCTGTGGGCGTCGCTGCTGGCGGGGGCGGACGTGCTGGTGCACGGCTACCGCCCGGGCGCGCTGGCCGCCCTCGGCTTTGATGCGGCGCGCCGCGCGGCGCTGCGCCCCGGCCTCGTCGACGTGTCGCTCTGCGCCTACGGCTGGTCCGGGCCTTGGGCGAACCGGCGCGGCTTCGACAGCCTCGTGCAGATGAGCGCCGGCATCGCCGCCGCCGGGATGCGGGCCGCCGCGCGCGACCAGCCGACGCCGCTGCCGGTGCAGGCGCTCGACCACGCGACCGGCTACATCATGGCCGCCGCCGCGATCCGGGGGCTGACCGCCCGCTCGACGGCCGGGCGGGGCACGATCGCCCGCACGTCGCTGGCCCGCGCGGCGGCGCTGCTGACCGGGCTCGCTCCGGACGGGTCGGGCCCGCTCGCGCCCGAGACCGCCGCCGACGTGGGCCCCGCGATCGAGGCGACAAGCTGGGGTCCGGCGCGACGCCTCCATCCGCCGTGCCGGGTCGCCGGCGCGTCGATGGGCTGGGACCTGCCGGCCACCGCGCTGGGATCGGCGCGGGCCGGCTGGGCGGCGACTTCTTAGAACATCAGACCATCCATCGACGCGGCTTGGTCGGCACCGCCGGGCGCCGGCCCGCCACCTTTGTCATCAACTGAGTTGATGACAAAGGAAGCTGGACCGCGTCCACGGGGCCGCCCGATCCCCTAGCCGACCAGCGGCACGCGGCCCTCGATCGGGTACTGCGGGTCGCTGTAGCCGGGTGTCGAGGGGTGGCCGGTCGGCACCAGCCGGTTCACCAGCGCCTCGTCGTCGGCGGTGAAGCGGTAGTCCATCGCGCCGAGGTAGTCTTCCAGGTGCTCCGCCGTGCGGGGCCCGGCGATCGTCGCCGTGACCAGGTCGTTGTTCAGCACCCAGTTCAGCGCGAACTGGCCGGGCGTGATGCCGGCCGCCCGCGCGTGCGCCGCGATCTCCTGCGCGATCACCAGGGACTCGCGGCGCCACTCCGACTCCATCATCCGCTTGTCCCCGCGACCGGCCCGGCTCCCCTCCGGCGGCAGGTCGTCCGGCTTGTACTTGCCGGTCAGCACGCCGCGCCCGAGCGGGCTGTAGGGCACGGAGCCCAGGCCGAAATGGGCGGCGGCCGGCAGCAGCTCCACCTCGGGCATGCGGTTCATGGCGTTGTAGTAGGGCTGGCTCGCCACCGGCCGGTCGACGCCGGCCGCGTCGCACAGGCCGCACATCGCCGCGATCCGCCACGCCCGGAAGTTCGACACCCCGAAGGTCCGCACCTTGCCCGACGCGATGAGGTCGCCGAGCGCGGCCACGGTCACCTCCATCGGCGTGCCGTGGTCCTCGCGGTGGAGGTAGAGGAGGTCGATCGCCTCCACCTTGAGGCGGCGCAGGCTCGCCTCGACCGCCTCAACGATCCAGCGCCGGGACAGGCCGCGCTGGTTGCGCCCCTCGCCCATGGGGTTCGCGAGCTTGGTCGCCAGCACCCAATGGTCGCGGCGGCCGGCGATCGCCTCGCCGACGATCTCCTCCGACCGGCCGGCGTTGTAGACGTCGGCCGTGTCGATGAAGTTGACCCCACCGTCGGCGGCGCGGTCGATCAAGCGGCGGCTCGTCGCGGCGTCCGCCTGGCCCCCGAACATCATGGCGCCGAGGCAGAGCCTGCTGACGTGCATGCCGCTGCGGCCGAGCGTACGGTAATCCATCGTGTCCTCCCCGGTGCTGGCCGTTCACGTGAGCCGCGCCGCCACCCCCGCGTGCGAAGTCGCATCCGGCATGTGGCCAGGATCGTGAAGGGCCTGTATCGTTTTCAAACCGTCATATTGGCCGCGCGGACCGCGACGACAGGGGTTGGGGCGATCGTTTCTCGCATTCTGAACAAAGTCACCCGCGTCCTCACCATGCCCGAGGACGGCCTCGCCGCCGTGCGCGAGCTTTTCGAGGCGGCGCGGCGGTCGCTCCACGTCAAGATGTTCACGTTCGACGAGCCGGAGCTGATCGAGGCGGTGGTCGCCGCCCGACGTCGCGGCGTCGCGGTCTCCGTGCTGCTCAACCCCGCCAAGTTCAGCGGGTTGCGCATGAACGACGCGACCTACGTCACCTTCCGCGACGCCGACGTCGACGTCGGCTGGACCAGTCCGAGGTTCACCGTCACGCACGAGAAGTCGGTGGTGGTCGACGAAACCCTCGCGCTCGTCAGCACCTTCAACTTCTCCCCCAAGTACTTCGCCAAGACCCGCGACTACGGCGTGGTGCTGGACGACCCCGACGTGGTCGCCGCCATCCTGGCCTGCTTCGAGGCCGACCGGCTGGGCCTGCCCTACGAGGCGGAGGACCATGGGCCGCTCGCCTGGGGGAACCTCAACGCGCGGCGCATCGTCGCCGGCGTGATCGACGGCGCGCGCAAGACGCTGGCGATCCAGCACCCGAAGTTCAACGACGACGCCATCCTCGACCGCGTCCTCGCCGCGGCGGCCCGCGGCGTGCGCGTGCGCTTCCTGTGCGGGGGGCAGCAGGGCATCGAGGATTGGGACCTTCTGGCGAACCTGAGCAGCCAGCGCATCCTCGTGCGCGCCGGCGTGCGCCTGCGCAAGCAGTTCCACCTCCGGCAGCACGCCAAGCTGCTGCTGGCCGACGGCGGGTGCGCCATGGTCGGCTCGATGAACATCGACAGCCAGGCCTACGACCAGCGGCGCGAGCTGGGCGTGGTCTTCGACGATCCCGTCGCGGTCAAGCACCTGAAGACCCGGTTCGCGGCCGATTGGAAGGCGGCCAAGTCGTACACGCCGGACGATCCGCTGGACCGCGACCTGCCGGCCCTGCTGTCGTTGAGGCCGAGCGACGCGTGCGGGCGCGATCCGGCGGTCACCCATGACTGAGGGGGAGCGGGCCGGGGGGGAGCCGGCCGGGGGGGATCGGGCCGACGCGAGGCGGGTCACCGCCTCCGAGCTGGCGTGGTCGTTCGGCCGGGTGGCGCTGGAAAGCTTCGGCGGCGGCCTGGGCGCCTGGATGCGCCGCCTCATCGTCGTGGAGAAGCGCTGGCTGAGCGAGGAGGAGTACCTCAGCGCCTCCACCCTCTGCCAGGTGCTGCCGGGCGCCAACCAGATCAACATGGCGGTGTTCGTCGGCGCGCGCCTGCGCGGCGGCGTCGGCGCGGTCGCGGCGGTGGTGGGCCTGGTGGCGTTGCCGGCGGTCGCGGCGCTGCTGATCGGCGCGGTGCTGATCAAGCTGAGGGGCGACGCGCACGCCAGGCACATCCTGTCGGGCATGAGTTCGGCCTCGTGCGGGCTGGCGATCGCGACCGCGCTGCACCAGGGGGAGAAGGTCCTGGTGTCGGCCGTTCCCGTCGTCATCGCCGCCGCCACGCTGCTGCTGGTCTTCGTCGTCCGCACGCCGCTCTGGCTCACCCTCCCGCTGTGCGGGCTGCCGGGCAGCTTTTGGGCGTGGCGCCAGCTGCGGCGTGCCCCGGCGTGAACCGCCTGTGGACGATCGCCGGCGTCTTCGGCTTCACCTCCGTGCTCTCCTTCGGGGGCACCAACGCGGTGCTGCCGCACCTGCGGACGGAAACCGTGCGGGTGCACGGCTGGATGAGCAACCGGGACTTCGTGGAGTGCTTCGCCATCGCGCAGGTGACGCCCGGCCCTTCCACCACGGTCGCCACCCTGCTCGGCTACCAGGCGGGCGGCGTCGTGGGGGCGGCCGTCGCCACCTTCGCGATGATCGTGCCGTCCTGCGTGCTGGTGTTCGCGGTCGTGCGCGTTTGGCAGGGGACCGACGACGCGCTCTGGCACAAGGTGCTGGAGAAGGGCCTCAGCCCGGTCGGCCTCGGGCTGATCGCCGCCGCCGGCCTCGTCCTCAGCCGGTCCATCAACCACGATGGGCTGGGATGGGTCATCACGGCGGCGTCCTGCGCGCTGCTCGCCAGGACGAAGGTGAACCCGCTGCTCGTGATCGGCCTGGGCGGCCTCGCCGGTTTGTTGCGGGCGTAGGGCGGCGGGGCGCGGGGGGCGGCCGCCACCGATGAAGGACACTGAGCCGATCGCCCACGGTCAGGTGACGGTCGCCGAGGACATCAATCACGATCCAACCCACGATCGCGCTCGGTAGGTTCACTCCCGGAAGGTCCCGCAGGGTGCCGTCCACGAGACGGTCGCGAGGACCGCAGGCTAACGGGGAGGGGAATCCCAAGATCGCGTGTGCCGGCGTAAGTGACCCCCAAACGTTATCCACGACGCTCGCCGGAACTTCACATCCATGGCGAAGGCCATGAGATCAAGGCGATAACCGTTTCGGAGGTCCCGAACGGACGTCGTCCACTCACGACATCGCCGGCTACGGAGGGTGAAGCTCCCACGCTCGGAGTGGCGCCGCGCTCGTTTGACGAGCGAGGATCGCCGCCATCGACCGCTTCGTAGCCGTGTCGACCCCCATCACTTCGACGATGGCCGTCGTTCCAGCGTCGCTCCCCATGGGCGTTTCCAACCTGGGCGATCAGGTGGCGAGGTCGCTTCGAGCCCCTCGGCCGTCATTCGTGAGCCTCCGCCGGTGCGTTGCTGGCGAAGGCTGCGTCCAATCAGCGCCGGTGCGCCGACCACACTCCGCGTAACGCCGCCTTCATCGTGGCCGAGCAAGAATGTGCGATAACGTACGGTCATCGAGGATCGGCGCGCGAGAGCAAGGAAGAGGGCCGATGAAGGGCGTGGTGTTCAATCTTCTCGAAGAGGCGGTGACGCGCGGGTTCGGCGAGGACGCCTGGGAGGACCTCGTCGAGGCCTCGGGCGTCTCCGGCGCCTACACCTCGCTCGGCAACTACTCGGACGAGGAGATCGTCCTGTTGGTCGCCGCCGCCTCGACCAAGCTCGGCATGAAGCCCGACGCGGTGCTCGAATGGTTCGGGCGAGCGGCGATGCCGCTCCTGAGGGAACGCTACCCGGCGCTGTTCGAAGGCCATGCCTCCTCGCGCACCTTCATCCTGTCGGTGAACTCGATCATCCACCCCGAGGTGCGCAAGATCTACGCCGGGGCGGCGTGCCCGTTCTTCCACATGGCGGAAGAGCCCGGCGGCGGCATCGCGATGCGCTATTCCTCGTCGCGGCGGATGTTCACGCTCGCGGTGGGTTTCGTGCGCGGCGCCGCCGACCTGTGGGGCGACGACCTCGCCGTGTCGATACCGGCGGAGCGGCCGGACACCCTGGTCATGACATGGGACCACTGAGCGCCGCGGCGGTCGCCCTTCCCGACCTGGAGCCCCGCCCAGGACACGTCCACCCGGATCCCGCCCGCGTCATGACCACGCGCGCCGGTCCCGCCGACATCCACACCGGTTCCCCCGGGACAGGGAACGTCCCCGGCGATCCCGACGACGTCGAGGGGCTACGCAGGGCGCTAGCCCGGGCCCGGGCAAAGATCGAGCGGCAGATCCGCATCCTGCGGGAAGCCGAGACGATCGCCGAGAAGGGCCTGAGCGACCTGCATCGGCGCGGGCGCCAGTCCGCGTTCCTCGAGGCGGTGGCCTCGCTGTCCAACGGCAGCTCGTCGCGCGAGGAGGCGCTCCGGCTCGCGGTGGCCGAAGTCTGCCTTCAACTCGACTGGACCTGCGCCCTCACTTACCTCGTGGCGGGAATGGGACCGCACGGGCCGATCCTGCACCCCACGGAATGCCAGCACACGCTCGTGCCAGGGCTTGATCGGTTCATGCGGGATGCGGCGACGTTGGTGGTGCCCAGTGCGACGACGCTGCCCGGCCGGGTCGCCGCGACGGGGCACGCGGCCTGGGACGCCGACCTGTCCGCCGACCCCTTCTTCGTGCGCGGGGACTCGGCGCGGGCCTGCGGGATCGTCAGCGGCGCGGCGTTCCCGGTGATGACCGGCGACCGCGTCGTCGCCGTGATCGAGGTGTTCTCGCAGCGCCGCGTCCCCGAGGACGTCGAGATGATGGCGACGATGATCCAGGCCGGCTCCCACGTCGCCCGGGTGTTCGAGCGCGCGGCGACCTCGGAGCGGCTCCTGCGCGACGCCACCGGGGACTCCCTGACCGGGCTCGCCAACCGCAGCCGCATGGCGACGCTGCTGGCGGAGGCGGACGCCTCCGGGATGCCGTACCACGTCGCTTTCATCGACCTCGACCGCTTCAAATGGGTCAACGACAGCCTCGGGCACGAAGCCGGCGACACGTTCCTGCGCGAGATCGCCCGGCGCTTCTCACTGGTGTGCCGGACGTCGTGCCCGGGCACGCTCGCCCGGATGGGCGGCGACGAGTTCGTGGTGCTGTTGGATGGCGACATCGATGAGGCCGAGGCGGAGCGCCGGGCCGGCACGTTGCTCGCCTGCTTCGACGAGCCGCTCGAGATCGCCGGCGTCGCGCTACGCAGCAGCGCCAGCATCGGCGTGGCGTCCTCGTTGCACGGGTCGACCGCCGGAGGCGTCGGGTCGCGCGGCCTGCTGCGTGCCGCCGACGCGGCGATGTACCGGGCCAAGAACTCGGGGCGCAACCAAGTCCGCGTCTTCGACGAGGCGATGCGCAACCAAATGGGCGAGCGGCTCGCGGTCGAGCAGCGGCTGCGCGAGGCCTTGGCCGCCGGATCGTTCCGGCTTCATTACCAGCCGATCGTCGATGGCGAGCGTCGGGTGCGCGGCTACGAGGCGCTGATCCGGATGGTCGGACCCGACGGCACGTTGATCGACCCCGGCGCCTTCGTGGCCATCGCGGAGGAGGTCGGACTTATCGTGCCGATCGGGTCCTGGGTGATCGGCGAGGCCAGCCTGGCCTGCGTACGCATCAACGCCGCCCAGGCGGCGCGTGGCGACGGCCCCGTACAAATCGCCGTCAACGTCTCCTTGGGGCAGATGCGCCACCCGGGTCTGGTGGCGACCGTGACGGCGGCGCTGGCCGCATCCGGCTGTCCGCCGGAGCTGTTGAAGATCGAGATCACCGAATCCTCGGCGGTCGAGGACTACGAGTCGACCTCGCACACCCTGGAGGCGTTGGCAGGGCTCGGTGTCGGGGCACGCCTCGACGACTTCGGCACCGGACATTCCTCGCTGAGGCACCTCCACCGGCTCCCCTTCGAGGCGGTGAAGATCGATCGCGGCTTCATCGCTGACATCGACGGCCATGGCTGGCAGATCGTCGAGGCGGTGGTGATGATGGCCCGCGCCTTCGGGATGAAGGTCGTGGCCGAGGGAATCGAGGACGAGGCGACGCTGGGGCGCCTCCGGGTGCTCGGATGCGACCTGTTCCAAGGCTACCTTTTCTCAAAGCCGACGACGGAGGCGGACCTGTGGATCGGATAACGATCGCGAGCGTCGGGACAGCCGCCGCCGGCGACGAACGTCGTGTTCCATGAAGGCAGCGCATGAAGGCAGCGCATGAAGGCAGCGAGGGTCGCCTGCGACGTCGCCTCGCGTGGCGCCGATCGTCGAGGCTCCCACCCGGAATGGGTACCGCCATTCGACGTCTAACGTGAACGGCTGCTTCCAAGCCCGGCTTGAACAGCGATGGGAGACCCCGTTGGGCGCGATCTCGACGTCAGGTCCCGTCGTCATGGACGACCGCTTCCCGCGGTCCTTCCGGCCATATGTCAAGCCGAGACACGGCCCGGACCAGCGCCGTGATCCCACCACCAACGCCGGATCATCGCTCGCGCGTCGGGACCGACGGGGGTGGCGGCCATCGTACATCGCCGCGTCCCGCCGGCCCGACCTGTCTCCGCGTGTCTTCGATTGCCTCCGTCCGCGCCGCACCCCCATCGCACGCATCCTCGCCGCCCGCCGGTGCGAAGGTGCGGAACGGGTTGGTCGCGCGGGCTTGCGTTTCGGGCCCGGCGGGGCGATCCTTCGCCCGTCGTCGCCGAACCCCTCGCGCTGTGGGGCGCGCGCATCGCACATCGTGATCCGTGTCGACGAACGCTGTCATGGTCCCATTCCGGTGTCGGCGAACGGTGACACGGTCGCGCTCCGGGGTCGCGGTTCGCCGACATGGGCCCGCCTGGGGGTCAGCGTTCGGCGACATCACTTTCCCGTCGATGTCGGCCGTGGCCGACATTCCCGCCGCGCGGCGCCGGCGAACGAGCGGTCACAGCACCTGCGACAGGAACCGTCGCGTGCGCTCGTCCCGCGCGGCGGCGAAGAACTCCGCCGGCGGCCCGTGCTCGACGATGACGCCGCGATCGGTGAAGTACACGTGGTCGGCGACCTCGCGGGCGAAGTTCATCTCGTGCGTCACCAGCAGGCAGGTCATGCCCTCCTCCGCCAGCTCGCGGACGGTGACGAGCACCTCCTTCACCGTCTCGGGATCGAGCGCCGCCGTCACCTCGTCGAACAGCATCACGTCGGGGCGCATGGCGAGCGAGCGGGCGATGGCGACGCGCTGCTGCTGCCCGCCCGACAGCTGGCCGGGGTAGCTCGCCTCCTTGCCCGACAGGCGGACCTTGTCGATCAGGCTGCGCGCCCGCGCCTCGACCTCGCGGCGGTCCTGCTTCAGCACGTGGAGGGGCGCCATCATCACGTTCTGCAGCACGGTCCTGTGCGGGAACAGGTTGTATTGCTGGAACACCATGCCGACCTTGCGGCGCAGCGCGAGCTTGTCGAGCCGGGGGTCGTTGACCTCGATCCCCTCCACCCGGATCGTGCCGGACGTCACGGGGATGAGCGCGTTGACGCAGCGGATCAGCGTCGACTTGCCCGAGCCGGACGGGCCGATGATGCAGATCACCTCGCCCTTGTTGACGCTGAGGCTGACGCCCTTCAGCACCTCGACCGCGCCGAAGCTCTTGTGCACGTCGAAGAGCTGCACGATCGGCTGGTCGGGGGTCCACTGGTTGGCCATGGAGGACTCTACTGAACCTGGAAGCGCCGCTCGAGGCGGGCGGTCCAGCGGTCGATGGGGTAGCAGTACGCGAAGAAGCAGAGCAGGGCGAAGCCGTAGAGCGGCGCGAACAGCTCCGGCCGCCCGCCCTCGGCGGCGTGGACCTGGCCGGTCAGGGTCAGCATCTCCGACACGCCGACGATCGAGGCGAGCACGGTGGACATGGTCACGATCTCGTAGATGCTCATCCACGGCGGGATCATGCGCTTCAGGCACTGCGGCAGGATGATCCGCCACATCGTCTGCCGGGGCGAGAAGGCCAGCGCCTCGGCCGCCTCCCACTGCGTCGCGGGGATCGAGCCGACCGCGCCGCGCACCACCTCCGCCACGTTGGCCATGACCGGCAGCGCGAAACCGACCGCCGCCTTGCCCCAGTCCGGCAGCGGGATCACGATGCCGCCGATCGCCAGCTGGTAGGGCACCAGGAACATCACGAAGAACAGCAGCACCAGCCAGGGCGCGTTGCGGAAGAACTGGGTGACGCCCCAGGCGGCGCCGCGCACGGCCCTGGTGTCCGACAGGGTGAGCAGCCCGAGCGCCAGCCCGGCCAGCGTGCCCAGCGCCATCGCGCCCACCGAGATGGCGATGTTGAAGGCGAAGCCGCGCAGCAGCAGCGGCGCCCACTTGATGATGACGTCGAGCGGCGACAGGGGGGCCGGCGCGCCCTGCGCCCAGGCGAGCGTGGAGGACAAGATCACCGCGCCGGCGATGAGCGCGCCGTGCCATGCCCGCAGGCGCGGCACGGGGGGCCGCTCGCCCACGCGGAACGGCAGCAGCACGGGCATGTCGCCCTTCGCGGGTCGGGGCTCGGGCGGCGGCGCGCGCATGGGGCTCATCGTCCGGGCCTCATCGACCGTAGCCGGGGATGCGCAGCGCCCGCTCCCACCGGTGCATGAGGAAGACGAGGGCGCCGACGAGCACGCCGTAGGTGACGAGCAGCACGATCATCATCTCCGTGACGTTCTGCGACTCCGACCAGATCTGCGCGGCCACGTAGAGCGTTTCGGGCACGGCGATCGCGTAGGCCAGCGTGGTCGTCTTCAGGAGGTTGACGAGGTTGTTGTTGAGGGCCGGCAGGCACACGCGCAGCGCGAGGGGCAGGACGATGTAGCCGTAGGCCTTGGCGCGCGAGTAGCCGAGCGCCTCGGCGGCTTCCAGCGTCGTCCTGGGCACCGCCTCGATGCCGGAGCGGAAGATCTCGACGTTGAAGGCGCCGGCGAACAGGGCGAGCGAGATGATCGCCCATTGCACGTTGCTGATGGGCGGCTGGCGCAGGCCGCCGGCGGCGCCGAGCGAGGGGAGCAGGACGCCGATGCCGAAGTAGAAGAAGAAGATCTGCACCAGCGGCGGCGTGTTGCGGAACAATGTCACGAAGGCGTTGACCGGGCGGCGGACGGCGGCCAGCTCGGACCCCTGCAGCCAGGCGCCGAGCGCCCCGATGACGAGGCTCGCGAGGATGGACACGACCGACAGGTAGATCGTCATCCCCAGGCCGTGGACGTAACGGTCGAAGTCGTAAGGGTCGTAGAAGACCGTGAAATTGTAGCCCGTCGTCTCGTAAAGGCGTTTGAACCAAGCGGCGACGGATGACATGCGGACCTTTTGATCGGGGGAATGACGGTCGGGGGACGGCTAGGCACGTTTCAGGCCAAGCCGTCCCGTCAGGCCAAGCCGTCCCGTCAGCCAAGCCGTCCCGGACCGAGGGTCCGACTACTGCCCGGCGGCGTACTTGTCGTGCATGCGCTTGGCGTAGTCGGTGGGCGTGATGCCCCACTTCTTCTCCTCGTCGACGATCGTGCCGGCCTTCATCCAGCCGATCGTCGCCTTCTCGGCGGCCTGTTGCAGGGTGGTGTTGCCGGTGGCCACCGCCATGATCCAGGGCGTTTCCATGATGCCCTTCAGCGGCATCGCGTAGTCGGTCTTCCACTCGGGATCGAGCAGCTTACCCTGGATGAAGGTCTGGTCGTACAGGTAGCCGACGCAATTGCCCTGCTGGAGCGCGAACAGCGGCTTCTCCGAGCCGTCGAAGGCCACGATGTTGGCGCCGTAGGTACGGGCGACATCCTTGTTGTAGAAGGAGCCGGACGAGGCGCAGACCGGCTTGCCCTTCAGCTGGTCCCAATCGGTGATGCCGGACTTCTTGGACAGGAGCACGTTGACCGAGTCGGAGTAGTATTGCGGATCGATCGCCTGCACGACCTTGCGACGCTCGGGCTTGTCCGACATGGTCGCCATCAGCAGGTCGACCTTGCCCTGCTGGAGGAATTCGATCCGGTTCGCCCCGTTGACCGGCACCAGGTTCAGCTTGACGCCGAGCTGCTTGGCGAAATCCGCCGCGAGGTCCGGCTCGATGCCGACGACCGCGCCGCTGGGATCGCGGAAGCCGAACGGCTTGTAGTCCGCCTTGACGCCGACGTTCAGCGTGCCGCGCGCCTTGATCGCGTCGACGCCGTCGGCCGCCCGGGCCCCGGTGGAAGCCGCCATCATCGCGACGGCCGCCGAGAGGAATATCGTTTTCTGCATGCGTGTCCGCCGATCCGTTGGAAGCCGAGTGGTCGAGAGCGTTCCCTAATCCATCATAAGGCGTCACGCCACAGCCACGTCGCGCCGGGCTTCGGCGAAGCGCGACAGGGTGAACGGCGCGAGGTCCACCCGCGATCGCCCCTCGGCGAGGTGCTGCGCGACCGCCTCGCCGATCCCCGCCGAATGCTTGAAGCCGTGGCCGGAGCAGGCGGAGACGACGGTCACCTTGTCGAGGCGCGGGTGCGCGTCGATGATGAAGCCGCGATCGGGCGTGACCGTGTAGACGCAGGCCGCCGTCCCCACGACGCGCGGCGTCGCCCCCGCGAGGCGCCCCGCGACGTGGTCGGCGAACATGGCGGCGGACTCGGCCTCGGTGACGGTGCGGTCCACCGCGTCGGCGGTCGTGCTCGTCGCGTACTGCTCGGTCGCCACCTTGATGCTGGTCTGGCCCGGCACGGGCGGGAAGCCGTAGAGGTAGTCGGTGTCGCCCGGCCCGTGCATGTGGATGAAGGTGGGGGAGCCCGCGCCGTAGGCGGTCGCGTCGTCCAGCGCGTACCAGTGCAGGAGCTGGCGCTTCACCTCCAGCAGGTGGTCGAAGGGTTCGCCCAGCAGCGGCGCGGTCCAGCCGCCGGCCGACACCACGGCGCGGTCGGCGCGCACGGTGCCGCCGTCCGTCTCGATCACCACGCCGTCGCCGTCCTGCGCGATGGACAGCACGGCCGTGTCCGTCACCACCCTCGCGCCGAGCGCGGCGGCCCGCGCGAGCTGGGCGGCGACGCAGCGCTCGGGGAAGACGTAGCCGCCGCCCGGCTCGTAGTAGGCGCGCTCGTCGCCGCGCAACCCGGTGAACTGGGGGAAGCGGCGCGCCACCTCGTCGCCGCGCAGCACCTCGTGTTCGATGCCGAACGCGCGCGCGCCGGCGATCGAGTGCCCGACGAAGTCCGGCTTGCCGTGGTGGGACGTGGCGCCGGACCCCGGTCCCATGACGAGGACGCCGCAATCAACCAGCAGCGTGTCGCCTGTTTCCGCTTCCAGCTCGCGCCAGATCCGGTGCGCGTTCAGCACCAGGGGGATGTAGTCGCGCCCCTCGCCGACCGCCTGCCGGGTGATCCGCGTCTCGCCGTGGCTCGACCCGTGAGCGTGGGGCGGGGCGTGGCGGTCGATGCCGAGCGCCGCCACGCCGCGCTTGGCGAGCTGGTAGAGGGTGGCGCTGCCCATCGCGCCCAGGCCGACGACGGCGACATCGGTTCGTTCCTCGCGCGGCATGGTCCTGACCTTTCGACGGGAAAGGGGATGTTTGCCGCCATCCGGCGCGGGCGCGCAAGTCGGGGTAGCGGATCGGCCTGGAGGCCGAGCCGGTTGACGCGGAAGCGGGCCGGCGCATACTTGATTCTAACGAATGACGCTGAAGTATTTCCTGAAGGCGCGAAGCGCGCGAGAAGAGGGGGTTGGCATGGCGAAGCACGAAGATGCTCAAGAAAACGCAAAGAAGATACTAAATATATACAAGCATTTTGACTCAAAAGAAGGAGATGTGTTGCGGGCTAACAATTTCATGGCAGTTGGATCCAGCAAAGGCTGGAATATGAGAGATCTTCAGCAAGGTCTTGACTTTGCGGTGGAGAAGCATTGGCTTAAGATGGAACCTACTGGATGGTTGAAGTTAACTGAAAGCGGTTTCGAGGAGATGCGACGAGCGCTGATCCACTGATGCCCGCGGCTAAAGTAGATGACCGCAGCGAAGATCACTTGACATGGTTGGTGCGAAGCCGGTCGCGAAACCAGAGTTCTTCGCTTGATCTCTATTTACTTCTTGGATCCAATCCGATCATCAATGCAAACATCGATTTACAGCAAATCGCTCAATCACTCACATCTATAGCATTCTCCCTGTGGAGAGCGGTGTTTCTAAGCGATCTGAAGAACACGGCCGACGATCAGATGGCTGATCTCAACGCCTTTCTCGGCAACCTGATATCAAACAACACGATCGCGTATCAGCAGGACAAGAACGCACGCGAGTTCACCTATAGGTACTATCTGACCGACGCGCAGTTGCGCCTTTCCGAAATCGTGACGAAAACCCCGGCCATCCTGAGTTCGCAGGAGTTCACCGTCGCGAACGCCGACGTGAAATCGGAATGGACCGCGGCTCAATCGGCTCTCGACACAGCCATTCGACACTTCAGCGATTTGCTTGCGCAATTATAACGTTCATAGATGAAACCGTTCCAAGCTGATCAGACGAAGGTAGGCGCGGGCGGAATCGCCCGGACGTGGACCTATGCCGCCCTGATGCCCGCCGGGAAACCGTCGACGTCGATCCTCACCCGCGTCTTCCACGCGGCGCACGAGGTTTGGCGTGACCGCGTCGAGGCGGTTGAGGGCGGCCAGCGCCGTGTCGCGGTTGGTTTCCTCCCTGACCGACCCGATCGCGTGCGCCACCCCTTGGCACCCCACCGATCGCCTTGACCAACCCTCGCGCGAGCTTGCGGTCGCGAGCTCTCGGCATAAGGTATTGTTACCCCGTCCCTCAGGCCGTCTTCGACGAGGCGGCCGCGATCCCCGAACCCCGACGTATCATGACGCGAGACCGGGCGCGTCACGCGAGCCCCGACCAGGCCCTGGCTTTTGCCGCGAGCCTCGCCGAGAACGAAGACCCGATCGGCCTCCCGAAGGACACCCGCCCATGAAACTAACCTACTCCCCCGCCTCGCCGTTCGCCCGCAAGCTCCGCGTCGCGGCGATCGAGCTCGGGCTGATCGACCGCGTCGAGTTCGTTTCCGCCGCCGTCACGCCCGGCCAGCCGAACGAGGCCTACATGCGCGACGTCAACCCGCTGAAGAAACTGCCGGCCCTCATCCTCGACGACGGGAGCGTCCTCATGGATTCCTTCGTGATCGCGGAATACTTCGACGAACTCGGCGGCGGCCGGCTGATCCCGGCGTCGGGCATGGCGCGCTGGCACGCCCGCAGCGACCATTCCTGCCTCCAAGGCATGCTCGATTCGATGCTGCTGTGCCGCTACGAGAAGCTGGTGCGTCCCGAGGCGCTGCGCTGGGACGCGTGGCAGGCCGACCATTGGAGCCGCGCCTGGGCCGGCCTGGGGCGCTTCGAGGCGCGCGATGACGTGCTGTCGCGACCCCTCGACGAGCAGCCCCTCGACCTGGTGCGGATCGCGCTCGTGTGCGTCACCGGCTACGCGGACTTCCGCTTCCCCGACAGCGGCTGGCGGGCGAGCTTCCCCAAGCTCGCGGCGTTCCACGAGGCGATGTCGGAGCGCCCGTCGGTCAAGGTGTCCGCGCCGCCGGCGGCGTGACGCCGGCCGGAGCCTGGAGCGTCGGGCCGGATCGCGGACGCCGTGCGGCCACCACCTTTGTCATCCCGGACGGAGCGCAGCGGCGATCCGGGACCGGTGCCCTTCGGTGCCGATCGTGTGAGGACACCGGTTCCGGGTTCGCCTGTGGCGCCCCGGAATGACGTCCACGATTTGGTCAGATGCCCTACGCCGCGAACCGCGCGTAGGAGTGCAGGCCGAGGTCGAAGCGGGTTTGGCCGGTGGTGGCGACGTCGGCCAGCACCTCGCCGATCACGCTGCAGAACTTGTAGCCGTGCCCCGAGCAGGGCGAGGCGACGATGACCTGCGGCTGGCCCGGCAGCGTGTCGATGATGAAGTGCTCGTCGGGCGTGTTGGTGAACAGGCAGGCGCGCAGCGCCATGGTCGGGCCGTTCGCCTGGGGGAAGTAGCGGGCGACGGTGTCGCGCAGCACCAGTTCGTCGCGCAGGGACACGTCGCGCGACAGCGCGTCCGCGTCGCCGGTCTCGTTGAGGTGGTGCCAGCGGCCGATCTTGAAGCCCGGCACGTGCCAGGGCGGGAAGCCGTAGAACTTGCCCTCCTCGACCTCCATGTTGAACACGGGGAAGCGCTCGGGCGCGAAGATCGCGGGGTCGAGCGGCTGGAACCAGCCCAGCACCTGGCGCTCGGGCACCGCCACGTTGCGCAGGCCGGGCACGACGTCGGCCATCCACGAGCCGGCGGCGACGATGAGGCGTCCGGCCTCGTAGGTGCCGCGCTCGGTGCGCACCTTGACGCCGCTCGCGGTGATGTCCCAACCGAGCGCCGGCTCGCGGGCGCGGATCACGGCGCCGGCCGCCTGGGCCAGCGTCACGTGGGCGACGATCGCCCGCTCGGACAGGACGAAGCCGCCGTCGCCCTGCAGCACGGCGACGTGGTCGTCGGGCAGCTCGTAGCCCGGCGCGCGACGCTTCAGCTCGCGGCCGTCGATCACGTCGTGCGACAGGTCGTACTCGCGGCAGGCGCGCAGCGATCCGTCCACGATGAGGCTGCCGGCCGGCCCGGCGTCGACCGAGCCGGTGATGTGCAGGAGCTTCTCGCCGAAGCGGGTTTCGAGTTCGCGCCAGTTCTCGTAGGCGCGCCGCAGCAGGGGCACGTAGGAGGGGTCCTCGAAGTAGCCGAGGCGGATGATGCGGTTGACCCCGTGCGAGGAGCCCTGGGCGTGCGGGATGTCGAAGCGCTCCAGCCCGAGCACGCGGCAGCCGCGCCGCGCCAGGTGCCAGCACGCGGCCGAGCCCATGCCGCCGACGCCCAGCACGATCACGTCGTAGGGCTTGTCGTCGCCTGCCGTCATGCGTCCTGGGTGCATCATGCGTCCTGGGTGGCTGTCTTGAAGATGCGGCCGCCGGGGATCGCTTCGATCAGCGCCCGCGTGTAGGCCACGGTGGGTTTGGTGAGCACGTCGAGGGAGGGCCCGTGTTCCACGATGGCGCCCCCGCGCATCACGGCGATGGTGTCGCACAGGGTGGCGGCGACGCGCAGGTCGTGCGTGATGAAGACGATGGAGATGTCGTAGTCCGCCTTGAGGTCGTCGAGGAGGCGCAGGATGCGCTGCTGCACCGACACGTCGAGGGCCGACACCGCCTCGTCGGCGACCAGGATCTTCGGGCGCACGGAGAGCGCGCGGGCGATGCAGATGCGCTGGCGCTGGCCGCCGGAGAACGCGCCGGGGGTGCGCTCCGCCGCCTGCTCGGGCAGGCCGACGCGCCGCAGCAGCTCGAGGGCCTGGGCGCGGGCGGTGGGGCGCCCCATCCCGAAGTTGAGCGGCCCCTCGCACAGGATGTCCATCACGCGGCGGCGCGGGTCGAGCGAGGCGTAGGGGTCCTGGAACACCATCTGCACGCCCTGGCGCATAGCCTTGAGGGCGCCGCCGCTCGCCCGCGCGGTCTCGCGACCGTCGATCCGCAGCGTGCCGGCGTCCAACGGATCGAGCTGCACCAGGCAGCGCGCCAGGGTGGACTTGCCCGAGCCCGACTCGCCGACGACGCCCAGGGTTTCCCCCGCGCGCAGCGTCAGCGACACGTCCCTCAGCGCGGCCACGCGGCGCCCCCGGCCGAAGATCCGCGCGCCCTCGACGTGGGTCTTGGTGGCGCCGGCCACGTCCATCACCACGGCGCCCGACACCGGCCGCGCCGCGCGGGCGCGAAGGTGGGGCACGGCGGCGATCAGCTCCTTCGTGTAGGGGTGTTGGGGGTCGAGCAGCACGTCGGCGGTGGCGCCGCCCTCGACGACCTTGCCGTGCCGCATGACCGTGACGCGGTCGGCGATCTCCGCCACCACGCCGAAATCGTGGGTGATGAACAGCACGCCGGTGCCACGCTCGCGCTGCAACCGCCGCACCAGCTCCAGGATCTGCGCCTGGGTCGTCACGTCGAGGGCGGTGGTGGGCTCGTCGGCGATCAGCACGCGCGGCCCCAGCGCGAGCGCCATGGCGATCATCACCCGCTGGCGCTGACCGCCCGACAATTGGTGGGGGTGGCTCGCCATGATCCGCTCGACGTCGGCGAGCCCGACCGAGCGCAGGTCGGCCACCGCCTGCTCGCGCGCGGCGCGCCCAGTGGCGGCGGTATGGGTGCGGTACACCTCGCCGATCTGGTTGGCGATCGTGTAGGCGGGGTTCAGCGCCGTCATCGGCTCCTGGAAGATCATGCTCATCTTCGAGCCGCGGATCGCGCGCATCTCCCGCTCGCCGCAGCGCAGCAGGTCGCGGCCGGCGAAGGTGATCCGCCCCGTCGCGGAGAGGCCGGGGGGCAGCAGCCCCATGACGGAATACGACAGCATCGACTTGCCCGAGCCGGACTCGCCGACCACGCAATGCACCTCGCCGGCGCGCAGGTCGAGGCTCACCCCGTCCACCGCCCTGGCGCGGTCGGCGCCGCGCGGCAGCAGCACCGACAGGTCGGCGATCTCCAGCACGTTGTTGATCGGCGGGGCGGTGGGCTGGGCGGCGCTCATATCCGCGCCACCGCGCCGGGCGAGGTCGCGTCGCGCACGCCGTCGCCGAACAAATTGACCGCCAGCACCAGGGTGAACAGGGCGAGGCCTGGCAGCGTGATCATCCAAACCTCGAAGAACAGGTAGGGCCGCGCGTCGGCGATCATGATGCCGAGGGAGGGGGTCGGCGGCGCGATGCCGATGCCCAGGAACGACAGCGCCGCCTCCAGCAGCATCGCGTGGGCGATCTCCAGGGTGGCGACCACGATGATGCTGTTGATGATGTTGGGCAGCACCACCCGCAGCACGATCCACAGGCGCGAGGACCCCATCAGGGTGGACGCGCCGACGAACTCGCGGCGCGCCACCTGCCGCGCGGCGGTGCGCGTCACCACGGCGAAGCGGTCCCACATCAGCAGGCCGAGCACGGTGACGACGACGGGGAGGGTGTTGCCGGTCAGCGACACCAGCGACAGCGCGACGAGGATCAGCGGCAGCGCCAGCCTGACGGAGATCAGGAACATGATCGCCGATTCCGTGCGGCCGCCGAAGGTGCCGGCGAGCAGGCCCAGCGTCACCCCGATGACGCCGGCGATGGCGGCGGCGCCGAAGCCGATGACCAGCGAGATCCGGCTGCCGTAGATGAGGCGGGACAGGGTGTCGCGGCCGAAGCCGTCGGTGCCCAGCCAATGGTCGGGCGACGTGCGCGCGTCCCAGAACGGGCGCAGCAGGCGCCGCGACAGGTCCTGCGCGGTGGGGTCGTGCGGCGCGATCAGCGGCGCGAGCGTCCCGACGACGATCCAGAACAGCAGGATGCCGCCGCCGAGCGCGAGGTTGATGTTCACGCGGCGCGGCCGGCGCCGGGCGGGGGCCTCGATCGCGACCTGCTCGGAGGGTTCCAGCGTCGGGGCGTCCAGCGCGGAGGGTTCGAGGCTCGTCATGGGCTCAGGCCCTGATGCGGGGATCGAGGAGCGCGTTCAGCAGGTCGGCCAGGAACGTCAGGACGACGAAGAGGAAGCCGAGGATCAGCACGATCGCCTGCATCACCTCGAAGTCGGCGCGCTTGACCGACTGCCACGACAGGTTGCCGAGCCCGTTGATGGCGAAGATGTTCTCGATGACGACCGAGCCGCCCAGCATGAAGCCGAGTTGCACCGCCGACAGCGAGATCACCGGCAGGATGGCGTTGCGCAGCGCGTGCTTGAACAGGATGACGGCCGGCGACAGCCCCTTGGCGCGGGCGGTGCGCACGTAGTCCGAGCCCATCACGTCGAGCATGCCGGACCGCGTCAGGCGCATCAAGGAGGGGATGGCGTAGAAGGACAGCGCCACCGCCGGCAGCACGAAGTGCCGCCACGTCGCGTCGCCGCTGATGGGGAACCAGCGCAGCTTGGCGCTGAACACCACCATCAGGATGAGGGCGAACCAGAAGGTCGGGATCGCCTGGCCGACCAGGGCGAAGGCCAGCGCCGCCTGGTCGATGGCGGTGTTGCGGTGGAGCGCGGCGACGACGCCGAGCGGTATGGCGATCAGGAGGGCGAGGGCGAGGGCGATGCCGCCGAGCTTCATCGTCGCCGGCAGCCGCGACGCCACGACCGTGAACACCGGCTGCTGGAGGAATTTGGAGGTGCCGAGGTCGCCCCGCACCGCCCTGGACGCCCACGTGTAATATTGCTCCGGCAGCGGGCGGTCGAGCCCGTACTGGTGGCGCACCAGGTCGACGTCGGCGGCGGTGGCGCCCTCGCCGGCCATCGCCACCGCCGGGTCGCCGGTCGCCCGCAGCAGGACGAAGGACACCATCGACACGGCGACGAGCACGAGGGCGAAGATGGCGAGGCGGGCGAGCAGGTGGCGGATCATTTCCACGACGCCCGGTAGAACTGCGGGATCTCGTCCGCCGTGGGGGTGAAGTTCAGGTCCTTGGAGAAGGCGTAGTCGACCGAGTAGGAGAACATCGGCAGCCAGCAGAGCTTCTCCTGGATCGTGTCCAGCGCCTCGCGGTAATCCTTGAGGCGCACGGCGGGGTCCACGCTCGTGTCGCCGCCCTTCAGCAGGGCCTGGACCCGCGGGTCCAGGCAATAGTCGTCGCGCCCGCCCTCGAAGAAGTGGCTGGTGATCGCCGACACGTCGTTGATCGAGGACGATCCCCAGGTGCTGTCGACGAGCTGCGCGTGGCCGCCCCAGATCACGTCGACCATCGCCTTGTACTCCAACGTCTTGATGTTGACGGTGATGCCGATCTCCGCGAGGTCGGCGGCGGTCGCCACGGCGACGTCGGGGTCGCGGTAGGTCAGGAGGTCGATGGCGAAGCCGTGCGGGCGGCTGGAGGCGGCCAGCGCCGCCTTCGCCTTGGCGAGGTCGTGGGGGTAGCGGGCGACCTCCTGCGTGCAGCCGAACTGGGTGGGGTAGCAGGCGGAGTCGATCACCCGCGCCGCGTCGCCGATCAGGTACTTGGCGATCGCTGGGCGATCGATCGCGTAGGCGATGGCGCGGCGCACGTTGAGGTCGGTCAACGGCGTGTCGCCGCTCTTGCCGGCCGCGTCGAACTGCAGGAAGTTCACCCGCATGGAGGGCGCGGTCGAGACGTTCAGCGGGCTGGTCTCGCGCAGGTTGTCGGCCTGGTCCTTGTTCAGCTCCCAGATCCAGTCGACGCCGCCGGCCTGGAGTTCGGCGATCTGCGTTTGCACGTCGGGGATGGTGCGGAACACGATCCGACCGATCGCCGGGTGGCCCTTCACGCCGCCGAAGTAGTGGTCGTTGCGCTGCAAGGTGACGGACTGGCCGGGCTTCTCGTCGACGACCACGTAGGGGCCGGTGCCGACCGGCTTGACGGTGGCGTAGCTCGGCCGCCCGCCCGCGTCGCGCTTGATGCCGTCGAACAGGCCCTTGGGGAAGATCGGGTCTGGGCCGGCCAGGAACTCGAGGGCGGCGGGGAAGGGGCCGGTCATGTGCAGGCGGACGGTGTGGTCGTCCACCTTCTCGACGGATTTGATCCAGCTGACGTTGGCACGGGTGATGACGCCGGCGTCGGGCCGCGACACGTAGTTCAGGGTGTAGACGACGTCGTCGGCGCCGAAGGGCTGGCCGTTGGAGAAGGTGACGTCGTCGCGCAGCGCGAACTCGATCGTCGTCGGGTCGAGAAAGCGCCAGCTCGTGGCCAGCAGCGGCTGGTACGCGCCGCTCCCCGGCGTGCGGTAGACCAGCGTGTCGTGGGTCAGCGACTCCAGGATGAGCTGCTCGCGCGAGGTGACGAAGTAGGGCAGCGTGAAGGCCAGCTCCCGGCTCGTCGACCACACCAGCGTGTCGTCCGCCTTGTTGGCGAGCGACGGGGTCGCGGCGAGGGTCGCGAGGAGGGCGGCGGCGAGGTTCTTCAGGTTCATCGCGCCGCTCCCTTCCAGGCTTCTAGTGCCACGCCGACAGAGCCATGCCGTCGCGCTGCGGGTCCGCCCCGCCGGCCATGCGGCCGGCCTCGTCCACCGTGATCCCGTGCACGGCGGCGAAGGCGTAGCTGAGGTGCGAGCGGCCGATCGGGTAGCCGTCCGCCGCCAGCACGTCGGTGACGGTGCGCGGGATGCGGTTCGACACGTCGATCGTGTCGCTGGTGGCGGAGATGCGCGGGGCGGCGACCGCCTCGGCCATCGTCATCCCGAAGTCGATGACGTTGACGATGGCCTGGGCGATCGACAGGGTGATGTAGGTGCCGCCCGGCGCCCCCAGCGTCATCACCGGGCGGTCGCCCTTGAACACGATCGTCGGCGCCATGGAGGCGAAGCGGCTCTTGCCGGGCGCGATCGAGCCGGTGCGGCCCGGGCGCGGGTCGAACACGGACATGCAGCCGTTGTGCATGAAGCCGTGGCCGGGCGTGATCACGCCGGACGGGATGCCGAGCGAGTGGGTGAGCGAGACCACGTTGCCCCTGGCGTCGGCGCAGGACACGTGGGTGGTGTTGGGCGCGTCCCCCCGGCCGCCGAGGCGGGGCACGTCGTAGCGGTGGCCGGCGCGGATGGCGTCGGCGACGGCGGCGCCGTAGGCTTGGCTGTTCAGCCGGTCGACCGGCACGTCCACGAAGCGCGGGTCGGAGATGAACATGTCCTTGTCGCGGGTGGCGCACTTCATCGCCTCCGCCAGCACGGCGAGGTATCGCGGCGTGTTATGGCCCATCGCCGCCACGTTGAACTGCTCCAGGATGCGCAGGATCTCCAGGATCAGCAGGCCGCCGCCGGGGGGATGGTTGGTGGCGATGCGGTGGCCCCGGTACTCGCCCCACAGGGGCTCGAGGCGCTCGGTGCGGTAGGCGGCGAGGTCGGCGGCGGTGAGCAGGCCGCCGTTCGCCTTGAAGTCCGCGTCGATCTCCTGCGCCATGGCGCCGCGGTAGAACAGGTCGGCGCCCTCGCGCGCGATGCGCTGGAGCGAGCGCACCATGTCCGGGTTCTCGACGCGCTGGCCCGGCCGCTTGTAGTTGCCGTCCGCGTCGAGGTAGACGCGGCGCCCCGTCTCCGACACGCCGAGCTTGTCGCCGTAGTTCAAGCGGCCGAAGCGGCGCTCGTCCTGCGTCCACACGGTGTAGACGTGGGGGCGCACGCTCAAGCCGCGCACCGCCTCCGTGATCGCCGGAGCGACGACGTCCGCCCAGGTCCAGGTGCCGTAGGCTTCCACCGCCTGCGAGAAGGCTTGGAGGATGCCGGACACCGTGACCGCCCCGTAGCCGCGCTCGTTGACGTAGTCGCGCAGGATGAAGCCGAAGCCGTCGGTGGTCTCGCCCAGGATGCGGTCGGCCCACATGGTCGGGGTCGCCGCCGCCGGGCAGCGCCCGTGCGCGTCGATGAAGACGTGCTCGCCCTTGTCGGCGGAGAAGATCTGCAGGCTGCCGAAGCCGGCGATCCCCGACATCAGCGGGTCGACCACCGTCTGCACCAGCGCGCAGGCGATCGCCGCGTCCACCGCGTTGCCGCCGCGCCCGAGGACGACCGCCCCCGCCTCGGTCGCTTCCGGCTGCGGCGCGACGATCATGCTTTGCGCGCGGGCGGTCATCGCTTCGTGTCCGTCGTGTGAACATCGGCCAGCACCACGTCCGCGAGCAATCGGCGCGCGCGCTCGTAGACGGGCCGGTCGATCATCGCGCCGTCGAGGGCCGCTACGCCGCTGCCCTTGGCGAGCGCCCCCTCGAAGGCGGCGACCACGGCGCGGGCGCGTTCCGCCGCCTCGGCTGTGGGCTGGTAGCCGGCGTTGAGCACCGGGACCTGCTTGGGATGCACGCAGAAGGCGCCGCGCGCGCCGAGCCGGTAGGCTTCCGCGACCGCGGCGGCCAGCGCCGGGATGTCGGTGAAGTCGCCGATGCTGCGGGCGAAGCCGAGCGCCGGCACACCCGCCGCCCGCGCCATCAGGATCGACGCGCGCAACGGCTCCAGCAGCGTCTCGTGGGTCGGTTCGACGCCGAGGTCCAGCGTGAAGTCCTCCGGGCCGATGGTGATCCCGCACAGCCGGGCGGGGAACGCCGTGGCGGCGCCCATGGTGCGCAGGCTCAGCGCGTCCTCGACCTGCGCGATGATGCCGATGCGCCGGTGCGGTAGGCCGCGCTCGGCCTCCAGCTCGTCGAGGATGTCGGACACGACGAACAAGTCGGACGGGCCGCCGGTCTTGGGCAGCGTGACCGCGCTGAGGCCGGGGTGGACGATTGCCTCGAGGTCGCGCACCGCGTCGCGCCACGGCCGGTTGATGCGCACCAGCACGTCGCCCGGCCCCTTGGCCAGGGTGGCGATGGACGAAGGGATGGAGGCGCGCGCGGCTTCCCGCGCGTCGGGCGGCAGCGCGTCCTCGAGGTCGAGCTGCACCGCGTCCGCGCCGCGCGTCTGGGCACCGGCGATCAGCCGCGTCGCCGTCGCCGGCACGAACAGGATCGAGCGCCAGCGGGGCCTATGGACTCGCATCAGACCACCCCCCGCTCGCGCAGCGCCGCGACCGCCTCGGGGCCGAGGCCGATCGTTCCCAGCACGTCGGTCGTGTGCTCGCCGAGGCTCGGGGCCGGTGAGTGGATCGCGCCGGGCGTCCCTTCCAGTCGCGGCGACACGTGATGCATGGGCATGGAACCAATCTCCGCGTCGGGGTAGCTCGTCAGCACCTCGCGCTCGACGACGTAGGGGTGCTCCATCAGGTCGGCGATGTCGCAGATGGGGCCGACCGTCACGTCGGCGGCGGCGAAGTGGGCCAGTGCCTCCTCCTGGGTGAGGGCGGCGATGAAGTCGGCGACGATGGGATCGAGCAGGTCGTCGTGGCGCACGCGCGCCTCGTTGGTGGCGAAGCGCGGGTCGGCGATCAGCTCCGGCCGGCCAATCGCGTGGAGCAGCCGCTCGGCCACCGACTGCACGGAGGCCGACAGGCACACGAACTTGCCGTCGCGGCAGGGGTAAACGTTGCGCGGGCAGCTCAGCTTCGAGCGGCTGCCGCTCCGCTCCGGCGTCTCGCCCAGCACCTGGTACTCGGCGGCGGCCGGGCCGAGGGTGGCGAAGATCGGGTCGAACAGGGCGAGGTCGACCACCTGGCCCGCGCCTCCGCCGGTCTCGACGGCGCGCAGCGCCATCATGGCGGCGGCGACGCCGGAATAGCCGGCGATCATGTCGGCGAGCGCCAGGGGCGGCAGCAGCGGCGGGCGGTCGCCGTAGCCGTTGACGGCGGCGAAGCCCGACATGCCTTCCACCAGCGAGCCGAAGCCGGGCTTGGTGCGGTAGGGCCCCGTCTGCCCCCAGCCGGAGATGCGCACGATCACCAGCCGGGGGTTGCGCGCGTGCAGCGCGTCGGGGCCGATGCCCCAGCGCTCCATCGTGCCGGGCACGAAGCTCTCGACCAGCAGCTGCGCGCCCTCCACCAGGTCCAGCAGGATCGCCTTGCCCTCCGCCTGGCGCAGGTCGAGCGTCAGGCTCCGCTTGTTGCGCGCGTAGGCCTTCCAGAACAGCGCGTGGTCGCGCACGCGCCAGTTGCGGAGGTCGTCGCCGGCGCCGGGCCGCTCGACCTTCACCACGTCGGCGCCGAAGTCGGCGAAGACGTGGGTCAGCATGTTGCCGGCCACCAGGCGGGACAGGTCGAGGACGCGGACGCCGCGCAAGGGGCCCTTGGGGCCGCCGCCGTAGTCCGAACGCGCCAGGACCGGTTGGGATCGCATCGCCATGGGTCCAAGCATGGCCCCGCGACACGATTTCAACAAAGAGTGTTTGTCGCACGCCCCTATCGATTATGCTTATGGCTAGGGGAAGGGGAGGATCAACGCTGACGCTCAACCAGCTGCGCTATTTCCTGGCGATCGTCCGGGCCGGGAGCCTGTCGGGCGCGGCCCGGCAGGTCCGCGTGGCCCAGCCGGCGCTCTCGCACCAGATCCTGCAGCTCGAGACCGAGTTGGGACAGGACCTGTTCCGCCGGCACGCGCGGGGCATGAACCTGACCAAGGCCGGCTCGCGGCTGCTCGACCGCGCCACGGAGATCATCCGCCAGGTCGACGGCACGCGCGACGAGCTGACCTCGACCAACGCCTCGCCGGTCGGCGCGGTCAAGGTGGGGCTGGCCACCGCCGTCAACATGGCACTGTCCGTCCCCCTGCTGCGCGAGTGCCTGGTGCGCTATCCCAAGGTCAAGCTGCACCTCGTCGAGGGCATGAGCGGCTTCCTCCTGGAATGGGCCGAGCGCGGCCACGTCGACCTCGCGGTCGCCTACGACGGTCCCGCGTCCGGTCAGCTCCGGTTCGAGACGCTGGGGCGCGAGGACCTGCTGCTGATCGCGCCGGCGGCGATGGCGGCGACCCTCGGCCCCGCCGTCAGCCTGGACGGTCTGGGGCGGATCCCGCTGATCCTGCCCGGTTTCCCGCACTCGCTGCGCCACCTTGTGGACCGCGCCGCGGCGGAAGCGGCCGTCCGGCTCGACATCGTCGCGGAGGTCGATTCCACCTATTCCATCAAGAAGCTGGTGGCCGTCGGGCTCGGCTGCGCGATCCTGTCCCGCCACGCCGTGCGGGAGGAGGTGGGGGCCGGCGAGCTCGTCGCCATACCCATCGAAGGCCTGCGCCTGCACCGCGCCGTCCAGCTCGCGTCCAACCTCCACCGCATGGACAACACGGCGGTGCGGGCGGTGTCGCGGCTCGTCGTGCAGTGCTTCGACCAGGTCTGGTGAGGGCGGGCCGTGTTCCCCGTTTGGTCTTTGGATACCGTTGCGACGGCATCCTGCGCGCGAGACTGAGGAGGCGCGCGCGTGGCGAACTGGACCCAACCCCAAACGATATCCGAGGACGCGATCCAGGCCGGGATCGTCGACTACCTGCGCCTGGTGCTCCAGCCCGGCGCCTACGTCGTGTTCTCCGTGCCCAACGGGGCCAAGCGCTCGATGGCGGAGGCCGGCGCGAAGCGGCGCACCGGCATGCTGGCCGGCGTGTGGGACATCTGCATCCTGGGACCCGGCGGCGCGACCTGGTGGATGGAGACCAAGACCGACCGCGGTCGGCTGAGCGAGCCGCAGAAGGTCATGCGCTCCTTCATGGAGGAGGGCGGGGTGCCGCACGCGGTGGTGCGCGGCATCGACGACGCGCAGGCGGCGATCGGACGGTGGGGGCTTCGCACGCGGCTGGCCAGGGCGGCGTGAGGGGGGGCGCGTCAGAGCGTCGGACTGCCAGGGACGCGGTGCGACCACCCTTCGTCATCCCGGACGCAGCGGAAGCGCAGATCCGGAACCGGTGTCCACCGATGCCAATTGTTCGAGGACACCGGTTCCGGGTTCGCCTGCGGCGCCCCGGAACGACGTGCTCGATAGCGGGGCTTGATGGCGTCCGGCCCGTGTTATGATGCCGCCATGGCCATACCCCCTTCGATCCAAGGCTCCCTGGAGGTCCGTCGTGGTCCGGTGCTGCTGCGGGTCGACGCGCTCGCGCCCGACATGCTCCGCATCCGCGTCGCGCCGGATGGGCGGCTGCCCGAGGACGCCTCCTGGGTGGTGCCGGCCGACGTGCGCGCGGCCCGCGCCCCGGCGGATGACGCGTCGGACGATGGCCACGCGGGGCTGCGCACGAGCGCGTTGAGCGTGCGGGTCGACCGCGCCACGCTGGCGGTGACGATCACCGACCCGGCCGGCCGCACGATCCTCGCCGACGATGCCGTCGCGCCCTTCGCCTTCGCCGGTGAGGCGTTCACCCTGCGCAAGGCGTTGCACCCGGCCGAGCGCGTCCTCGCGCTGGGCGACAAGACCGGGCCGCTCGATCGCCGGGGGCGCCGCTTCACCAACTGGACCACCGACCAGCTCGTCACGGACACGTCCGACCCGATCTACAAGGCGATCCCCTTCGCCATCGGCGTGGGCGGGCCGGCCGGCGCCTGGGGGCTGCTGCTCGACAACACCTGGCGCTCCACCTTCGACGTCGGCCACGGCGACCCCGACGTGCTGGCGATCGGCGCCGACGGTGGGCCGCTCGACACCATCGTGGTCGTCGGCGACGGCGTGAAGGCGGTGGTGGAGCGCGCCGCCACCCTCGCCGGCACCCCGCCGCTGCCGCCCAAATGGGCGTTCGGCTACCAGCAGTCGCGCTACAGCTACGAGAGCGCCGACGCCGTGCGCGCCATCGCCGCGCGCCTGCGTCACGACGGGTTCCCGGCCGACGTCATCTGGCTCGACATCGGCTTCCAGGACCGCGACCGTCCGTTCACGGTGGACCCGCGCGCGTACCCCGACCTGCCCGGCCTCGTCGCGGAGCTGCGGGGGGAAGGCTTCCACACGGTGGTCATCACCGACCTGCACGTCGCGAAGCTGCCGGGGCAGGGCTACGCGCCCTACGACAGCGGCGTCGCCGCCGACGCCTTCATCCGCGACGCCGACGGCGCCGTGTTCACCGGCGAGGTTTGGCCGGGGCTGGCCGTGTTCCCCGATTTCGCCCGCGCCGACGTGCGGGCCTGGTGGGGCACGCTCTACGCCGGCTTCGCCGCCATGGGCGTCGCCGGCTTCTGGAACGACATGAACGAGCCGAGCGTGTTCGACACGTCGGACAAGACGGTGCCCTCCGACGCCGTGCAGCGCATCGAGACGCCCGGCTTCGCGCCGCGCGAAACGCGCCACGCCGAGGTTCACAACCTCACCGGCCTGCTCAATTCGCGAGCGACCTACGAGGGGCTGCTGGAGCTGCGCCCCGACGAGCGACCCTTCGTGATGACCCGCTCCACCTTCGCCGGCGGGCAGCGGTGGGCGGTGACCTGGACCGGCGACAACGACGCGACGTGGGACCAGCTCAAGCTCGGCGTCGCGCAGACCCTCAACCTCGGCCTGTCGGGCTTCGCCCACACGGCGGTGGACATCGGCGGCTTCGGCGGCGCGCCGAGCCCGGAACTGCTGACGCGCTGGTTCCAGGTGGGGGCGTTCATGCCGCTGATGCGCGACCACACCGCCACCGGCACGCCGCCGCAGGAGCCGTGGGTGCACGGCCCCGCCCACGAGGCGATCCGCCGGCGCGCGGTCGAGGAGCGCTACCGGCTGCTGCCCACCTTCTACGCGCTGGCCGACGCGGCGCGGCGCACCGGCGCGCCCCTTGTCCGCCCGGTGTTCTACGACCATCCCGCCCTGCTGGACGCGCCCCGCGACATGTCGATGGCCTTCACGCTCGGCCCCGACCTGCTGGTCGCGGCCTCGCCCACGCCGGGCTCGCCGGCGCCCTACGACGTCTGCCTGCCCCCCGGCCGCTGGTTCGATTACTGGACCGGCGCCGAGGTTTTCCCGCGTATGGTCGAGGGCGGCCCGCACCGCGCGATGACCGAGACGCCGCGCCTCGACCACCTGCCGGTGTACGTGCGCGGGGGAACGATCCTGGTCCGTCAGGCGCTCGTGCGCAGCCTGGCCGAGGCGCCGGACGGCCCGCTCGACCTCGACCTTTGGCCGGGCGGCGAGGGACACGCCACCTTGTACGACGACGACGGGCACTCGATGGCCCACGCGCGCGGCGTCCACCTGCGCCAGCGGGTCAGCTGCCGGGCTTCGGCCGACGGCCTCCTCCTCACCTTCGCCGCGCGCGAGGGGACGTACGAGCCGCCGTGGCGCGAGCTGCGCGTCACCGCGCGCGGCTGGGCGCATCCGGCCGCGTGGGTCGACGCGCCCGACGCGACGCCGGCGCAGGTCGAAGGCGGGACGGCGCGCTTCGTCATCCCCGCCCCGAGGATCGCGACGACGATCCGCCTCAGCCCGACCCCCGCGCCCCTGAAGGACCTCCCATGACCGACGCGCACCCGACCGTCGCCGCCCTTCACCGCTACCCGGTCAAGGGCCTGTCGTCCCAGGCGGCCGAGCGGCTCGCGGTGACCGCCGACGCCGGCCTCGCCGACGACCGGCGCTTCGCCCTGGCGCTCGGCACCACGGTGTTCGACCCCGACCATCCCACGCCGCTGGAGAAGGGCCACTTCCTCATGCTGCGGCGCAACGAGGCCATGGCGGCGCTGTCGACCCGGTTCGACGCCGCCGACGGCACGCTGTCGATCGCCGCGCCCGGGGAAGCCCCCCTCGTGGCCGTTCTCGGCACGCCGGCCGGCCGCGCCAGCGTGGAGCGCTTCTTCGACGCCTACCTCGGCGAGGCCTGCGCCGGCGGGGCGCGCCTGGTGGAGGCGGCCGGCCACAAGTTCACCGACGTCAGCCACCTGTCGCCGGCGATGATGAAGGCGGTGTCGGTCGTCAACCTGGCCTCCGTCCGCGACCTGGCGGAGCGCACCGGCCTGACGATCGACCCGCTGCGCTTCCGCGCCAACATCCACCTCGAGGGCCTGCCGGCCTGGGCGGAGATGGACTGGCTCGATCGTGACGTCGCGATCGGCTCCGCCCGCTTCCGCTGCGTGCGATTGACCCAGCGCTGCGGCGCCATCGACGTCGATCCCGCGACCGGCGCGCGCGACATGAACCTCACGAAGGCGCTGGTCTCGCTGTACGGTCACCCGTACTGCGGCGTGTACCTCGAAGTGGTCGCTGACGGGGCGTTCGGCCTCGGCGACCCCTTGGTCCGACGCGCGTGACGGGGGCGGAGCTCTCGCGGACGGAGGCAGCCGACGGGCGCCCCGACCTGTCGAACTGGCGCCGCGCGCCCTTCAACCGCCGGGCGTTCCGCGACGTGCGCGCGATCCTCCCCACCGACCCGATCGACGCGTCCGGCCAGGCTTGGGACCTGCCCGCCGCGACCGGCCGGCCCCTCGACGACGTCCGGGTGCGGGGCGCCGACGGCGTCGACCTCGACTTCGACGGCTTCCTCCAGGCGAGCGCGACCGACGCGATCGTGGTGCTGCACGAGGGCCGCGTCGTCGTCGAGCGGTACGGCGAGGACAACGCGGCGGGCGACCCGCACATCCTGATGTCCGCCACCAAGGCGGTGATCGGGCTCCTCGTCGGCATCCTCGACGAGCGGGGCATCCTCGACGTCGACGCCCCCGTCACGCATCACGTGCCGGAGGTCGCCGCCACCGCCTACGCCGGCGCCACGGTCCGCCACCTGCTCGACATGCGCACCGGCGTCGTCCTCGACGTGGGCGGGCTGCACGCCTACGGCGCGGCGGCGAACTGGGACCCGGTCAAGCCGGCGGACGCGTCGGCGACCCTCCACGCCTTCTTCGCCGGCCTGGGCGCGCCGCGCGCACCCCACGGCGGCCCGTTCCGCTACGTGTCGGCCAACACCGACCTGCTGGGCTGGGTGATCGAGCGCGCGGCCGGCCGCTCGGTCGCCACGCTGCTCAGCACCCTGCTGTGGCAGCCGATGGGGGCGGCGGACGCCGCCGCCATCACGCTCGACCGTCGGGGCGCCGCCCGCTGCACCGGCGGCCTCTGCGCCAGCGCCCGCGACCTCGCGCGGCTCGGCCAGCTCGTCGTGGCAGGCGGGCGGCGCGGCTCCGCGCAGGTCGTGCCCGCACCGTGGATCGACGACATCGCGAACGGCGGCGACCGCGACGCCTGGCGCGCCGGCGAGTTCGCCGCCGCCTTCGGTCCGGGGGCGAGGAGCTATCGTTCGGGCTGGTACGTCACGCACGACGCGCCGGCGACCCTGTCCGCCCTGGGCATCCACGGCCAGACCCTGGTCGTGGACCGGGCCAACGGCATCGTGGTGGCGAAGCTGTCCTCCCTCGCCAGCCCCATCGACGTCGCGGCGAGCGCGCTCACCCACCGGGCGGTCGACGCCATCCGGCGGTGCCTGGTCGGATAGCCTCGGGGTCGGGCGACCGCTACGGTCCCGCCGCGCGGGAGGCGGGGTAGGCCGGCAGGCCGTCGTCCCGGCCGTCGTCCACCTGGTCCCAGGCCACCCTCTCGCGCGTCCAGACGTGGAACGTCGGGGTGATCGAGCCGGGGTCGTCGAGGCTGCCGGTCATGACGTCGACGCGGTCGGGGGCGGCGCTCGTGCGATAGGTCAGCGGCGAGCCGCAGCGGCCGCAGAAGCTCCGCGTCACGCCCGGCGAGGAGCCGTATTCCACCGGCCGACCCTGGCTGAAGGCGAAGCGGTCGGACGCGAACTCCGCGTAGGGCAGCACCGGGGCCGACGCGGCCCGGCGACATGTTTCGCAGTGGCACAACCCGCTCGCGTCGGGCTCCCCCTCGACGCGGTAGCGCACGGCGCCGCACAAGCAGCCCCCTTCCCGCCAATTCTTGTCCCGCATGGTCCCTCCTCCGGCTCCCGGCCGAGCCCCATCCATGGCAGCGGTTCGACGCGCGCTTCGAGCACGAGCCGTATGACCGAGCCGCGTCGTCTTCGGCTTTGCTCCAAATCGGGCGTGTCGGCGCGCAACACGCAACATTCGGTTTCCTAAATTAGAATTATAACATGTAAAGTGAGAGTATCAATTGGAACGGATGCGTTGTCGCGCGAGCGCGAATGCTTTTAAGCCCGACGCGTCGCGCCTCGCCAACCAGGCCACGCGGCGAATCGTTCAATAAGCCACCCGCGAGCGTGATGAGTATGTCGACCCCTTCGCAGTCCACCGGGAACGCCACCGACCGGACGAACCCCGTCGTCCCGCAGGCAAGGTTCGCGCCCTCGAAGGCGAAGCCCACCCCGAAGAAACGCGTCGTCGGGGCGACGGTCGTCGCGATGCTGGCGCCGGCCTGCTCCGTGCCGGCCTTCCCGGTGACGGCCCGGGCGCAGGCGACGTCCCTGCCGCCGGTCACGGTCGCGGCTCCCGCGCCGAAGAAGCCGGCCGCCGCGGCCCGCCCCGTGGCCAAGAAGCCCGCGC
>CAXSDP010000039.1:10363-34160 GCA_964235705.1 uncultured Beijerinckiaceae bacterium | reverse complement strand
CGTTGGGCGAGGCGTGACCCCGCGCGTCACGCCGCGCGACCGCCCAGGCCGCCCGCGCGGAGGCGCCGGGCACGAGCGCGGCGGCGGCCACGATCCACAGGGCCGCGAGCCGGGCGGGGCCGAGGTTGGCGGCGTCATCCACCTTGGCCGCCGCGAAGCCGAACGCCGCGTGGCGCGGCGTGCGATGGCCGATCATGCTGTCGGCGGTGTTCACCGCCTTGTAGCCGACGCCGCCCGGCAGCCCGAACAGGGCCAGCCAGAAGGCGGGGGCGACGATCCCGTCGGCGAAGTTCTCGGCCAGGCTCTCGATCGCCGCCCGCGCCACCCCCGCCTCGTCGAGCGCGGCGACGTCGCGGCCGACGATCATCGCCACCGCGCGCCGGCCGTCCGGCAGGCCGGCGCGCAGCCCGTCGGCCACCGCCCGGACGTGGGTGGCGAGACTGCGCTGCGCCAGGCAGGCCGAGGCGAGCGCCGCCAGCAGGGGCACCGCCGCGAGGCTTGGCAGGAGCGCCGAAAGGGCGACCTGCAGCAGGAGCGCGCCGCCGCCGCTCGCCGCCAGCAGGATCGCCAGCGCCAGCGCGCCGGTCGCCCTACGGCGCGTGGGCGACCACGCTTCGCGGTTCAGCCGGCGATCGAGCGCCGCCAGCAGGGCGCCCATCCAGGTCACGGGATGGCCGATGGCCGCGAACAAGCGGGACGGGTAACCAACCATCGCCTCCAACCCGAGGGCGAGGACGGCGATCAGCAGGTCGCGGAGGAGCGGATCATGCAAGGACGCGCGTCCCCTGATGTTCGACCGCCGTGATCGCGCGGGGGAAATCGATCAAAAGAGGCGGGGCGACCGCATATGCAACCGATGATTGATGGACAAGCCCAGCCCGCATCCTAACGTTCACGCTCCGCTTTCGTCGGTCGTCAGCGTCCATGCGTTTCGAGCCGCGTCGCGCTTTCGCGGGCGCCCGCCTCCTCCCGTTCACACGCCGCCGTCGCCGCGACGACGGGGCGCTTCCGCCCGACCTCGCCTTCCTGAGGGCGTACTGGCCGCGGCCGGCCGCGCTGTGGGCCGCCGTGGCCCGGGCGCGGACGGATGGGGTGGCCGCCTCTGCGGCGCTGCTCGCCGATGGCGCGATCAGCGAGCCGACCTACTACCACGATCTCGCCCATCACCTCGGCCTGCCGTTCGTCGGGACCTGGCCGGAGCTGGCTGAGCCGGTCGACGTGACCCATGCCCTCGCGTGCGGGCGCGTCGGGCTGGGCGGAGCCGCGCCGCTCGCGCCGTGGCTCCTCGCGCCGACCGGCGCCGCGCTGGACCTGCTGCTGGACGCCCGCCGCCTCCGCCACGCCATGCCGGACGTCGCCCTCACGACGCCGTCCCACCTCGCCGCCATCCTCCTCCACCGGGCACGGGGATCCTTGGCCCACCTCGCGAGCGAGTGGCTTCCGGAACGGGCGCCGCACCTGTCGGCGAAGGCGCGTCGCGCCGGGGCGGCGGTGTTCGCGTCCGGCCTCGCGGGCGCGCTCGGGCTCATCCTCGCGCCGTCCTGCCGCGTCCCCAGCACGTTGGCGTTCGGCGGCCTGTTCTTCGCCGGCATGGTGTTCCGCCTGCTCGTCTGCGCCGCCGGCTGGCGTCAGGAGCCACCCTCCACCCCGACGATCGGCGACGCGGCTCTGCCCTTCTACTCCGTCCTCGTGCCTTTGCACGACGAGGCGGCGATCGTGCCCCACCTGCTCGACGCCCTCGGGACCCTCGATTATCCCCGCTCCAAGCTGGAGGTGCTCATCCTCGTCGAGGCCCATGACGCCGCGACGCGGGACGCCTTGACGAGGCACGCCACGCCGGCGTGGCTCCGCGTGGTGGTGGTCCCCGACGGGTGGCCGCGCACGAAGCCGCGCGCGCTCAACATCGGCTTGGCGTTGGCGCGCGGCGCCCTCCTCACCGTGTACGACGCCGAGGATCGGCCACAACCCGACCAGCTGCGCCGCGCGGCCGAGCGCTTCGACCAGCGGCCCGACGTGGCGTGCCTCCAGGCGCGGCTCGCCATCGGCAACGGCGGCGACGGCCTGCTCCCCCGACTCTTCGCCATCGAATACGCCGGCCTGTTCGACCTGTTCAACGTCGGGGTCGCGCGGCTCGGCCTGCCGATGGCGTTGGGGGGAACCTCCAATCACCTCCGGGTGTCCGCTTTGCGCGCCGCCGGCGGGTGGGACGCGTGGAACGTCACGGAGGACGCCGACCTCGGGCTGCGCCTCGCCCGCCTTGGCTTGGCGGTCGACGCCCTCGACTCGACGACGCTCGAGGAGGCGGTCACCACACCCCGGGCGTGGCTGAAGCAGCGGCGGCGCTGGACCAAGGGCTGGATGCAGTGCCTGCTCGTCCTCGCGCACGGGGGCGGCGCGATCCGTGACCTCGGACCCCGACGCAGCTTCGCGGTCGCCCTGTTGCTGACGAACCTCGTCGCCGGCCCGCTGCTGCTGCCGGTCTTCGGCGTCCTCCTCGCGCGCGACCTCGCCGTCGGCGGCCTTCCGACACCGCACGGTGCGGTCGAGGTGGGGGAAGCGACGCTGGCCGCCTCCGTCGTCGCGCTCGGGTTCGGATCGACGCTGTGGTGCGGGTACGCCGGATCGCGCATCCGCGCCCTTCGCGGCGCTTGGCGCGTCCTGCCCCTGATGCTGCCCTACCAGCTCGGCGTCAGCCTCGCCGCCTGGGCCGGCCTGTGGGACCTCGTCGTCCATCCCCACCATTGGCACAAGACCGACCATCGCGAGGCCGCACGGCGTCGCCGGAGGTGAGGGAGGGCGCGAGGGAGGGTCTCGATCGTTCATGCCTCAATCGTTCATGGCCCGCAGCGCGGCGGCGGCGGCGAAGGGCGCGGCGGCGATCGCGGCGAGGCTGAGCGCGCACAGCACGAGGAACGGCGTCGCGAAGGGCACGGGGTTGCCGAGCCCGGCATTCGCCGCCGACACCCCGAAGATCAGCACGGGGACGCAGAGCGGCAGGATCAGGATCGCCATCAGCAGGCCGCCCTTGCGCAGGCCCACCGTCAACGCCGCGCCGACCGCGCCGAGCATCGTGAGGGCCGGCGTCCCGGCGGCGAGCGAGGCGGTGGTCTGGGCCAGCGCCCGCGCGTCCATGCCGAGCATCAGGCCGAACAGCGGCGCGAAAACGACCAGCGGCAGCCCGGTCAGCAACCAGTGTGCCGCGCATTTGGTGAGCACGATCAGCTCCGCCGGCGTGCGGCTCATCAGCAGCAGGTCGAGCGAGCCGTCGTCGTGGTCGGACCCGAACAGTCGGTCGAGCCCGAGCAGGGTGGCGAGCAGGCCGGCGATCCACAGGATGGCCGGCCCGATGCGCCGGAGCAGGTTCAGGTCCGGTCCCACACCGAAGGGCACGAGGGTGACGAGGATCAGGAAGAAGACGAGCCCGAGCGCGCTTCCGCCACCGATGCGGCGGCCGACCGCGAGGTCGCGCCGGAACAGGGCCAGGAGTGCGGTCATTTGAGCAGGGTCACGGGAGGGCGGTCACGGGACCGCCGAGGGCGTCGAAGTTGAGGGCGTCGAGGTCGAGGGTCCGGCAGGGCAGGGCGAGCGGCTGGTGCGATGCCAGCAGGATCGCGCCCCCGGTGCCGAGGTGGCCGCCCATGATCGCGGTGAGGCCGGCCTGCGCGGCGGCGTCGAGCGCGATCAGCGGCTCGTCGAGCAACCAGATCGGCCGTGGCGCCAGCAGCAGCCGCGCCAACGCCACCCGCCGCTTCTGCCCGGCGGAAAGGTAGGCGGCCGGCAGGTCGCGCAGCCGTCCGATGCCGAACGCCTCGAGCGCGGCATCCAACGAAAGGGTGGCGTCCGGCGAAAGGATGGGGTTGCGCGACGAGGCGGGCGTCGCCAGCATCCTCGCCCAGAACAGGAGGTTCTCGCCGACGCTGAGCGAGGGCTTCAGGCCGTCCTCGTAGCCGAGGTAGTGCACGGTCTCGACGCCCCGCACCTCCTCGCTCGCCCCCAGGATGGCGACGTGGCCGCGCGTCGGCGCGAGCAGTCCGGCGAGCACCCGCAGCAGCGTCGATTTGCCTGTGCCGTTCCGACCGGAAACGAGGACCACTTCGCCCGCATGAAGTCCTAGATGAAGGGAGGAAAGCACGATCCGGCCACCGCGTTCCACGGTGAGGTCCTCGACGGTGAGGAGCGGGGGGGACACGCGGGCGGAGTCGATCTTGCAAGGGGAAACGGAACGGCGCATCACGTAACGCCTCCGATTTGGATTAGCTACAAGCAAGGCGTTTTCGCCTGCGCACATGCCGGGATCGCTCACATGGCTTCGCTCGACAGCTTCCATTGCCGCAAGACGCTCAGCGTCGGGGACAAGACCTATACCTACTACAGCCTCGCCGACGCCGAGAGGAACGGCCTGGCCGGCATCTCCAAGCTGCCCTTCTCCATGAAGGTGCTGCTGGAGAACCTGCTGCGCTACGAGGACGGGCGCACCGTCAAGAAGGAGGACATCGAGGCGGTCCGCGCCTGGGTGGAGAACCTCGGCCAGGACGAGAAGGAGGTCGCCTTCCGCCCGGCGCGCGTGCTGATGCAGGATTTCACCGGCGTCCCGGCGGTGGTGGACCTCGCCGCGATGCGCGACGCCATGACCAAGCTCGGCGGCGATCCGCACAAGATCAACCCGCTCGTGCCGGTCGACCTCGTCATCGACCATTCGGTGATCGTCGACGCCTTCGGCAGCGACCGCGCGCTGAAGACCAACGTCGACCTCGAATATTCCCGCAACGGCGAGCGTTACCGTTTCCTCAAGTGGGGCCAGTCCTCCTTCGACAACTTCCGCGTCGTGCCGCCGGGCACCGGCATCTGCCACCAAGTGAACCTGGAGTACCTCGCCCAGACCGTTTGGACGAAGGAGGAGGACGGCACGCAGGTCGCCTACCCGGACTCACTGGTCGGCACCGACTCGCACACCACCATGGTGAACGGGCTGTCCGTGCTCGGCTGGGGCGTCGGCGGCATCGAGGCCGAGGCCTGCATGCTGGGCCAGCCGCTCTCCATGCTGCTGCCGGAAGTGATCGGCTTCCGCCTCGTGGGCGAGGTGAAGCCCGGCGTCACCGCCACCGACCTCGTGCTCACCGTCACGCAGATGCTGCGCAAGAAGGGCGTGGTCGGCAAGTTCGTCGAGTTCTTCGGCCCCGGCCTCGAGTCCATGACGCTCGCCGACCGGGCGACCATCGGCAACATGGCGCCGGAGTACGGCGCGACCTGCGGCTTCTTCCCCATCGACGGCGAGACGCTGTCCTACCTCACCGTGTCCGCCCGCTCGGCCGAGCGCGTGCGGCTGGTCGAGGCCTACGCCAAGGCGCAGGGGCTGTTCCGTACGCAGGGGACCGCCGACCCGGTGTTCTCCGACACGCTGGAACTCGACCTCGCCACCGTTGTCCCCTCCATGGCCGGCCCGAAGCGCCCCGAGGGCCGCATCGCGCTGCCCGACGTCGGGGCCGGGTTCCGCACCGCGCTCGGCGCGGAGTACAGCAAGACGGAGAACCCCACGCAGCGCTTCCCCGTCGAGGGGCGGGATCACACGCTCGGCCACGGCGACGTGGTGATCGCCGCGATCACCTCGTGCACCAACACCTCCAACCCGCAGGTGCTTGTCGGCGCGGGCCTGCTGGCGCGTAAGGCCAACGCGCTCGGCCTCACCGTGAAGCCCTGGGTCAAGACCTCGCTCGCCCCCGGCAGCCAGGTCGTGGCCGAGTACCTCCAGCGCTCCGGCCTGCAGGACGACCTCGACAAGCTCGGCTTCAACCTCATCGGCTTCGGCTGCACGACATGCATCGGCAACTCCGGCCCGCTAGCCGCCGAGATCTCCGAGTCGATCAATGACAACGGCATCGTCGCCGCCGCCGTGCTGTCGGGCAACCGCAACTTCGAGGGCCGCGTGTCCCCCGACGTGCAGGCCAACTACCTCGCCTCGCCGCCGCTGGTGGTCGCCCACGCCATCGCCGGCACCGTGTCGATCGACCTCGACCACGACCCGATCGGCCAGGGCGCCGATGGGCGGGACGTGTACCTGCGTGACATCTGGCCGACGCCGGCCGAGATCGAGGAGTACGTGGCGAAGTACGTGACCCGCAACGTCTTCGCGCTGCGCTACGCCGACGTGTTCCACGGCGACGAGCATTGGCGCGGGGTCGATGCCCCGGAAGGCGAGACCTACAGCTGGGACATGGGTTCGACCTACGTGCAGAACCCGCCCTATTTCGAGGGCATGACGATGACCCCCGACCCGGTCGCCGATATCGTCGACGCGCGCATCCTCGCGCTGTTCGGCGACAAGATCACCACCGACCACATCTCGCCGGCCGGCTCCATCAAGCAGGCGTCCCCCGCCGGCTCCTACCTGTCCGAGCACCAGGTGTCGGTGAAGGACTTCAACCAGTACGGGACGCGGCGCGGCAACCACGAGATCATGATGCGGGGCACCTTCGCCAACATCCGCATCAAGAACTTCATGCGCCAGGCCGACGACGGCACCGTGCCGGAAGGCGGCCTGACCAAGCACTGGCCGGACGGCAAGGAGATGTCGATCTACGACGCGGCGATGGCCTACGCCGCCGAGAAGGTGCCGTTGGTGGTCTTCGCCGGCGCCGAGTACGGCAACGGCTCGTCCCGTGACTGGGCGGCGAAGGGGACCAGGCTGCTCGGCGTGCGGGCGGTGATCGCGGAGTCCTTCGAGCGCATCCACCGCTCCAACCTCGTCGGCATGGGCGTGCTGCCGCTGACCTTCGAGCCCGGCACGACGTGGTCGACGCTGAAGTTCAAGGGCAACGAGGCCATCACCATCCACGGCCTCAACGAGGGCCTTCGCCCCCGTCAGAAGACGGAGATGGTGGTCAAATACGACGATGGCCGCGAGGTGACCGTGCCGCTGCTCTGCCGCATCGCGACGCTCGACGAGCTGGAATACTTCAACAACGGCGGCATCCTGAGCTACGTGCTCCGGCAACTGGCGAAGGCGGCCTAGGGCCGACCCGGCCGCCGCCGCGAATCACCGCGCGGCCGCCGCGGCCGGGTTGCGCCCCGGCCGGAAGGCTTCGGCGATGCCGTCGTCGACCAGCGCGCGCTTGGCGCCGAGCGGGCCGATCTCGACGTGCGCCATGTTGATCATCATCACGGCGAGGTTCGCCGTCGGGTGGCCGTCCGCCGTGAACAGCCCGAGGTCGCCGTCCGCCCCGGTGGCGATCCCGCTCGCCGCCTCCGCCGCGTAGGTGCCGACATGGCCGCCACCGTCGCAGCCACCGCTGGACGCGGCGACGAGGGTGCCACGCCGGAGCCCGATCATCGAGCGCGAGGGTGGGGCGTGAGGGCTCGCCGCCAGCAACGCGTCGAGGGTGATCGGCTTGTCCGCGACATTCACACCGGCGGCGATGGTCGGCGCCGGCATCATCGCCGGCAGCCGCGCCGTCACGATGGAGCGTCGCGGCGTCCGCTGCCGGCCGGCCAGCGGCGTCACGAAGCCGCGCGCGTGGCCGGCGAGCCAACGGGCGCGCAACGTGGCGCCGATCCCCTTGGTCGTGAAATCCTTGGTGGTGAGGCTCGACAGCGACGCCCCCCCACCGGTGCCGCCGCAGGCGACGGGAGCCCAGTGCGCGATGATCGCGGTCGCGGTCCGGCGATTGAAATCGACGTAATAGCGTTTCAGCAGGAGCGCGGCGACGGCCGCGCCGGCCACCGCCGAGGCGAAGGCGACGTGCCCCTCGCCGTCCGCCGCGATCTCGCCGTTCCATCCCGCCTTCTTGATGCACCAGTAATTGTTGAGCTTGACGCAACGCGCCACGGACGGCGTCGCGCCCTTGAGCGCTTCGGCCTGACGCGGGCTGAGGTCGAGGTGCTCGCCGGCCTCCGCGCGCCACGTGCTGACCGCCCGGTCAGCCGGCTCGAAGACCGCCGGCCCAGGCGCCGCCGCCTGGGATGGTGCGACGAGGCGCAACAAGGCGAGGATTACGAGCGGGCTCGTGCGCGTGAGCGTCACGTTCGAACGGCGGTCGCGCTCAACCAGCGAGGTCGTCGGGGGTCAGGAGCAGGGCGAGGTGGCCGCCGGTGCGCACCGCTTCCCGCCAATCCGACGCGTCGAACGTCAGGACGGCAAGCGAGCAGGGCCGGAAGCCGGAACGGAGCCGTTCGATCGCGGGGAGATCGCCGTCCCGCGCCAGGGCCGCGACCCCTTCCGCGATGCCGGGGTTGTGGCCCACCACCATGACGTTCCTCACGGTGGGATCGACGGCCCCGACGAGGTCGCGGATGGTCTGGTTCGTCGCGTTGTAAAGGGCGTCGGGGAAGCGGACGTCGATGCCGCCGTTCAAGGCGGACCGCACCGCCTCGAACGTTCGGCGCGTGCGCGCGGACGGCGACACCAGCGCGAGGTCCGGCACAAGTCCGCGATCCCGCAGGGCGATCCCGGCGCGCGACGCGTCGTCACCACCGCCTTCGGTGAGGTCGCGTGAAAAGTCGTCGCCGGTTGATTTGACCGCCTTGGCGTGGCGCAGGAGGATCAACGTGTGCATGGGACTCCGGCGGCCATCGAGCTGACCTCAAAGCGGGTTTGGGCGCCGGCTCAGCCGCGCTGGGTGAACTGTTCCCCCGTCCTCTGCATCTGGTCGCCGGCCTGCTCGGTCGCCTTGGTCATGGCGCTGGCACCCTGCTGGAACGCGCTGCGGCCCTGCTTGGCGACTTCCATCGGCATGGTCATCATCAGTTCGCTCAAGCGCTTGGTGTAATCGGCGTATTGGGAGAACGACTGCTGGACGTAGGACGTCTGGATCGCGACCAGATCCTCCATTGTCTTGGCGCCGCGCAGCTTCTCCATCATCTCGGAGGTCTGGTTCATGGTGTCCTTCGACATCCGCTGCAGTTCCGACGCGAAGGATTGGAGGGACTTGCTGGCGAGCGACATGGTGTTCATCGCGGCATCGGCGCCGGGCACGCTTTTGAAATCGCTGGAGTCGGCCATGAGGTGTGTCCTTCAAGACGGTGGATGCGGAACCCGTCGGTGCGCCATCCACGAACGCGTCGACGTGGCGCAAGTGCCTCGGAAAAGGCGAATTATGTTCGCCTTCCGTCGAATGGACCATCGCGCCTCACCGCTGGATGGGCGTCCCCGGCTGTTTGGCGTCCACCGCGCGCCATTGCCGGCCGCCGTCGTGGGCGATCAGGTCGTCCGCCTCCTTCGGCCCGACTGACCCGGACGCGTAGGGCGCGGGCGTTCCACCGGCGCCCCAAGCGTCCAGGATCGGTTGCACCACGCGCCAAGCGTCCTCCACCATGTCGGCGCGGTTGAACAGCGTCGCGTCACCGATCATCACGTCGTAAAGCAGCGTCTCGTAACCGATGTTCGGCTCGTGGGCGAAGAAGTCCTTGTAGGCGAAATCCATGTGCACGCCGGCCAACTCGACCTCGGGGCCGGGCCGCTTGACGTCGAAGTGCAGCGAGATGCCCTCCTCCGGCTGGATGTGGATGACCAGCCAATTGGCGGCGACCGCGTCGACACTCGTGCCGGCGAAGTGGGACAGGGGGGCCGGCTTGAAGCGCACCGCGATCTCCGTGAGGCGATCGGTCATGTGCTTGCCGGTGCGCAGGTAGAAGGGCACGCCCGCCCAGCGCCAGCTGTCGATCTCGACGCGCATCGCCACGTAGGTCTCGATGTCCGATCGCGGCGACACGTCCGGCTCAGCGCGATAGGCTTTGGCCGACTTGCCCTTGACCTCGCCCGCGTCGTACTGGCCGCGCACCGCATCCTCAGGCTTGAGCGGCGGCATGGCGGTGAACACGTCGGCCTTGCGGTTGCGGATGCCGACCGCGTCGAAGGTGGTCGGCGCTTCCATCGCCACCATGGCGAGCAACGTGAACAGGTGGTTGGGCACCATGTCGCGCAACGCGCCGGTGGTTTCGTAGAACTTGCCACGCGCTTCGACGCCCACGACCTCGGAGGCGGTGATCTGTACGTGGTCGATCCGGTCGCGGTTCCAGATCGGTTCGAACATGCCATTGGCGAAGCGGAGCGCCATGATCGACTGCACCGTCTCCTTGCCGAGGAAGTGGTCGATGCGGAAGATCTGATCCTCCGCCAGCGTCTCGAGCAGGCTGACGTTGAGGGCGCGGGCGGATTCGACGTCGTGGCCGAACGGCTTCTCGACGACGACGCGGCGCCAGAAGCCCTCGCCCTGCTTCGTCAGTCCGGCCTCACCGAGCTGGGCGGCGACGGGGGCGAAGAAGCGGTCACCGATGGCGAAGTAGAAGATGACGTTGCCCTGGCCGAAACCGGCCTTGTCGAGCGCGTAGCCGATGGCGCCGTAGAGGTCCGGTTTGGTGATGTCACCCCGCACGTAATCCATGCGATCGGCGAGCGATCCCCACACGTCGTCCTGGATGCGGTCGACGTCGAACTCGGACGAGGCGTTGCCGACGAAGCTGTTCAACATGGTGCGCAAGTGCTTCGCCCACGCCCCCGCGTCGCCCTCGACGAGGTCGACACCGATCAGCGCGACCTTGTCGGGCAAGATCTTCTCGCAGCCCAGGTTGTAGATCGCGGGAACGACGAGCCGCTTCGTCAAATCGCCGAACGCGCCGAAGATGACGATGGCGCAAGGCTCGGGAGTCTTCGGCTTCGGCCTGTCGTCGGGGGCGACGGACGTGGTCATGGGCGGACCTTCCTATCGATGCTTTACGGTTCCAAACCCAACTAGGGCCACGACCCCGTCGGTAAAGCTCCGGGGCCGACGATGTGGCGGCGGCCCCGTGACGATGATGTCCGCCACAAGGATGTTCATGAACAAGGGCGGTGGTCATCGCGGACCACCGCCCTTGTTCGTTCACCTCAATGGCAGCGCTAGTGGTGCACCAGCGCGAGCAGGATGATGATTGGCAACGGAATGCCGATCATCCACAACAAGATGCCCCTACCCATGTGTCACTCCCTTTCGCCTGCCGAACAGGTCCGGATGGTTGGTGCCCCAGCGCGTCAGCGGGCTGTATGCCGTGCCCTCGTCGCGGTTGCGACCACCGATCACCGCCGCGATCCAGGCCGCGCCGGCGCCGATGGCGAAGGAGGCGGCAAGCAGGAAGGCGGCGAGGATAGCGCCACGGCGCGCTGAGTCGACGGACTCGTGGATCGCGGCGACCGCGTCGCCGACGCGGGTGCCGGCTTCCGGTGCCGAAGCGCCCGTGCGTAACGCCACCATCTGTTCCAGCAGCGAACGATCGTTGGTGCTGATCGTCTGGTGCCCGCTGATCGTCTTCAGCAGCGAAGCGGCATCGGCCCTGACGCTCTGGTCGATCGGCTGACGCTCGCCGCGGAACAACCGCGTCAACGCGACCTGCTGCGTGGTGGCGGCGGACTCCCTGGTCGCGAGGGCGGCCGGCCCACCGAGCGCCGAGGCGAGGAGCCCGGCGGAGACCAGGGCGGCGAGCGCCCAGGCGATCAACCCGTGCAGGCCGTCGCGCATCTCGATCTCCGGCGCCGTGGCGCTGGCGATGCGATGGCGCAGGCGCCCGGTGATGTACCCGCCGGCGGCGAAGGCCGACGCGGCGACCCAGGCAGCCCACAGCGCGACCGCGACGGCGGCGATCTTGGCGGAGATGCCGTGGGTCGGGTCGGCGGAGGTCAGCGACAGGCCGACGGCGGAACCAAAGACGGTCAACGTCGTGAAGATGGCGACGGCGACCAGCGCACCGCCGACGATTGAGGCCCAATCCACGTAAGCGCTGTCGAGATGGGTGGCCGCCCGGACCTCGTTCGAGGCGAGCGGGTCACGGGCACGGGGATCGTTCGAGGTGAAGGTCATTCCGTTCCCCTCAGCGCAGGCCGAGGAAGGACAGGACGAACATTACCACGACGACCAGGCCGACCAGATAAATGATACCTTCCATCCGCTTCTCCTCTAGCAAACCCGTGCCCCGGACCCCCGGGCCTTGTCCCGCCGCGATCCGCTCGGGATGGACCGGAAACCCTTAGGGCACCCGATCCACGAGCGATAGATGGAAGCGGCCAGATCCCCGACCATGGTGAGGAAGGACTATTTTTCTAGTCAAAAGGGACTAACGGACCGACCAGCGGTGTCCCGGCGTCACCGGACAGGGACGAGGCAGCCGTCCCGACGGGGGCACGATCAGCGCGGGACCACGCCACGCGGGCGGCCCGCCGGTCTCACGGCTCGAGTTCGGAGTCCCAGTACAGGTAGTCCATCCAGCTGTCGTGCAGGTAGTTCGGCGGGAACGAGCGGCCGTTGCGGTGGAGGTCGTTGATGGTGGGCGCGTAAGGCTTCATCAGCGGATGCATGTCGGCGTCCCTGCACAGCTTGTCGCCCTTGCGCAGGTTGCAGGGGGAGCACGCCGCCACGACGTTGGTCCACGTGGTGGTGCCGCCCTTGGAGCGGGGCACGACGTGGTCGAAGGTCAGCTCGTCGCGCTCGCCGCAATATTGGCAGGTGAAGCGGTCGCGCAGGAACACGTTGAAGCGGGTGAAGGCCGGGTGCCGGGACGGCTTGATGTAGGTCTTCAACGAGACGACGGAGGGCAGTTGCATCTCGAACGTGGGCGAGCGCACGAAGCGGTCGTAGTTCGAGACGATGTTCACGCGGTCGAGGAACACCGCCTTGATCGCGTCCTGCCAGGACCACAGCGACAGCGGGTAATAGCTCAAAGGCCTGAAATCGGCGTTGAGGACCAAGGCCGGGCAGGCTTCGGGCGAGACCATCGACTGGAAGTGAACCGTCAAACCGGGCACCTCACTCAACCTCGGTCCGCAGGGATCGTCGGACGATCCGTGAGGCCGAACTTAACGCTTGACGACACTCTATCGCCATCACGACGCGCTTGTGAAGGGTGCGTTGTCGCAGGCGGCCGAGCCTATGGTTGCGAGAAAGCCTATGGCTTCAGGAAACGGCGCGTCGCCGCGACCCAGGCGCGGGTCCGGCCTTCCGGGTCGGGATCGAGGGTGATGTCGGTCACCACCGCCGCCACGTCGGCGCCGGCCTCCAGCACGCCCGGGGCGCGCTCCAGGGTGACGCCGCCGATGCCGACCAGCGGGATGTCACCCACGCGCCCCTTCCACGTTGCGAGCCTTTCGAGGCCCTGCGGGTCGAAGCGCATCGCCTTCAGCCGCGTGAAGTAGATCGGGCCGAGGGCCACGTAGTCCGGATTCGCGCCGAGCGCCCGCCCCAGCTCCGCCTCGTCGTGGGTGGAGACGCCGAGCCTGACGCCGGCCGCCCGCAGCGCCGGCACGTCGGCGTCGTCGAGGTCCTCCTGGCCGAGGTGGACGTAGTCGCAGCCCTCCTCGATCGCCGCGCGCCAAAAGTCGTTGACGACGAGTTGCGCGCCGGCGGCGTCGCACAGCCGTTTGGCCCGCGCGACTTCGCTGTGGATGACGGGGTCGGGCTTGTCCTTGATCCGCAACTGCACCAGCCGGACCCCGTGCGGCAGCAGCCGCTCGATCCAGTCGGCGGAGTCGACGATGAGGTAGAAGGGGTCAAGCACGCGGCGCGTCCGTGCGAGGACCGTCCGTGAACGCCCTGCCGATCACCGGCGTCGACGGCGAGGCCATGTCGCGCGGCTCCATCACGCCGGCGAGGTGGGCGAGCCGCCCCGCCTCGATGGCGCCGGCGAAGGCGCGGGCCATCGCGACGGGGTCGATCGCCTTGGCGATGGCGGTGTTCAGCAGCACCGCGTCGTAGCCCATCTCCATCGCCTCCGCCGCGTGGGACGGCGCGCCGATGCCGGCGTCCACCACCAGCGGCACGCCGGGGAAGTGCGCCCGCAGCGCTCGCAGGCCATAGCGGTTGTTGAGCCCGCGCCCGGAGCCGATCGGGGCGCCCCACGGCATCAGCACCTCGCAGCCGGCGCCGAGCAGGCGCTCGGCCACCAGCAAATCCTCGGTCGTGTAGGGGAACACTTGGAAGCCGTCGCGGGCGAGGATCGTCGCCGCCTCCACGAGGCCGAAGACGTCGGGCTGCAGCGTGTCGTCCTCGCCGATCACCTCCAGCTTGACCCACGGCGTGCCGAACACGTCGCGCGCCATTTCGGCGGTGGTCACCGCCTCCTTCACCGTGCGGCAACCGGCGGTGTTGGGCAGCACGCGCACGCCGATGTCGCGGATCAGCGACCAGAAACCCTCGCCGGCGCGCCCCGCGCCGGATTCCCGGCGCAGCGATACGGTGACGACCGAAGCGCCGGACGCGCGCACGCTCGCCGCCAGCACGGACGGCGCGGAAAACAGACCGGTGCCGCACAGCAGGCGGGAGGCGAGGGCCACGTCGTAGACGATCAGCGGGTCGGCGGCGACGGGCGTCGGGACGGGGGGGATGGGGGCGTTCATCAGCCGCCCTGCCGGGGCACGAGGATCTCCACCGCGTCGCCGTCCCGCAGCGTCGTCGCCGGTCGGTCGGCGGCGCGGACGAAGCTCTGGTTCAGCGCCGTGCCCACGGTCGCCTCGCCATAGTCGAGTTCGGCCAGCAGGGCAGCGAGCGTCGCCGCCTCGACCTCACGCGTATTGCCGTTGACAATGATCCGCATCGCTCACCTCCGGGAAATGCGCGTCCTCCAGCACGATGCGGCGGGCACGGCTGGCCAGCGCCGGCGCCAGCAGGAAGCCGTGCCGGAACAGGCCGTTGATGAAGAGCCGCCGGCCCTCGCGCCGGATGCGCGGCAGGTTGTCGGGGAAGGCCGGGCGCAGGTCGCAGCCGATCTCGACGATCTCCGCCTCGCCGAAGGCGGGATGCACGGTGTAGGCGGCGCCGATCAGGTCGAGCATGGCCCGCGCCCGCACCCGGCCGCGCTCCTCGTTCTCGATCATCGTCGCGCCGATCATGAAACGCCCGTCGCCGCGCGGCACGATGTAGACGGGGTTGCGCGGGTGCAAGAGCTGCACGGGACGCTGGAAGGCGATGTCGCGCGTGTGCAGCACCAGCATCTCGCCCTTGACGCCGCGCAGGTCGGCGAGGTGGTCGCGCGCGGCCAGCCCCCGGCAGTCGATGACCCAGTCGGCGTCCGCGTCCACGTCCTCCGTGCCGAACCGGAAGGTGACGAGCGGGTCGGCCTCCAGCCGCCCGAGCAGCGCGCCCACCGCCGCGCGCGGGTCGAGGTGCCCCTCGTCGGGAAAGTACAGCGCGCGCGAGAAACGGCCGGCGAGGTCCGACTCGAGGGCGGCGACCCCGTCGGCGTCGAGGGTGGTGAAATGGCTGGCGCGGCGGCCGAAGCGGGCGAGCTCGGGCAGGTCGCGCGCCGCCGCCAGCAGCAGGTTGCCGTTGGCGGCGGCCACCGGCACGTCCTCCCGCCAGAAGCGCAGGGCCTCGAGGCCGAGTTCGGCGATGACCGGCTCGGAGGATTCCGCCTCGTACCAGGGCGCGATCATCCCGCCGGCGTAGAAGGAGCAGCCGCGCCCGACCGCCGGTCCGCGCTCGACGATCGTCACGGCGCAGCCCGCGCGCGCGAACTCGAAGGCGGCGGTCAGTCCGGCGACGCCGGCACCCAGGACGCAGATGCGTGGATGACGCAACGATGGGCCTTTCACGGACGTCGGACCGGGGTGGAATGGGGGGCGAACGCCCGGTGCCATCCCTACGCCAGTACGAACTGGATCAGGTCATAAGGGTCGCCGGGCCGTCGCGGGTCGCGACGTCGCCGGCCTCTCAGCCCCCTGGCGGGGATCCCCTCGGCTCGATGGTTCAAGTGTGGGATCGCGCGGCGGCCACGTCAAGCCGCACCCCTCAACCCTCGGCGTCGGCCTGGCGGCTGCGACGTGGTGATACCGGAACGAAGGATCCAGCGTGGCCATTACCTTATGATGGATCAAGCCGCCGCATCCCCACCCCGACGCTCCCACGTACCCGCCGGGGCGGGTACGGCCACCGCCGTGCCGAGGGTCCCGGCCGGCGAGGCGCCGCTGGAGGCGGACGCGGTTGCCGGCGGCGGCGCGGCGGTGGAGGGCGAGGCGGCGGCCGAGGGCCGCGAGGCGGCGGAGGCGGCCGGCCTCGTCTACGTGTCCGACGAGGAGCCGGGCTTCACCCGCCGGAAGTCCGGCAAGGGATGGCGCTTCCTCGACGAGCGGGGCCGCACGATCGCGGACAAGGCGATGCGCGGGCGCATCACCGGGCTCGGCGTGCCGCCGGCCTACACCGACGTCTGGATCTGCGCGAAGGCGAACGGCCACATCCAAGCGACCGGGCGCGACGCCAAGGGCCGCAAGCAGTACCGCTACCATCCCAAGTGGACCGCCGCCCGCGACGACGCCAAATACGAGCGGATGGAGGCCTTCGGCCGGCTGTTGCCGGCGTTGCGCAAGCGCGTCGCCGCCGACATGGGCCGTCGCGGCCTGCCCCGCGAGAAGGTGCTGGCCACCCTCGTCGCGTTGCTGGAGAAGACGCTGATCCGCGTCGGCAACGAGGATTACGCCAAGGACAACCACAGCTTCGGTTTGACGACGCTGCGCAACCGCCACCTCGACGTGGAGGGCTCGACGCTCCGCTTCGACTTCAAGGGCAAGAGCGGCAAGATGTGGAACCTCGACTTGAAGGACAAGCGGGTCGCCAAGGTGGTGCGCTCCATCCAGGAGCTGCCAGGCCAGCACTTGTTCCAGTACCTCGACGAGGACGGCCACCGCCAGCCGGTCGATTCCGCCGACGTCAACGCGTACCTGCGCGAGATCACCGGCGAGGACGTCACCGCCAAGGATTTCCGCACTTGGGCGGGCACCGTGCTGGCGGCCATGGCGCTCAGCGAGTTCGAGAGCGTCGACAGCGACGCCCTGAAGAAGAAGAACGTCAAGGCCGCCATCGAGGGCGTGGCCGCCAAGCTCGGCAACACGCCCACCATCTGCCGCAAGTGCTACGTCCACCCCCACGTCGTCGACAGCTACCTCGACGGCGGTTTGCTGGAGGGCATCAAGCGCAAGGTCGAGGACGAGTTGAGTGAGGATGCCGACCAGCTGAAGCCGGAGGAGGCGGCGCTGCTCGGCCTGCTCAGCCGCCGCATCGGCAAGGATTTGAAGCAGGACAAGGTGGCGTGACGGCGCTCGCCCCGGCGGGTGCCCGCCGGCGCTTGCCAATTGACAGGTCCGGGCAAACTGGCAAGTGTCCGCCGCGCCCCTACGGCTGGCCGCTCGGCCCGCCCAAACCCACGCCATCGGCGCGTCCGAGCGTCGGTTGCCAGACGCCAAGGCCAACGCCCACGACGATGCGAACCTACCTCGACTTCGAAAAGCCCGTCGCCGACCTCGAAGCCAAGATCGAGGAACTGCGCGCCCTGAACCTCGACGGCGAGGCGACCGCCATCGGCGAGGAAACGGAGCGTCTCGAGGCGAAGGCCGCCAAGACGCTCGCCGACCTCTACGCCGGCCTCACCCCCTGGCAGAAGACCGCCGTCGCCCGTCACCCGCAGCGCCCGCATTTCCGCGACTACGTCGACCACCTCGTCACCGACTTCACGCCGATGTCCGGCGACCGGCTGTTCGGTGAGGACGCGGCGATCGTCGGCGGCTTCGGGCGCTTCCAGGGTCGTTCCATCTGCATGATCGGCCAGGAGAAGGGGTCGGATACCGACAGCCGCATCAAGCACAACTTCGGCATGGCGCGGCCGGAGGGATACCGCAAGGCGGTGCGCCTCATGCAGATGGCCGACCGCTTCGACATCCCCGTGCTCTCGCTCGTCGACACCGCCGGCGCCTTCCCCGGCATCGACGCGGAGGAGCGCGGTCAGGCCGAGGCCATCGCCCGCTCCATCGACGTCTGCCTCGGGCTCGGCGTGCCCAACGTCGCGGCCATCGTCGGCGAGGGCGGCTCGGGCGGCGCCATCGCCATCGCCTCCTGCAACAAGGTGCTGATGCTGGAGCACGCCATCTACACCGTCGCCTCGCCGGAAGCCTCCGCCTCCATCCTATGGCGCGAGGCCGGTCGCGCCGAGGACGCCGCGACCAGCATGAAGATCACCGCGCAGGACCTGCTGCGCTTCGGCATCATCGACACGATCGTCCCCGAGCCGCTCGGCGGTGCACACCGCGACCACGGCCACGTCATGGAAGCCTTGTCCGACGCGATCGCCGGCGCCCTGCACGACCTCGCCTCGCTCGACCGTGAGGCCATCAAGGCGGCGCGGACGGACAAGTTCCTGGCGATGGGCCGCAAGATCTGAGATCTGGCACCTGAGACCGGACATCCGGCGCGGCGGGAGTGGTGCGAGCGATCGATGGCGGCCGACCTCCTCATCAAGCTGACGGTGACGCCACTCACCATGTGGGGCGTCTCGCGCGCCGTCCGTCGCTGGGGCGGGGCGCTCGGCGCGCTGCTCGCCGGCCTGCCGCTAACCTCGGCGCCGATCTCGATCTACCTGGCGAGCGAGCAGGGCGCCGGCTTCGCCGCGCGGGCGGCCGTCACCGCGATCTCGGGCGTCGCCGCGACGGTGGCGTTCTACGTGGCCTACGCGATAAGCGGGAAGCGACTGCCGGCCGGCGCGACCCTCCTCGCGTCCTTCCTCGTGTTCCTGCTGGCGATCGCCCTGTTCCGCCGCCTTCACCTGGACCTGTGGGGCGGCTGCGTGCTGTGCCTGGCGCTGCTCGGCGCCTCCTTGGGGCTGCTCGGGGCGGATCCGGGACGGGGCGAGGCGGCGCGGGTCGGCCACGCCCTCCCGGCTTGGGACCTGCCCGTCTGGGACCTGCCGGCGCGGATGCTGGTGTCCACGGCGGTCGTGCTGCTGGTGACGGAAAGCGCCGGCCTGATCGGGGCCGACCTCAGCGGCCTGCTGTCGCCCATCCCGGCGGTGACGTGGCCGCTCCTGGCTTTCGGTCGCCACCAGGGCGGGCTCGCCGAGGCGTTGGCGATCGTGCGCGGCTCGCTCCAGGGCGTCGCCTCCGTGCTCACCTTCTACGTCGTCGTCGCCCTGGTCTTGCCGAACGGGCACGCCCCGTTCGCCTACGCGGTCGCTTTGGCCGCCTCGCTCGTCGTCACCGGCGGCTGGATCGGCGCGCGTCGCCTCGCCGGTGGCGCCCGCCCGTCCTGAGCGCGGGCCCGCATCAGCCCCGGCGAAGGTTCCCACCTGGATCGCGTGGCGCGCGGAAGTTCGGCGCCTGTCTCCAAAATGTCGCTAAGCTGCTGTTCAGTCTTCGTTTACCCCGGCGGACCACGGTCCGCGTTGCGGCTCCTGTCGGGCCGGGGTACATCGTAGCGTGTGGAAGGGCGGACGCGCCGCTTCCCGGAAGAAGAGTCATCTCGCCATGGGGTCCACCAGCACCGCCCGCCGCCACCGTCTTCGCAACGTGGTCGCCGCCGGCCTCCTGTTCTCGGCCACGGCGCTCCTCGCCGGCTGCGACGAGGGCGGGAGCGCGGGCCTCGGCATCGGCGGCTCGGAGCGCGCCTCGCATCCGCTGTCGCCGGAGATGGTGGCCCTCATGCAGAAGGACGGCGTCGCCATCAACGCGCCGGTCCTGATCCGCACCTACAAGAAGGAGGCGGAGTTCGAGATCTGGAAGATGAAGCCGGACGGCCGGTACACCCTTCTGAAGACGTTCCCGATGTGCCGCTGGTCCGGCCAGCTCGGACCCAAGCTGCGCGAGGGCGACCGCCAGGTGCCGGAGGGCTTCTACAAGGTCACGCCCGGCCAGATGAACCCGACGTCGGCCTACTACCTGTCCTTCAACGTCGGCTACCCCAACGCTTATGACCGCGCGTGGGGTCACGGCGGCGGCTCGATCTTCGTGCACGGCGCCTGCTCGTCGGCCGGCTGCTTCTCCATGACGGACGCCCAGATCGACCAGATCTACGCGGTGGCGCGGGAGGGCTTCGCCGGTGGCCAGCAAGCCATCCAGATGCAGTCCTACCCCTTCCACATGACGCCCGAGAACATGGCCAAGTACCGGGCCGACCCGAACATCGCCTTCTGGCGCCAGCTAAAGGAAGGCGCCGACAATTTCGAGGTCGCCAAGCAGGACGTGAACGTCGGCGTCTGCGCCAAGCACTACGTGTTCAACGTGACGGCGCGCAACCTCGACCCCGTGGGCGCGTGCCCCGCGCTTCAGCATGACGGCATCCAGAACGAGGTCGCGGCGCGCGAGGCGGAGGATGACGCCCGGATCGAGAAATTGGCGGCCTCCGGTACGCCCGCCGTGCGCACCATCTACGCCGACGGCGGGCAGAACCCTGAGTTCGCCAAGGCCAACCTCGCCGACGTGAGCCGTCCCGAGGCGCTCGCCGCCGCCCCGACCGATTGGGTCGTCGAGCCGGCCGCCAAGACGAAAACCTCGCCGGTCGTGAAGGTCGCGGCGAGGAAGGCATCCACCACGATCGCCAAGGCGGAGAAAACCCAGGTGGGGAAGGTCAAGGACGACCCGGCCGCCGCCGATCGCACCGCCTCCGATCGCACTGGAACGATCAGGAAGCCGCAGGTCGCGACGAACCCGCACCCGCAAGCGGCGCTGTAAACATCCGGTCCGCGCGCGTTCAGCCCGGCGCCACGCGCTCGTCCACCGGCGCCGATGCCCCCGAGGCGACTCGTGCGCCGGGGACATGTGCCGCCTCGCCGGGGATGAAGGCGTCGAAGGCGGCCCACAGCTGGGCGTCGATCGCCGGGCGCTCGACGAAGACCTGGTGGCGCGCGTCGGGGATGGTGATGCAGCGCCCGACCTTGAGACGCAGGGCGAATCGCTCGGTGGCTGCCGTATCCACGATGCGGTCCGCGCCGGCGGCGACGATCAGCACGGGGGTCAGGATCTCCACGGCGTAGCGCGGGTCGGCGGCGAAGCGGCCCATCAGCTCGAAGGCGCCGGCCAGCCAGCGGATCGTCGGCGCGCCCACCGCCAAGCGGGGCAGGTGTTTGATCGCCGCCGCCAGCCTCGCGTACTGGCGCCTGTCGCTCGTCAGGACGTTACCCTCGAACCGCTTGACGAAGATCGACTCCTCGCTGCCCCGTGGAATGAGCCGGGTGGCGAAACCGAGGCGGTCGGCGACCTTGGTGGCCATCCTGACGAACGCCTTGTGGCGCAGCGGCAGGTCGATCATCGGCGCCGTCAGGAACAGCCGCTCGAACGGTGTTCCGCCGTCGTGGGCCTGGGCGAGCAGGATGGCGGCCCCCATCGAGTGGCCAAAGGCGAACCAGGGCTTCGCCGCGTAGGGTTCGAGCACCTGCGTCCGCAGGGCTTCGAGATCGAGCCGGTACTTGGCGAAATCGGACACGTAACCCCGCCGCTCCCGGGCGATTTCCCGATCGGACTGGCCCTGGCCGCGCCAGTCCATGACGACCACGTCGAGATCCCTCTCCAGCAGCGCGCGAATGGTGCCGAAATAGAGTTCGGCGAACTCGCTGCGCCCGGTCGCGACCACGACCGTACCCCGCGCGCCGCGTCGCGCCCAGCGCGCGACGCGCAACGTCAAACCATCGGTTGTGCGGATCGGGGACACGATCGGGTTCGCGGGAATGGGGTTGTCGGGCGTCTCGTAGAGCTTCATGCGGGATGGATTGCCCTGGAATTGCGAATTGCCGCTACGCGGCGAATGCGTCCCGACGCTGGCGCACGACCGGCGATCTCGTGCGTGAGGGACCTTGCGGCCGTGTTTTCCACCCCCACCTAATCGTCTGCGGGGTCCATGAGGACCCGCGAAGACGGAGCCGGCCCACCGGGCGGCTTCCATATCATGTCGCTTCTTCTGGAGGATGTGTCCATGCGTTCCTATGACCTGTCACCGCTTTACCGCTCGACCGTCGGCTTCGACCGGCTCTTCACCATGCTGGACCAAGCCGCGAGCGCCGATCCCACGACCGGCTACCCGCCCTACAACATCGAGCGCACCGGCGAACTCGACTATCGGATCAGCGTTGCCGTTGCCGGCTTCGCCGAAACCGATCTCGCGATCGAGTCGCGCGAGAACACGCTCACCATTCGCGGATCGAAGGAGGCCCCGGCCGCCAACGAGGATGGCAAGCGCCAGGTTCTCCATCAGGGTATCGCCGCCCGCGCCTTCGAGCGTCGTTTCCAGCTTGCCGACCATGTTCAGGTCGTGGGCGCCAGCCTCGAGAACGGGTTGCTCCATGTCGACCTCGTCCGCGAGATCCCAGAGGCCCAGAAGCCGCGCCGCATCCCGATCGGCACCGCCGGCCCGCGAGCGGTCGAGATGAACGCCGCTGATCCCAAGGTCGTCGAGGCTCAGAAGGCGGCCTGACCTACGGGCAGGTTAGAGGGCCATCGATCGGAAAGGGCGCCTCGCGGCGCCCTTTTTCCCGTTTCGTCGCGCGGACCCTGATCGTTCCGTCCGGCGTCACGCCCCCAATCGCTACTGCGGGGCTTGCTCCACCGGCGTCGCGCCGTCATCGGCCTTCTGCGCGGCCGCCGTCCGCGTGGCTTTGCTTCGCGTGGCCTTCGCGCGCCGTTTCCGCCGCTCCTTCTCGAGGGGCTTCGCGCCGGTGTCCTGCGCCGCATCCTGCGGCTGCGCGGCAACGGGCTGGCCATCGGCCGCGCCAGACGTCGCCTGCGTGATCGCGGCTTGCGGCGCGGTTCGCGCCAGGGCCGAACCCTGCGCGTCGGGTGTGGCGGCATAGGCTTGACTCCCACCGGGGAGTTCGAGCGACGCGAAGGTCGTATCCTTGCGTGAGCGGGCGTGACGCCGGCTCCTCGGCTCCTCGGCACCGGTGGCGTGACCGTAGGCCGCCACCTGCTCGATCCCCTGCTCGCCGCGCGCCACGACGGACACCCCGCCGTCATGTGTCCATTTACGGGGCGGGGCCGCATCCCCGCGCTTATCGAGCACCAGTTCGGCGCTCTCGCCGGTGGAACGCTTGCCCTCGGGCAGCGTCCCGGCCGGCGCGACGGGCGCGGCGACCGGTTCGGGCGCGGGCGCCGAACCGAACAGGGCGCCGAACGGCCCGGCGTCCGCCTGGGGCTGCGGCGTGGCCTCGGCAGAGGCGAGGACCATGTTGAGATCGCCCGAGAGCGGTTTCGAGTCGGCGGTGCGTAGCGCGCCGAGGAGGCCGCGGCTGCGCGCCGCCTCGTAGTAGCCGCGGGCGTACAGGCGCACGGCGGCGTCTTCCCGTTTGCCGGCGACGATGAAGGCGTTGGCGAGGTAAGGCACGGCGTAGGTCAGGTTGACCACGGGGTTGAGCAGATCGCTCGGGCTCCCCTTGAACCCCATGGAGCGCGCGGTCGGATAGCTGATCTGCATCAGACCCCAGAAACTATGGTTGCGCGCACGGGGATTGTACCGGCTTTCCCGCATCACGATGCGACGAACCAGGCTCTCCGGCACGCCGTGGCGCTTGGCCTGGCGCACGATCATCGCGTCGAGTTCGGCCGAATGGGCGGGCTCATCCGCCCTGGCCGTCGTCGCCGCGACGCACCCGGTGGCGAGCGCGAGCCCGCACGCGAACATCCGCGCCATCGACGCCACGCGTCGATGGGAGGGCGCGATCAAGGCTTGTCCTGGGTCGCGGAAGCGTCGCTCCCAGCCGAGGCATCCGGTGCCGCGCCGCCGCCCATCGGGGTGCTGCCGGTCGGGGTCGTATCGGTGGCGGCGCCGGCGTGACCATCCCCACCATGAACCTCGGTGACCGTCGGATCCTTGGATGCCTGGCTCTCGGACGATGTGTCAGCCGGATCCTTCGCGTCGGCGGCCTTCCCGTCGATCGCCCCAGGATCGACCGCCCGGGGGTCACCCGCCTTATCTTCGCTCGCCTTGGCTTCGGCCGCCGGCGGCGTCTCCATGGCCGAAGCCTTTGGCGCCGAAGCCTTGGAATCCGAAGCCTTGGGGTCCGAAGCCTTGGGGTCCTGCGTCTCGGCGGCGGGTGC
>CAXSDP010000039.1:0-10263 GCA_964235705.1 uncultured Beijerinckiaceae bacterium | reverse complement strand
AATCCGAAGCCTTGGGGTCCGAAGCCTTGGGGTCCTGCGTCTCGGCGGCGGGTGCCTCGGCGGCTTTGGCGACCGGCTTCATCTCGGCCGGCTGGGACGTGGCGGCGTTCATCTCGGCGGGAGCGGCGGCGGCACGCGCGGCGGCGGCCTGGGCTTCGGCTTGCTTCAGCGCGTCCTGCGCCTTGGCTTGGCTGGCCCTGGCGGCCGTGAGCTTGGCTTCGGCGGCGGCGAGGGCCTGCCGCTTGGCCTCGGCGGCGCGCGCCTCGGCGCGGTGGGCTTCGACGAGGGCCGCCTGCTGGCGCCTCTCTTCCTCGACTTTCGCCTCGGCCGAACGCCGGGCGGCGGCCTCGGCCTCGGCGAGCTTAACCTTGGCTTGGCGCGCGGCGGCGCCCTTCTCGTCGGCCACGCGACGGGCCTCGGCTTCCGCCTGGGCCGCTTGAGCCGCCTCCGCCTTGGCCGCCGCCACCTCGGGCGATTCGGCGACGGTCACGGGTGGGGCTTTGGGGGCGACGGGTGGGGCGGCAGGCGCCGCCGCGACGACCGGGGCAGCCGGTGCCGGTGCCGGTGCCGGTGCTTTGGCGACGACGATCGGCCCGAAATCGCGCGTACCCACGATGGTGCCGTTGTAAGGGTTGAACATGACCTCGACGCGATGGCCGTTGTTCTCGGCGCTGGCGACGTAGCCGCGCGCCCGGCGGTGGGGGACGCTGGTCAGTCTGAAACCGTTCTGGTCCGCCACGTGGCGGAGGCGCGCGAGCGACACGAAGGATGGGCGCGGCTGAGCCGCCGGGCGGGCCGGTTGCTCGCGGACGCGCTGGGCGCTCCGCTGGGGCTGCGGCTGCTGTCCGCCGACGGGATTGCCATCGAAGCCGTAACCGTGCAGCGGATCGAACACCTGCGCTGACGCGAGGCTGGGCACGGTGATCGCGGCGGCGGCCGCCACCAGGGCGACGCGCACGAGATGACCGGCGTTCCAAGCCCCGACCGGATAAGCGTCCTTCATTTTCACTCCCCCGACAGCCCCCTGCCGACGCGGGCGAACCTCATGGGCAATTGGGGCGAAAGCTTGGTGAGGGTCACGTTGCGTCGCAGGGAGTCGGGGGCTGTTGCCGGGCAGCCTCACTCCCACTCGCGCCGCGCTGGAAACCGGACCGGCACCCGCCGGCGGTGGCGTGACAACGTTGCGCGGCCGCGCGGGCACGTGGGAGCGCGGACGTGGCGCTCAGGTATATTGACTAAGGCGCCCGCGACCCTCAGATCGATCAGTCCGGCATCGCGCTTGCAAGGTCCAACGGCAACGCCGTGCGCGCGCCAAGTCCGTGGTCGCCGGGTTCGATCTGGTTCTGGACTTGATCGGTCCCCGATCGCCCGGGCGGCTCGTCCCGCTCGTTCCCGGCGAAGCGCAAGCTTCGTCCGGCATCCTACTCGAGGTTTTCCATGACGATTCAGGACTGGACGGCTCACGATGCGAACGGGGTGGACTCCGATGAGTCGCGCGGCAAGGTCGCGCCCTCGCCGATCGCCAAGTCGCCGCTGGATCCCAGTGTGCGCCGGGATGTCCTGACCGCCCCGGGTTTGCCGGACGTCCAGGGCCTCTACGACCCCGCCAGGGAGCATGATGCCTGCGGCGTCGGCTTCGTCGCCAACATGCACAACCGCAAGTCGCACGACTTGGTGAGGATGGGGCTGGAGATCCTGCTCAACCTGGACCATCGCGGGGCCACCGGCGCCGATCCCAAGGCGGGCGACGGCTGCGGCATGCTCTTGCAGATCCCGCACGAGTTCTTCGTCGCGAAGGCGGCGGAGAACGGCTTCGTCCTGCCCGAGCGCGGGCAGTACGCCATCGCCGTCATGTTCCTGCCGAAGGACAGCGCGGCGCGCGCCGACGTCGAGGCCATCGTCGCCGACCTCGTCGTGGCCCAGAGCTTCGTGTTGCTCGGTTGGCGCGACGTGCCGGTGAACCCGGCCGTGCTCGGTGAAAGCGTGCTGGGCAGCGAGCCGGCGACCCGGCAGCTCTTCGTCGGTCGCGGCGCGGCCGACACCGACCAGGACGTCTTCGAGCGTCGCCTCTACGTGCTGCGCAAGTCGATCTCCAACGCCGTGTTCACCCGCAGGGACAAGCGTTTCGCCGGCACCTACACGGTGTCGATGTCCTCGCGTACGATCGTCTACAAGGGGCTGCTGCTCGCCGGTCAGCTCGGCGATTATTTCGCCGACCTGCGCGATCCCACCCTGACGACCGCGCTGGCGCTCGTCCATCAGCGCTTCTCCACCAACACGTTCCCGTCCTGGCAGCTCGCCCACCCCTACCGCTACGTCGCCCACAACGGCGAGATCAATACGCTGCGCGGCAACGTGAACTGGATGGCCGCGCGCCAGGCCTCCGTGTCCTCCGACCTGTTCGGCGACGACATCAGCAAGCTGTGGCCGATCTCCTACGAGGGGCAGTCCGACACCGCCTGCTTCGACAACGCCTTGGAATTCCTCGTGCAGGGCGGCTACTCGCTGGCCCACGCGATGATGATCCTCATCCCGGAGGCGTGGGCCGGTAATCCGCTGATGGACGAGGGCCGCCGCTCCTTCTACGAGTACCATGCCGCGATGATGGAGCCGTGGGACGGCCCCGCCGCCGTGGCCTTCACCGACGGCCGACAGATCGGCGCGACGCTCGACCGCAACGGCCTGCGCCCGGCCCGCTACATCGTCACCGACGACGGCCTGGTGATCATGGCCTCGGAAGCCGGCGTACTGCCGATCCCCGAGGAGAGGATCGTCCGCAAGTGGCGGCTCCAGCCTGGCAAGATGCTGCTCGTCGATCTGGAACAAGGCCGCATCATCTCCGACGACGAGATGAAGGACCACCTGAGCGGCCTGCACCCCTACGGCAAATGGGTGGAGCGCACCCAGATCGTGCTGGAGGACCTCGGCGACGTGGAGCCCCGCGCGCGGCGCGGCGACGTCAGCCTGCTCGATCGCCAGCAGGCCTTCGGCTACACGCAGGAGGACATCGGCATCCTGATGTCGCCGATGGCGCTGACCGGCCAGGAAGCGACCGGTTCGATGGGGACGGACACGCCCATCTCGGCGCTCTCCTCCAAGTCGAAGCTGCTCTACACCTACTTCCAGCAGAACTTCGCGCAGGTGACGAACCCGCCGATCGACCCGATCCGCGAGGAGCTCGTCATGAGCCTCGTGTCGTTCATCGGGCCGCGCCCCAACATCCTCGACCACGACGGCAACTCGGAGCGCAAGCGCCTCGAGGTGCGCCAGCCGATCCTGACCAACGGCGACCTGGAGAAGATCCGCTCGATCGGCTCCTTCGAGGATGCCTTCGACACCAAGACGCTCGACATCACCTACGCCTCGCAGGGCGGCGCGGAGGGCATGGCGGCGGCGCTCGACCGGCTGTGCACGCGCGCCGACCAGGCGGTGCAGGGCGGCTATAACATCATCATCCTGTCCGACCGGCTGGTGGGCGCCGATCGCATCCCGATCCCGGCCCTGCTCGCCACCGCCGCCGTGCACCACCACCTGATCCGCAACGGCCTGCGCACCTCCGTCGGCCTCGTCGTCGAGACCGGCGAGGCGCGCGAGGTGCACCATTTCGCGCTGCTCGCCGGCTACGGCGCGGAGGCGATCAACCCCTACCTCGCCTTCGAGACGCTGGCCGCCATGGCGCAGACGTTCCCAGAGACGCTGGCCGTCACGCCGGCGGAAGCGGTGAAGCGCTACATCAAGTCGATCGGCAAGGGCCTGCTGAAGGTCATGTCGAAGATGGGCATCTCGACCTACCAGTCCTATTGCGGCGCGCAGATCTTCGACGCGATCGGCCTGGCGGAACCCTTCGTCGCCCAGTACTTCACCGGCACCGCCTCGCGGATCGGCGGTGTCGGCCTGCCCGAGATCGCGCAGGAGAGCGCCGCCCGCCATCGCGACGCCTTCGGCGACTCGCCGGTGTACCGCTCGGCGCTCGACGTCGGTGGCAACTACCAGTACCGCATCCGGGGCGAGGTCCACTCGTGGTCGCCGCAGTCCGTGTCGCTGCTCCAGCACGCGGTGCGCGGCGGGGGCAAGGACGCGCAGGAGCGCTACCGCGAGTTCGCCCGCCTCCTGAACGACCAGGACGACAGCCTGCTGACGATCCGCGGCCTGTTCCGCATCAAGACGGCGGAGGAGGAGGGCCGCGAGCCGGTGCCGCTCGACGAGGTCGTGCCGGCGGTCGAGATCGTCCGCCGCTTCGCCACCGGCGCGATGAGCTACGGCTCCATCTCGCGCGAGGCGCACACCACGCTCGCCATCGCGATGAACCGGATCGGCGGCAAGTCGAACACCGGCGAGGGCGGCGAGGAATCGGACCGCTACGTGCCGTTGCCCAACGGCGACTCGCTGCGCTCGGCGATCAAGCAGGTCGCCTCCGGTCGCTTCGGCGTCACGGCGGAGTACCTCGTCAACGCCGACATGATCCAGATCAAGATGGCGCAGGGCGCCAAGCCCGGCGAGGGCGGCCAACTGCCCGGTCACAAGGTCGACGCGGTGATCGCCAAGGTGCGGCACTCGACGGCCGGCGTCGGCCTGATCTCGCCGCCGCCCCATCACGACATCTACTCGATCGAGGACTTGGCGCAGCTCATCTACGACCTGAAGAACGTCAACCCGGACGCGGCCGTGTCGGTGAAGCTCGTGTCCGAGGTCGGCGTCGGCACGGTGGCCGCCGGCGTCTCGAAGGGGCGGGCCGACCACGTCACCATCTCCGGCTTCGAGGGCGGCACCGGCGCCTCGCCCCTCACCTCCATCAAGCACGCCGGCAGCCCGTGGGAGATCGGGCTGGCGGAAACGCACCAGACGCTGGTGCTCAACCGACTGCGCTCGCGCATCTCGGTGCAGGTCGATGGCGGCCTGCGGACCGGGCGCGACGTCATCGTCGGCGCGCTGCTCGGGGCGGACGAGTTCGGCTTCGCCACCGCGCCGTTGATCGCGGCGGGCTGCATCATGATGCGCAAGTGCCACCTCAACACCTGCCCGGTCGGCGTGGCGACGCAGGACCCGATGCTGCGCAAGCGCTTCGTCGGCACGCCCGAGCACGTCATCAACTACTTCTTCTTCGTCGCCGAGGAGGTGCGCGAGCTGATGGCGGCGATGGGTTACCGTCGCTTCGAGGACATGATCGGGCAGATGCAGATGCTCGACAAGGCGCGGGTGATCGAGCACTGGAAGGCCAAGGGGCTCGATTTCACCCGGCTGTTCTACAAGCCGACCGCCCGCGAGGGCGACAGCATCTACCACACCCAGTACCAGGACCATCAGCTCAACGAGGTGCTCGACCGGCGCCTCATCGTCCAATCCGCCGCCGCGCTGGAGGGTGGCGAAAGGATCGTCATCGACGAGGCGATCAACAACACCAACCGCACCACCGGCGCCATGCTGTCGGGCGAGATCGCCAAGCGTTACGGCGAGGCCGGCCTGCCCCACGACACGATCACCGTGAGGCTGAAGGGCACGGCGGGCCAGAGCTTCGGCGGCTTCCTCGCCAAGGGCGTCACGCTCGACCTCGAGGGCCAGGCCAACGACTACGTCGGCAAGGGGCTGTCGGGCGGCCGCATCGTGGTGAGGCCACCGGCCAACACCGCGATCGTGCCGGCGGAGTCGATCATCATCGGCAACACCGCCCTTTACGGTGCCACCGACGGCGAGAGCTACTTCTGCGGCGTGGCCGGCGAGCGCTTCTGCGTGCGCAACTCCGGCGCCGTGTCGGTCGTCGAGGGGACGGGCGACCACGGTTGCGAGTACATGACCGGCGGCGTCGTGGTGGTGCTGGGCATGACGGGGCGCAACTTCGCCGCCGGCATGTCGGGTGGCGTCGCCTACGTCTACGACGAGGAGGGCACCTTCGCCCAGCGCTGCAACATGGCGATGGTCGACTTGCAGGCGATCACGCCCGAGGCGGACGCGACGACCTACCATCAGGCGCTCGACTACCTCGCGCGGGGCAAGGTCAAGGTCGTCGGCGACTTGACCAAGTTCGATGCGGCGCGGTTGCGTCACCTCGTCGAGCGGCACGTCGCCTTCACCGGGTCGGCGCGGGGCCAGGCCTTGCTGGACGACTGGGCCAACGCGCGCGCGAAGTTTCGCAAGGTGATCCCGGTCGAGTATCGTCAGGCGATGGAGAAGCTCGCGGTGACGGAAGGTCAGATCCTGGAGACCGCCGGCGCCTGAGGGCGCGGGCCAAACTCTGACGACCGCCGGCACCCGGGATGGCGCCGGCGCCGCGATGAACCGGACGGATTTGGGGACGAAATGGGCAAGAACACCGGTTTCCTTGAGATCGAGCGGCGCGACCGGGGCTACGCGCCGGCGGCGGAGCGCATCCGCAACTACAAGGAGTTCATCCTACCCCTATCGGAGGAGGCGACGCGCGACCAGGCGGCGCGCTGCATGGATTGCGGCATCCCGTTCTGTCACAACGGTTGCCCGGTCAACAACCAGATCCCGGACTGGAACGACCTCGTTTATCGCGACAACTGGGAGGAGGCGTCCCGCAACCTCCATTCCACCAACAATTTCCCCGAGTTCACCGGCCGCATCTGCCCGGCGCCTTGCCAGGAATCCTGCACGCTGAACCTCACCGACCAGCCGGTGACGATCAAGACGATCGAGTGCGCGATCGTCGACAAGGCCTACGCCAACGGCTGGATCAAGCCCGAGGTGTTCGGCCGTCCGACCGACAAGACGATCGCGATCGTCGGGTCGGGCCCCGCCGGCCTCGCCTGCGCCCAGCAGCTCGCCCGCGCCGGCCACGAGGTCCACGTCTACGAGAAGAACGGCAAGGCCGGCGGCCTGCTGCGCTACGGCATCCCCGACTTCAAGATGGAGAAGGGGCTGATCGACCGCCGCGTCCGCCAGATGGAAGCGGAGGGCGTCAAGTTCCACTACGGCGTCAACATCGGCGTCGACATGCAGGTGAGCGACCTCGTCGCCAAGCACGACGCCGTGGTGCTGTCGGGCGGCGCGGAGAAGCCGCGCGACCTGCCGATCCCCGGCCGCGAGCTGCACGGCGTGCATTTCGCGATGGACTTCCTGCCCCAGCAGAACCGCCGCGTCGGCCAGGAGGCGGTGCTGTCCAACGACCCCGTGCTGGCGACCGGCAAGCACGTGGTGGTGATCGGCGGCGGCGACACCGGCTCCGACTGCATCGGCACGTCGATCCGCCAGGGCGCGCTCTCGGTCACCCAGCTCGAGATCATGCCCGAGCCCCCCGCCAAGGAGAACAAGCTGCTGACTTGGCCGGACTGGCCGCTCAAGATGCGGACGTCCTCGTCCCACCAAGAGGGCGCCTCGCGCGACTTCGCGGTGCTGACGAAGGCGTTCGAGGGTGACGGCGAGGGCAACGTCAAGCGGATCAAGGCGGTGCGCGTCGACGGGGCGATGCAGCCGATCGAGAACGGCGCCTTCGACCTGCGCGCCGACCTCGTGTTGCTCGCGATGGGCTTCGTGTCGCCGGTGCACGAGGGCATGCTGCACAGTCTGGGCGTCAGCCTCGACAAGCGCGGCAACGTCGTCGCCGACCAGCGCAGCTACCTGTCCTCCGTGGAGAAGGTCTACGCCTGCGGGGACATGCGGCGCGGGCAATCGCTGGTGGTGTGGGCGATCCGCGAGGGGCGCCAGACTGCGCATGCCGTGGACAAGGCGCTGATGGGCCAGACGGTCCTGCCGCGCTAGGCTCTAGCCCTCGGCGTTACGCGCCATGAAGGTGGCCGCCGACCCGTCCGCCGGGTCGACGAACACGATATCGGTCGGCGCGCGTCGCGGCGCGTCGATGGCGAGGAAAACCAGCGGCTCTTCCAGGATATCGGGGATCGCGTGGACCGTGCCGCGCTCGAACACCACGAGCTGCCCCGGCCCGACCTCCGCCTTGGCCGCCTCCTCGCCGATCCAGAAGGTGCCGCGCCCGCTCAGCACGTAGAGGTGCTCGTGGCAGGTCTCGTGGTAGTGCGCGGGCACCGGCTTGTAGACGCGGAAGATCCGCGCGCTCGCCGCCGCGTGGTCGCTGAGGTAGACGTCGGCGAGCATCGTCGTCGCCGTCGCGGGGAGGGTCGCGGCCAGCGCGATGACGTCGAAGCGGCCGGTGGTGTCTGTGTCCATAGGTCGATAACGCCCGACATCGCGCAGGGTTGTCCGCGCCGTGACGATGGCGCAATGTCGGCGCCGGTTGACACGTGCCCGACGAGACCCGGCGTCCATGGCCCCAGCGTTCCCCTTCTCCGCCATCACCGGCCAAGCCGAGATGAAGCTCGGCATCCTCATCGCGGCGGTCGATCCGGCGATCGGCGGCGTGCTGATCCTGGGTGATCGCGGCAGCGGCAAGTCCACCGCCATCCGCGCGCTCGCCGCGCTCCTGCCCACCATGGCGGCGGTGGAGGGCTGCCGCTACTGCTGCGATCCCGGCAACGCGGCCGCGCTGTGCTCGGAGTGCCGGGCGCGCGTCGATGCCGGCGCCGCGCTCGCGTCCCACCAGGTGCCGGTGCCGGTGGTCGACCTGCCGCTCGGCGCGACCGAGGACAGGGTGGTCGGCGCGCTCGACCTGGAGCAGGCGCTGACGCGCGGCGTGAAGGCGTACGAGGCCGGCCTGCTCGCCCGCGCCAACCGCGGCTTCCTCTACATCGACGAGGTCAACCTGCTGGAGGACCATCTGGTCGACCTGCTGCTCGACGTCGCGCAATCCGGCGAGAACGTCGTCGAGCGCGACGGCCTGTCCGTCCGCCACCCCGCCCGCTTCGTGCTGGTGGGCACCGGCAACCCGGAGGAGGGCGAGCTGCGCCCGCAACTGCTCGACCGCTTCGGGCTGTCGGTGGAGGTGCGCACGCCGACCGCCATCGCCGAGCGGGTGGAGGTGGTGCGCCGCCGCGACGCGTTCGACCGCGACCCAGCCGCCTTCCTCGCGCGCTGGCACGAGGCGGAGGCGGCGGTGCGCGCGCGGATCGTCGCCGCCCGCCAGCGCTTCCCCGGAACCGAGGTGCCGGACGCGGTGCTGGAGCGGGCGGCCCGGCTCTGCGTCGCGCTGGGCACCGACGGCCTGCGCGGCGAGCTCACCCTGATGCGCGCCGCCCGCGCGGCGGCGAGCCTTCACGGCAAGGCGCGTGCCGACCTCGACGACCTCCGAGCGGTCGCGCCGCTCGCGCTGCGCCACCGCCTGCGACGCAACCCGCTCGACGACGCCGGCTCGACCGCGCGAATCGAGCGGGCGCTCGACGACGTGTTCGGGCCGATCCCGGTCGCGGCTTGAGCGAAGGGGCGAGCGGACACGGGGGCGGAGACGAGCTTCGCTGGTCTCTCGTCTCTGGGGCGGCGGCGCTGCTCGCCGTCGATCCAGTCGGGCTCGGTGGCGCCGTCCTGCGCGGCGGTCCCGGGCCGGTCCGTGACGCTTGGGTCGACGCACTGCGCGCGATGGCGCCGGGGAGGGTGATCCGCAAGATGCCGCCGGGCGTGGATGGGGCGAGCCTCGGTGGCGGGCTCGACATCGCCGCCACGCTCAGCGCCGGCCGTCCGGTCACTGAGCGCGGGCTGCTCGCGGCGGCGCGCGGCGGCTTCCTCCTCGTGCCGATGGCCGAGCGCCTCGACGCGTCCGTCGTCGGGCCGCTCGCGGCGGCACTCGACATCGGTGATGCCACCGCCATCCTGCTCGATGAGGGCGTCGACGGTGAAAGTGTGCCGGCAGCCCTCGTCGAGCGCGTTGCGTTCCGCCTGGACCTCGACGGAATGGCGCACGTGCCCCGGCGCAAGGGGATGCCTGACCCTGCCGCGATCGCGCGCGCGAAAAACCTGCTGCCGGAGGTCGCCGGCGACGATGCCATCGAACCCCTGTGCCTCGCCGGGATCGCCTTCGGCGTGCCCTCGCTGCGGGTCGCCGCCTTCGCCCTGCGCGCGGCGAAGGCGGCGGCGGCGCTCGACGGGCGTCGCGCGGTCTCGGGCGAGGACGTTGAACGCGCCGCCGCCCTGGTGATCGCGCCGCGCGCGACCCGCTTGCCGTCCCACGAGGAGGAGGTGTACCCCGCCGAGGTCGAGGCGGCCGAGACGCCAGCCGAGTCCGGTGAGGCGGCGTCTTCGGACGTCGAGCCCAGCGAGGCGAATGCCGCGCCTGGCATCGGTGCGGCGATGGCCGACCGCGTCATCGAAGCGACCCGCGCCGCGATCCCGGCCGGGCTCCTCGCCGCGCTCGGCCTCGCCGCCACGACACCGGCGCGTCAGGGCGCGGGTGGTGGCCGGGTC
>CAXSDP010000038.1:0-35550 GCA_964235705.1 uncultured Beijerinckiaceae bacterium | reverse complement strand
GACATCTGTTACTCGAGGACGAGGCTCCAAAGCCGCCATTCCGTTCACGGCCAGCCCCAGCCATGTACCATCCTTTGCATGTACCATCCTTTGTAAGTCAGCCCTCCGTTGACTTCGCTGCCTGCAACCCGACGAGAGGTTCGTGCAAGGTCGTCACGACGAGGAGCGTCAGCAGCGAGGTCGAGGCGAGGAACAGGAACACCGCGTCCCAGCCTGAATGGTCGAGTAAGACACCGACCACGAAAGGGGCGAAGGCGCCGCCGAGTGCGCCGCCGGCATTGACGATCGCCGCCGCGAGCGGAGTCTTCTCCTTGGACATAAGTCCCATGGGGTAGACCAGGAAGATCGAATATCCAAGGTTGAGCAGCACGCCCGTCACGGTGAACAACATCGCGAGCAGCCACGGATTCGCCGGCGCGTAAATCAGCCCGTACATCGTCACGATCGTCGCCGCGGAGGTCAGAAGCATCATCGGCTTGCGTCGTGCGCCCAACAACCGATCGGAGATGACGCCCCCGAGGACGTTGCCGATGATGGCGCCGATCCACGGCGTCGAGGCGACGAACCCCATCGCGAAGAGCGGGTAGTGCTTCACGCTGACGAGGTAGGTCGGCACCCAGGTCATGATCGCGTAGGCGATGCCGACCATGAAGAAGTAGCCGATGGCGCAGCCCCACATGTCCCAGGAGCGCAACAGCTCGCCCGTGGTCGTCAAGGGTTCGTGGACGCGGGCGCGGATCAGCCGATCGAGGCGCGGCATCGCCTTCGTTCGTGCCGGCAGCGAGGCGCCAGTGTCGGTAAGGGGCGGCGTCGCCTCGATGTATCCCACTTCGCTGACCGAGCAGAAACGACTGGCCCTTGGCGTGTCCGCGACGAGGAGCAGCCACGCGACCGATAGCAACAGGCCCGGCACGGCGGACACGGTGAACACCTCGCGCCAGCCGAAGTGATAGATGATGAAAGCGCACAGCGGCGGCACGAACGCCGGGGCCACCTTGATCGAGGCCATGAACACCCCCGTGGCCGTGCCCTTTTCCCAGGGCGGGAACCAGCGGTTGATGATCGTGAGGATGCCGATGTTGATCGGCCCTTCGGCGAGGCCCAGCGCGGCGCGGGCGGCCTTGAGTTGCAGGGTGCTCCCTGCGAAGCCGATGAACAGGGTCGCGAACGAGGTCGCGATCATCGAGAGGCTGAACAGCCAGCGCACGCCGAAGCGCTGGTAAAGCAGGCCGAACGGTACCTGGACCAGGGCGTAACCGATGTAGAACAGGCTCGCCAGGGCGCCGATGTCGGTGTTCGACAGGCTGAACTCCTTCTTCATGTACGGAACGACCACGCCGATGTTGGCGCGGTCCGCGCCAGCGACGAGGTAGACGAGGAAGCACAGGGTCAGGACGATCCAACGAAACTGGCTGACGGCGGGACGGGACGCGAGCGTGCTGGGAGGAAGATCGAGGGCGACATCACCGTCCATCTCAGCGTTCTCCCGCCGGACGGCCGTCAACGACGATGCAGTCTGCGGGAGGCGAGCGTCCGCCGAGCACGGCGGCAACGGTCCCTGCCGCGATGAGGTTGGTGCGCGCGAGGCCACCAAAGGTCGCCGCCGCCGTGTGCGGGGTGGCGACGACCCGCTCCAAACCCACCAATGCCTTGGCGACGCGACTGGCTTGCGGATCCTTCTCGGCCTCGAACACGTCGAGGCCCGCGCCGGCGATGCGGCCGGTGACGAGGGCTTGGTGGAGATCCTCCTCGACGATCAGGCCACCGCGCGCGGTGTTCACGAGGATCGCCTCCGGCTTCATCAGCGCGAGGGTCTGCTCGTTGATCATGTGGCGCGTCGAGGCATCGAGCGGCGCGTGCAGGGTGACGAAGTCCGACGCGCGCAGGAGCGTCTCGAGGTCAACCCGCGCGACCCCATTAGCGGCGGCGAAGCCGTCGTCGGGCACGACGTCGTTGGCGAGGATGCGGACGTCGAAGCCGGCGAGTCGACGCGCCACACCGCGGCCGATGCGTCCGAGCCCGACGATGCCGACCGTGCTGCCGGTCAGCTCCTCGCCGATGCGGTAGGACCAGTCGCCGGCCCGCAGTTGCTGCGGGAACGAGGCTAGCCGCTTGGCGACGGCGAGCATGAGGCCGATCGTGTGGTCGGCGACCGAAGGACCGTTGCCACCCGCGGCGATGGTGACGACCTTGCCAAGCTTGGCGGCGCTCAAGTGATCGATCTGCTCAAAGCCGACGCCGCGGCGCGCGATGACCTTCAGCTGCGGGAAGCGGACCATGAGATCGCGCCCGACGTCGGTGCTGCCGACGATCCAGCCATCGATGTCCTGCAAGAGGTCCGGCAGCGTCGCAGGCGACGGGTCGGTATCCTTGAGGTCGGGGTGGCGTACCGCGAACCCCCGCTCCTCGAGGAACGCCCGCGCGGCCGGATCGAAGCCCCGCGCGGTGACGAGCACGCGCAATCCATTAGTTTCCCGCTTCATCGCCCACTTTCCTTCGATGGCGCGCTGTCGTCCGGCATCCTCGCGACCATGGCCGCGATCGCCGCCCGATGATCGGGCGGCTCCACGCCGTTAAAGTGCTCCTTGAGCCCGAGGCCTTCCTTCCAGCGCAGTCGGGCGACGACGGCGCGCGCCATGATCGGGTCGATGCCGGCGTCCGCCACCGCCTCCGCCGACATCTCCAGCTCCTCGGCCCGACGCTTGGCGTGGATGGCGCCGGACGGCAACAGAGACTCGACCGTGTCGATCCAGGGTCGCGCCAGCGTGTTGCAGGCGGAAGCCAGCACCATCTCGTCGACGCCGTAGTAGCGGGCGGCGAGCAGCATCTCGTCGGTCAGAGCCTCAATCCCCTTCAACAGCACCGAGCGCAGGATCTTGACACCCGACGCGGTACCCAGCGTCGCGCCGACGAAGGTGAGCCGCATGCCCCAGGGATTGAGCAGGTCGCGCACCCGCTCGCCGGCCGGTCCGCTCACCAGGATCGGCAGCGCGTAGCCGTTCTTGGGCGTGCCCTCGATCCCGCCATCGCCGAGCAGCGCGCCGGTGCCCGCGAGCCGTTCCGCGACTGCCTGCTTGATCTTCGGCGTCGCAGAGGAGAAGTCGATGAAGGTGTGACGATCGGTGAGATAGGGCGCGAAGGCTCCCGCGCTCTCGAGCGAGCGGGACCCCGGCGTGACGCCGACGACGAGGTCGGCAGCGTCGGCGAGCTCCCGGTTGGAGCGGACCAGCCGGACCCCCGCCGCCTCCGCCCGCGCCTGGATCAGCTCGGCGAACGGTCCGTCGAAGGCGTACCTGTCGTAGCAGGCGACGCGCTCCAGGCCGGCCTCGCGAAGCCCGCGGCCCAGCGTGCTCCCGATCTCGCCGTAGCCGACGAGGCCGAGCCGAACTTGTTGCCGTTCGGACATTTTTCCTCCTGTGCTCTTCGATGGCATGTTCGACCGGGTCTCGGCGTGGTCGGGCGCAGCCTCGACAAAAGGGCGGTCGCCGGCGACCGGCCGCACTCACGCTTGACCGGACATCGAGGGGCATTCGTCCTCAACGGGTTCGACGACCAGCAGCATGACGCCGAGCGCGAGCAGCGAGGAGCCGCCCAGGAATACGAACACCGCGTTCCAGCCAGAGGCGTCGAGCAGCAGCCCGGTCACGAACGGGAACAGCGCCCCGCCGGCCTGCCCGCCCATGTTCACCACCGAGACGGCGAGCGGGTAGGCGTCCCTGGTCGTCAACCCCGCCGGGTAAGCGGAGAACGACGAGTAGCCGACGTTCAGCAGAAACCCCGTGAGGAACAGCAAGGCCGCCAGGGCCGCCGGCTCGTTCGGCGCATGGATCAACACGTACATCATGATTACCGTCGAGATCGCGCTGATGAGGATCGTGGGCTTGCGGCGCTTACCCATGACCCGGTCGGAGAACCATCCACCGGTGATGTTGCCGAGGACGCCGCCCACGAAAGGCGCGGATGCCACGAAGCCGACGCCCATAAGCGAAAAATGTTTGACGCTGGTTAGATAGGTGGGGAGCCAAGCGAGGATCACGTTGATGATGCCGGTCATCAAGAGGTACCCGGCGGCGAGCCCCCAAAGGTCGACGGACCGGAACGTTTCCCTAGCGGTCGCGATGGGGCGAACGGAACGTGCGCGGAGGATGCGGTCGAGGCGGGCGAAACGACGACCCCGCGCGATGTGTCGGGCCGTTGCGGGTGTGCCCACGGGGTCGGAGGCGGTAACCGACGGGATTGACGCCTCGGAGCGGATGTGTCTGACCTCGCTCACTGACACGAAGCGGCTGCGCGCGGGATCGTCGACCACGAGCAGATGCCACAACACGGCGAAGGCCACTCCCGGTCCCGCGCAAATGAAAAAGACGTATCGCCAGCCGAACGCGGCGATGACGAGCGCTCCGAGCGGGGGCACCAGGACCGGGCCAAACTTGGCCGCGGCGAGGAACAGGCCGATGGCGGTGCCTTTCTCTCGGGCCGGAAACCAGCGGTTGATGGTTGAGAGCATGCTGACGGGCAGTGGCGCTTCGGTGATGCCGAGAACCAGGCGGTTCACCATCATCGCCAGCGCTGATCCGACGGTGCCCAGGAGCGCCGTGAAGAACGAGGTCAGCAGCATGAAGACCGGGAACACGCGCCGCGCCCCTAATCGCTTGACGAGGAAGCCCGCCGGGACCTGCAGCGCGGCGTAGCCGATGAAGAACGAACTCACGACCGCTCCGGCTTCTGTGTTGGTCATCGCGAACTCCCTCTTCATGAACGGGAGGACGATGCCGATGTTGGCGCGATCGGCCGTCGCCAGCGTGTAGACGACGAAGATCAAGCCCATGACGACCCAGCGGTACCGCGTCGCGCGGCCGGCGATCGGGATCGCGCCTGCTTCGTTCGCTACGTCGTGCATTTCGTCACCTGGAGGCGGGGATGCAGGAAGCGTCGTGCCGGGATCGGGACTGGCCGAACGGGCGATGGCGGAAGGGAGGTGCGCGTGGCTCGCACCCAGCGGTCGCTCAGAAGGCGTAGAGCGCGGCGGGATTGTCGACCGCCACCTTGCGGAGGAGTACGGGATCGCCGAGGCTCGTGACCAGGACGTCAACAAGGGCGTCCCCCGCCGGGGGCACGGTCTCGGTGACGTGGGGCCAGTCGGAGCCCCAGACGAGTCGATCCTCGTTCTCGCTCGCGAGCCGGCGCCCGAGTTCGATGGCATCCTCAAAGCCGGGCGGCCCGCTGACGCTGTCCTGGTAGGGACCCGAGAGCTTCACCCAGGTCCCGCCGGTCCCCAGAAGGCGCAGGACCGTGTCGAGGCCCGGACGGGCCGGGTCGCCGAGGTCGACGCGGCCGCCATGGTCCAAGACGAGGGATACGGGGAGGGCGCGTAACATCGCCTCGTGCGCGGCCATCGCGTCTGCCTTCATGTGGAGCTGGATGTGCCAGCCGAGGTCGGCAATCATTCGGGCGATCACCGGCATCATGGCCATGTCGGTCGCACCCGCCTGCACCTGGTTGAAGCGGACACCCCGCACGCCGAGGCGATCCCACGCCCGCAGCGTCGACGGCGCCACGCTTTCGTCGATCACCGTCACGGCGCGGTAATCGCGGCCGAGCGCCTCGAGGGCGCGCAGCGTTAACTGGTTATCCGTCCCGTATAGGGAGGGCTGCACCAGCACGCCCCTGCCAATGCCGATCCCGGCCGCGAAGGTCCGGTACTGCGCGACATCGGCCGTCATGTTCCGCACCGCAGGATTGGGCACGGTCGGGAACGCCGCGTCCAGGATGTGGAAGTGGCAGTCCACCGCTCCGGTGAGGTTCGCGAGTGTCATCGCGCGTGGTTTCCCTTGACCTGTTAGCGCCCCGCGTTAGGGCGAGCGTCGAGGTTCGGCCGGGATCGGCCCACATCGACCGACGACGCGCCCGTCCGGGCGACGTCGCCGCGACCCTCACTTGACGTACGCGCCCTTGTAGGTGCCGTTGCGGACGCTCTCGAGGATGGCTTGCTCCTTGGCCTCCTGCGCCTGCACGGCCTTGATCAGGCTCGCGGCCATCGAGACTGGGAAAGCGACGACACCATCGTCGTCCCCAACAACGATGTCGCCAGGGTTGACGACCATGCCGCCGACCGACACTGGGACGCCGATCTCGCCCGGCCCATTCTTGTAGGGTCCGCGATGAATGGCGGCGCGCGCGAAGACGGGGAAGTCGGCGTTCTTCAGCATGCTCACGTCCCGTACGGCCCCGTCGATGACCATACCGGCCGCGCCGCGGTGCTTGGCGATCGTCGCCATGATCTCGCCGATGAGCGCGCGGCTTGTGTCGCCGCCCCCGTCGACCACGAGGACGTCCCCCGCGCTGAACAGGTCGAGGGCTTGGTGGATCGCGCGGTTGTCGCCCCCTGCGGTCCTGACGGTGAAGGCCCGCCCTGTCATGGTGCCCCCGCCGCGATGGAACGGATGAAGCCCTACCGCCCCGGGTAAGCGCTCGAGGTTGTCGCTGATGACGGCGGTCGCGGCCGTCCGGAACAACCGGCTCATGTCGGCGGATGTCGACTCATCCATGATGCTTCCTTTTCCAAATCTTCGGGAAAAGGAACACGAAACGTGCAAGCTGTCGACGACGGTTCAGTGACCAAACCATCCTTCAAAGGAAGGATGTACAATTTTCGTACATCAGATGGGATGTGCCCTCACCGGGGTGGGTGGTCGGCGAGGAGCCGCGGGATGGGGCACGCGGGATGGGACGGGGACAGGAAAGGGCGTACAATTTGCTGCGGCAGCGGCTGATCGGGGGGCATTACCGGCCCGGTCACCACCTTCGGGAAGAACCCCTTGCCCGAGAGTTTGCCGTGAGCCGCACGCCCGTCCGAGCCGCGCTGAAGCGACTGGTTGGGGACGGCTTGGCGACGGCCGACGTCGGCCAAGGGGTTCGCGTGGCCGAGTGGAGCGAAGCCGACATCGAGGAAACGTTCCGGATCCGCCTGCTGCTCGAACCGCACGCGACGGAACTCGCGGTCCACAAGGGTGGCGAAGACCTCGTCAAGCGACTGGACGCGCTCAACGGCATAATGGCGCTCGCTATCGAGCACGGCGACGATGGCGCGGTAGCGCGGATCCAAGCGGCGAACCGAGACTTCCACAGCGTGCTGCTGGCTTCCGCCGGTTCGCCGAGGCTGCGCTCAATCTTGGAAACGATGATCGACATGCCGATCATTATGCGATCTTTCTTCCTCTACACGCGCGCCGAGTTGAGCCAGAGCCTCCATCACCATTACGACATCACCCACGCCGTCCAAGTCCGCGACGGGGAGCTCGGGAAGCGGGCCATGCAACTGCATCTGAAGATGTCGCAAGCTCGCGTCGCGCACCATCGCCGCTCCTGGCAGGAGGCGTTGGTCGGAAACCGCGAACCCTGACGGGCCCGCACGATCGGTCCTGAGGACCGGCGTCCCGGTCCGGCGAAGACGCCGGTGCTCACCAGTCGAAGAGCACCGCGGGATTGTCCTCCAGCACGCGGCGTCGTTCCCCTTCGTCGGGGATCCAGTCCGCGAAGGTATCAAGGAGGTCCGTCGTATTCGGCATCCCGTCCCGCAGGCCGACGTGCGGCCAATCGCTACCCCAGACGACCCGATCGGGGCGGGTGTCGAGGACGGCTCGCGCGAATGGCTTCAGGTCCTCATAGGCCGGACGTCGCGTGGAGGACCGGTAAGCCCCCGAGAGCTTTGTCCAGCCGTTGCCGCTCTCGATCAGGCGCAGCAGGGCGGCAAACCCGGGCTGGGTCAAGGGTCCGGCGGGATCAACGAAGCCCAGGTGATCGATCACGAACGGGCAACGCAGGCGGGCGAGCCTTCCTTCGAGTTCTAGGAGCTGTTGCGGCTTGACGAGAAGCTGCAGGTTCCAGCCTCGCTCGAACGCCCGGTCGGCGGAGCGCTCCAGACCCATTGGGTCGAGTCCACCGGGATGGGCGAGGATGTAGCGTATCCCCCGCGCGCCGCCCTCGTGCAAGCGGTCCATCTCCGCCTCGGTCGCGTCGGCGGGCACCACGACGATGGCCCGGAACGGAAGCCCGATCCTCGCCGCCTCCTCCAACTGATCGCGGTTGTCGGCCCCGTGCACACTGGGTTGGATGACGACTACGCGGCTGATCCCGAAGGTGTCGAACATGCGTCGCGCGGCGGCGGCGGAGGCCCCTGGCGGGGTATAGTCGCGCTCCCGTACGAGGGTTTTCGCCGATCGAGAACCGAAAAGGTGGAAGTGGGTGTCGGTGGCGCCGGTCGGCAACGTGAAGCGTGGTGGCCCCAGCTTCGTCACGGGAGGAAGACACATATCCGACAAGGTGGCAACCCGATCCTTCAAGGCGCCCCGAGGAGCGATGGTAGTGCGTTGGTGAGCCATGGAACGAACGCCACCGCCAGCACGCCAAGGACAAGCACGGCGAGGTACGGCAGCATGGCGGTGCCCGCCGCCTCGACCTTGCTCTCGGTGACGGCGCAAGAGACGTAGAAGCCAATGCCAATCGGCGGGATGAAGATGCCGATCCCCATGCCCAAGATGATCACCATCGAGAAGTGGATGCTGCCGATCCCGAATTGCGCCGCGATGGGGATCAGGAGCGGTCCCAGGATGATGAGCGCCGGCAGCCCCTCCAGCAAGGATCCGACGACGATCAGGAGGATGAGGGAGCCGATCAGGAAGACGTACCTGTTGTCGCCGGCCGCGTGAAGAAGTGAGATCAAGGCGAGCGGCAGGTTGGCGGCGGTCAGCGTCCAGGCGAACGAGCCGGCCGCCGCGATGATGAAGAGCACCATCCCGGCGAGCAACCCGCATTCGACCACGATGTCGAACAATCCTCTCAGGGTGATGCAGCGGTAAACCAGGCAGGCGAGGATGACGCCGTACACCACGGCCACGGCGGACACCTCCGTTGGCGTGGCGATGCCGAAGCGGATGCCGGCCACCATCAGCACGGGCATGACCAGGGGAAGAACAGCGCTCGCCGACGCCCGCGCGACGTCACCGAGGCTCGCCCGCCTTAAACGGGGCGCGTTGCGTCGAACGGCCAGGACGTAGTTCAGGATCATCAGCAGCGTCGCGATCACGGCCGCTGGGATAAGACCCGCGATGAAGAGCGTGCCGATCGAGATCGGCGCGACGGAACCGAGCACCAGCATGGCCAGGCTCGGGGGGATCGTTTCCGACATGGCGGCGGATGCGGCCAGTACCGCCGCGCCCTGTTCTGGCGCGTAGCCCTGACTCTTCAATTCCCGCCGCAGGACCGATCCGACCGCGACCACGTCAGCGATCTTGGAGCCCGAGATGCCCGAGACCAAGAAGATTGTCAGCACGACGACTTGGAGCAATCCCCCTCGCACGTGGCCGACCAGCACCATCGCGAAGCGAACCAGGCGCAAGCTGATGCCGCCCTTCTCCATGATGATCCCAGCCCAGATGAAGAACGGAAGCGTCAAGAGGATGAAGTTGCCGGTCCCGTCGACCGTGTTCTGGGCCGCCGCGATGAGCGGCGCGCTTCCGGTGAGCGTCAGGAACAGCACCGAACCGAGCAGCATGGCGTAGGCGACGGGCAGTCCGAGCAGGACGACGACGAAGAACAGGGCGAGCATTAACCCGAGAGCGGATTGCGGGCCGAGGCGCGGCAACGGAAACCAGGCGTAGGCGATCAGGAGGACGGTCATCGAGGCGATCACCGGCAGGGTGCGGATGAGCACCGTCGCATCGTGCCTCGTGGCGAGGCGCTCGATCGCGAACACGATGATCAGTGCCATGCCGATCGTCAGCGGCAGGACGATCCACGCGCCGCTGATCTCCAGGATCGGCGTCGTCGAGAGGTTTGCGACGCCGAGGAGCGCTAGGGACACGTAGCCGATGGTGGCGGCCGTGCACAGGACGAGCGCATCGACCGAGGCGGCGATCATCGCTTGGAGCCTGGGACCGGCGAGCCGGGTGAGGACCTCGACCGACGTATGGTTCTGGGCTCGGTAGGCCAGCGCGCCGCCGATGAAGGCAACGCTGGCGAGGGCGAGCTTGGCCGCCTCGTCGGCCCAAAGGATCGACTGATCGAAGAGGCTCCTCTCGGCAATGTCCGTCAGCACGACCAGCAATTCGGCCGTGAGCGTCAGGACGAGGAAGATCCGGGCGGTCAAATCGACGATGTCGATCAGCCGCGTCGCCTTTCCGGACACGCGTGGCGGTTTGACGATGTCGATTGCCGCCGAAGCCAGGATCCCACCCATCTCGTGAAACCTCTCAGGTGGCGCCGGCTTCCTTGACCACGCGGTCGACGAGGTCTGCTCCGATGGTGCTACGGAACTGCGTGTACACGGGCTCGACTTTCCGACGGTACGCGACCCGATCCACGGGCAAGACGGTCAAGCCCTTGCCCTTCAGGGTCGCTTCGGCGGCGTCGCTCGCCTTGGCGATGGTCGCCCGCCAATCCGGTGTCAGATCGCTCGCCGCCGCGCGGATGGCGGCACCGATGGCGGGTGGCAGTGCATCCATCTTCGTCTTGCTGGCGAGGAGGAAACCAGCATTGTAGACGTGCTTGGTGAGGTTGATGTCCTTCACCACCTCGTCGTGCTTGCCCGCCACGACCGAGATCATCGGCGTCTCGATGGCGTCGATGGTGTGCTGCGACAGCGCGAGGTAAACCTCTGTGAGGTCGATGGCGACCGGGTTGGCCCCGAGCGTCCGGAACGTGGTGGCGAAGATCGCTCCTGGTTGAACCCGGACCTTGAGCCCCTTCATGTCGGCCGGCGCGGGAAGCTTCCGCCCAACCGTAGAGACAACACGCCATCCCCAATGCCCGTAGCTCAGCCCGTAGATCCCCTTTGACGGCATCATGTTGAGGAGCTCGCGTCCGACCGGTCCGTCCAGGACACGCTCGGCTTGCTGTGCCTCGGAGAAGAGGAAGGGTAGGTCGAGAACCTGCACCTTGGGAAACACCATCTCGACGAACCCCGAGGTATGGGCGCAAAGGTCGATGATGCCGGTCTGCAGCCCAGTCAGGATGTTGGTGCCGCTACCGAGCTGTCCCAGGCTGAACACCTGGATCTCGACCGCGCCGTTTGTGCGGAGCCTCACGTCCTCGGCGAAACGCTTGAGGACCTCGTAGATAGGATGAGCCTGCGTGTCGGCGAACGTGAGTTTGAGCGTGTAGGCCGGCGCCGCGCCGAAACCCTGCCGAGACAGGAAGGGCACGGCAAGGCCCGCGCCTGCGGCGCCCACGGTGAAACGGCGGCGATCGATCACGGTCTCTCCTCCCCTGCGGTCGCCCGTTCTTCGCGGTGTCGACAAGTTCCGTAATCATGATTATCGCGGATAGCGCAAGTCGGCCATTCTGGGATCAGGCGAATGGTTGAATGGACCGATGGGTATGCGTCATCGACCTAGCGACATCGCAGGCTGGCCCGAGGTGCAGCGCGAACTCCTTCCGACGGCGCTGGATGCCGGCAAGCGCCGGCTCTACGACGCCACTTGGCGGGAGTTTCGTCGTGAGTTCGGTCTTCTCGGCGGCAGCACGCGTCGCGCCGTCGGCTGGGCCGCCGATCTGCGCTTCCGGCAGAAGGCGAACTTGCTACGTGTCGCCGGCACAGCGGACTTAGTCCAGGATCTTCTGGAGGGCGATCAGCAGGTGGCGATCTCAATCGCCTTCTTGAAAACCAGCGCGGCCTTCGTGTCGAAGCTCGCCAAGCGTCGGTGGCGGGTTGGCGAGATCAATTGCCGTCAGTCCAGCGAGATCAACGAGGCGACCCGCGTCGTTTTCCAGGGCGGGCGACTGGACGCCATTGTTTTCACCGTCACGGAGTCGATCTCGCTCCATCGCAGCGAGATGCCGGGCGGCGAGAAAAATCGAGCCTTGGTCATCCACGACATGCGTCACAGCGCGATCCAGTTAGCGCAGATCGAGGGTCGGTGTCATCGCGACGGCGAGAGAGCTATCGTCTTCTATGCCTATGCCCAGGGGACGGTCGAAGAGGCGATCGCGGCCACGGTGACAAGGCGCATGGCGTCGATGGAGGCGATGGCCGGCGAGGATACGTCGCTCCTGGACGAGATCGCGGACGTCATCACGGCTGCATCCTCACGCTACAGTAAACGACGCCGGTGCCCTGGACTGGAGCCGGGCCGCCCTCGACAGCGCGTCCGTCCCGGCAAAAACGGGGGCGAAGAGGCCGGCCCGAACCCGACCGACCGGGGCCTGTGGATCGGCGCTGAAAGTATGACCCTGGCCGTCTTCGACGTAAGTACGTGTGTTCACACCAAGAACCGGTGCCATGGTGGGGTCACGATCGGCGCCGATCGTGACCACAGTAGTTTTGCGATTTCATTCAATGTCTGAGCTACTTACGACCGATATGAACGGGATCACGTGTTCGACGCCGAGTCACAGACCAGCCCATGTGACACGACGGTCCAAGCGTTAGAACGCTGCTTTAGGGTGGGTCAACTCGATTTGAGATCTGGCGCGCTCGGCGGAAATGGGAGGCCGAGGCCGAACATCTGTCTTCGATCAGCTCGGTGCGGCAGCAGCCCTACGAAATCGAACTAGTCACTATCAGACATAAGACTATTCTGGATTTCAAATATTTCTCTTTCAATCATGGATCTGCATTCTTTAGGAACTCGGTCGATTTCGGATGTAATTCGTTCGAGGTAATTACTCCCGCCATACTGTTTGCCAACACGCCGTAGGATTTTTGACACCTCCTTCGTCCGGCACGCGGTCAACGCGAGGTCCAAGGGAGGCCACGAGGACGACATGAACGCGTCCACCAGCTCGTGACGGGCGGCCTTGCACCGATCCCAGTCGAAGAACGTGATGAACTTGAAGAGGTCGGAGACCTCGTCGACCCGCGCCAGCTCGCGGTGGACCGATGGGAACGCCGCGACAATCATCGGGGAAACCGGCCGATCCCGGGACCTGAGCAGGACGGGCATGAGAAGCCCCGCAGCCAGCAGGAGGGCCTTAGGAGCGACCTTCTCCGCAGATAGCATGAGTGCGGCGCAAGCCTCCATCGCGGCCGTATCGAGGTCGAGGTTCGGCCGTTGGACCAGCATCCGGGCGATGTCTTCCATGGCCCAAGCCGCTCGAAGCCGGGCCGGCTGCGTCGCTCTCCTCAAGGCGACCATGTTGCGGCTCGCGGTCGCCCCGTCCACGTTCCTACCCAGACCCGTTCGGGCGAACCATGCGCCGTCGAGGCCGTCTCCCACGGCGCTTAGCAACGACACGATAAGATCGATCTCGTCGCCGCCGAAGCGATCCCTTAGGCAACGATGCAAGGCATGCTCGGCCAGCTTCAGCCTGGCCTCACCCTGAAGGTACTTCAGCACGCGCGGCAGGACCCTGGCGAACATATCTACTGTCAGCGCGTCACCGGACATGGCGCGAAGCAACAGCTCTGGTGCCTCGCTTTCCATGACGCTGAGGGCGTGCGCGCCGACGCGCTTGTCCCGGAGTATCGCGACGAATTGCCGATCGTCAGCCCGGCCGAGGAGGTCGAGCAGCATCGCCGTCGCGGATCCTCGATCCAGGAGCTCGGCGTCGAGCCCGTGAAGCCAGCGTGCGTCCTCGGCACCGGGAACGAGCGTCCGGGCGATCATCTCGTTGCGCCGTAACGTCGGCGGAAGCGTCACCAGCGTCGATCGGACGTCCTCCTTGGGGCCTGCGGACAGCGCCCTGTCCAAGACGAATCCGGAGAGCTTCGCCCCCGCGAAGTCGTTTGCCTGGCCTAGGTGGCGCAATTCCAATGCAAGCCGAGGGGCGTCGAGGCGTCGGACCAGGGGTTCGGCCGCCGGGAGCTGCCAATCCTCGATCAGCTGCGGGAGAAGGCTCTGACCGACGGCATCCAGGGTCTCGTCGTCCAGCGCCGGAAGAACCTGGCCGAGTCGTTCGACGAGGGGACGATCGTCCGCAACATGCCCGGCCAGCGGATCGCCTTGAGCCAGGAGCCTCCCCAGAACGGCCGGGGCGGCTTCGCGCAGGGCGCTCTCCGAGCGGTCCGTGAAGTTCCTGCTCAGACCCCAGGCGATGCGGGGCACGAGCTCGTTCAGTGCTCCGCGGGGGTCCTCCTGCGACAGGAGCGAGACCGCCCCTTCCGGCGCACGTGCGGCGAGCTTCTCGACCGCGTCCGCAACGGCCGCACGCCCCGCCGGCATGGACCGTCCCTGCAGCTTCCGAGAGATGGCGCCGAGGAAGCTCCAGGCGTCGTCGTCGGCGAAGGTCGTGGACGCGCGGTTCGCCGCCTCCACCAGCGACGGTTCGATGGCCTTGACCGCGAGGGCGTCGCGGACCTTGCCGGAATTGATGATGTCCAGCAGGCCGAGGGCGGCCGTCGGCGTGTTATGGATCTTGGTGGCTAGCTCGTCCCACAACAACGCGATCCGCAGGGCCGAGGCGTCGTCCTGGCTGGCTTCGTTCCCGCCCACCAACCCGGTCTCGGAGACAGTTAGGAGGCGCGGATGGGGCTGGCCGAAGACCCGGGCCACGATCGCGCCCGTCCAACGGTGTCGGCCATCCTGCACCGAGCGGCCGTCCACCCGGCGCCCGTTCCAATCGGCGAACCTCGACCGTGCGTCCTTCGGGGCGAAGACCAAGTCAAAATCGCGGCCTCCGACCTTGCGTGGGGACCGCGCGAACGTCGACACGGCGAACCTTCGCTTCAGAGAGGGCCAGAGGGCGGTCAGCAGGCGCGTCGCGACGAGCTCGGGTTCCAGTGCGTCGAGCATGACGACGGGCCGCGCGTCCTCCAGGAATAGCGCTTCCAGGAGCTCGCTGCCGTTGAATGGCGGCGCCAGGGGCAGCAGTTCAGTGCCCGTATCCCAGACGACGACTTGGGTGGCGTCTCGGGCGTCGGGAAGCCTGTCCAGCCGCAACTGGTCGAGATAGGCGGACAGGCCATCGGCCTCAACCCATTCGTCCATGGGTATGACGAGGCTGAGGGTTCGAACGCATCCCGCCCGCGCGACCGTCGGGTCCTGCCAGGTCCGCGCAAGCACGAAGCGTTTGCCGCTCGGCAGAGGATAGGCCGTCAGGTACGGCTTGAATCGCTCCTGCGGCCGCAAGGGTCCCGCAACGTCGGACAGCTGGTTGACCACCGACTGTTCCGCCTTTGGAAGGGGCATGGACGCCGCTAGGAGCTGGTGCCCCTGCCGATACCCATGAACCTGGCGCTCGACGGCTGACACGGTCAGACGCCGACGGCCCATGCGATAGGCCAAGTCAAGTCGGGATCCCGACGCCAGGTCCCTCCGTCGTCCTCGACCGCCACCCACCCGCGGCCGTCGAGGCCGTACTCCTGGACGTCGTCGCGGCAGGACTCGTCCGCCTTGAGGTCGCCGCCCACCACGCTGAGGCCGAAGACGCGGAGGTCGAGGCCCTCGATGTCGTCCAGCCGTCCCGCGAATAAGGGGTACTCGCGCCCAAGCCATGCCTTCGGCCCGAGCTTGAAAGTCTCGCGGTCTACCAGGTCCCACGCGCTCACCAAGACCGAGACGCGCGGGCGCTGCCCGTCGAGACGCGAAGCGAGCGTCGCCTCAAGGAAGCGCACCAGCTCGCACAGCATGATCTGGGTGGGAAGTCCGCGATCGTCGTCGTTGCCGAGCTTGCTGAGCAGCTTTTTCGACGTGACCCAATCCAGCGGGCGAACGGCCAACTCTGACTGAACCCGGACGAACAGCAAGGCGCCGCTAGCCGACCGCATCTCATCCATGAGCTCAGTCGACACCTCGCCCTGCCCAGCCGCATTGAGCCAGAGCTCCCCCGAGATGTCTGGGATGACGATGTTCGTCTCCTCCCCTCCCTTCACGGCCGCGACGGCGACCTCGAAGTCGCGCCGGTCATCCGCATGTTCCGAGCGCGGGGCGAAGCTGCCGGAGTTCAGGTGGTCGGTGACGTCGAGGACGAAGCGGATGTCCTCGGGCTGCCGGGCGGCGTGGAGGCGTCCGCCTCCGGCGTCCAGGACTGGCCATACGCGCCCGACGTAGTTGGTCTTCCCGGAGTCTGGTCCCCCGAGTAGAACGATCGAGTTGCTCATCGCCGCCCTCTGTACCCGATGTAGGACCGCACGCCCTCGATCGGTTCGGAGATCGGCCAGACGTCAACGGGCGGCATGTCACTGGCTGCGGTGGCCGCGATCAGCCGTTCCAACCCAAAACCCGGCCTCGCCTTCTCGTCGTCTTCGGAAAACGGCGCGACCGGCACGATCGTCGCCGTCATATGGCGCTTCGCAAGCTCCGCCTCCAGTCGGGTAATCACCGAAGGGGACGGCTCGCCAGCATCGCGATGCGTGATGACGAGCAGCAGTCTCGGTACTGATCCCTCGAACAGCGCACCGAGCCGGCCCGCGAGCTGGCCGACCCGCGAGATGATACCCTGCCGACGCTCCTTGTTCTCCAGGGCGCGTCCGTCCAGCATCACCCAGATCGCTTCCGCCGCCTTCATAAACTCGAAACGGTCCATGCGGGACGTGGCGACGAGGTCCGTCGTCCATTCGCCCGGGAGATCCGGTAGCGCGAGATCGACGCGTCGGCCGTCGGAGTCGCGAATCAGCCGCAGGTGGAGGAAACCGGGCCGCCTTTCGTCCGCCATCTCTGTATGGACGGTCATCTGCTCGGGCGGGTTGCCCTCGTCCCAGTCGCGCGCTCCCCGTGCGATTTCTTCGAAAGCCATGAGGCTCTTGCTGTCGGCGAAGCTCCAACCGGCAAGCTGGGCGTTCGAGACGAGGAGGTATAGGCTCACCAGGCACGCGGTCTTGCCCGACTCCGGGTCGCCCAGGATTCCAACTACCGTCAAATATCGCGTATCCATGATCGCGGACACCGCGTCCGGCCCGAGCGTCCGGCTCGATGGGAACGACGCCGTCTCCTTCGGCCGTTCGAGGACGGGCGCTCCGACGTTCGAAAGGCCTTCCGGAGCGAACGAGTCGGTGGCGACGCCCGTTTCGATGGTTCCGGGTGCCGGACGTTGGCCGAAGCGACGCTCACAGGTCGCTGGATCGTTCTCCAGCGCGCAGGCACCGGTCTCCCCGACCGTGCAGCCCTCCAAGGTGCATGCGTCGCTCACAGCTTGATGAGCCCATGGCGGCACATACGACAGAGGCCGGCCTCAAGCAGGGCCTGCGCCGCCCAGTCAGACGCCTTACGCTTCCGCTCCGCCCCCGCCACAGCGATCTGCCCCGTAGTGAGAATATTAAGCAGCGGGAACACCGAAGGATGGTGAGCGGCACGGCCAGCGTCGAACGATTCCACGAGCTTGACCCGGTCCTCGCCGATGACCTTCGTCAGCTCCTTGAGGTCGAGCTCTGGATCCTTATCGACGGTGCGGAGCACCAGCTCATAATGCAGGTCGGCCGGCAGCCGGCGGAGATGCATTGCCGCTTCTATCGCGAGAGCGACAAGACGCAACGGCTCGTCCATCGCACTCGCCGCGCGACCGAGGAGCCGGCTTCGGTTCAGCTGCACCCACCAGAGGAAATCGATCTCCTCCCGGTCGAGCGCGGCGTTGCGCCGGAGGGCCTCGATTGTCGCGGCGGTCGCCTTCTTGAAGTTTGTGGTGGGCTTGGCGCCCTCCGCGATGGTCACATTGAGCTCGCCGGCATCGGGGACATCAATGCGTTCCCGGACTTTCTCGGCGGACGCCTGGCTGCGGTCCCGCGCTCCGGTCAGGATTTCTCTACGCAGCCTCTCGCGCTTCGCGGCCTCCAACGGAGGCTGGAACGAGAGGGCAGCCCAAAGGGCGTGCGAGTAGATGTCCGCGACAGTCCAGCCGTGAGGGCCCGGAGCGACGCGAAGGATCGACATGACGGCCATACCCGCGCAGATGCCTACGTCGAACGGCTTCTCCTCATAGAGGTATGCGGAAGCGTGGTTCTGCAGCGCCCCTTGCACCTCCGTGCCGAGATCCTGGTGGGGCTTGCCGTCGTCGCCCAGCGCATCCGCGACCATCCCGGCCTTGGCCAGGATCGCGTTGACGTCGGTGATCTTTATCCAGGCAGCGGAGAGCTCGCCAATGGCCGCCCGACGTGCGTCGACATCCTCATTCGACGGCGTGAGGGTCGAAATCCTCATGTGCACCGGAAGGTTGTCCATCACGCGTCCTTCTTCTCTCGTTCACCTATGAGCCTGCCGATCATCGCGACCGTGTCGGGAAGCTTGCCCTCGCGGACGAGCCAGTCGAACAGCCTGCGCTCCAGGCCCTGGGTCATCCGCTCGTCCGATTCCCTTGGTAGGGCTTCGAGGTCGACGAGGATGCGCAGCCGCTCGCCCTCGTAAAGATCGCGGAAGAACCACAACAGGGCGAGTTCGTAGCCTTCGGCGTCCGGCGGCATCGGCGCTGTCTCCCCCAAGCCGGTCTCCGCCTCCTCAGTGGAGACCAGCTCGACGACCGGCTCGGCCTCGACGCCGTCGCCGTCGGGTTGCGCGGTTGCGGCCGGGACCGGGCCTTGCTTCCTAAAGTTCGGAGAGCCCAGCGTGAAGCGCGGTTCGCTGCCGCCGAGCCGCTTGTCGTCGGCCTCGAAGCACGTCCGTTCGGGGTTCCAGACGCGTGGATGAATCGTGACGACGAGGCTGTCCGTGCCCTCGTCCCAGTCGAACTCGATGACGTTGTAGGTGTGGGTGTAGGTCTCGTCCGACCGGAAGGGGACTGCGGCGCCGGACGCGAGCATCATGACGTCGCAGCCGTCCTCGACGCTGTCGATGCCGACCTTCGGGTCGTGTTCGTGACCGGTAATGAAGACGCGCGCGCGGCTGCGCACGTAGCGTCGGAAATCCTCGGCGTCCTTGTACCAATGCAGTGGATGGTGCGCGAGGACCACGTTCTCCTCGCCGTCGTTCCGCGGGATCGAGAACTGGCGGTGGCCGATGACCATCTCCGGGGGGTTGTCGCGCTCCTTGCCATGGCAGAGGAGCGACGAGTTCAGCCGCACGATCCTGATCCAGCGGTCCGGTCCCACCTCGAAGCGAAGGTCCGTCGCGTACTTCGCCTCCTCGTCGAGCCCACAATCGTATCCGATGCTGAACCGGCTGTAGTTCTCGAAGCGGGCGAAAAGCGTCGCGCGGTCGTTCGCGTTCGACATCACCTTCTCGTATTCCGCCGCGCCTCCCGCCCTGATGAAATCCAGGAGCTGGCGCCCGCCGACGGAGAGCTTGTCCCGGTCGACGTCATGGTTTCCCGGGATCATTCGGACCCGATGGCTTGGGCAACTGATCGCCCCGGCGAGGCTGTCGAGCCACTTGCCTGCTTGGGTGTACTCCTCCGCCTTGCCGGCGTAAGCGATGTCGCCGGTGACGAGGATACCGTGCGCGGACCGCGACGGCAGGACCGCCACGACTGCCGCCGCGTCGGCAACGAGTTCTCGCTTCACGTCGTCGTGGATGTGGACGACGTGGTCGCGCTCCTGCCCGAAGTGGATGTCGGAGACATGGACGAAAACTACCGGCATCAACTCCTCGATCCACACTTGGCTTGGTTGCAACGGCCTTGGCACATTTAGAGAAAATCTCACTCGCGAGCGCGAATGGCGGGCCGTTGTAGCGTGGGCGTAGGCGGCCGCATAGCGTCGGACCGAGAGATCCTCGCTTGGAATACCCGGGTTTTCGCCCGAGATGATGTCGGCCAACAGTCGTCCCGACCCGCACGCCATCGTCCATCCAAGCGTGCCGTGTCCCGTGTGGTGTACAGGTTACGTATGCCGGTCGGACCGACGATGGGAGTACCGTCGGGAGTCATAGTGTACTTCGGCGTGGGGTCCGGATGCCGATTGGCCCAGAGGTCAAGTTATAAATCACTGCTCTGTCAGGAGGTGGAAGCGATCATGTCCCCTGACGTGATGTAGCTGATGGAGGCCAGCACGATCACCGGCTGAGCCGGGATGTCAGGCTGCCGCGAGTGGCAGGTTGACCGGGCCGTTATCGCCCAATCCGGTGATCGTTTCCAGGGTCATGTAACGGGCGCGCTGGACGGACCACTCGTCGTTCTGTTCAAGCAGGATCGCGCCAACGAGCCGGATGATGGCAGCCTTGTTTGGAAAGGTGCCGACCACCTCGGTCCTGCGCTTGATCTCGCCGTTGAGCCGTTCAAGTGGTCGGCGACCGGGACTACAGCAGCCACGGCTTCCGGGAGCACGTCTGGAACGCTGGTTCGCGACCCGCGATCCCGTCCAAGCGCAACGAGGCCCCGGTGGCCTGTCCCGACTGGATCTACATCAACCGCAACGCCGTGGAGCGGCTTTGGGCAATGCTTAAGGAGTGGCGTGCCATTGCCACCCGCTACGAGAAGACCGCCGCAAGCTTCATCGGCGTCCTCTCGCTCGCCGCCACCATCGATTGGATCAAGCGATGACAGGCCCTAGAACCCTCGCAGAAACACAGTGATCATGTTCAATGCCGTCTCACGGCCTTGACGCGATTGACTTGCAGGTTTCATCTCGCGCTCAGATCGCCAAGCATACGGCCCAACGCCATCGCTTGCTCGAGATTGACGCAGGAAACAGCGCCAAGGCCTACCTTCTCAGCTTTCCCATTAGTTATAACCTTGCGTAGATGTGGTTCTCCCTTGACGACCAGAATTCCTACGCCGCTTGGCTCTGACGCATCCTGCCAAACGCCGACCACCACCCTGTTACCTTTCATGATTTTTTCTACAGCGGCGATGCCATTGCGTTGGATTTCCACCTGGCTTTGATTCGCGAGTATGACAAATAACTTTGTAAGTTCCATTGAATAATCTTCTTTATCAGTCATCTATTTACCTTCTCGATTAACGCCTAGACGAACTCATGGTAATGCGACATCATCATTATAATCGCATTATATAGGGCTTATTTGATGTGGTCTCACGTGTTGATCGGCGCGAGAATGCGACCGTATTGGCCTCTTATACTCTATTCTAAAACAATGACTTGCAACGTAGCCAAGGCCTCGATCCTCGTGAGGACCTAACGCCGAGATACATTACTGAAGACACAGCTAATTCGAATTCTCGGATCGCGCTCTAACTATCGTGTGGTCTCAACCGGTCCAACATCAACGACGCATTGAGTTGCAGTTAAGCGACCTTGATCGTCTATAGAGAGCCTACATTCCGGAGGCCTCGTGTCGGTGATTTGATGCGCCCCTTGGTTGGGCCCGACGACGTGGGAGGAATGGATCGGTGAGGCGATTTCGGCGAGCAGGCCGAATGCGGCCAATATGATGATTGTGTAAAAACAGATTTTAGACCATCCCCGATCAATCTTGTCCTCAACACGTTGGAATGCCAGCTCTATGCGGGCGACTAGTCTCTGCAATTCGATGAGTCCTTGCTCGCGATCCTCGCGATCGTACTCGACGGCGAGTAACGTCGCGACGGCGGTTTCTCGTTGAGTGTCGAGGACGATCGCATAGGGATCGTCGTCGCGAATGCCGGCGCGCTCGGCCGCGCGCCGCATCCGGTGGTTAACAGAAGCGGCGAGGTTCTCTAATGAGGGCAGATGCCCCCCGCCCGACGTCACTTTCGGCACGGCGCGATCCCCTGAAAGCGTAGGTCGACCTTTTCCAGCCACTTCTTGATCCCCGACCGCTGAAAGTAGGTCGTCGGGTTCGTCGAGTCGGGCGCGCTCTTACTCAACGCCGCCGTTCGATACGTGATTTCGCAGTGGTCAAGCACCGCAATGAGATCGCACGTGGGCATCCACACCACGTGGCAGGTGGGGGCAGCCACCCATTCGGCGACGCCCTCAATTTCTAACAGTTGCGCTTTCAGGTCCTCGTCCGCCTTGCGGTGGGCAGGCACTAGACGCTCCGCAAAAATGGGGATAAATGCGTCTGGACTGCGTCCCGCAAATGCCTCGGCCAACCTGCGCACCATTACGAGGTCGTCGCTTCCACCACCCGTGACCGCGACAACGATGAGACAAATGTTGTGGTACTTTAGAATGTCGAGGAAGTCTGTGTCCTCGATGAGTGAAATGAATCTTTGGTCGTTGCCCTGCAAATCGATAAGCAGGCGGCCTGCGGTATCGATGCCGTTGATGATTTCGGGATATAACCACTCGGCGAGTTCCGCGCCACCAGCGAGATCGTAATTGGGGTATCTGCATTCCGGGTGCGAAAAGCGTAACCCGCGCCCCACCTGCTCCAGATCAAGGGCGGTCATAGCGCAGCCGTTTTCGCGCGCGCGTTCAAGTAAGTAGCGTGAAGTTGTGGTCTTGCCGCGCTTGCCTGGACCGATGACGAGATAGAGGGCGCGGCGCCATGTGCCAATCGCAACTTTCTCATCGTTCGCGATGGCCACGGCCGCGACTGCGGACTCGATGTTGACGCTACTCCGGAGCAACGCCGCCTCTAAACTGTTACTGGGTTTGGATTTCGATTTGTTATTGTTGATTTGATCGTTCATTTATACTCTCCTGTACAAGATGACTTTTGGTCGGTACTGGTCCGCCGGAAAAAAAGGGGGGGGATCGCGGCAGGCGTGCCGACGATGGAAGCGGGAGTGGATCACCTTCTCCCCCTCCCGGTCGCACCCTGGGCCGCCGCAGCGAGCTTTGCCATGGCGATGGCCGTGGCATCGGCGGGTTGTGTCGTCGTCAAGGGGCATACGGCGGGAGCCGCCAGCACGTGCGCGGTCGTCTCAGATCGAGCTGACGTTTCGTCGGCGGACGAGGGCTCATACAGACGTGTGAAGTGCGGCTGCGGCTTGGTCGTTAAAGCGATAGCGCGTCGCTTCTTGACGCGCTCCCACGTCCTGGTCAGCGTTTGAGAGCTTGGCGGTCGACCGCGGTCGTCGACGAGGCCAAGAGCGAGCACCGCGTCCAGGACGCTTCGTAGGTCGCGGCGCCCAGCGCCCGACCACTCAGCCGAAATCTCCTCGAAATAATGATCCAAATAATGTCTGAGACGCCGACTTTTTTCCTTGGCATCTCGCAATGGCTCCACGAATGTTGTCATGACGCGACTGCCCCATGACAACACAAGCGGATTTCGGCGCGATACGAGCCGAAAGAAAAGACGTAGGGAACCGTAGACGATGAATGCATAGATGGCCCCGCAAACGGGCGTGGAAGACGTTTGCGGTAATCTCACCCACCAATAACCGACCCGTAAAGGGTCGACCCATCGACTGCAAGCGATGGGCCGGTGGTCTCGAGCGGTCCTGATTTCAGGACACATCCACTGCCTGGAAAATTCCAAGCGCGGCACGCCATGCGCAGTCGGTAAGGCCGGGAGAGGGCGAGATCAAGTTCGCCCGGCGACTGCAGCCGAGGCCTGCAGTTAGCTGTATACATCGCCCGTTGTCAAGCTGGTGACCGAGTTCAGGTCATATGAGACGGAGGATCACCGCCGCTGATGGCTCCGAGATAGGCTGCTGGTGTGAGATCTCCAAGCGCCTGGTGGGGCCTGTGGTGGTTAAAGGGGTAGGCGAAGGCTTCGACGAGGGGCTGCAGTTTGTCGAGGCGGTGCGGCAAGCCGCAGACGGCGTAGAACTCGTAGCGCCAAGCACCCTGGTTACGTTCAACGGCGCCATTGAGCTGCAGGCTCTTGAGTGTAACTGCCCTAAGTATCTGCGAAAGCTGATGAAAGCCGCCTACGGGCGGCTTTTTCTATGTCGCCCAGCACAGACAGCTAAGTCATTGATTGGGCAAGGATGGACAAATTCGGCCGGCATGGCCGTGCAACTTTGATGCAACTTCGTGGACAGGCTTGGACGCTGATGGACAACGCGAAAACCGACTTCCTCCATGGCCTCAAGGCCGTCGCGGCCTATGCCAATCTCACGCCCCGCCAAGCCAAGCACCGGGCCGCCATCGGCGAGCTACCGACCTTCAAGATAGGCAAGACGGTCTGTTCCCGGCGGTCTCTGATCAACACTTGGCTTGATGGCCTTGCCGCGAAAGAGCGGAATTAGAAACGATCTGTCTAGAGGTCGCTTGAACTACTTAGCTTCTGGCTTTCTAACTCGTTGACTAGTTAGTATCGAAAGAATGGATCATTGTGTTGATGAGCCATACAAGTGAGAAGCCGCGTAGTATGCGTCATACTAGGTAGCGGCTGTTTGGAACGATCTGAATTAGCAATGGTATCGCCAATCTCAGCTATGAAGAGTTTGTCGACTGAGAGTGCCGTCCCATTATATCGCACGTTTGTTGCGTTTACCGCGTCCCTAAAACTCTGCTCAGCCTCCGTCAGACGCGTCTTTGTAGTCCAGAAAGTCGAAGCTGGTAATCTATGCAATGTTCCTCCCTGCACCTTCTGCCAAACATAGGTAAGCATTTCGTTCAAAGCTTCTTCAATAAATGCGGCGCGTACTTCCTCATTTCTTGTACTAATGTCGTAATCGTAGATGAAATCTGTCATAGAAGATATCTCCCAAAATTACTTGACTCGATGCCAAGCTCGTAGTTTCAGGCGAGGGTTCCATATATGGTCGACTTGCGCCCGTACCAGGAGCAAGGCGTCGCCTTGATCCGCGCCGCCTTCGCGGCGGGTCGGCGCCGGGTCCTGTTCGTGCTGCCGACCGGCGGCGGCAAGACGGTGGTGTTCTCCTACGTGACCTCGACGGCGGCGGCGCGCGGCCGGCGCGTCGGCGTGCTGGCGCATCGGAAGGAGCTGGTGGAGCAGACATCGGCCTCGCTCACCGCCATGGGCAGCCCGCACGGCGTCATCGCCGCCGGCTGGCCCGAGACGCCGGAGCCGGTCCAGGTCGCGTCCGTGGCCACGCTCGCCCGGCGCCTGGGCCGCATCGCGCCGTTCGACTTGCTCGTGGTGGACGAGGCGCACCACGCCGTCGCCGGCTCCTGGCAGGAGATCGTTGCCGCGATGCCGGACGCCTTCGTGCTCGGCGTCACCGCGACGCCCGAACGGCTGGACGGGTGCGGGCTGGGCGATGTGTTCGACCACCTCGTCACCGGCCCGACCGTCGCGGACCTGACGGCGGCGGGCTTCCTGGTGCCGGCAACCGTCTACGCGCCGCCCGACGAGACCGACTATTCGCGCCTGCGCACGAGGGCAGGGGACTTCGCGCCGGAGGCGATGGCGGGCGCCATGTCAGGTGGCGCGCTGGTGGGCAACGCGGTGGAGCACTACGCCCGGCTGTGTCGCGGCGTGCCGGCGGTGGCGTTCTGCTGCGACATCGCCCATTCGCAGCTCGTCGCCGCGCGCTTCCGGGAAGCCGGCTTCCGCGCCGCCCACGTCGACGGCGCCACCGATAGGCAAGAGCGCCGGGCGACGATCGCGGCGCTCGGCTCCGCCGACCTCGACGTGCTCACCAACGCCGGGCTCATCAGCGAGGGCGTCGACGTGCCGGCGATCGGCGCGGCGATCCTGCTGCGGCCGACGCAATCGCTGGGGCTTTACCTGCAACAGGTCGGCCGCGCGCTGCGGCCGGCGCCAGGCAAGGCGCGGGCGATCATCCTCGACCACGCCGGCAACAGCCTGCGCCACGGCCTGCCGGCGGACCCGCGCGACTGGTCGCTCGACGAGACGCCGCGGCGGACGCGGGAGCAGCGGGCCGCCGCGGACCTACGGACGTGCGACGCCTGCCAGGCTCGGAACCCGCGCGGAACGCCGCGATGCTCGGCCTGCGGAACGCTGATCGCGCCGACGCCGCAGGAGATCGCCGAGGTGGAGGCCCGCCTCGTCCAGGTCGAGCAGGAGGAGCTTCGCGCGAAGCTGAAGGGCATGCCCTACCGCCGTCTGCTGGAATGGGCGGACACGGAAGACAAGCTCCGCGCGGCGGCGCGCGTGCGGGGCTACCACCACGGATGGGTGCGCCACCAGCTTGACCGTCCCCGCGCCGTCACCTGAAGGACAACGCATGATGGTCGGCGGCAAGATCGCGCATCCTGACTTCGCGCGCGGCGAAGCGTTCGCTGGTGGTGCCAGGTGGCCGCAGGATGCCTTGGTCGACGACCGGGGCCAGAGGCTTGCGAACCTCGCCAACGCCATGCTGGCCCTGCGCAGCGCGCCGGAGATGCGCGGGGCACTCCGCTATGACGAGATGCTATGCGCGCCCATGCTGGTCGCGCCTTTGCCCGCGATCGACGCGGCTACCGCCGAGACGTTCACGGCGATGCGCCCCGTTCGCGACACGGACGTGAGCCGGCTACAGGAGTGGCTTCAGCATGCCGGCCTACCGAAGGTTGGCAAGGACACGACGCACCAGGCCGTCGACCTCCGCGCGCAAGAGAGCGCCTTCCATCCCGTGCGCGACTACCTCGCCGGTCTCGTGTGGGATGGCATCCACCGCCTCGACGATTGGCTGACGACCTACCTCGGCGCTGAGTCCTCGCCCTATGCGTCCGGCATCGGAGCCTTGTTCATGGTCGCGATGGTGGCGCGTGTGTCGGAGCCCGGCTGCAAGGCCGACTACCTGCTGGTGCTGGAGGGACCGCAGGGCGCCCGCAAGTCGACGGCATGCGCGATCCTCGGTGGTGCCTGGTTTTCCGATAACCTGCCCGACGTGACCGCCGGCAAGGACGTGAGCCAGCACCTCACCGGCAAGTGGCTCATCGTGATCAGCGAGCTATCAGCGATGAGCAAGGCCGAAAGCGCGACGCTCAAGGCGTTCATCTCGCGCCCCGTCGAGCGCTACCGGCCGAGCTACGGGCGCAAGGAGGTCATCCAGCCGCGCCAATGCGTGTTCATCGGCACCACGAACAAGAGCGCGTACCTCCGTGACGAGACCGGCGGCCGACGGTTCTGGCCTGTCAAGGTTGGCAGGATTGACACGGACGCGCTCGGCCAGGACCGTGACCAGTTATACGCCGAAGCGGTCACGCGCTTCCGCGCCGGCGCCCGCTGGTGGCCGGACGAGGCGTTTGAGCGCGAGCACATCGCGCCGGAGCAGGAGGCACGGTTCGAGGCGGACGCCTGGGAAGACATGATCCGCGCCTTCCTCGACGCGCGATCACAGACGACCGTGGGCGAGGTGGCGCGCGACTGCCTCCATATCGAGACGCCGCGCATCGGCACGGCGGACCAGCGCCGAATCACTGCGATCATGGAGAGGCTGAACTGGCATCGACTGCCGAAAGATTGGCGTGGCGTTCGTTCGTGGGCCGCGCTACCGTAATTGTCAGCTAACACATAAACTCAAGATCGAAAGATTTAGGTTATTGACTGTACTGGAGCGTCTGGCGGCGACTAATGTCGGTATTGCGTTTCTAGCGCTTGCGCTGGCGACCTTCAAAGCAAGTGGAGTTCCATTCTACAAATTTTTGCAAGACCAAGGTAGCATAATCGCTGGCTTACTTGCTCTTGCGGCTGGCATTGCAGCTTACTCAGCAGGCGCACGGCAGGCCCGAGCCGGCGAGGAGCAAGCTAGGGCCGCATTCGAACAAACGGCACAGCAAAGAATGTTTGAGAGATTTAGGCAAAGCCGTGAAATAGTGGTCGCTACGAGGATAATGCGGGCCATCTGCTCGCAAGTGTCTATCGACTTTGAGACTATACACATTGACCGTCGAGAGCCTATGGCAGTGCCACTTGACACAGTTCTTCCGTGGCTAGCATTGATGACGCCTGAGTTTGTACAGCGTTACAGTGACATCCGCAGCCGTGTTGATCGTCTACGAGGAGTAGGTAGGATCATCATGCCGCCAGCTCTTTTCAACGAATATAATGTCATTCTTGCAGGCTTGCGGGATTTGAATACTTTATTGGATGACATTGAGCAGAATGCAGGGGTAGATGCCGCATCTATAACGTGACATAGCATAAGTTTATCGGTAATAGTTCATGATTGACAAATAATCACTGTAATTATTTTTCAGAAGGTCCAAGAAAGAGGTGAAGACCAACATTACGAAGTCGTCCGCCTCTGTTCCCTTTCAGTATTTCTTGCACCATTACCTCTAATTCAATTATAGTGCAGACCACGCACTGAAGTAATTTTTCGGAGAGATCCTTAGGCCTGTCGCCAGGGTTGTTAGGCAGACGGGTCAAGGACAACAGCTTCACGCGGTCTGTAACCTGTGGTGTCTGTATGGTCACTTCCTCCCATGCGTGCGCTACTGCATTGCGACATTTCCGCAGCAATTCGAGATCGGCATATTGGGTGGCGGTGACAAGTCCGAGAGCTTGCGCGGCCTTGATCCGTGAAGATAGCGTGCCCAGCGGAGCGTTGAAGCCGCCGAGCAAAGCCTTGGCTGCATCACTGTCAACTAGCACTACAGTTGCATTTTCGTTGAGGTTCTGACTCCTTGCAGCGCCATGGTTCGCGCATCATGGACGGCAGGGACATCGGTCGAGGCGACGCTAGAGCTATGGGCATCGTCGCTGCGGGCGGTGAAGGGGCGGATGCGGCCGCTGTTTACCCAGGAGCGGGTCGCCGCCTCCGCCGGGTCGTTCCTGGACGGGCTGCTCGGCGCGGAGCGGCGTAAGACGGGCTGGATGCGGGCCGAGGCCGCTGGCGACCCCGGGCCTTGGCGGCAACAGGCGGTGCTTGGCCGCGGGCGCTGGGACGCCGACGCCCTGCGCGACGTGGTGCGCAACTACGCCCTAGAAACGCTCGCCGACCCGGACGCGGTCCTGGTGCTCGATGAAACCGGCTTCCTCAAGCAGGGTAAGACCTCCTGCGGCGTCGGGCGGCAGTACACCGGATCGGCGGGCAAGATCACCAACTGCCAGATCGGCGTGTTCGCCGCCTACGCCTCGCGGCACGGCCATGCCTTCATTGATCGCGCCCTTTACCTGCCCAAGGCCTGGACCACGGATCCGGCCCGGTTGGCCGCCGCCCATGTACCGGAGGGAACGACCCTTGCCACCAAGCCGGCGCTGGCCCTGGTGATGATCGCGCGGGCCATCGCCGCCGGCGTGCCGTTTGCCTGGGTGGCGGCCGACACGGTCTATGGGGTCGGCGACATCGAGATGGCGCTGCGGCGGGCGGGCAAGGGCTACGTGCTGGGCGCCAAGTCCGACCACGCGTTCAACTCCTGGGTCGGCAAGCCGTCGGTGGCGGGCACCGCCGAGGCGATCGCCGATGGCCTCGCCCGGTCGGCCTGGACGCGTCTGTCGGCGGGCGAGGGCACGAAGGGCGCAAGGCTGTACGACTGGGCGTATTGCGAGTTGGCCGACCTCGCGGGCGCCGACTACGATCAGACCGGCCTATGGACGCGCGGCCTGCTGATCCGCCGCGGCTTGGCCGATGGCGAGCGCGCCTACTTCACGACATGGTGCCCGGCCGGCACGCCGATCGCGACCCTGGTCGCGGTTGAGGGCCACCGCTGGGTCATCGAGGATGCCTTTGAGACGGCCAAGAACGAGTTGGGCCTCACTCACAACGAGACCCGCTCCTGGCACGGCTGGCACCGGCACGTCACCCTGGTGATGCTGGCCTTCGCCCTACTGGCGGTGATCCGCCACCACGCCAACGCGCCGCCCCCAAAAAGACGACCTCGGCTCAAGGCCCAACCCAGGCCGCGCGCCCACTGATCCGCTGGTCTGTGCAGGAAATCCGCCGCATCGCGGTCCGTTTGGCGCAGCGGCGTATCCGGCCTGCCCACACCATCGCTTGGTCGATCTGGCGACGGGCGCATCAGGCCGCCGCCCGCCAAGCCCATCTCAACCGGCGCGCTCTCGATGCCAGACGGCGGAAGCGGCGCCGTATCCCACGCGACACCCCTCAACCGTCAAACCGAACGAAAATGCAACTGTAGTGCTAGAAAGGCAGAGATCAAACGGCCGAGCAGATCTTCTAGGAACGAGGTACCAAGCAGGATTACGTTGCGATCGTCCTGCCGCTATAGCAGGTCTTGCAGCTTGTTCGAGGCAGCAAAAGGATTGTCATAGACTTGGCTCAATGGTGCCCCCCCCTGTACCTCTCATGGTGATCCGGTCGGCTCTGTCTTAGGCTGACCGGATCGAGCCAGCCTGCCGAGAGCCACCCAGCACCCCCGGCGCTTCGAGCACCGGGGGGGGACCCGTGCCTCGGTAGGATGCCAAGGTGGATGCCTCGTGGGGAGTCCGCGCCTTTGAGCGCCCGTACAGGGATCGGCAGGCACCGCGGCGGCTCGTGGCCAAAGGAGGATACGGTGGATGATCAAGGAGACTGGTTCGTAGGGGTGGACTGGGCGTCGCAAACGCACCGTGCGGTGGTGCTCGACGCGCGGGGCCGCAAGCTGGGCGAACGCGACTTCGCCCACAACGGCGAGAGCCTGGCCGCCATGGCGGCCTGGATCACCGGGCAGACCGGGGCGGCGCCGGAGGCCGTGGCGGTGGCCATCGAGGTGCCGCACGGCCCCGTGGTGGAAAGCCTGCTGGAGCGCGGCTTCCGCGTTCACGCCATCAACCCCAAGCAACTCGACCGCTTTCGGGATCGCTTCTCCCCGGCCGGGGCCAAGGACGACAGCCGCGACGCGCGCGTGCTGGCCGACGCCTTGCGCACCGACCCGCGCTGCCTGCGCCGCCTGGTGCCGCTCGACCCGACCGTGATCGAGTTGCGCGAGTGGTCCCGCATCGCCGACGACCTGCGCCACGATCGCATCCGGCTGGGCAATCGCGTGCGCGAGCTGCTGTGGCGGTACTATCCGCAGATGCTGGAGCTGGCCGATGACGTCGCGGCGTCCTGGTTCCTGGAGCTGTGGGCGTTGGTGCCGACGCCCGCCAAGGCCGCAAGGGTGCGGGACACGACCATTGCCCGACTGCTGAAGCAGCATCGTATCCGCCGCTTCACGGCGGCCCAGGTGCTGGAACGGCTGCGCACCCCGCCGCTCGCCGTCGCGCCAGGGACGGTGGAGGCGGCAACGGCTCACGTCGAAGCCGTGGCCGCGCGGCTCCGCTTGGTGAACCGGCAGATCACGGAAGCCGACGCCCGGCTTGACCAGCTAACGGAGACACTTGCCCAGGCCGGAAAAGCGCCGGGGCAGAATGGTGAGCAGCGCGACGTGACGATCCTGAGATCCTTGCCGGGAGTCGGGCGGATCGTCCTCGCCACGCTGCTCGCAGAAGCGTCCGAAGCCCTGCAGCGGCGAGACTATCAAGCCCTGCGCTGCTTGTCCGGCGTCGCCCCCGTCACCAAGCGCTCCGGCAAGAGCCGCATCGTGCTGATGCGCCAAGCCGCTGACGGACGGTTGCGCAACGCCGTCTACCACTGGGCTCGCGTCGCCGCCCAGCGCGACCCGACCTGCAAGGTACGCTACACGGCCCTCAGGTCGCGCGGGCACGGCCACGCCAGGGCGCTCCGCTCCGTGGCGGACCGACTCCTCGGCGTCGCCTGCGCCATGCTGAAAAGCCAGTCGGCCTTTGATCCTGCCTTCCCCATCAAAACCGCTTGCTAAAGGGTGGGGAGTCCCCCCCCAATCTTGACCACTATCATAAACAGAGGGACGACCTTACGTCTGTTGTTACTTCGTCCGACGCCCTTACCGCTCTTACACGTATATAACCGCCTTCTGAGCAAACCTGAGTCAAGCTATCTGTCATACCACGGCTCACGGCGCACCACGGCGCCTTTTCCAACGAAGGACTATGCGTGCGCGCGCTGCAAGGACTCCGTGGAAATATGCGCCGTGGTGAGCCGTGTGCGCCGTGGTCTAGAAGCTGTTATGGACCGTTTGCGTGTGGGCTCCAGATGAAGGGGCATGACCTCTTCGCGCAAAGCTTATCCCTCTGACGTGTCCGATGATGAGTGGGAGCTGGTGGCACCCTATCTGACGCTGTTGCGGGAGGATGCCGAGCAGCGCGATCACAGCTTGCGCGAGGTGTTCAACGGCCTGCGTTACGTGGTGAAGACGGGCGCACCGTGGCGCTGGATGGCCGATCATCTCCGGCCCAAGGTCCCCAAGCTCGCCATCCTCCAAGCTCGCCACCCTCATGGACGAGAGCGAGGCCGACGTGCTGGCCTACATGACCTTCCCGTCCCAGCACCGAACAAAGCTGCACAGCACCAATCCACTTGAACGGCTCAACGGCGAGATCAAGCGCAGGACCGAGGTGGTCGGCATCTTTCCAAACAAGGCTGCCATCACCCGGCTCGTTGGCGCGATCCTGCTTGAACACAACGACGAGTGGTCCGTCCAGCGCGCCCGTTACATGACCCTGGACATGACCCTGGAAACGATCACCGGATTGGGCGATAACGGCCCGGTCAACCTGCCACTCGCGGCAGCCTGACACCCCGGCTCAGCCGGTGATCGTGCTGGCCTCCATCAGCTATACCACGTCAGGGGACATGATCGCCGGAGGGCTCACCGAGCGAACATCGATGCTCGAATGCCCTCACGCGAAACGATTCTATAGCTCATGAGCGACGGGCATCGACGCTCCACCCAATGTTTGATGATTTTACGCCTACTAGCTGATGACTTATTGCCCTGAGACTGACGGCTCATGGATGTCGACCGGCATAGTGATGGCCTTGTCTAACAGATCGCTGACCAATTAGCTCGCATAGCCGGGTCACCACGCCATCTCCGGCGTGGATGTGTGTGTCGAGAAGGGCCTGCACATGTTCCCTTGACGGTTTCGCTTCTTGGAAGAGGCCATGACGTCGGCGAACCCGCGATATGTACCTGAAAAATAAGAGAACGGGTCCTAAAAGGCCTGGATTGCGGGTCCAAGGGGCTGGAATCCTAGCCGGCCAGAGCCGACCGCAGCATCACCTTCTTATCGTGAATTAGTTAGACAATACATGTGTTTAGGTGGAGGAAGCCTGACGCACAATTGTGCGTTCGCGCAGGGGATGTAGGCCAAACAATTAAACAGTTTATGAGGGCACGATACCTCACTTCTGATGCAGTTACCTTGTAACAGCATCAGAAGTGATCGTGAGAGGCCGCCAGGGCGGCTCGTTGCCCTTCGACCGGCTTACGCCGGCCTTGGGCTGGGTCCCCTGACCCTTGCCCCGCCCAGCCTCCTATCGGGGATCAGGGACGGGCCGTGCGTGCTCGCTACGCGGCCCGCGCACCCTCGTTAGGGCGCGACGGAGGGGATCGGGGGACAGGTGAAGCCTTCGGCGATCGCGCGGCCCTTGCAGGGACCCGCGGCGCTCCTTCGGAGACGCCTGCGATAAGGTGGAGCCTACGGCAAGGGGGACGGTCGGGCCGCAAATCGACCAGTTTCGGCGTTTTCGGCCCCGAGGGGCCGCAAATAGGCCATCGCGTAACGGATTCGTTACGCGATGGCCTATTTGGGAGCGACGTAGTCGTTCAGGCTGTAGAGCGGCAGGAGCTTGGTTCCCTCGGCCATGGTCATGGCGATCGCGCCCATACACGCGATGACCGCGCGGTGACGCGAGAACGAGATCGGTCCCGAAAGGCACATGATGACCGTCCAGGAGACGTACGTGATGGTCGTCCTACGACCGTCACGACCGACTCCCATACGCTTGCGAAGGGAATCTTCGCTGACGATGTCGTTCTTACGCAAGCGGAGGATGAGCATCCTGAACGCCGTGATGCTGATCTTCAGGATGCGAGCGGCCTGCTCGTAGGTCAGCCAAGGCTCGCGGCACCACGGGTCGAAGAGGATGGGGTGGGTCTCGCCGTCGATCTCGAGGTCGACGAAGACCTGGCGACCCGAGATGTTTGGCGTCGGGCTTGGGATTACGAGGGTCCATCGCGGCACCGGGAAGGTGGCGCGAATCGACGAAGCGCCAGTGCCTTGATCGTGGAAGTCCGCGAGGGACCGGGTCAACGTCGATTCATGGAAGGCCTGGATTGCCCGAGACCTCGGCTCGGCCAAGAAAGGGCGTGGGGCCGGTTCCGGGCCGACCATGCCCTGTGCGCGGGACGACGAGGGTGGTTGCCGTCGGCGTGACGGGGGACGAGGATGGGCGATGCCTGGAGATCGTCCGAAGGCCGGCGCGCCGGGGCGGCGCCGGCGCCGTCCCCCGCGCGCCCCGCTGACGCGCGGCAAGATCATGGCGCGCGTGCGGGGGCGCGACACCGGGCCGGAGGTGGCGGTGCGCAAGGCGCTGCACGCGATGGGGGCGCGCTTCCGCCTCCAGGCCCGCGACCTCCCCGGCCGGCCCGACGTGGTGAACCGGTCGAGGCGTTGGGCCGTGTTCGTCCACGGGTGATTCTGGCACGGGCACGAGGGGTGCCGCGCCGCCCGGACGCCGCGGACGAACGGGGCGTTCTGGGCCTCGAAGTTCGCGGCGAACCGCGCCCGCGACGCCCGGAGCCTGGAGGCGCTGGCGGCCGCCGGCTACCGGACCCTGGTGGTCTGGGAATGCGAGCTGCGCAACCCGGCGGCGGTGCGGGAGGCGCTGGGGCGCCACGTGGGCGCGCCGGTCGGGAACCGGGACGCTGTCCAGGACGTCGGACTTGGGCGGACCACGGTCGGAGACCGCTCGCGTCGCGAAACAGATCAGAGCGAGAAACGGAAATGAGGGGTGGGGAAGACTGGACGAGCCCAAGTCTCTCCTTCGGAAGGGGGTTGCGAGAGGCGGACCGCCGTTGGTGGTCCACGACGTTCGGGGGGTGCTGCCCACCGACGTCGCGGCCGCCCTCACGAAGGGCCTGCCGGGCGAAAAGACCTACGAGTTCGTGGTGGACGGGGCCGCCGCTTCGTTCGCGGTGTTGATGCGATCCGAGGAAGGGCACGCGGCCATCGAGTACCGCGGCGCGGAGATCAGGCTGCGGGACGCCGGGTTCTTCGAGGACGGGATCAACGTCACCCACGATCCTCGCGGCGAGGTTTTGGCGAAGGTGGTGGGGGGCAACCTCGCGGACTTCGGCCGGCCCAGGGGCGTGACGCGGCTCGCGTTCGACGCGGAGGACGCCGGCGGCCACATGTGGGCGAAGGCTGGCGGTGTGCCGACCGGCTCCTGGCTCGGCCTGCGCGAGCACGTCGAGGGGCGGGCCGACCGGGTCTGCAGGATCCGACGTGACATCACGGACGAGGAGTTGCGGCACGTCCACGAGTTGGCCGCGAAGGGTCAAGATGAACCGAAGATCATCTGGGCCCTCGCCGCCCTCCCGCAGATGGTGAGGAGCTTCAGCGATCGCGGGGTCGTCGGACCTTCCCGGATGCCGCTCGGACGGGAGCTGCTGGCCGGAGCCGCATGGCGGGGAGCGGTCGACTTGACGGACCCGGTCAGCGAGGCGGCGTTTGAAAGGTGGAGAGCGCGACGACGGACGGACGGTCGACCGGGAGACGGTCGCCCCCGAACGGCGGCCGTCGACCCGCTGGCGATCGGAGGCGCCCTCGCGATGAGGGGCGTCGGATTCAGCGACGCCGCCATCGCCAGGACGTTCGGCACCATGCCGCCCATCGACCACGACCGAGAGACCATCGTGGCGATGGTAAAGGGATCAGTCGAGCCATCGGGAGTCGCTGCATAATGATATGAGGCCGCGCGGAGGGATCGCGACGGGTGGGCCGAGGGTATCAGAGTAAGACGACAGCCCCATGCTGTGATCCGGATGGCCATACGGTCTGGATAAAGAAGAGGGGAAAGAGATGAGGACGACCTTCGAAGCCCTCGTGAGGGACTACGCAGCAGGGAGGACGTCTTGGAGCGTGTTGCGGACGAAGGGGTACACCGACTACCTCGACGTGCTCGCGAAGCTGGGCGAGCTGGGTCTGAGGCCACCCATGGCGCCGGACGGGCCGCAGGCGGCCGCGTGTG